>NZ_JAALFZ010000015.1:0-127922 GCF_011800505.1 Bacillus sp. EKM501B | reverse complement strand
ATAAAGTTAGTTTGTCTAGCATCTAAAATAAAAATTGACGTTTCACGTTGTTTGTTTCGTTCAGTTTTCAAAGAACTTGTCCGCCGCTTCAGAAGCGACTTCATCATATTAACATCTTCATTTTTCGATGTCAACTAAGTTTTAAAATTTCTTTTTTGTCGTTTTCTGCGTTTCCGCATCAGCGACGTTTATTAATATACCATCACACTTTTTAAATAACAAGTGTTTTTTTATAAAAATATAAAAAAATTATCTACCCTACTTTCTTCTATAGAAATAACTATTATCCTCTCTACTAAAAATAGTTATTCTGATTGTATACTACTACACTTCATTCAACCAAATTGAATTTCACAATACCTTCCCAAATTTTCATTCTCTTCTATATTAAGGTTTATAATAATTATCCTTCTATAAAATAACTATACAAATTAGCCGTAAGAAAAAATCCCATCTACATTAAACAGCCACTCGCGCGCATTATCCCCTTCCTTCTCATTCGAAAATTCCCCCCTACAAATTAACAACATTCCAATCCTAATATAAACTTAAGGATATTGTTAGAATTTTTTTACATTTAATTAATGAAAAATATCCATTTTTTGTTATATAGTAAGAAAGGACGCACTCAACTATAAATAAACCAATGGAGGAATTATTTTATGGATAGGTTAACAAAGTTTTCATTAAAAAACCGAGCTGCCATTATCATCATGATCTTTCTCATTTCCATACTCGGTGTTTATTCCGGCTCTAAATTACCTATGGAATTTTTACCAAGTATCGACAATCCGGCAATTACCGTCACAACCTTATCTCAAGGACTCGACGCTGAAACGATGACAAAGGATGTAACTGATCCTCTCGAAAAACAATTTCGCAATTTAGAACACGTCGACACCATTACTTCTTCTACATACGAGGGATTATCACGTATCGACATTGCGTATACATCAAAAGCAAACATGAAAGATGTAGCACGCGAAGTCGAAAAAGCCGTCAATACAATTAAATTACCTAAAGATGTAACCAAGCCCGTAGTTAGTCAATTAAACACTTCTATGATTCCACTCGCTCAAATTACTATCCAGAAACAAAACGGTTTTTCAAAAGCAGATGAAAAACAAATTGAAAAAGAAATCGTACCACAACTCGAAAACATTGATGGTGTTGCCAACGTTATGTTTTTCGGAAAATCCACCTCTGAATTATCTATCGTACTTGATCCGAACCAATTAAAAAACAAAAACGTAACATCACAGCAGGTACTAACTGTTTTACAAGGAAAAGAAACTTCTACTCCAGCTGGGGCAATTACTGTTAATCAGGAAGAATACAACCTCCGCGTCATTGGGGACATAAAAAATGTAAATGACATTAAAAACATCACTGTGGCACCCCAAGTGAAATTGCAAGACATTGCTCAAATTGAAATTAAACAACACTACGATACAATCTCACATATAAACGGAGAAGAAGGCACAGGATTAATCATCATGAAAGAACCGAGTAAAAATGCAGTTGCCATTGGAAAAGAGATTGATAAAAAAGTTAAAGAGATAGATAAGGAATATAAAGATCAATTTTCTATTAAACTTTTGGCTTCAACCCATGAACAAGTTGAAAATGCTGTTACTAGCATGGGAAAAGAAGTAATACTTGGAGCAATCGCTGCAACTCTAATTATCTTAATCTTTTTACGTAACTTCCGAACAACACTCATCGCTGTTGTCAGTATTCCATTATCTATTTTATTAACACTCTTTTTACTACATCAATCTAACATTACGCTTAACATTTTAACCCTCGGTGGTTTAGCTGTTGCGGTTGGACGTCTCGTCGATGATAGTATCGTTGTCATCGAGAATATTTTCCGCCGTTTACAAAAAGATTCTTTCTCTAAAGATATCATTCTCGATGCAACGAAAGAAGTCGCAGTCGCAATTACTTCTTCTACTTTAACAACGGTCGCTGTTTTTTTACCTATCGGCCTCGTATCGGGAGCAATCGGAAAATTAATGTTACCTATGGTATTAGCAGTTGTATATTCTATACTATCATCCTTAATCGTTGCACTAACAGTTGTTCCACTTATGGCTTTTTTACTACTCAAAAAAACAAAGCATCGAAAGCCAAGTTCTTCATCACGATATGTCGCTACATTAAAGTGGGCTCTTTCTCATAAATTCATTATTCTACTTACTGCATTTTTATTATTTGTAGGATCAATTGCAGCTTATATATTACTACCGAAAGCAAATATAAAATCTGAAGACGACACAATGTTATCTATTAACATGACATTTCCAGCCGATTATAATGCTGAATCTCAAAAACAAAAAGCATTTGATTTTGAAAAGAAATTACTTTCTAATTCAGATATAACAGACGTTATTTTACGAATGGGATCTAGCGCAGAAGATGCACAATGGGGGCAAACAACTAAAAATAACCTCGCTAGTATATTCGTAGTCTTTAAAAAAGGTTCTGATATTGATCAATATATTAAAGAGTTAAAAAAGGAAAATAAAACTTTTGAGCCTGCTGAACTTGATTATATAAAAACAAGTTATTCAAGCTCTGGCGGCGGCAATAACTTACAATTTAACGTAACAGCTACTAACGAAGCGGATTTAAAAGAGGCGGCTACTATCGTTGAAACAAAACTAAAAAGCATGGATGATCTTTCTAAAGTAAAAACAAATTTAGAAGACTCTAAAAAAGAATGGCAAATTCATATTGATCAAACAAAGGCTGAACAACTAGGTTTAACACCAGAAATAGCTGCGCAACAATTAGCATTCCTTATGAAGAAATCACCTATTGGCGAAATTACAATTAATAATGAAAAAGCTACTATTATGATAGAACACAAAAAAGAAAACATTAATAAACAAGAAGATATTTTAAATACAAACATACTATCACCTATTAATGGACCAATACCTTTAAAAGACATCGCAACTATTTCAGAAAAACAAACGCAAACAGAAATTTTCCATAAAGACGGAAAAGAAACAATCCAAATTACAGCCGAAGCTTCAAATGAAGATTTGAGTAAAGTAAACACAGCAGTAAATAAAGCGATGACTGACTTAGATTTATCTAGTGGTGCAAAAGTAAATATCGCAGGAGCTACTGAATCTATGCAAGAGAATTTTACAGATTTATTCAAAATTATGGGGATTGCAATCGGGATTGTATATTTAATTATGGTTATCACCTTCGGGCAAGCACGTGCTCCTTTTGCAATCCTATTCTCCTTACCGTTAGCTGCTGTCGGTGGTATTTTAGGATTAATCATTTCACGAACACCTGTTGATGTAAATTCCTTGATCGGCGCATTAATGTTAATCGGGATTGTTGTTACAAACGCTATTGTATTAATAGAAAGAGTCCAACAAAATCGGGAACACGGAATGGAAACTAGAGAAGCCTTACTTGAAGCAGGTTCTACTAGACTACGCCCAATTATTATGACAGCTATTACAACAATCGTTGCTATGCTCCCACTCCTATTTGGCCAATCCCAAGCAGGAAGTATGGTATCAAAAAGTTTAGCCGTCGTCGTCATCGGCGGTTTGGCAGTCTCAACTGCTCTTACATTAGTAGTCGTTCCAGTTATGTATGAACTATTAGATAAAATCGGGAGAAAAAGACGCTCCCGTAGGAAAATAAGCACTTCTACAGAAACACCTGATATTTAAAAACAAAAGGCGTTACCTTCACAAATGAAGATAACGCCTTCTCTCTATTTATTCATAAAATCCATCATTTTTTCCACATATTGCTCTATAGGTTTACTAGAATCCACAATCCAAATTACATCTGTTCTTCTTTATAATTAATCACAAATTCAACAATCATTACATCCATTCCTTCTATATTAAAATACAAAAGAACCCCCTACCTATAAATAGAGAGTTCTTCTTTATAATTTATGCCGCTTTTACCTTTTTCGTTGTTTTACTTTTTCTTTTCGTTCCTGTAAAGCGCTTGTGTAATATAGATGCTATCAAGCGTGAAATAACATTGAATAGTAATACCATAATAATTAATACAGCTGCAGATTTTGTCGCAATCAACTTCGCATCTGGAATAACTCCTTCAGAATTTAATTTCCAAATGTGAACCGCTAATGTTTCAGCTGGTCTAAACGGATTTAAAGGATGCGCAGGACTTGATAAATCCGCTGCTGAATTTAAAATCGGGGATGTTAAACCCGCTGTGTAAATTAATGCTGCCGCTTCCCCAAATATACGACCCGCCGCTAAAATAATCCCTGTAATAATTTGTGGTAATGACGATGGGATAATAATACGAGCGATTGTTTGCCACTTCGTTGCACCTAATCCAAGACTTGCCTCTTTTACATTATGAGGAACTTCTGAAATCGCATTTTCACAAACACGCGTTAAACCTGGTAAATTTAAAATAGTTAAAGCAAGAGCACCACCCATTACTGTGTATCCCCAACCTGTCATTGTAACGAACACTAACAAACCAAATAAACCAACAACAATAGAAGGTAAAGATGCCATTGTCTCGATACATAGACGAACAAAATTTAAAAAACGTCCTTGTTTTGCGTACTCTGCTAAATATATTCCAGCACCTAATCCAAGAGGAATAGATATAATAAGCGTTATAACAAGCATGTAGAAGGAATTGAATAACTGCGGACCAATCCCACCACCAGCTCTTGTATTGCTTGGTTCTCCAAACAAGAAATTAGGATCCCAAAACCCCCATCCCTTTTGTAAAATTTCAAATACTAAGAACACTAGCAAAGCTACAACTAAAGTTGCAACCGCATAAAAGATACCTGTCCAAACTTTATTTACCGTTCTTGCATTCATTATTATCGCTCACCTCTTTGCCCAATCGCTCGAATTACTAAAATAAACAGGAATGAAATAACAAGTAAAATCATCGCTAAAGTCCATAGCGCATTGTTCCAAGCAGTTCCGTTCAATGTATTCGTCATGTCCATTGTTAAAATACCAGTTAACGTCGCTGTCGGACTATATATTCCTTCTGGTAATTTAATCGTATTCCCGATTACCATTTGAACCGCTAGCGCTTCACCAAAAGCACGCGCTAAACCTAAAACAACACCTGTTAAAATCCCTTTCTTCGCAGCAGGAACAATTACTCGGCTAATCGCTTGCCATTTCGTTGATCCTAGACCATAAGAAGCTTCTAAATAATCAAATGGAACAGAACGTATTGCATCAGAAGCGATACTAGCAATAGTAGGTAAAATCATAATACTTAATACAACAATACCTGCAATTAAACTAAAGCCTACTCCCCCAAACGAATCACGTAATAGTGGTACTAAAATCGTAACACCTAATAATCCGTATACAACCGAAGGAATACCAACTAACAATTCTAGAACAGGCTTCAATACTTTATTTCCAAACTTTGGCGAAATTAAATTCATGAATATAGCAAGAGCTATAGCAATTGGTGCACTAATAATAACCGCACCTAACGAAACCACCGTTGAACCTACAATGAAAATTAAAGCCCCGAAGGATCCTTGATCAGCATTTGGATTCCATTTTGTCGATGTTAACATCTCAGTAAATGAGATACCACTTTGTGTAAAAGATTGAATACCTTTCCCACAAATAAACGCAATAATAGCTAATGTAATTAAAACAATAAAAATACCACAAAACGTAACAAGTGATCTTCCTATATATTCACTTTTTACGTAATTAATTTGTTTTTTCCCCTTCATCACAGGACAGACCCCACTTCACAGATTGAAATGAACAGGACTGGCCTTGCAGCCAGCCCCATAAAATTTTATTACTTATTTAATTTAGACATTGGAATGTAGCCCATATCTTCTACTTGCTTTTCAAAATCTTTACCTTTTACATAATCGATGTAAGCTTTTGTTGCTTCCTTCGCTTCACCTTTTGTTACCATATATTCGTAAGACCAGAATGGATATTTACCAGACGCAATGTTTTCAACTTTCGGTTCAGCACCATCAATTTTCACTGTTTGTAGTGCGCCTTTTTTCTCGCCGACCATGTAAGACATTGCTAAATAACTCACCGAACCAGGAGTAGAGTTAATCGCTTGCTCTACTGCACCGTTAGAATCTTGTGTTGTACCAGTTCCATCATTAATTTTCGCGTCTTTCATAATCGTTTTTTCAAATGTAGCACGTGTACCAGATGAAGCCGGACGGTTAATTACATTGATTTTTTCATCTTTTCCGCCTACTTCTTTCCAGTTTGTTACTTTTCCAGTGAAGATATCTTGTACTTGTTGCATTGTTAAGTTATCAACTTTTACATCTTTATTTACGACAAGAGCGAATGCAATACCCGCTACCTTGTTATCTACTAATTCTTTCGCCTTTTCAGCATCTTTTATTTTATCTCCGGACGGAACATCTGAATTACCAATTTGTACTGCACCAGATGCTACTTGGTTAATCCCAGTTCCACTACCGCCACCTTGAACTTGAATAGAAACTTTTGAATTTTTCTCCATGAATTTCTTTCCAGCTTCCTCCGCAAGAGGTAGAAGAGCTGTAGAACCAGCCGCTGCAATCGTACCTGATAATTCTTGTTTTGTATTATCGCTTCCTTTAGCAGTTTCTTTACTAGTTGTATCTTCTGCTTTCCCACAACCAACTAATGCTCCTGCTACCACTAAAGCTGCTAAAGAAAATTTAATACCTTTTTTCATAACCATGTCTTGTACCCCCATTTGGATTATCACTTTTCGAATTCATTTTCTTTCGAACACAAATTCATTGTAGGACAACAATATTATGTGAGTGTTAAGCAATTTTTAATTTTAAGTAAATGACGATAATAATCCTTAAAAGCTAGAAATCCCAACATTTATAGTTAAATAACCCAACAAAAACCACACTAACTACGCTGCAATGTAAATATATTCTTAACAATGTAAATTCAATGTAAATGTTTTTCTCTCTTTTTCCCTTTTCGTTAAAGTTACATTTACAATTCCGCTGTATTTTGTAATTTTTACACACCTAATTTATGCACATTAAAAATAATTTCAGTAATATTTTTTAGTACAACTAAATAAATTGGAACAATTCTAAAAATAAATGAATATTTTTAAAGTACTAATTGACAACATAATCCAATGTAGTCTACTATATTACTAACAAAAAGTTTACCTTAGGAAACTTTTTAAACTCAAACTAAAAATATAGAGATGAGGTAACTTTTATGGTATCGGCTAATATAAAACCACTTTCCGAATTTAAAATAGGAGAGTTTGTACAAATTGAGAAGATACAATTAGAAGGAACTATGAAACGACGCTTATTAGATTTGGGATTTATCCCGGGGGCGACGATTAAAGTATTGCAACGCAGTCCACTTGGAGATCCGGTCGCTTATCAAGTGAGCAACACAACTATTGCACTGCGTAAAGAAGAAAGCTCCCTTATTTTCGGGGTATTAATAGGAGATGATTTCAGATGAGCAAACATCGTATCGCTTTAGCTGGTAACCCGAATACAGGGAAAAGTACATTATTTAATACTTTAACAGGCTTAAAACAACATACTGGAAACTGGACGGGAAAAACTGTTTTAAAAGCTGAAGGAGAATATGAACATAACGGAAGTAATTATACATTAATAGATTTACCGGGAACTTACTCACTATACTCAAATTCCGCAGACGAAGAAGTAGCGAGGGATTATATTATATTTGAAAAACCAGAAGTAACTGTAGTTGTTATAGACGCAACTGCTATGGAAAGAAATTTAAATTTAGCACTCCAGGTGATGGAGATGACAAATAATGTAGTCATTTGCATTAACTTAATTGATGAAGCCGAGAAAAAAGGGATTGTTATCGATGAAAAGAAATTAGCAAAATCACTTGGTGTACCTGTCGTTAAAATTTCAGCACGTAACCGAGTAGGTATTGGTCATTTGCTAAATGTTATTGCAAGAGTAGCAAATAAAAAACTAATTCCAACACCAATTAAAATTACTTACAGCGAAAAAATTGAAAATATGATTCAGGAATTAGAACCACAAATTTATAAAGTGTTCGGTGATACGTATCCAGCACGTTGGATTGCGTTACGTATATTAGATGGAGATAAAAATTTCTTAACTACACTTCAAAAACACCATAATGAACCACTTGTAAGGGAGGTCGTAATTAATGGAATCTCACTCAGCCAGTAAAGCTCTTCCATTAGACTATATTATTCAACATGCACAAACACTTTCAAAAGAAGATATACGAGATGATATAGTCGGAGATATTTACCGAACATCTGCAAGCATATGTAAAGAATCTGTCCAATATACAAACACTGATAAATTATATCGTTCCGAAAAACTAGATAAAATTTTCACATCTCCAATCTGGGGATTCCCAATTATGCTCGGTATTTTATCTATTATTTTTTATCTTACAATTGCAGGCGCTAACGTACCATCTGATATGATTGCCGAATTCTTCGGATGGGCCGAAGGATATTTAACATCTTGGTTCCAAGCAGGGCATGCACCTGAATGGTTACATGGCATTTTAATACTTGGTTTGTTCCGTGGTATCGGTGCTGTTATTAGCGTTATGTTACCACCTATGGCAATCTTTTTCCCTATGTTCGCGCTATTAGAAAACTACGGATACTTACCACGTGTCGCGTTTAATATGGACCGCTTATTCAAACGATCCGGCGCACACGGGAAACAATCTTTAACAATGGCAATGGGATTTGGTTGTAATGCAGCAGCCATTATGTCAACACGTATCATTGAATCACCACGTGAACGCATGCTAGCAATTTTAACGAACAACTTCGTTCCTTGTAACGGTCGCTGGCCTATGTTAATTTTAATGGCTTCACTATTTATGGCTGCTGGTTATACAGGCAGTATGCAAACATTGGTTACTGCTGGCGTTGTAGTCGGAATGGTTGTAATTGGTGTTATTATGACATTAACTGTTTCTTGGGTACTATCAAAAACAGCCTTAAAAGGGGTTCCAACTCACTACACACTTGAGTTACCTCCGTACCGCAAGCCAAAAGTTTGGAATACAATTGTTCGCGCAACACTCGATAAGTCAATCTATGTTTTAAAACGAGCTATAGTTGTTGCCGCCCCTGCGGCTGCATTAACTTGGTTACTTGCTAACATTTTTATTGGTGACACAAGCTTACTTATGTATTTTGTAAACTTTCTAGATCCATTTGCTAAAATGTTAGGACTTGACGGCTTTATTCTAGCTGCATTCATTCTTGGACTACCCGCTAATGAAATTGTAATCCCAATTTTATTAATGTCTTACTTATCAACTGGGGCTTTAACTGAAATAGATGATTTTAATCAAATTAAAAATCTATTCCTAGAAAATGGTTGGACTTGGTTAACAGCGTTAAACACAATGTTGTTCTCACTTCTTCATTTCCCGTGCGGAACAACACTTGTTAATATATACAAAGAAACAAAAAGTGCAAAATGGACATTCTTATCGTTTGCAATCCCTACCGTTATCGCCATTGTTGTTACATTCCTCTCTACACAATTGGTACATTGGTTAGGGCTTGTATAAAGCAAAGCATACATAGAAGGTATCCCCCTTCACATATGCTTTGCACGAAAGAAACCTGAAATTATTCAGGTTTCTTTTTTTGCACATCAGTATTCCACGGCTGTGCTCCATACGTTGTGAGTTTTTTATGAATAAAATATATAGTTCCTGGAAGAACTGCCATTAATATCGTGCAACTAATTCCTAATCCAGTAAACAACTTTCATCACCTTATTTCACTCTTTTCGGTAAAGCTGAACCTGAATGTTCAATTGTTGGATGAACATGAACAGTAATTTCAGCATTACTAAAGTAATTTTCGCCTTGATCCCAATTCTTACTTACCTTTTTCCACTCTTTATAATTATGTCGCTTATACACTTCCCCTAACTCTAGTACATCTACCTTATATTTTTTTTGAACAAGTTTAATTGATTTTTGAATACGCTTCTCCATTTCTTCCGATATATCCTTCTCTAAACGCTTTTCATTCAAAACCTTTTTATGATCACTGAAATGCAACTCAGCCAATGTGCCTTCCAGAGATAAATGAATATCAAACTTTGGTTTTGTAGCATTCGTTGTGGATACTTTAATTTTTCGACGTAACTTATGAATTTCATATGTAATAAGTTGATTCTTTTTACGGATGGTAAAAAAACCTCCAATTTTTTTACCTATTATATAATTCATCCCTACTGTTTCTTCCCCACTCAAATTGCCTACACATTTATTATCCTTTCCACGAAACAATGCTGCACCGTTCATTTGTACTCCTTGTTTTGTTAGTTCCAGAATAGGTAATACAAAACTTCGGTTAGAGATCATCTTTTCCTGCACCTCACCAATTCTTGCAGCCTCAATCATTTGGGCATTTTTCGGAGGGTGTTCAGCTAACATATCAATATACTGCGCCGGTAAATTTTCAGGCTTGGCACTTTGTTTTAAAATAGCTTCGGCATTTTTATTAGAAACGAACAAACGAATATTTCTTCTCATCTCATGATCGCGAATATATACATCTAACGTATTTTGTAAAATGTATGGATGTGAAAGTAATTCTTCAGAGAAAATAATCACCTGTATATGAGGGAAAAATAATGTACGACTAATTTTTTTGGCGATTATTCTTATTTGTTCAAATACACTATCTGCTTTTGCACTAACATTAATATAATTTTCGCTATCCCCACCCCCTTGTCCACCCTGTTGAGACAATTTACTGGGGAGTACCATCTGATAGGTCCCTTTCATAATTGGATTCGCTTTCTTCTCCTTCACAATATCGTAAGCCGCTCCTACTACAAATCCTCTTTCTTCTATCTCTTCTAACTCAGAACACCCACTCATAAATCCAGTTAAAGCCATAACCATTATAATTTTAAGAAGGTGTTTCATTTCCACCATTCCTTCTTTTTATTTTATATACAATTAAAACGAGCAAAGGAGCTAACACAACAAACCCCATATCTATCCAAGCTAAATAAGTCCCATAACTTGATAAAGTATTTAAACTACTAGGTATCATATTCACCATAAAAATAATAGGGGCACTTATGAAAATAAAAATTTGTTTCTTCACTTTCGGAAACATAGCACAAAACAATAAAGATGCGACGTCATAATACATTGCTGTAGTGTTATAAATAGTAATAATCCAAGTCGTAAAAAAAATCGCATCAAACCTTTCTAAAAATCCTCCACCAATTTCAATTTCTTTCCCTAATTCAATTGTTGGATATGTCAATCCACGTGTTGTCATATACGTAAAAACACTAATACAAGTTACATAAATTAAAATGTATGACAGCACGTTTACCATCACCGCTTTCGCGACTGCCATTGGCGCTTTTTTCGCTGTCTTATCATTCAGCAACACCGCATAAAATAAAGCTACTTCAAATCCAATAAACGTAAAAATAGAATTTTTAACTCCAACAGCATATTGACTTACTTTCGTTTGAAAAGCTGGTAGTAAATTATTTATTTCCATTAAATTTATATTCAATAAAGAAAGAAGTACTATCGCAATTAAAACAATAGGCAAGAATAAAACATTTAACCTTAATAAGGCTGCTCTTGATCCTGCTATTCCATAAATAACAACTAATAAGAAGAAAAAAGACAGTAGTTGTATTGGTGTATCACTAAATAAATACGTTTGAGAAATAACTGAAATCATTCGTGATTCATACGCTGTCAAAGCAGCAAACGTTAATACTAAAATACTACTAATTGTGTATGCAACAGGCTTCGTCAAATGCGCACTCGTATATTGAACAAAATTTTGTTTTGGAAATAAGATAGCCACTCTCGTCACAAACCAGCCTAAAACTGCGCAAATCAGTCCACCCAAAAGCAAGATAATCCAACCGTCCGAAAATAAAGTTTGGTTAGCGATATCTCTTGGCATAGACAATGCCCCTATACCAATAATGGTCGATGACACCGCAAACCCAATTTCCCGAGATCCAATCTCTTCATCGCCATACTCAAATGGTTTCACTTATTTTCGCTCCTTTGGACGTATTGTAGAATCTTTTGTTTGTAAGTACTCCGGTCTATCTTTCAACATCGCTTTTGGTATGCGAATAAATTCTTCTTTCCAATCTTTATAAAATGCAGGAGCAATTGGAGTTGTATACGGTATACCAACACTTGTTAAATTTGTAATATGAACAGCAAGTGCAATCAGAGCTAGAATGATCCCATACAACCCAAAAGCCGTTGCAGCTAATACAAAGACGAAAAGTAAAATCCGGAACGTAATCGTAATACTATATACAGGAAGCGAGAACGTAGCAATCGCAGTAACTGCAATAATAATAACTAAAAACGGATTTACAATCCCTGCATTTACCGCAGCTTCTCCAATTACAAGACCTCCTACAATCCCTATCGTTTGTCCCATTGGTTTGGGCAATCGGATTCCAGCTTCTCGTATTAATTCCATAGTCAAGGCCATCATTAACGTTTCAATATATGCTGGAAACGGAACACCTTCCCTCGCACCTGCAATTGAATAAGCCAGTTTAGAAGGAATAAGTCCTTGATGATAAGATACAAGTGCTACATACATAGCTGGTAACAAAACCGCGATTATACCTGAACCCATACGTAAAAATCTTAGTAACGTTCCAATCACCCAGCGCTCGTAATGATCTTCTACAGATTGAAAAATATCAACAAACACAAGCGGTGCAATAAGTGCAAACGGAGATCCGTCTACTAAAATGGCCGCTTTTCCCTTCGCTAATGACGCTATAATATTATCTGGCCTCTCTGTATTCAAAAACTGTGGAAATGGAGATAAATTATTATCCTGAATTAATTGTTCAATCGTACCTGTTTCCAAAATAACATCTGTCACTATTGATTGAAGACGGCGATCTAACTCTTTTACAATGTGAGGATTAATAATATCTTCTATATATACTAGGGTTACTTCTTTCTGCGATCGCTTCCCCATAATATAAGATTGGAACCTCAACTTTGGATCGCGTAAACTGCGTCGGATTAACATTTTATTCACATTAATATCTTCATTTAATCCAACTCTTGGTCCGCGTATTAAATCTTCTGTCACTGGTGGCTCTAAACTTCTCTTCTCCCAAGCCCTACTATTAATAACGATAGCAGTTTGAATATTATCAATTAATATAACTGTATCTCCCGCTAAAATCGCATTTATAATATCCGGAAACGTTGTCTTCTTACCCACTTCCGCAATAGAAATAAAACGATCCAATAACGTCTGAACGACAGCCGCTTCATTTTGCACTTCTTCATATTGAAGAGTACGAACTACATATTTATAAACATTATCCTTGTCTGTTAACCCACATAAAAACACAACCGCACAACGTGTAAAACTCCCAGCAAGAACAACTTCTCTAATTGTTAAATCATTAGGTGAACCTAACTCATCCCTAATTTCTTTCATAACTTCAAATAAGTTACCTTCAAGCTCTAACAATTTCCCCACCTAACTTCCTTTTCAACAAGTTTTTAGTTAGATTCCGCTAATTGAAGAAAATATATACAAAAAAGAGCTATCTCTTTTCAAAGATAGCTCTAATAAAGTAAAACTTTAATCAGCCCTCACCAATCGGACTTTTACAGGCAGCAGGGCCCCTACCTAACTTCTTTGCTTCCGCTGAATTTTGAGTTGAGGGTCTTACTGCCCGTTAATGCGGGATAAACGAATTACTTTTCTACTATTATATTGTTTTTCTTTATAGATACACTTTTTGTAAATCCACTAACTACAAACATCACAATCATATTAATTAACAATGCGACTATGCCTACATTCAAATCTTTTATATACTGCGGGAAACTCGGAAACATTGTGGCTATAGTTGAACCAGATAAGGTAATATATGCGACCACTAACAGCCCAACTCCTATTCCTGCAATCGCTCCTTGCTTCGTAATAATTTGGCGTGGAAACAAGCTACATACAAGTGCAGGGAAAAGTTGTGTAACAATACTGTATCCCATTAATAGAAGCGCTCCTATCGTTTCTCCTCCTTTAAATGTAAATAAAACTGCCACGAGCGTTACTACAGGCACAAATAATTTTGCCATCTTAGCAACTTGTCTATCTGAAGCAGATGGAACTATCGTTCGATAAATATTTTTCGCTAACAGTGTAGAAGCCGCCATAACAAGCATCGAACCCGGAACCAATGCCGTTAATACTCCCGCACTACCAATAATTCCAATAAACCAAGGATCAAAAGTTTGTAAAGCAAGACGGAATAACGAAAGATCTACATCCGCTCCCTTTAACCCAGGAACTTGCAATATAGCAGCAAATCCTGCAAAAAATACGAAAAGTAAAACTAAAGAATACAATGGCATAATTGCTGCATTTTTACGAAATACTTTTTCATTTTTTGCAGAAAAAGCAGAAGCAAATGTATGAGGCCACATATAAAAACCGAGGGCCGTTAATATAATAGTAGAAACAAACCAAGAAATACTCATTCCTTCTTCAGGTAAAGATAAAAATCCCGGTTTCGCTGCCTCTACAGCCTCAGACATCGGCTGAAATCCTCCATAATAATGATACGGTAAATATATACCTAAAAACATAACGATAAACAGTATCATAATATCCTTCAAAGCAGCCGTCCAAGCCGAACCATGTATACCTGAAACCATTACATATATAGTTATAACAATAGCACCAATCCAAACCGCAACAACAGGTGACACCCTTCCGTAAGAAGCTTCTAAAACGATAATTCCCAGTCCTTTTAACTGTAAAACAAGATATGGGATGATGGAAACAACACCAACAATTGAAACAATAATCCCAAGCGCTTTACTTCTATATTTCTTCGCAAAAAAATCCGACTGTGAAACAAGGTTATGCTCTTTCGCATACTTCCAAATCGGTGGCAATAAAAAATACGATAAAAGATAAGCTAAAGCGCCATAACCTAAAATATAAAAGGTAGGTGCTCCTTTGCTATACGCCCAGCCACTTCCTCCCAAAAATGTAAACGTCGTATAAATTTCACCTGCCATAAGGAGAAAAACAAAAATAGTGCCAAACCCTCTTCCCCCAACTGACCATTGCTCTAAATTCATATCTTTTCCATGTTGTGCCCGAATCCCTAAAAATAGTGCGAGAAACAAAAATAAAATAATGATAAGTAATGCAGTCATTTTACATCCTCCTTATTAGCAGGATCAAACACGTACACAAGCCCCATACAAAAAGATGTAATAAACACTGATAATAATACCCAAAATAATAAAAATGGCATCCCTAATACGTAAGGAGTAACTGAATTCGCAAATATTGGCCCAACTACTAAACAAAGAACTGGGATAAGCGCTAGAATGTGTATTTTCTTCATCTCATTCTCCTTTACTTATAAAGTTCATAATGGCTGATACAAAGACTTCCACTCCAATCGGTAATGCATCTTCGTCAATCGTAAAACGAGGGTGATGGTGAGGATATATAATACCTTTCTCTTTATTTCCCGCTCCGATAAAAAAGAATGTCCCCGGTGCCTTTTGTAAAAACGCTGAAAAATCTTCTCCAGCCATCGTCGGCTGTAAACGAACAACTCTATCCCTTCCATAAAGTTGTAATGCCGTTTGTTCAATAAGCTCTGTAGCTTCATAGTCATTTACAACTGGTCGATACCCATATTCATATGAAAATGTATATTTCGCTCCGTAAGATTCCGTAATATGCTTCACAATCCGCTCAATCTTCTTCTCTGTTTCACCTCGTAATTCATGTCTTAAACTTCTCACTGTCCCTTCAATCTCGGCTTGCTCTGGTATTACATTATGAGTTGTCCCCGCATGAAATTGCGTAACAGATATTACGAGAGAATCTAATGGATTCGTGAGGCGAGATACAATTTGCTGAAGTTGCGAAACGACTTGTGTTCCGATTGCAATACTATCCACCGTTTCATGAGGGATTCCAGCATGTCCACCTTTTCCCTCTATCTTAATTTTAAAAACATCCGGTGCAGCCATTGCAGGACCATAAATAACACCTATTTTCCCAACCTCTAACGACGCCCAAAGGTGAGCACCAATAATATAATCCACACCTTCCATTACACCTGCAGCAACCATCTCCTCTGCACCACCAGGAAAATTCTCTTCAGCATGTTGGAATAGAAAACGAATCTCTCCTTTAATCTTCTCTCTTTCTTCTACTAACTTATGTACAACCCCAAGTAATATCGCTATATGTCCATCATGACCACATGCATGCATTACACCTTTATATATAGAAATAAAATCAAACTCATTTTCTTCATGAATAGGAAGAGCATCCATATCGGCTCGAATCGCAACTGTTTTGCCCGGATGTTTACCTACTAACTTTGCCATCACACTATATTTAGTCGGCCGTGACACTTCTAAATATGGGAATTTCCGAAGTATATCGAACACAAACTGCGATGTTTTCTCTTCTTGAAAAGATAACTCTGGATACTTATGAAAATGCCTTCTCCACTCAACTAACTGATTTTTTGACAAAACAAGTTCCTTTGCAACATCCATTTCTCTTCTCCCCTTCTTCACCAAGTTAAATGTTATTATAACGTGAATTGTTAACTTTTAAAAGAATCTTCTGAATTTTCAGTGATAATAAACTAAAAAGAAAAAGCCATCCAAAAGATGACTTTTTCATTATTATAAAATAGTAATTGCTTGTTTTCCCATTTGCTCCCAAGCTTTCTCAAATTCTGCTCGCGGAACAGCCAAGCGCGGATTATTTTTAAGAGGATCATTTACATATACAAAGTTTTGATCATATCCAATTACTACTGCACTATGCTCATAATATGTAATTTTCACTTCGCCTGAACTCGTATTCCATGTTTCAAAACTACTTTCAGCTAGCGGCTTAAACGTCGTATTAATAATGACCCATACCGGAGAACCAGAACTAATTACTTTATATATATCTTGCATGTCTCTACCTGTTAAATTAATTACTTTTTCAGGAACATATTTTTCTGCTAAATCAAAGATTGGTTTATTGTATACACCATATCCAGGCTCTGCCTTTGTATAAATATTTCCCACAAATCCCTCGTAAGGATTTCCACGCAAACCATTTTGTTCAAATGGAACACGATGAATTTCGCTAGCAAGTTGCATCTTATCTACTTGTACACCTTTATATTGCAGCAACATAGCTAAACTTGTCACTTCACATCCTCGAGGTAATTCTGGTAATTGTTTAATAAACGGAACATCTTCAATCATAGCTGCTTCTTTCATTTCAGATAGAAACTCTAAGCGTAGAACTTGCGCCTTTTGCATGATTTTATCTTTTCCTATAAAAAATGCAGCAGCAAGTATAATTCCAAAAACAAAAAGATATTTTAACTTTTTCATTATAAACAAAACTCCATTAATTATTATTTTACAGATACACCTCTTATCATTGTACCCTTCTTCTTACTAGTTTGCTAGAAAGATCATGTGAATTATCGCTCATAGAATTAATTATAAAAATTCTAATTATTTTTAATAAAAAGAAAAATAAATATACATTTACAGAATATTTTGCTAAAATCAAAATTGTTAACATAGTGAAGATATCACCATGTTAACAAACATTCTTAGAGTATTTAGTCATAGTTCGTTTTTTACATACTCCATTCATTTCATAGCAAATAAACCGAGTGTGTTTTGCATCCCCCACTAATGATTAAAAACTCAGAATAAAACGAAGTTTACACATTCAAGAAAATACGGGGTGAGGGGCATATGAATCAACAAATTGAACAAACAGATTTAAAACGAACAATGAAAAGTAGACACCTATTTATGATTGCACTCGGCGGTGTTATCGGAACCGGGCTATTTATGGGATCTGGTCAAATCGTCCATAATGCCGGACCTGGTGGTGCTATTCTTGCATTTTTAGTCGGTGGATTTGTTATGTATTTAACGATGTTATGTCTTGGTGAATTATCCGTTGCTATGCCAGAAGCAGGTTCATTCCAAAGTTATGCAAGCAAATTCATTTCACCTGGTTTTGGATTTGTTGTCGGTTGGATGTATTGGTTAAATTGGGCTGTTACAGTTGGCGTAGAGTTAACAACTGTAAGTATTTTAATGAAACGCTGGTTTCCAGACGTTTCTTCCTGGATTTGGTGCGTTACATTTGCAGCAGCACTCTTCCTCGTAAACGCTTTATCAGCAAAAGCATATGCAGAAGCAGAGTTTTGGTTCGCAAGTGTAAAAGTCGCGACAATTGTCATTTTCATCGTGCTTGGTGGCGCTGTTATGTTCGGTCTACTAGACTTTAATGGAAAGCCAGCTCCAATGCTTCATAATTTCACTGAAAATGGCGGGCTATTTCCAAACGGTGCATTAGCTGTTCTTCTTACGATGATTACAGTAAATTACTCCTTCCAAGGAACAGAATTAATTGGAATCGCTTCAGGAGAAAGTGAAAATCCTGAAAAAACAATTCCAAAAGCAATAAAAAATACAATTTGGCGAACTCTCTTCTTCTTCGTCTTAGCGATATCAGTTGTTGTAGGTTTACTCCCATGGCAAGAGGCTAATCTAGTTGAAAGTCCCTTTGTACTTGTATTTGATGTAGCCGGTGTCCCATATGCAGCAGATATTATGAACTTTGTTATTATTACAGCTGTATTATCCGTTGCTAACTCTGGTCTATATGCAAATTCTCGTATGCTGTGGGCGATGGCAAAACAAGGAATGGCAAGCCCAGCATTTACGAAATTAACTAAAAAAGGTGTACCGCTAAATGCATTAATTTTCAGCCTAATTTTCGCTAGCCTGTCCTTACTAACAAGTGTATTTGCGGCAGATACTGTCTTTCTAGTTTTAACATCTATTGCAGCAATGGCTGCCGTTGTCGTTTGGATGTCAATCGCCGCTTCACAGTTTTTCTTCCGTAGAAATTTCGTGAAAAATGGTGGCGACATAAATGATTTAAAATATCGTACACCGCTCTATCCACTCGTTCCAATCGTAGCGTTCTCGCTCAATTTCATTACATTTGTTAGTTTGGCTTTCATTCCAGATCAAAGAATTGCTCTTTATTGCGGCATTCCATTTATGATTATTTGTTACATTTTATACCAAGTTAAATATAAAAAAATTGTCACACTTGAACAGCCACGAACTGTCACACAAGAAATAAACTAAATATACAAAATATTCAGCTATCTTTCTTATCATAAGATAGCTTTTTTCTATTTCTTGGATATCCTGGTATAACTTTATTTATCTTAAAATTTTCACAATCACGTTTTTCTCTGGAAAATAGTTTACAATGTAATCAAGTTACAAATGATATTCACCTTAAAAAGTGTGCATTTGTGTCTATTTTTTAACAATATATCAAAAACTATTGCCTTCTATAAATTAATAGGTTTATATTGTTTTATTGGCATAGTTTCAATCCAAGGAGAAAGGAGATTTTCAATCGTGCAACTAAAGAAAGCGTTTTGGAAGTTGGCTTCGCTTCTTCCGTTATCATTACTTCTGTTCCTCGGTGGCTGTGATAAAAAACTCGCAGTATTAAATCCGCAAGGACCTGTTGCAAAAGCACAGTATGATTTAATTGTTTGGTCATTCTTGCTTATGTCATTAATTATCGCAATTGTATTCATCTTGTTTACAGTCATCTTGATTCGTTATCGTGAAAAACCAGAGAATATGGACTATGAGCCACCTGAACAACACGGTAACACATTATTAGAAATCATTTGGACGCTTGTTCCTGTTATTATCGTTATCGCATTATCGATTCCAACAGTAAAAGCAACTTATGCTTCGGAAGAGGTTCCGAAAGAGTCCGAACATATTAAACCAGTGGAGATTTATGTTACATCTGCAAACTGGAAATGGTTATTCAGTTACCCAGAGGAAAAAATTGAAACCGTTAACTATTTAAACATCCCAGCTGGTGTACCAATTCAATTCAAACTGACTTCTGTCGGCCCAATGAATGCTTTCTGGGTACCAGAACTTGGTGGTATGAAGTACACAATGGATGGCATGATTATGGACCTTTATTTACAAGCTGATAAGCCAGGTTCTTACCTAGGCCGTAGCGCGAACTTCTCTGGTGAAGGATTCACTCACATGGAGTTCGAAGTTGAAGCAAAAACTAAAGAGAAATATGACAAGTGGGTTAAAGAAGTACAAGAAACTGCTCCTAAACTAACAGAAGCTAAGTACAACGAAATTGTTAAACCTGGTGTAGTTGGTCGTATGACATTCTCTAGTCACCACTTAAGTTATGTTGATCCAAAATCACTTGAATATTGTGATTACAACTACTACAAAAACAAAAAATAATAGCTATAATTCCAACAGATTGGAGTGAACACAGTGAAGCTTGATGAATTCTTTGTCACAGGTGATCCGATTATTTACGGTGCAGACGCTTCTATCGTTCTTGTGACATTAGCAATCATTTTCGTACTAACAAAGTATAAAAAATGGAAATGGCTTTGGGACGAATGGTTAACAACTGTTGACCATAAAAAAATCGGAGCTATGTATATTATTTCTGCGGTTATCATGTTATTCCGTGGTGGTATGGATGGTTTAATGATCCGTGCACAATTAACATTCCCAGAAACAACTTATTTAAACGCTGAACACTATAACGGGATCTTTACAACACATGGTACAGTAATGATTCTTTTCATGGCAATGCCATTCGTTATGGGATTAATGAACCTTGTAGTACCATTACAAATTGGTGCTCGTGACGTTGCATATCCGTTCTTAAATGCTTTAAGTTTCTGGTTATTCTTTGTCGGAGCAATGTTATTCAACATCGCTTTCGTAATTGGTGGTTCTCCAGACGCTGGGTGGACTTCTTACTTCCCAATGGCAGGTACAGAGTTTACTTCGGGCGTAGGAAATAACTACTACGCAATTGCATTACAGATTTCAGGTCTCGGTACGCTAATGACCGGTATTAACTTCCTTGTTACTATCTTAAAAATGCGTACACCTGGTATGACTTTAATGAGAATGCCAATGTTTACTTGGTCAATCTTAATTACAACAATTATCATTATTTTCGCTTTCCCAGTATTAACAGTTGCTCTTGCATTAATGACATTTGACCGTCTATTCGATGCTCACTTCTTTACGATGGCGAGCGGCGGTATGCCGATGTTATGGGCCAACCTGTTCTGGGTATGGGGTCACCCTGAAGTATATATCGTTATTTTACCGGCATTCGGTATTTTCTCTGAAATCATTAGTACATTCTCACGTAAGCGTCTATTCGGTTACAGTGCGATGGTATACTCAATGGTTGCAATTTCTTTACTAAGTTTCGTCGTATGGCTTCACCACTTCTTCACGATGGGTGCAGGTCCAGCGGTTAACTCATTCTTCTCGATTTCGACAATGGCGATTTCGATTCCAACCGGGGTTAAGATCTTTAACTGGTTGTTTACACTGTATAAAGGACGTATTCGTTTTACAGTTCCAATGCTTTGGTCATTGGCATTTATTCCAAACTTCGTAGTCGGTGGGGTTACAGGGGTTATGCTTGGAATGGCAGCTGCTGATTATCAATACCATAACAGCTACTTCCTAATCGCTCACTTCCACTACGTATTAATCGCAGGTACAGTATTCGCTATGCTTGCTGGATTCACATTCTGGTATCCAAAAATGACTGGTCATATGTTAAATGAACGCCTAGGTAAATGGACATTCTGGATCTTTATGAGCGGATTCAACATCTGTTTCTTCCCAATGTACTTCTTAGGTTTAGACGGTATGACTCGTCGTATGTACACTTACTCTGAAAGTCTTGGATGGGGATGGCTAAACCAAATCGCATCTGTTGGTGCGGTAATGATGGGTATCGGCTTCCTACTTCTTTGCTACAACGTAATTTGGAGTGCACGTCACGGTGAACGTGACACAACTGGAGATCCATGGGATGGTCGTACACTTGAATGGGCAACTCACTCTCCTGTACAACATTACAACTTCGCGAAGCTTCCTGAAATTAAAGAAGCTGATGCTTTCTGGTACATGAAAAAACGCGGAGAAACAGTTACACCAGCAGCAGAAGATATCAAACCAATTCACATGCCAAGTAACTCTGGTGTGCCTATTATTGCGTCTGGATTCTTCGGTCTTGCAGGTTTCGCATTAGTATTTAGCTGGTTCTGGCTTGCAGCAATCGGTGGAGTTGGTATTTTAGCTTGCTTAATCTATCGTTCATTCGATTATGATGAAGGTTACTATATCAGTGTTGATGAAATTAAAAAAACAGAACATATAGCATGAGAGGTGAAATGACATGGCGGCTTTAGATAAAAGCTTACCTTTGGAATATCAATCCGAACAAAGCAGATTGAATATCCTAGGATTCTGGATTTTTCTTGGGGCTGAAATTATGCTGTTCGCAACACTTTTCGCCTCTTATCTAGTCCTTGCTGGTCGTACGGCAGATGGCCCAACACCAGCGCAATTGTTTGAACTTAAAACGCTTTTAATTCAAACATTACTACTTTTAACAAGTAGTTTTACATGCGGTATCGTAATTCATGAAATGCGTAAGCATAACCAAAAAGCGATGCTTGGATGGTTCGTCCTTACATTACTTTTAGGTGCAGGTTTCCTATTCTTTGAGATCGAAGAGTTCATTATGTACATTGGTGAAGGCGCAACAATTCAAACAAGTGCTTTCTTATCTGGATTCTTCGTTCTTCTTGGAACGCACGGAGCTCACGTAACAGGCGGTATCATTTGGGCAACTTGTGTTATTATCCAAATTTTAAAACGAGGTTTAACACCAGTTACAGCTCGTAAAGTATTCATTATCAGCTTATACTGGCATTTCCTTGATCTAGTTTGGGTCTTTATTTACACACTAGTTTACTTGAACGGGATGGTGGCGTAAATGGCTCAAAACAACAATCAAGCAAACGGGCATGCGCATAGCGGATTCCCTTGGTCACACGTTTTCGGATTTATTTTATCGCTTGCATTAACGTTTCTAGCGTTATACGTGGCACTTTACACAACATTGCCACTTTCAACAGTCTTAACAACTATTATCATAATGGCTGTTGCGCAAGCATTGTTACAATTAATTATGTTCATGCATTTAAAAGAAGGAGAAGGAAGAGTTCAAATTCTTACAATGATATACAGTTTCTTCGTTGCAACTGCAACAGTTGGTTTAACTGTATGGATCTTCTTCTCAATGTAATGTACATGAAAAAGACTGCTGAGATTCCTCAGCAGTCTTTTTTTATCCCCTCCCCTATTACATCCACATTACGGAATTAACAACAGAATCATGAAAAA
Organism: Bacillus sp. EKM501B; assembly: GCF_011800505.1. Lineage (NCBI taxonomy): Bacteria > Bacillati > Bacillota > Bacilli > Caryophanales > Bacillaceae > Bacillus > Bacillus sp. EKM501B. Next base: position 104,517 of record NZ_JAALFZ010000015.1, on the reverse strand, counting down.
TATACTTATTATGACAAATGTTAAGAAAAATCTTTCTTTATGAAATCGAATCCATATGCGTTGCTTTTCTACCTATTATATGGCTAAATAGGTACTATATTTATTTGAAGGGAGAGAACGCAATGGAACATCATACTTCTGTTCTATCACTTATGGTTGTCGTTGCAATCGCGTTTTTCGTTCCCCTTTTGTTACAACGCTTTAAATTAAAAGCACTTCCTGTTGTCGTTGCAGAAATTATTGCAGGAATCTTTGTAGGTAAAAGTGGGTTTAATATTATTGAGCCAGATATATGGCTTCAAGTTTTATCAACATTAGGATTTATCTTCCTCATGTTCTTAAGCGGTTTAGAAATTGATTTTTCTATCTTTAAACAAAAAGGGAAAAAAAATACGACAAACGAGCCAAATACATTTCAAGTAGCAAGCATTATCTTCTTATTTATTTTCATCTTATCTTATGCCCTATCATTACTATTCGTATGGCTAGGATTTGTAGATAATGCAATGTTCATGACTTTAATTATTTCAACTATTTCTTTAGGTGTTGTTGTACCAACATTAAAAGAAAACAACCTAGGAAAAACTGCAATCGGACAAATCATTTTATTAGTTGCTGTTATCGCAGACTTAGTTACAATGATTTTACTCGCTGTTTTCGTCGGATTAAATTCCGAAAGCGGTCAAAGTATGTGGCTCTTACTTATTCTATTCGGTGCCGGTATTGTCATTTACTTTATTGCAAAACGCTTTAAAAACATTCCATACTTAGATAGTTTAAAAGCTGGTAGTGTACAAATTGATACACGAGCTGTTTTTGCACTCATTTTAATCTTAGTTGGGTTATCGGAATCTGTTGGAGCAGAAAATATTTTAGGTGCCTTCTTAGCAGGTGTACTTGTATCGTTATTATCACCAAATGAAGATATGGTGGAAAAACTTGATTCTATCGGCTATGGTTTCTTCATCCCTATTTTCTTCGTAATGGTTGGTGTAAATCTAGAGGTGTGGTCTATTTTCAAAGAACCTTCTAGCATGCTAATGATTCCAATCTTAATTGTAGGACTCTTTATTTCGAAACTCTTACCATCACTCGTCTTAAGAAAATGGTATCCACGTAATATCGTACTTGGAAGTGCAATCTTATTAACATCGACACTTTCTTTAGTTATTGCGGCTGCACAAATTGGTGAAAAACTGGAGATCATCAGTCCAAGTTTATCTGCCTCTCTTATTTTAAGCGCAGTTATTACTTGTATTTTTGCACCTATATTGTTTAAAAAAATGTTCCCAAAAGTAGAAACACCAAAACCAAAAGTAGCTATTATTGGCGCGAGCAGAATTACCCTTCCGTTATCACTAGATTTAAAACGAGAAGATTATGACGTAACGCTATATATGATGCGTCAAAACAAAATAAATGATGAAGAAGCGAAATCACATGACTTCCCTATCGTGAAATTAGATGACATCACAATCGCATCATTAACTGAACAAACAGCATTTGATGCAGATCGCGTCGTTGTTGCAACAAGCGATGATGAACAAAACTTATTATTGGCAGAACATGCAAAAGAGCTAGGTGTTGAACATGTTATTGCAAGTGTAGAAGATCCACTTCTACAAGAAAAAGCAACGCAAGAACATATCGCTGTATTCTCAACAATTAACTCTACACGTATTTTATTACGTGCACTTATTGATAAACCTAGTCTCGTTCGCTTAATTACAACAGCAAACGAAACAGTACGTGAAGTTGAACTGCGCAGCAATAAATATAACGGCGTTGCGCTTCGCCGCCTCCCGTTTTTAGGTGATGTACTTGTCATTCAAATCTACCGCGGTAACAAAGCATTAATACCACATGGTGATACAAGACTACAACACGGTGACACATTACTTGTAACAGGTTCAAAAGAACATATCGATACACTAAAAAACATATTAGAGTAAAAAAATGCCCCTCACATAATTGAGGGGCATTTTTTTAACTTCATATGGTAAAATGTTACTATCACATATTATGAGGATGGATCACATTATGTCTATTGTAACTTTAGCTCTTTTATTATTAGCAGAAATACTCGTTGCCATTATTCTCATCGGTGTTAGTATTGAGATTTGTAGTTACGGATGGAAAAAATCGAATGGAATAAAATATTCTTGCCTCCTACTTTCACTCCTTCTCGGAACTGCTAGCATACTCGGACTTCTCGCCGCACCTGCTTATTTCTTTATACAATTAACAGAAAAGGCCTTATAAGAAAGGATGTTAATATGATTATCGTGAAAAATATTGAGGGATCTGAAACTTACGTATTACGTCAAAAAATTTTACGCCCCAATCAAACATTAGCAGATTGTAAATATCCTTCCGATTATGAAACAGACACCTTCCACTTAGGCGCATTTATAAACGATGAACTAATTAGTATCGCTTCCTTCTCAAAAGAAATATACCCTGACCTACCAGCCGGTATTCATTATCGTCTACGAGGAATGGCCACATTACCTGAGTTTCGAAACAACCACGCTGGAAGCTCCTTAATTCAGAATGCAGAACAAATCTTACAAGAGCGTCAAGCAAATATGTTATGGTGTAATGGCCGAATTACTGTAGCTGACTATTACAAGCGATTAGGCTTTCAGGAGCATGGTGAAATTTTTGAAATTGAACCAATTGGCCTTCATAAAGTTTTGTATAAAAAGATATAAGAAAAGCTTTCCTCAATACGGGAAAGCCTTTCTTATATTTCAATCTTCTCTTTTTATTTTTTTCATATATATGTATATAAACAAACTAGGAACTAAAAAACAAGCAAACATAATAAGTCCTGTCATACTAATTTCCTTTATCGAAATATCTGGTGTTACAACGATACAAATAGCTAAAATCCCAATAATAATACCCACCGGAATGAATAATAGCTTCATAAAATAACGACGCGACACTCCGCCCGTATGCTCATACACTTCCACTGAATTTTTCAGATTTAAAAAGTTAATAATTATTATCCCGCCCATAAATACCATTAATAAATCCGAAACACTTTCATATCCTGCCCCTTGCAAGACATAGCGGTAAAAGACGATAGCTAGTATGACGATATTTTGTAAGATGAAAGCTAATCTAATATGTTTTAACCCTTCAATCATTAAACGTTCATCTTTCACGATTTTCATCCTACCACTCCTTTTCCTCCCAAAACAAATCATTCAACGTTTTATCTACTGCATAACAAATTTTTAAACATAAATCTAAAGATGGATTGTATTTCCCCTTCTCAATTAAACTAATCGTTTGCCTTGTAACGCCTACTTTTTCTGCTAATTGTTGCTGTGTTAAATCTAACTGAACACGCGCGACTTTTATTTTACTTACAGCCATTCATGTTCCTCCTCCACCTTTATTGTAACATATATATTGCATTATGTAATTTATATTTTACGAAACCAATTAAGTTTTCACCTTATCCCAATTGGTGCGGGCTAATACACAGTGAGGATATCCCCTACTGCCTATAGTTTCACTTTATTATACACAAAAAGGGAGCCTCCCATAAGAAGGCCCTCTCCTATATTTATATTATAAGAATAAATGACATCCAAATAAGAATGCAAATAAGTATAGTAATGGATGTACTTCCATCCCTTTACCCTTCACAATTTTCAAGACTGGATATACTAAAAATCCAATTGCGATTCCATTTGCAATACTAGATGTTAACGGAATACCTATAAAAATTAAAAATGCTGGTAACGCATCTTCAAATTCATTCCAATTAATATCTCGAATGCTTTGTGCCATTAAACTACCTACTATAATTAATGAAGGAGCTGTAATAGCGGCTACACTTGATAAAGAAGCAATAACAGGACTAAAAAATGCCGTTATAATTGTTAGACCAACAACTACAATCCCTGTTAATCCAGTTTTACCACCTGCAGCAATACCTGCTGACGATTCAATCGTCGCTGCTGTTGGGCTTGTTCCAAAGATAGAACCTGTAGTCCCGCCAATTGCATCTGCAATAAACGCTTTACCAAAACGCTTCTCTGTATTGTCTGTAATTAAACCTGCTTGTTTAATTAAACCGAGTAATGCACCTGTTGTATCGAATAAAAGTACAAGTAAAAATGAAAATACAACGCCGTATAATCCGTATTCAATTACATCTGAAAAGGCATTGATTGGGTTTGAAACGATGATACCCTCTGGTAAATGAGGCATCGCCACAATTTTATCAGCAAACTTCAATTGCCCTGTAAAGAAGGCAATAATTCCTGTCACAATCATACTAATAAATAATGCACCGCTCACACGCAATGTCATTAATACCGCCGCTAATATTAAACCAATTAAAGTTAAAATAACAGCTGGAGAATGAAAATCACCAATCGTAACTAAATTAGACGGATGACCCACGATAATTCCAGAAAGGCGCAATCCAATAAAAGCAATAAATAGTCCAATTCCACCTGCAATTGCATGCTTTAAACTATCAGGAATTGCTAAAATTAACTTTTGCCTAAACGAAGTAAAAGATAATAAAAGAAAAATAATCCCCGTTACAAATACAGCTGAAAAGGCAACTACATATGTAATCCCTTCTGCCTTCTGTACAACAGAATAAGCAAAATATGCATTCATTCCCATAGCTGGAGCAATAACAATCGGGTAATTCGCGAAAATCGCCATACCTACTGTTCCAACAACGGTTGCAATAATTGTTGCTGTAAACGCTTGGTCAAATGGTACACCTGCATCAGATAATATTTTTGGATTGATGACAAGAATATACGCAAATGTAAAAAAAGTTGTGATGCCAGCTAAAAACTCTTGCTTCACAGAAGTGTTATATTTTTGTAATTGAAACATGCTTATGTACCCTTCCTACACCTGAATTATTATCACACATTCTTTTTCTTACTAGTATGTGAGAAATTATAATACTTAATCTTAACAATCAATAAAAAGAAGAGTCAATATATTCCCTAATAGTTCGAATTTTAAGTTTAAGTCTGACAAGTACAGATGTAGTACAGTTCATTATGATTATTTTTGTAGCATAACAGATAGAAATGTTTTATAATTTGAAATAGTTAAATATTTAGTAAACGCATTCAAATATCGTTCACTCTACAAGGGGGATTCTTCTTATGCAGCACACAAACAAATCTGGAACTTTAAATCGTGGTTTAAAAGAACGACATATTACTTTAATGTCACTGGGCTCAGCTATTGGCGTTGGGCTATTTTTAGGATCCGCTTCCGCCATTAAACTAGCAGGTCCTTCTATTTTGCTAGGCTATATGATTGCCGGTCTCGTTATTTTTTTCATTATGCGAGCGCTTGGGGAAATGGCAATTGAACAACCTGTTGCTGGTTCTTTTAGTAAATATGCATATGATTATATTGGACCACTCGCTGGTTATATTACTGGTTGGAATTACTGGTTCTTATGGGTTGTTACTTGTATGGCTGAAATTACAGCAGCTGGCATTTACATGCAGTACTGGTTCCCTGATATCCCGCGCTGGACTTGGGCATTACTTGCTCTATTATTAATGAGCGCTTTTAACTTCTTATCGGTAAAAGTATTTGGAGAACTTGAGTTTTGGTTTGCTCTCATTAAAATTGTCACAATTATCTGTATGATAGTAGTCGGAGCTGGTATTATTTTATTCGGATTCGGAAACGGTGGTATCGCTACTGGTATTTCAAATCTTTGGTCACATGGTGGCTGGTTCCCAAATGGATTTTCTGGGTTACTACTCTCCATGCAGATGGTACTATTCGCTTATTTAGGCGTTGAATTAATCGGCGTTACAGCTGGTGAGGCTCAAAATCCGAAGAAAACACTCGCAAAGGCAATTGATAACGTATTTTGGAGAATTCTACTCTTTTACGTTGGGGCATTATTCGTTATGATGGCAATTTATCCATGGAACGAACTTGGTGAGAAAGGCAGTCCATTCGTATTAACATTCCAGCAAATTGGTATCGCAAAAGCAGCAGGTATTATTAACTTTGTCGTATTAACAGCAGCTCTTTCTTCTTGTAACGGTGGTTTATTTAGTACAGGCCGTATGCTATATACATTAGCTCAGCAGAAAAAAGCTCCTGAAAGATTTGGTCGTTTAAATAAAAATGGCATTCCAAGCCAAGGAATTGTAGCAACTGCTATCGTTTTACTAATTGGTGTTATATTAAACTATCTTGTACCTGCAAAGGTATTTACATGGCTTACTAGCATTTCAACTTTCGGTGCAATTTGGACTTGGGGCATTATATTAGTCGCTCAAATTAAATTCCGTAAAAGCTTGCCTACTCAAAATAAACAAAAGTTATCATATAAAATGCCTTTATACCCATTAAGCTCATATTTCTCACTTGCCTTCCTTGCACTAGTCTTATGTATAATGGCGTATTCAGAAGATACACGAATTGCATTGATTGTCGGCCCAATTTGGCTTATTGGCTTAGCAATCGTATATTACATGAAAGGGTTTCATAAGATTGATGAAACACCTAACTCAAAAATTAGTTAAGCAAAACATCCCTTCCTTATTACTTGGAAGGGATGTTTTTATATCTATATAAATATTTCTCAACAAAATTCACGGTATTTTTACAATTTTTTAATATTTTTTATGTTTTCCGTCTTTATTTTTACAGAAAAATAAATTACATTATTAAAGCACATATATTTATTATTAGGGGGATTCTTCTATGAAGAATAAAAAATGGATTACATTTTCTTTAGCAACAGCAATTACACTAAGTATAGGGACCTCGTTCATACCGTCTACTTATGCCGAAAGCTCTGTAGACCCAGCTCCTGAAATTGCTGCAAAAGTTGTAAATCAAAACAATGGGAAGAAAGTATTATTTGATAATACACACGGTCAAACTGCTGGGACAGCTGACTGGGTTATTGACGGCGGCTTTTCTGACTTCGGAAACGGCATTGCAAAAAACGGATATCACGTAAAGGAACTTCGTAAATCAACACCTATTACGTACGAAGATTTAAAAGATTACAATGTATTTATCGTTCCAGAAGCTAATATTCCTTACAAAAAATCTGAGCAGGACGCTATGTTACAATATGTAAAAAATGGTGGTAGTATCTTCTTTATTGCTGATCATTACAATGCAGATCGTAATAAAAATCGCTGGGACTCTTCTGAAGTATTTAATGGATATAGACGCGGTGCTTGGGATAATCCAGCAAAAGGAATGTCTAATGAAGAAGCAAATTCACAAGCTATGCAAGGAGTAGAAAGCTCTGATTGGCTCTCTGACAACTTCGGTATTCGCTTCCGCTACAATGCACTTGGTGATGTTTCAGCGAAAACAATTGTATCACCTGAACAATCTTTCGGAATTACAAAAGGTGTTTCGTCTGTAGCAATGCATGCTGGTTCTACTCTAGCAATTACAAACCCAAAACTAGCAAAAGGACTTGTTTACCTTCCAGAAAATCCATCAAAATGGAATAACGCTGTTGATAGTGGCGTTTATAATGGCGGTGGTATTGCAGAAGGCCCATATGCTGCAATTGCAAAAGTAGGACTTGGAAAAGCTGCCTTTATTGGTGACTCTTCTCCTGTTGAAGATGCTACGCCAAAGTACGTTCGTGAAGATTCTGGCCAAACAAAGAAAACTTACGATGGTTATAAAGAAGAAAACGATGCTATCTTATTAGAAAACATCGTAAATTGGTTATCGAATAAAGAGACATTTACAAGTTTAGATCAAGTAAATGGTTTACAACTTGATTCACCTACAGCTCTACAGACATTTGAACAGCCAAGCTTATCAACAGAACCACAACCTGAACCTTGGGGTGCACCAAATGCAGGTTATCAATGGTTTAATACAAATACTTTCAAACCAGGTTCATACGGTTATAATGGTGCGGTAACAACAAGCGACTACGTCGTTACACACCCTAGCATTCTACCAAACAATGAAATTTTCCAAATGAAGATTCAAGTAAACAACTTACTACCTAATACAACTTATAACAACTATTCTTTAGGTATCTTCACTACTGGAGGAACACAAGTGGCTAAAGTACAAAATGCAAACGGCACTTGGCCATCTACTTTTGGATATAGCAGTGCATTTTCTTTCACAACAAACAGCTTAGGCTCTGCTGAGAAAGTTGTAAATGTACAGATTGATTCAAATACAATTGGACAAGCAACGCTTCGTCTACGCCAAAATACAACAACGAAATATAATGAAACTGTAACAATTAATAAGAAATAATAAAAAAGGCAATCCATACATGGATTGCCTTCTTCTCACTTCTCTTCCTTCGAGAAAAACATTCTTGAAATAACGATACCTATACTACCGACGATTAGGAATAACACTGCCCTAATCATCATCGATACCTCTGGTAAGTCAAGTAAGAATAACTTCCCTACCGTTACGACTAAAACGACTAAACCAGCATATAATATTTCATTCATATTTCTATTTCTTCCAAACCAAACCGCAAATAATGCATATACCATCCATAATAACGATACTGATACACTAATTACGCTTCCATCTGTAGATAAAACTTCACCGATTCTCGTAATTGTAATAAATACAATTATCATAAACCAATAGAGCACTATAGAATACATATATTTGCCGAAGCTCGCTAATACTTCTTTCGCTTCTCTCATGCAATAATAGAACGTTCCTATTAAAATAAGATGAGCAACAAAGCCTGCCGAAATAAATTGATCAAACGGGCTAAAAATAGTCTGTATCATTCCAATTGCGTAAACCGTCGCACTAACATACAATTTTATCTGTTGTTTTACTTTAATAGAAGTGACCATGCCGAGGAAACCTTGTAATAATAGTACAATCGCTGCATTCACTAAACTATACTCATATAAAATTGCTAAACTAAATGCTCCCATTGCGAAACCAAATAAGAGATTTGTAAATGTAGAATGTCTATTTTTCCTATATTCAAATACGAACATAGCGGCATGCACGATTGCACTAATAATTAATCCCCATGTTGTAAAATCATGTATTTTTGAAATAGCTAGTATAAAGAACACTGCATTTGCACTAAATATCGCTAAACGTGGTTCTAGTATAAAACTTCTCTCCGTAAACATATGCCAAAATAATAGTAAATGAATCAAACCATATACAATCGTTAACTGTATTTGCAAGTTCTCTACTAACATTGACATAACAGCAAAGAAAACGAAAAGGACAATGGCTGCAACAGCGTAAGAAATCATATATAAGTATTTATAACGATTTTTCAACGCATACCATAATAAACTAAGTGTTAATACTGTCTCATATCCAAAGAAAATATAAGGATTAGGAGTCGTACTATTTAACAAGAATGGTACGAAGAACGCTCCGACCGCTACGAAAATAGTGAGATATTCCGATTGATATCTTTTCGCTAAATAAATACCTAAAATAACCCATGCAATATTACAGAGAAACGCGACACTTGCCGGAATAAATCCATATAAATAATGTGCTGCAAACGTTGTTAGAACAATCCCGGTAATACTTCCTCCAGCTAATACTAACCCTAACGCCTGCCGCTCTCTTTTAATTTGAATATCTCCTATATAATACAATCCGATAGATAATACGATACCAAACACAATTCGTATCGCTGGTGTTAATAAGCCAGCATCTACCCCTGCTTTAAATAACCAGATCACTCCAAGCAACATAATACCGACAAATACACGCGGTAACCATGTTTGACAAAACTTAATAATATTAAATGGCTCTGGTTTAAAAGCAGATATATCTACTTGTTTTACCTGACGTTCTTGCAAAGGCTCTTTTATCTTAACTATTTCTTCTTTTGGCTTTTCCTCCATTACCGTTTCAATATATTCTTTCTTGTTCTTACTAACATGTTGCTGAGCGTTTTCTACTTCTATTTCCCTTTGCTTTACTTTTAATTCAGCAAGTGCTTCTTGAATTGTTTCAATTGCCGTTTCGAGTGCTTCTATTTTCTTATCCAAATCCTTCTTCATACGCTCCCCCCTCATTTGTAACTCTCATTAAACCTATATATTACCAATTATCTTTATCATACTCCTAGTCTATTCATTTTCAATAGTATTTTTTCCAAAAAAAGAAAGGCGTCTTCCAAAATCGGAAAACACCTTTTTACTCAGTTATTCTTATTTAGAAAAATGCTAACGATAAAACCAAGACACATGCCTACAATAGCTGGAACAATCCACCCAACACCTTCTGTATAAAACGGAATGTATTTTAATGCTGACGTCCACTGATTCATCATTACATTTTTATTTAAAATATCAATTGCACTAAATATCGCTACAACCAAAACAGTTACTGCATATACGTATGCATACTTTCCAATATACTGATGGAATAACCCTAGAATAATAAGCGTTAACGCAATTGGATAAATAAATCCAAGAATTGGTACTGATACTTTTAAAATTTGCGTTAACCCTAAATTAGCTAAAATCATACTAACAACGCTTACTATAAATGCCCACAATTTATAAGATACTTTCGGAAATGCACTCGCAAAAAATTGACTACAAGACGTAACAAGTCCAATTGAAACACATAAACACGCGATAGTAAAAATAAGACCTAATAAAACGACTCCGCCCTGTCCAAATAATGTAATCATAACTTGTGCTAACACTTTCGCACCGTTATCGAATGTTCCTAATGAGCCACTAATTGCCCCCACATATCCAAGGATGACATAAATAATCGATAATAATAATCCTGCCCCAATGCCAGCAATACTCATATATTTCGCTAAACCTTTATCATCTTCAATACCCTTTGCACGTAATGCATTTGCAATAACAATTCCAAAGATTAAAGCAGCTAACGCATCCATTGTTAAATATCCATCTAAAAACCCTTGAAACATAGGAGCTTGTCCATAGTTCCCTATTGGTTCTTTCATATCTCCTACCGTTGTAAACATACTCTTTATAAAAATGAGTGCAATCATACATAATAATAACGGCGTCAAGACTTTTCCAAACAACCCCATTAATTTAGATGGGGATAAACTTAACCAGTAAACAATACTAAAGAAAATAACTGTGTAAAACAATAATAATCCGTTTCCTGCTTCAGGGAATAACTGACCTGGCCCCATTTCAAAAGCTAAACTTCCCGCACGTGGTATACCAAGCCCAGGTCCAATAAATACATACACGATACATGGAAAAATAATTGCAAATGAAGAATGAACCCTACCCGCTAACGTTTGAAAACTTCCTGCTTTTGCAATGGAGATAACACCTAATATAGGAAGACCTGTTGCTGATATAATAAATCCTACTAATGAAATCCAAACATGTTCTCCTGCTTCATATCCAAGGAAAGGTGGAAATATCAGATTCCCTGCTCCAAAGAACATAGAGAATAACATAAGGCTAATAAGTAAAATTTCTTTTTTCTGTAACAATTTCATTTCTTTCTCCTTCTTTAATTTCATCTTTTATGAAATCAATTTCACATATAAAAAAGTACAATAACCCGCTTCCTTACAAAGAAAACATAGTCCATAGTCTATCACAAAAGAAACACCCATTCTATAGCTATTCCTCTTTTCCAATTTCTTCTGAAAAATCAACCTTTATTGACTTATAATAGTTAATAAAGTAAAATATTAAATGTACAAAATTATTAACTTTGTTTTTGTTTGTGTCAGGAGGAAAATAACATGGAATCAGCGATACAACTAGAAAGAGAACAACAAAGAAAAAAGAAACATCCTCCAGGTTTATACTTACTCTTCTTTACAGAAATGTGGGAAAGATTTAGTTACTATGGATTACGAGGATTATTAACATTATATTTAACGACAGCTTTAGTAAGCGGTGGTCTTGGGTTTAGTCCCGCATGGGCACTCTCTATTTACGGATTTTATACTGGAGCCTGTTATTTCACACCAATGATTGGTGGATACTTAACAGACCGTTTTCTAGGTAGACGAAAAGCAATCACAATTGGTGGTATAACAATGGCAATCGGTAACCTTACACTATTTGCCTTGCAAAACCAATTAGGCCTATACCTCGGATTAGCGCTTATTATTATAGGTAACGGATTCTTCAAACCGAACATCTCTACACTGGTTGGAGAATTATACGAAGAGAACGATCCAAAACGTGATAGTGCATTTACCATTTTCTATATGGGTATTAACGTCGGGTCATTTTTAGCTCCACTCGTTTGCGGATTTTTATCAGAAAATTTATTCAAAACAACAGTTGATGGCGTTGTACATTACGGATTCCGTTACGGTTTCTTAGCCGCTTCAATCGGAATGATCATTGGACAAATTTTATTTACAACACTATCAAATCGCTTCCTTGGTAATATCGGTAAAAAACCAACTCGTGATTTACAAACAGCTGCTGGACAACCATCAGTAGGAGATACACCGTTAACAAAAAAAGAAAAACAACGTACCGCAGTTATCGTCATTTTAACATGCTTCGTTGTCTTCTTCTGGGCTGGCTTTGAACAAGCTGGTAGCTCATTAACATTATATACAAACAAATTTGTAGACCGCTCTGTGTTCGGATGGGAAGTTCCAACATCTTGGTTCCAATCGGTCAATCCATTATTTATTATTTTACTTGCTCCAGTCATTTCTGCATTATGGGCAAAACTTGCAACTCGCAAGCAAGGTGATTTAAAAATCCCAACTAAAATGGGACTTGGTATGATCTTGCTCGGTATCGGTTATATCATTCTCGTTATTGCTACATTAAAAACAGGTAGTGATGAACATAACATTACAGAAAAAGCAAACTTACTGTTTATCGTCTTTACGTATCTTTTCCATACGTTAGGTGAGCTATTCTTATCACCTGTCGGACTATCAATGGTTAGTGCGCTTGCTCCGGTAAAATTAGCATCTTTATTAATGGGTGTATGGCTAGCAAGTTCAGGTATCGCCAACATTTTAGGCGGACAACTTGCAAGCTTCACAACTTCACTTGGATACGCTGAAGTATTCACAGTTATTGGCGCTGTGGCAATTGTATTAGGCTGTGTTTTATTATTAATTTCTAAGAAATTAGTGAAATGGATGGATTAAAAAAGATGAGGAATTTCTCCTCATCTTTTTTTATACTGTTTTACCTTTTTCTATTGCTTGTTCGTACAGCTCTTTATGTTCTTTATATTCACTTGGTACGAAACTCTTATAGAAAAATGAGAACCAGCTATCTCCCTTTTTATACCCTTCTTCTCGAATTTCCGCTGCTTTTTTATTCGATTTAAATCCTTCAGTAAACCATTTCTTTAACAATTCATTTCGTTCATACTTAGCAGGAACTTTTAAATCATAGTTTTCAAATGCATACTTATAGCCAGCCTTTTCTACTGCCTTTTTTGTAGACTTATAGCCTTTTTCATACGCTTTTTCATATGCCTTCACGTATACTTCTTTCTCTCTATTTCCAGGATTCTTTTCAGCTAGTTCTTTCCCTGTCTTTTCCCCTAATTCAGCTTGCTCTTTTTCAATTTTTTCTGTTCTTTCTTTATTCCCTACTTTGAATCCGTCTGCAAAGTTTACCTTAAACTCTGGAGCAACTTGACTATCGTCCATTGTCTCTTGTGCTAAACCTTGTTCTTTTCCTTTTTCAAAATGCGTTTTCTTCTGCTCTTCTAAAGACCATGCGGCTGCATAAGTCGCTTTAAACGCTTGTTTATATGCATCAGATTTTCCAGCTACATGCACTTCTGCATCATTTTTTCCTGCTTTAAAATCAGTTTCTCCATTCTTTTGACCTTCAAGTTGACCTTTTTCCATATCAGCTTGGCGCTGCGCTTCCTCTTGCTTACGTGCCTCTTCAGCTTTTCTTTGTTCCTCGGCTACACGTTGTCTCTCTTCTTCAGCTTTACGCTGTGCTTCTGCAGCACGTTGTTTTTCAGCCTCAGTATTGCGCTGTGCTTCTGCTTGTCTCTCAGCTTCTACAGCACTATTATTATTCTGACTAGGAGCTGGGCTCGTTGCGCCACTACTAGAAGCTGGTTTATTGTGATAATGATATTCCCCGTACTGTAATCCCCACTTCTCACAATTTGTACGACACGTATGTCCGCCATTAGCATCTGTACGCCCTGGATGCGCATAAGCTGAAATTGGAGCTACCAATAACGCTATACTCGTTGTTAAAAGAAGTTTCTTCACCTGTTGTCTCACTCTTGTTCCTCCCAAAATATAGAATTCTAACTTTATTATACATAAATAGAAGAATACTTAAATACGAACCGAAATATTCTATTATTTCTCAACATTAGTAAAAAAGAAGGTGAACTCTTTAAAGAGTTCACCTTCTTTTTTACTTCTTCGCCTTCGTTCCTACTAAATCACCAGCAACAACATAACGCTTAGAATTATCCTTTACAGATACACATGTAATAAGCGTTATCTCATCTTTCCCATGATCCTCTACAACTTCCCACTTATCAGGAGTCACTTCAGATACACCAGTAACCGCATACTCATATTCATTTTCATTGTCATACAAATAAATTTTATCGCCTTTTTTCAAAGAAGCTATATCACTAAATAAAACACCTTTTTTAGACATATTATGTCCTGCTAATGCGTAATTTCCTTTTCCCATAACTTGATTCTCTTTTACTGTCGCTGCACCTGATAATAAGTTTTTTTCAGTAGAAGCTTTTAAAACAGGCAGTTCTACTGAAACACTTGGAATCGAAATACGACCAATTACTTGTTTCTTATCTAATGATGCATTCGCTACTTCCGCCAAGTCTGGTTGATTAATTTTGGAAGCATCTACAAATTCCGTCTCATGCTTTTCATAATCCATCTTTTGAACAGCCTGCACATTTTCAGTCTGTTTCTTTTCAGCCTGATATCCATCATAAAATGGCTTTCCAATTAACACGCCACCTACAACAAATAGCAGAATTGCTACTATACTATAAATTCTTTGCTTATTCATACACAGTTCCTTTCCCTTACAAAATCTTACTCTATATAAAATGATAAAATAATATCGTCATATGTACAAGTATTAGCTGAAAAGAAACCTTCTTGCCGGTGCAAGAAGGTTTCTTTTTAAGCTAATTTATTTCTGTATAGTGATACGTGAAATACTGTCATTTGAATAAAGAAAATAGAAAATAGAATATATAATGGGTATCCAGGAAGATATTCATTAATAATAGGCGAAAAAGTTAAAAATCCAACTGCACAAGGTAACACAAACCATAACGATACAAATGTTGTTCGGCAAGCTTTATCCGTAATCGCTTTTTCACGTTCATCTTCTAGCGGAAATAATAATGGATACATCCAAAAAGATAAATTCTTATATTTTTTCTTTTGAATTCTATAAAAAATTGTAACTATAATTGCTCCAATAAATAATAAAATGAATGGTACTCCATTAAACCATACTTCAAACGGGAATTTCTCGTTTTTAATTATATCTGCTAACTCTGTAATAACACTATAAAATTCAACAAATGTCCAACATGCTAGTGCAGTATAGAGTACATTTATAATATAAGAAAAAACAATTCTATTCATCCTCTTCTCCCTCCTTATTTAAAACAAACACATCTTCCATCTTTAACTGGAACACATCACAAATCGTAAGTGCTAATAACAACGAAGGAACGTAATCCCCTTTTTCAATTGCTGCAATTGTTTGTCTCGTTACTCCAACCTTTTCTGCTAATACGCTTTGCGTAAAGTTAAAACGAGCTCTTAATTCTTTTACTCTGTTTAAAATGGTCAAATTTACCACCTCTCACCATTATTGTATGCTATTCTTAACAAAATGTAAACTCAACTTAACATTATTATTATAAAAAAATCCAACTCTACGTATTGTAAAGTTGGATTACTTGTTAGTTTAAAATTGTAACTTTAACTGTTCTTCTGCCCCAGCTACTTGATGAACCTTTATCTGGCATTAAAACATCAATTCTATGCCCTTTAATAGCCCCACCAGTATCGGCTGCAATTGCTACTCCATAACCTTCAACATTTACAGTCTTACCTAATGGAATAACATTTGGATCTACAGCAATTAATTTCATTCCTGGGTTTGCAGTTAGATTATAACCTTTACCACCTGGTCCCCATGCAGAAAATACTTGTTGACCTGGTGCATAACCATTTTCCCCTGGATCAGCTGTATAAGCTGTAGCTTCTACATAAATTTCTTTCCCACCAGCAGTTGGCTTAGAAGATGGTTCAGGTTTTGCAGGTTCTACCTTCGAATTATTATTAGCAACTGGTTCAGCTGGTTTACTAGCTTTTTCCTGCTTTTGCTTTTCAGCAATTTCTGCTTGTGCTTTCGCTAAAGCTTCTTGCTCTGCTTTTGCAGCTGCTTCTGCTTTTGCACGCTCTTCCGCTGCGATTCTTGCTGCTTCTTGCTCACGAGCAATCGTTTCTTGTACTGTCTTCATATTTGATTCAATTTTAGCTTTTTCTTCCGCTGCTAAATTAAGTTGACTTGCAACTTCATTATATTTAGCTTGAACTGTTTGTAAGTTATCTTGACGCTTTTTCAAGTTATCTTGCAGTTCAGCTTGCGCTTTTGCTAATTTTTGTTTGTCTACTACTAAAGATGCTTCTTTTTCGTCAATTGTTTTCTTATCTTCTTCAATTTGACGAAGATCTTGTTCTTGTAGACGTAAAATTTCTTTATCAGCTTCTAGAATAGTAGAAACTGCGTTCATACGTTGTAAGAAGTCTGCAAAGTTTTTTGACTCTACTACAACTTCTACTACTAAACTTGTATTTGAACTGTTTTGAACAGAAACCATACGTTTTCTCATAATATCTTTACGAGCAAGGACTTTATCCTCCAAAACGACAATTTCTTGCTTTTTTTGCTCAATCTGCTTATGTGTTTCATCGATTTTACGTTGAATAGCAGCTTGATCCTCTTTATTTTTTGCAATTGTATTATTTAAATTATGTAGTTCGTTTTCAATACCTTTAATTTCTTTACTAACAGCTTGCTTCTCTTGCTCTTTCTTTTGCATTTCTGCATCGTTTTGTTGCAATTGCTGTTGCATGTTGTTAAGTTTCTCGTCGTTTGACTCTGCTTTAACAGCGACTGTACTAGAAAGACCGATAATTCCTGCTAATACTAGACAGCTGATTCGCTTAAAATAGTTCATAATCCGACTCCCTTCTTATACAGTTATACATGATTTATTTTACAGTTTGTTTACAAAACGATTAAATACAGTTTATTTTTCGTGACGAAAAAAAGAGAATTATGAATAAAATGTAATAGATTCTTAAATATTTAACAATTCCTATATTTAAAAAATACAAAAGATGCTAAAATCCAAATATAGAGAAAATATAACTTTCGAAGGCGGTTGAAATAAATACATGTTTACTCAAAAAAAATCACTCCAACATACAATTGCTCAATTAGAAGAGCGTATACAAGAATTAGAAGCAGAATTAAAACAAAAAGATATTGAAAAGCAAGAGACTATTTCTACTATCCACGATCGTGTACAAAGCGTTGTACAAGAGCATCAACTTGTAAATAACCAACACAATACACTTCAAAATTTAGTTCAACAGTTAAGTTCATGTTTCGAAAATGTTTCAACACGTACGACACATTCCAATGAGTTAAATAATGAAATGTTACAAAAGGAACAAAGCTTAATTCAGTCTATTGCAGAAATTATTGACTGCTCTAATGAAGGAAAAGAATCCGTTCACCGCTTACTTATTGTAATTAATAA
Organism: Bacillus sp. EKM501B; assembly: GCF_011800505.1. Classification (NCBI taxonomy): domain Bacteria; kingdom Bacillati; phylum Bacillota; class Bacilli; order Caryophanales; family Bacillaceae; genus Bacillus; species Bacillus sp. EKM501B. Next base: position 86,733 of record NZ_JAALFZ010000015.1, on the reverse strand, counting down.
ATTAGGTGAACAATCTCAACGCACGTCTAATAGTATGAATCATCTAAGCGAACGCTCAAAGGAAATCGAGCAAATTGTAGAAGTCATTCAAAACATTGCAGCACAAACAAATTTACTTGCATTAAATGCGAGTATTGAAGCCGCGCGTGCTGGAGAGCACGGTAAAGGATTCGCTGTCGTTGCCAATGAAGTAAGAAAACTAGCGGAAAGTACAGCAGAAAGTACAAAAAACATCGGCAACTTAACGAAAAAAATTCAAGAAGAAATTGAAAAAGCATATGATAACACAAAAGATAATTTACATTTAGTCGATGAAGGTGTAGAAATGAGCGCCGATACAAATGCTAGAATTGAAAATATTTTAGTTATGATTCAAACGTTACAAAATGGTGCTACAAATGTTATTAAGGCTATCGAAAACCAAAAGTCTTGTAATGATGACATATTACGAGAATTTGCTAACACACAACAAATGTTCCAAAAATTAAATACTACTATTATGAATCATATTCATGATGCTGAAAAAGTCGATGTTCAATTGTCTAAAAGTCTTCAAGGAACAGTGACTTCTTAATTAAAAATAAAAATCCCTTATACTGCTATAAGGGATTTTTATTTTATTTCGAATATTTATTTCTTTTCAATATTCATCCATATCTTTGTTATAATGGAAAAGTTGTTTCTTTCAACTAATAAACAAGGAGGTTATTATGGAACAATTTTACTACGTTTTAAAATATTTAATTCTCGGTCTGTTCCAAGGATTAACAGAACCAATTCCGATTTCTTCAAGTGGTCATCTCGTTTTAGCACAACATTTGCTAGGACTAAAAATAGAAGGGTTTAGCTTCGAACTACTTGTTAATTCAGCTTCATTATTAGCTGTATTACTTATTTATAGAAATGATTTAATTCGTCTAACAAAGAATGGTCTCTCTTATATATTTACAAGAGCAGAAGACGCAAAATCAGATTTCTTCTTTATTATTTATCTTGTTATTGCAACCATTCCAGCAGGTGTTATTGGTGTTTTATTTAAAGATTACATCGATCAGTACTTAAAAGGTGTGAAGATGGTTGGGGTTTCCCTTCTTATTACTGCTGTCGGCCTTTGGATTATTAGAAATTTACGCGGTCGTAAAAATGATGGCGACCTTTCTATGAAAGATGCAATCATCGTCGGATTAGCACAAGCTTGCGCACTGATTCCCGGAATAAGCCGATCTGGTGCCACAATCGTAGCAGCAATGTTACTTGGTATGAAGCAAGAAACAGCTCTTCGCTTCTCATTCTTACTATACATTCCTGTTAGCTTAGGTGGCTTATTGTTAAGCATTACAGACATTGCAAATGACCCAAATCTAGACACATTATTCGTACCATATGTCGTTGCATTCATCGCAACATTTATCATGACGTATATTTCACTAAAATGGTTTATGAACATTATGGCAAAAGGAAATTTAAAATATTTCTCTTTCTATTGTATTATCGTAGGTGTACTTACTCTTATTTTCTTATAAAGTAAAACTTACAAATTAAAAGCGAGTCATCTAGTGTAATAGAATGACTCGCTTTTTTATACCTTTATTAAGTTAAAACCTATTATTTACTTATAATTTTCAGAATAGTATAATATTTATCGAATTCACTATTACAGTAATTCTATCTTTCCTACTATTATCGTAAAAGAGGTGTTTATATGTTTATAGTTACTAAACTCATTCACATTAAGTACGAATATGAAAATGAGCTACTTTATGGGCTTAAACAATATTATCCTTCCCCCGGAACGAACGGTTGTATTAACATAGAGTTTTCACCTGTTCATCGTACAAATGATAAGGCAGAGTATATGATTCGTATGTTATGGAAAACACAACAAGATTACCATACATGGCTTTCTCAAAAAGAAGGCACTGAAACTTTGAAGCACAAAATACAAGGCTATATCCTTTCTTCCAAATCAAATGCTACCTATGTGCATTAATCCTTCTCTTTTTATTCCTTACGAGGGCCAAAATGATAAAGTTAAATTAATCAGCCCTCATCAATTGGGCTGGTCACAAATAACGAGATAAGGACCCTCTTACTTTTCATACTGTAAGAGGGCTTCTCTTATGCATACACTTTCTTCTCTTGACAATACAAACGAATAACATGTTTATTTTGTTGAAATACATCATGCGTCAGCCGAATAATAATAAAGTTTCGTTTTGTTTGATCATCATGAACAAAAATCTGTTCTCCCTCCTGAAAACGCCATGCACTTTCAAAAGTCGTAATATGATCCCCACTTACAGAAAAAAGTTCATATCGCATCTCTTGTACCCTCTCTCAACTTATATAATCACAATATCCTTATATTAAATTTATTATAACTTAATCCCTATCAAATTAGTAATTTTTTCTATTTAGAAAGGTTTTAACTTTGTATTTAAATATTTTTAGCGCTATAATGATAAACGAATTTTTATTGAAAGGAGTTTTACTTTGACTGCATATTTATTTCCAGTGAAAACAGCATTTATTTTATTTCCTTTTTTAGCAATGTTTCTTTTAATCCCTTTTTTAATATTTAATTATCGAAAATACGGTTATTTAAATAAATGGCGCTCATTTATTTTATACTCATTATTACTTTACTTATTAAATGCCTATTTTCTTGTTATTTTGCCGTTGCCACAAACGTTTGATACTTGTAGCCTACAACCGGCTAATACACAACACATGCAACTCGCACCATTTTATTTCATACAAGAGATTAGTAGTCATACATCGGCAGTTTTAACGAAACCAGCTACTTATTTCTACTTATTAAAAGAGTCTGCGTTTTTACAAGTTGCCTTTAACGTTCTATTAACTGTTCCATTCGGTATTTACTTACGTTATTATTTCCGACGTAGTTTCTTACAAACAATTTGCATTTCCTTTTTCCTTTCACTATTTTTCGAGCTAACACAAGTGACTGGATTATACGGTATATACAATTGTGCATACCGATTATTTGATATCGATGATTTGTTTTTAAATACATTAGGTGGCGTAATTGGTTTTATCATTGCACCAATATTTACGTACTTCCTTCCGAAGACAAACGAGTTAGATAGTCATATTGATTTGGAAACGAAACCAGTCGGATTCATTCGTCGCCTTATCGCGATGCAAATTGATTGGATTTTCTTATCTATCGTCGTACCTGTCGTTAAAAACAAAGGAAATTCTTTCTTCGTTTCTAATATGCAATCTTACACCAATATGTATGAACTCATTTTCATTACGTGTTCAATCCTTATTTACTTTATTATTATTCCATACTTTACTAACGGAAAAACAATTGGGAAAGCATTGCTTCGCATTCACGTGAAAGGAAAATCAAATCGTATTACATTAAAAGAACTATTTATTCGCTACGGTATATTTTATTTTGCATTAGGTGGAATCAATTATATTCTTTCTAGTAGCTCTATTTTAAATCACACAGAGCCTTTAGTATTACTCGTTACATTATTATTCCTATTCATCATTAACGGCCTATTTATTATTCATGTTTTACTGCATGTATTTAGCCGTGATAAACTACTATTTTATGAACATATTAGTCATACAAGAAATGCAATTACACTAAAAAAAGGTGACAAATAATTATTTGTCACCTTTTTCATATACATAATGTGAAACTTTAATTAGCCCTCACCAACCGGGCGGTTATCTCCCACCGAATTTTGCGACGAGAGTGTTACTGCCCGACAAATAGCGGGATAAATAACTTTTCTGCATAAGGATTAAAAAACATTCCAAGTTCATCTAGAGATTTCCTCACCTGTAAAAACGAATGAAATTCTGGATATATATATTGTAATTGCTCATATGATAATGTATGCATTTTCCCCCAATGTGGACGCCCTTCATACTTTAGAAAAATCTTTTCCACTTCGCCAAAGTAAGCAGCATATTTCATACCTTTATACATATGAACAGCGATATATGCTGAATCTCTTCCATAGGCCGGACTAAGCCATATATCATCCCCTTTCACATAACGGCATTCGATTGGGAAGTGCACCTTATACTTTTTCTTTTCAATAAGATTTGAGATTTCTTCTACAACCGTCCTCATATACTTTGAAGGAATGCTATACTCCATTTCATAAAATGGCACCGTACGTGATGTAGCAAATACTTCATAGCTCGGGCCAATTATTTTTGTGTTTGGTACAGCTTTAGCTGATAACCGACTCACGCCTTTACTTATAGAAGGAAACCATTTACATCCTTTAGATAGTAAAGAGAACATCCTATTTTCAAGTAACTCCACCTTTAGTTTATGCCATTTCAAATCACTGCCTTTATTCGTTGTTTCGTTCGTAAGTTTCACTTGTACTTCATCAGAATAAGGAAAAACGAAAAATTCAAAATGACGATGCTTCTTATATTCTTCTAGTTTGTTCATTACAGTGGATAATGACTGTTTTTCACTTTCATAAACGAGTGAATACGCTGGAATAACCTTCAATTTTATCTTTACAATGATACCTAACATTCCAAGTGACAACTGAAACGCTCTCCAATATTCTACGTTCTCAGCTTCCGAACAAACTATACTCTCACCATTAGATAGAACTGCCGTAATCTCTATAACTTGTGTTGATAAACTCCCAAAGGTAATACCTGTTCCATGAGTCCCCGTACTAATCGCTCCTGCAATAGATTGCGAATCAATATCCCCTAAATTTTCTTGCGCATAACCTTTTTCCTCAAGTAACTTCCCTAAATCATATAACTTTGTTCCTGCCCATACTTCAGCAACCATCTTCTCTGCATCAATATTCACAATACCCTTCAATTCATCTAAAGAAACTAAAACTTCTTCCGTTTGCACAAGGGGGGTAAACGAGTGTCCTGAACCGACAACACGAATTTTCTTTCCCTTTTTTCGCGCAAGCCCCACAACTTCTACTACATCTTGTATACTTTCTGGATACATCGTATAATGCGGCGTTCCTTCTACATTCCCTGTCCAATTTCTCCACTTTTGTCCCTTTATAGAAAGCATTGGCCATCCCCCCGATATGTTGAATACTCCCCGACAATCTCTCCTTTTTTAACACGATACAAAAAAGGAAAGCGTTCACATAATTCACCAGCCTTACTATGACGAAACAAAATGGTCTCTCCTATATCCACTCGTTCCTCGCCGTTATAAAAAATTGGCGTTTGTACCTCGCCAGCACCTTCTAAAGCTAATAATTTTGCACCCTTCGGTCTCCAAACTTCAGGCTCTTTATCTTTTCCAACTGCTCCTGAAGCAATATATCCACCACCTAGGCAAGTGTAAATAAACGGGACTGGTTTACGTACAACTGGTAAGGCAAATCCGACCGCTGGATGAAATTTCACCTCTTTATAATAATCAAACAGCTTCGGAGAATAAAAAGCAGAACCTATTGTAATCTCTGAAACTGAATTATCTTTCTCGGTTGTTTTTATGCTTCCTGTTCCGCCTCCATTTACAAACCTTAGCTCAATACCAATGTTTTGTATTGCTTTTACAATATGTTCTCTTCTTTCTTTAACTTCTAGCACTGATTTCTGCTTTAAATACGAAATCACTTTACTTTTCAACCATTGATTCGGTATATAATCGCCCACCCCGGCAATTTGAGCTTCATATCCCATTACACCATCTAACATTAAATATGATGACCTTCTCACCTTTTCTACTACTTTCAACGCATCCTGCACATTTTTTACTGGGGACCTTTGTACACCAAAATGAAATTGAAAGAAGCGACTACTCATATCAATATCCAAACAAACACGAAAACATCCTTTAGATTGCTCAGCAATGTTTTCTAAATACACAATATGCTCTTCACAATCCACCATACAAGTTATAATGAAACCTTTCTTTGTTAACAAACTAATTTCATACAGAGCTCTTTCATCGTAAGCAGGATATCCAAGCAATAAATCATTAAATCCTTGTTCTATTAAAAATAAAATCTCTCTAGGTGAAAAGCACATAATACCTTGAAATCGATCATTTGCAGCTAGTATCTTTTGCATAATCGGAACAGAGCGTAACGATTTACTCGCTATACGAATCTTTTTATTTCCACTTAACTCTATAATCGATTGAATATTTCTATCTAAAGCCACTTCATCCAAAAATGCACACGGTAATGGAACTTCTTTAAAAATTCCTCGATCCACATTTTTCTCTCCTCTTCTCAATATGTCTTATACATATTGGAAAGAAAGTGTGATTTTCCTGTTTGCAAATAAAAAAAGTTTCTTCTTTACGAAGAAACTTTTTGAAACTACTTCATAGAAATAGTCGCCTCTACTGGATAATGATCAGAGTAATCATTATACGTATATTTTTGGAACCATGATGTAACAGTCCATTGTGGAGATTGCGGCTGTAACACCTTATTCTCTATATACGATGGGTTCGCATGGTCTTTACTTGCAATAATATAATCTAAATACTCAGCAGGACTATCAGGGAAATTATATTTTGCAATACTGTTTGTCGTTGCGTCCCAAGTCGCTGTATGTCCAGTATAAGATGGTACAGAAGCGTTCAATGTTTTAAACATAGATGCATACTCTGAGTCATTCTTGTTCTCTGCATTTATTTTATTTACGTTCATATCACCACCAATTAACACATACTCATTATTTGGTATATTTTTATTTTTAATAAAGTCTTGAATTTCTTTTAATTGGTCTGTACGTACAGATGCAGGTGAAGTTTTTCCGCACATACTATCTTCCGCTTGCAAATGCGTACCAATTACATGAACAAAGCGATCATTTTTCTTAATTTTCGTGTATACAAATCCTTTATTCGATAAATTATCTGGCCCGCATCCTTTTGCAAATACATATTGAATCTTTTCAGCGATTGGCCATTTGCTCACAATCGCAACGCCACCATCTTCAGGAGTTGAAGATGAATAGTTTCCTAACGTTTTATCCCATTCACTTCCACTACTACGACCTAATACTGCTGTTTGATTTGGATATTCTTTCTTCAAATTCCCTAATAAACGATCTGATGCGCTATTATCAAACACTTCATTTAATATAACTACGTCTTGATTCTTTATATAATCTGCCGCCCCGATTAAATCAGCACGCTCAGTTTGTCCCCAGTTCGGATATAAGTTTGGTGATAGCATATATACATTATGCGTCATCACTTTTAATGTATCGTTTTGATTTGTAGACGCTTCTGCTTGAGCTGACGTTCCACTATATAAAGCTCCTAGACCAACACCTAAGCTAAGTACACCTTTTAGCAATTTACCTTTCACGTTTCATACCTCCATGTATTGTATAGTGATAAAAAGGCCAAATACTCTATTCTGAGATTTGACCTTTTTTAAATACTTAACGATTTCCGTACGTATCAAACCAAAGCTGAATATATCCAGCAGTAACACGTTGTGCATCCATTAAACGCTTACCTGTCATTGGTGTAACTTCAGCGCGCCATTTATCTGCATATTCTTGTGATACAGCAGCTCTCACGAACCAATCTTTCGTATTATCATTTACAATGCCAGCGTAATCTTGTTTCGCAACTACTGCCGCTCCATGAATCCAATCTTCTGGATTCGTACCTTTCCAGTTCCAATATCCATTTCCATCCGTTACTTTATAGTTATCTTTTATCGTATCTACAAAGTTTTCATATTTAGAATGGAACCCTTGTGGATACGAAAGGTTTGTAAAGTTTGCTGCATGCATCGGTTGGTTTACATCCCCTAGATAATGAAGAGATAATCCTAAATAGAAGAATGCTTGTTTCATATCTTTATTTTTGTAAGACTCACCAGCTAATTTAAAATACTTAGCTCCAGTTTCCTTTGCCTGCTTTGCATACGGAATATAAGTTTTCCCATTGTCAGGGTCATAGAAATGTGAAGCAAATGTGCTATTATCATAATAAGGATTTTCATAGTCAGCAGCATAAATACCGTTCTCTAACTCCGTACGCCATTCATTTAATAGTGCAACTCGATCTTGTTTTACAAGTGTTGTATTACGAGACATAATATCAATTGCACGGTTTACAATCCATAAATGAGAATTCACGCCTTCTTTATGTTTATCTTCAGCAGACCAGCGCGGAATAACTCCAAATCTCTGTCCCCCATCATTTTCATGAGCAAATGCAACACTTTGTAATGGAGCAACTAATGTAATAGCTGCCGCTAAAGCAAGTACTTTCTTTTTCATATAAAATCCTCCATTTTATAATTGAATTATTGTAAACATTTTGTTAGGATCCTATGATGTCGTCCGGTTAACCTATGACTAGAATATCCCACCTTTCACGAAATTTCTATCAATAAATTAAAATATGCAAATGTTCATATCATTATAACTTTATACACAGTGAATATAATGAATGAATACACTTTCATTTTAATAAACTATTATTAAGGCTTGTCTAAACTAATGTAAAAAAAGAGTAAAGCATCTGAACGCTTTACTCTTTTTTTCTATTCGATAATATACTTGGCAATTGTACATTAACTGCTAACTTATGAATAAATCCAAACACTAATCCAATCCCAATAAATATGTATAAGATTGTAAATATCTTTCCGAAATCAGTTTGCGGACTAAAATTCCCATCACCGACAGTCGTCAACGTGACCACACTAAAATATAAAGCGTCAATAGGACGTAATTCTTCAACTGTACTATAAAAAATCGTACCCGATATTAAAGTCAAAATTGTTAATACGAATAATACTTGAAATTCTTTATCTTTCCACGCTCGTAAACAGGCTCTTAACATTCGCTTTAAAGTTAACAAAAATGAAAGCATTAGATTCTCCCTTCCAAACAAAAATACATTTAGTCAAAGGAAAGTCTATCACCTTTCAGTATAGAAAAAAAGTAGCCCTCTTCTATTTCTAGAAAAGGGCTACTCTATTCGATTCTATCTTATTTAGGTGAAACAAGAATTTTCACTTGTGTTTTATCTTTTACAAGTGCTTCAAATCCTTCTTCAACAACTTGATCGACTGTAATTTTTTTCGTAATTAATTTCTCTGCTTGAATTTGACCAGAGCTAATTAATTTAATAACAGCTGGGAAGATGTGACGGTATCCTAAAATACCAATAACTTCTTTTTCTTTTAATACTAAGTTATTTGGAGTAATTGTTGCGTCTTTTTCCCATACACTAACAATTACAGTTTGTCCTTCGAAGCTTGTACTTTCAATCGCTTGTCGTAGTACAACTTCAACACCTGTTACTTCAAAGCTAACATTTACACCTAAACCATTTGTTAAGTTACGGATTTCAGCTAACACATCTTGAGTTGCTGGATTTAATACATAATCCGCACCTGCTAATTTCGCTAACTCTTGACGTTCTTTAGAAAGTTCAACTGCAATAACAGGAGTCGCTCCTGCTGCTTTAGCTGCTTGGATAACAAGAAGTCCAATTGGACCGCAACCAAATACTGCTACAGCTTCCCCTTCTTTTAATTTACTTTGACGTACTGCATGAACTGCTACTGCTGCTGGTTCTACAAGCGCACCTTGTTCATACGTCATTTCATCTGGAATGTGATGAACCATATCTTCTGGTACTACTGTATATTCAGAGAAACCGCCGCCTTCTCCGCCAAGACCGTGGAAAACAAGTTGTTCACAAACATTGTAATGTCCATGTTTACAAGCTTCACATTTACCACAAGAATAAATTGGTTCTACAACAACGCGGTCTCCCACTTTATGAGATGTAACTCCTTCACCAATCTCTATTACCTCACCACTAAACTCATGACCTAAAATAACAGGTGCTTTCACATGTGTTAATGGATGTTCTTCTGTTGGAATAAAAATAGGCCCTGCTAAATATTCATGCAAATCTGTCCCACAAATACCACACCATTTAACTTTGATTTTCACTGTTCCTGGTTTTACTGTTGGTTCTGGTACTTCTTCTACTCGTACATCACGTTGATTATGCCAAAGTAGTGCTTTCATTTTATACATCCCTCTCTATGTATATACTTAACCTGGTGAAGTTTACAATTCTATTATAATACTTCTATCCATATATTTCAAAAAAACAATCGCATCTCTACTAATTTTTTACAAATAACGTTCAATATTTTGTCACTTTGTACTTTTTTCCACATCTGTTAATTCAATTTCATTGCAGGTGAAATTAGCATTATGCCATAATAGCATAGGAGAGGTGAATATCGCTTGAAATATTTTATTTACTTTATCGTTATCGTGGCATTTTTAGATACATTTTCACAATTACCTATTATGAGTACTTTCGCTCAAAGCCTTGGAGGAACCCCTCTTATTATCGGGCTAGTTGTCGGTATGTACTCATTCGCTAATATGATCGGTAATATTATTGCTGGAGCAGCTGTCGATAAATTTGGTGCAAAAAAAATCCTTTATATAAGCATGGGAATTACGAGTTTCATAGTCTTGTTATACACCGTTGTTCAAAGTGGTGAACAACTATTAGTTGTTCGCTTTATGCATGGATTTAGTGATGGCTTTTTAATTCCTGCTACCTTTACATTTTTATCAAAACAAACAACTGCAAAAAAACAAGGAAAAGCAATGGCTCTATCTGGTGCTGCTGTTGGAACAGCGGCAATCGTAGGACCTGCTTTCAGCGGTATTATGAAAGCAACAGCTGGCGTAGAATGGGTCTTCATTACTATTTCTATTTTAATGGCTCTTGGTACGATCGTATCTCTATTCTTCTTACCAAATAACGTATCAAGAAAAGATACATCAAGAACGCAAATGATGAACAAAGAAGATATGGTTGAACTTTTAAAATCAGAACCGTTATTACAAGCATATATTGGTGCTTTCACATTAATGTTTTCACAAGGAATTGTCACTTATATGTTACCAGTAAAAGTTGAGGCATTAGCGCTTAAAGCATCCACAACAGGCATGATGTTAAGTGTATTTGGTATAACTGCTATCCTCTTCTTCTTGCTTCCAACAAATCGTATTTACGATCGATTTAATCGTTCGAAACTAATGCTAATCGGAATTGCAGTTATGGCATTCGCATTATCTTTACTCGGATTATTTGCTACAAAAGGTATGCTCTTTATCGTAATGATGATTTATGGAATTGGATTCGCAATCCTCTTCCCGTCTATTAACGCTTTACTCGTTGAAAATACTACAGACGATAATCGTGGAAAGGCATTCGGATTATTTTATGCCTTCTTCTCATTAGGAGTTGTTGCTGGCTCCTTTACAGTCGGTGCAATCGGAGCATCACCTAGCGTCAGCTTCATTATCGGGACAGCATTTTTATTAACATTTGCTGGGATGATTTATGTAAGAAGCAAAGTAAAAAAGACAATGATGGGATAATCCATCGTTGTCTTTTTTAAAATGCATATTGATATAATCCGTAATATAATGGAAGCGTTGGAATAATGCCAATTAATTTAAATATAAAAGGTAACGGCTCATCTCGCTCTTCATATAAACGAAAAACAAAAACTGCAGTTAAAGTCCAAATGACGCTAAACAAGAAGATACATTTCCAAACAATTGAGGTTAATATTTGTACATCAAATACAAAACCAAAGAGCCCTATCCACGTAATAATAGAAACTACAAAGTCAAACTTTTGAATTGGTGTTTGAAACATGCCCCTTACTAACGAAATAATAGCTAACATTGCTACAATAACTAAATATATTTTCCAAAGCATTATGATAATCTCCTATTCAATTCAACTTTTAACTTTCAATAAGCCGTATTTAATAAACAATATAGCATTATATTTTTCATAGAAATAATACAATGGATAACAAAATAAGAAGAAAATAAGTACAGTTGGTACATCATCTATAATAGAAAAATATTTTACTAGTAATTCCTTAATACTCTCTCCAATTATAATAAACAGTGGAATGATACAAATTGCTGCTAATATTAAGCACGGTGTGATTCTCATTTCTTTTAACCTCACCTTGCAGTGTGGACATCTGAATGAAAAAGGATGCGGGAGATCAATAATATGTTGCGCAGTAATCTCTCCTTCACACTGTGGACATTCAATTATTTCTTTCATTTAACTCAACTCCTTTCTATCTACAAAAAGAACACTATCCAATAGCGCTCTTTTACTGCCGAATATATTACTTTTGTGTGTAACCAAGTAACAATGTAAATAAATTAAACTGTAAAGGCAATACTACATTTCTTCTTTTACAAAAAAGGTGTATAAATACCGACGATACTTCGACAATTTCCTCGGAAATATTTCCTTTCCCCACATAATTTGATACACTACATATGAACAGAGACTTGTATTACATAAGCTAAAATAATAACTTACTGTACAATTAAAAAGCACATTCTTCATATGAAGAATGTGCTTTTATGTTATTAACGTTTAATCCAAACAGCGCCTGCCGATTTATCTTCTGCCTGTCCAACAACTTGGAATTTAAGTCCAAGGTTTGGAACTTTTCTTCCTGCGTCTGCAATTTGCTTGTTACTATATACTTTTGAATCATCAAAAGTTGTAACACCTTGTAATCCAGAATAGTTAAACTGACCACGTGTTAATGAATTTACACTCCATGCTGGTGTTTTATCAAATGAAAATGCAGCATCTGCAATTTGCATGCCCGTATTACCGTATGCTGGTTTCCCGTTTAAATTACCAACTAGCGCTTCTGGATGAGAGTCAACAACACCAAGGAATCCTTCGCCTGGATGCATCCCAACCCAGTTATCTTTAAAGCTATCATCTGCATACCAAACGACAAGACCTGTATTATACACTGGACCTTTTCCTGCTTTTAATCCATTATCTGATCCTGCATAGTTTCTCCATTCTAAGTAGTAGTAATGAGCTTTCTTCTCTGTCCCATCAGAAACAACAAAACCATTTAAATTCATTTTAGACTGTCCTTCTGCATCATCAGAAAATACAACTTGTCCATCAACAGTTACATTTACATTATCCATCGCAAAACCTTTATATGTTACAGCCGGATCTGTAATATAGTCGAATTGTAGTTTCACTTTTTTGCCTTTAAATTGACTTAAATCATATGATTTATCAATCCATTTCCCATCTGTTGTATCTTTATCTCCTTGGACTACTTTTTCTCCAAGTCTATCAATTAACGTCTTCGTTCCATCTTCTGTTACTGCATGTACTTCGACGAAATCGCACTCTGCTTCTAACTCATAATTTGCTTTATAATCGAATTTTGCATTTGTTCCTTTTGTTAAATCAAATAATGGTGTCTCTAACGTTGTATGCATATCATCGCCTCTTGTACTATAATATGCATGCTTTCCAAACTCCGGTTTAATCGTTTCAACACTTTTACCTGGTAAGTTAACACGTACAACGCCTGGACGATTTGATTTCGTAACACTTTGATCAATATATGTAGGAACTCCCACACCACTCTTAATTTTATCGTAATCTACTTCTAATATTTTTGCCCAGTTGCCACCCATATTCTTTTGTAAGAAGTCTTTATTTTGTGGTGAAAAACTAGTCGGCTCTGTTCCTGCGATTTTCCCTGTCCAACTACCTCCACTCATTAATGACCAAGCTTCGACTGGTGAACCATTTCCAGTATATTTCGTGTCATATTCATCTGGTAATCCAAGATCATGTCCAAATTCATGTGCAAACACACCTACAGCTCCATCTTCTGGTTCAATTGTGTAATCATGTGCTGCGACTTTACCACCAAAGTAATCTACCTTTGATTTCGTACCTTCAATCGCTACTGGATCTACTGCTAATTTTGAACGATGTGACCAGATCGCATCATCACCTAATTTACCGCCACCAGCTTCTTGACCAACACCAGCATGGATTACCATTAAATGATCAATTACACCGTCAGGTTCATTTTGATTCCCGTCCCCGTTTGTATCATATCTATCAAATTGATCAAACTGGGATAAATCTAGTCCTTTCTCAGCAGCTGCATGCAAAGCTTCTTTCACTAAATCACGTGCACCTTTCGGACCTTTATTATCGTGCCCACTGCTACCATCAGCTCCATAATCAGATGCTTTTCCTGGAACAGTTAGCCACTCCGTTACATATCCATCTGTCGTATAACTACCACCAGACTGCTCTTCATAGTATTGTTTAAACGTTTTTACTTTTGAACCATCAAATAAAGTATACGGCTCATTACCGAACAACATCTTTTGATAATGTTCTCTACTAAAGTCTTTCGAATACATATAACCTGGTGTTTGATCAATATTATTATGTTTATAATCACTAAATTCAACGAGTAGCACTAATACTTTATCTGATCGAACAGATCCCTTATATGGAGCTTGCTTTGCTTTTGAAGTTGGAACTTGCCCATTCAATTGATTTTTATTTGGTTCTGGCTTTTGCTCAAGACTAACATTTTTTTCAGCCTTTTTTACATTTTCCTTTTCTTCCATCTTTTTCTCTTTTACTTTTTTTGTGAAATCAGACGTTTCTTGTGAGTGAGCATCTGGAAGAATTTCTTTATTCGCCTGATCTCCTTGTTTCTTTTCAATATATTGCTCAACAGCTTTTTTCGTCTCTTCTTTAGAAGATGATGGATTAATTGTTCCTCTTTCTTTCAGTGCTTCCGCTAAACGATCTTCTTGAATTAAATTGTAATCAATTGGTGTTGTAGATACATTATCTTTCTTTTTTGCTGCCGTTTCTGCATATGCTAACGGAGCACTCATTACAGATGTACATCCGATAATTGCCGCAATTGCTAATGATGACAACACTTTAAATGGTGCTTTTCTTCTCATTCCATTTCTCCCCTTTTATAAAACTTAAAATTCAGATAAATTGGTGCGTTTTTGTCGAAATCTCTGTTTACTACCCTCCCTATATAAAAAGACATAATTCTATAAACATTAAGCTTTTTGTTATAGAATCATGCCCTCCAGTTTTCTGGTCAGACCCTCTATCTTTTTATCCCTTGGTTCAATTAATAATCAGTGGGGGGATGAACAAAGCCCCCACTGATTAAAGTTTCACTTTATGTCGAAATATGAAAAATAAAGAGTTATGTGATATATATTAAATATCTTATATAACAAATTTAAAAGACAATATGCAAAATTGCATGAAAATTCTTTTAAATAAAAAAAAGAATCCTAGTCAATTAAACTAGGATTCTTGCTTTTCTATTATTTCTCTTGTGTTTTTTCCCAATCAGCTAAGAATTTCTCAATTCCTTGATCTGTTAATGGGTGCTTCACTAATGAAGCAATTACGTTTGCTGGGATTGTTGCAATATGTGCACCGTTTAATGCTGCGTCAGTTACGTGAACACTGTGACGTACAGATGCTGCAATGATTTCTGTTTCGATGCCATGAATTGCAAAGATTTCTGCGATTTGACGAATTAAGTCCATACCGTTATGACCGATATCGTCTAAGCGACCTAAGAATGGTGAAACGTATGTTGCACCAGCACGAGCTGCAAGTAATGCTTGAACTGCTGAGAACACTAATGTAACGTTTGTACGAATTCCTAAATCAGAGAACGCTTTTACTGCTTTTAAACCTTCTGTTGTCATTGGAACTTTTACTACAACGTTTGGAGCAATCTTCGCTAGTTCTTTTCCTTCTTCAATCATCTTATCAGCTTCTAAGCTAATTACTTCTGCACTTACAGGTCCTTCTACAACGTTGCAAATTTCACGAATGCGTTCGTGGAAGTCTACGCCTTCTTTTGCTACAAGTGATGGATTTGTCGTTACTCCAGCTAATACACCTAATTCATTTGCCTCTTTAATTTCGTTAACGTTTGCTGTATCAATAAAGAATTTCATTTGTTGTTCTTCCTTCCTAATTTTCATTTTATATTTATTTATTTTTCTTAATAAGCTCTAATTCAATCGGAATAGATTTGTCCACTTTTTTACCTTGTGTTATCTCTTTTGCTGTTTGCATCGCCTTCTCCCCGATTAATTCCGGTTTTTGAGCAACTGTTGCAGCCATACGCCCATCGTTAACCGCTTTCACTGCATCGTCTGTTGCATCAAATCCAACAACGACTACATCTGTTTTTCCAGCAGACTTCAATGCTTCAAGTGCACCTAATGCCATCTCATCGTTATGCGCAAACACGGCTTTAATATCACCATTTGCTTGCAAAATGTTTTCCATAACAGATAATCCTTTCGCTCTATCAAAATCAGCTGCTTGTTTTGCAACTACTTTTAAAGACTTATCGGCTACGTTATGGAATCCTTTCCCACGTTCACGAGCAGCGGAAGATCCAGGGATTCCTTCTAACTCAGCAACGTTTGCTCCTTCGCCAACTAATTCACGAATGTAATCACTAGCCATTTGACCACCTTCGATATTGTTAGAAGCAATGTGAGAAACAACCTTACCTGAATTCGCAACGCGGTCTACTGTAATAACAGGAACATTTGCTGCATTTGCCGCACTTACTGCTGAAGCAACAGCATCTGAATCGGTCGGATTAATAACAACTACATCGACACCCTTTTGAATTAAATCTTCAACATCGTTCGTTTGCTTTGCTGCATCATTTTGTGCATCAACAGCAATTAATTCGATGCCACTATCTTTCGCTTTCTTTTCTGCACCCTTTTTCAAAGTTACAAAAAAGGGATTATTTAAAGTTGAAACAGAGAATCCAACTTTAATAGTTTTATTTCGACCTTTATCGCTAGAATCCTTTGCCCATTCTGGCGGTTCCATTGAACAACCAGCAGTAATGACCATAATACATGCAACGAGTATAAGTAACCATTTCTTCATGAACTGTCCCTCCATTACGCTTCTTTTCTGCGATCAATTAATACAGCTAGTAAGATTACAAGTCCTTTTACAACTTGTTGAAAGAAAGAAGATACACCTAATAAATTTAAACCGTTATTTAATACACCGATAATAAGTACACCGATGAATGTACCAACAATCCATCCTCTTCCCCCAGAAAGACTTGTTCCACCTAATACAACTGCTGCAATTGCATCTAATTCATAAGAAGTACCTGCAGTCGGCTGTGCAGAATCTAATCGTGATGTTAAGACAATACCTGCAAGCGCTGCCAAAATTCCGGAAAGACCGTAAATCATTACTTTAATTCTCGTAACATTAATACCTGATAGTGCTGCTGCTTCTTCATTTCCACCAATTGCAAATGTACGGCGACCAAATGTCGTTTTCTTCAAAATGAAGTACAGTACTACGAAAGCGATCATCATTGTAACAGCTGGTACCGGAATACCAAGAAAATAACCGCGGCCAAACATTTGGAACATTAAATGATCACCAAGACCAGTGATCGGACGTCCGTCCATATAAACAAGCGTCAACCCACGAAAAATAGTCATTGTTGCCAAAGTTGCAATAAATGGAGCTACTTTTCCTTTCGCAATGATGATACCGTTTACAATTCCCATTACAAGACCTGCTAATAATCCAACTGCCATTGCAAGGAACGGATCCATGCCACTTGCCATCATTCCAGCAACAAGTGCACTTGATAATGCTAAAATAGAACCTACCGATAAGTCAATACCCCCTGTTAAAATTACGAAGGTCATTCCGAATGCAATAAGCGCATTAATCGATACTTGACGCAGTATATTAAATAAATTTGGAATTTCAATAAACGCTGGATTTAAAGCTGTAATTACGACGATAATTAATACTAAACCGATTAAAGAACCGAGTTGTTGTAATACATTCCCCTTCTTAGTCATCCTTACTCTCCCCCTGTAGCTAGTGCCATAATAGACTCTTGTGATGCCTCATCTTTCCCTAAAATTCCGCCTACTTTTCCTTCATGAATAACAAGAACACGATCACTCATCCCTAAAACTTCTGGAAGCTCAGATGATACCATAATAACGGCATCTCCTTGCTCCGTAAGCTTATTCATAATAGAGTAAATTTCTTTTTTCGCTCCAACATCAACACCCCTTGTTGGTTCATCTAAAATGAGTAACTGCGGATGAATGCCTAGCCATTTTGCGATTACAACCTTTTGCTGATTTCCACCAGAAAGAGATTTCACTGCCTGCTCTCCGCTAGATGCTTTCACATTAAGAAGTTTCATCATATCCGCCGTAAACTGTTGTTCTAGCTCGTTGCTTAGAACACTTCCCTTTGAAAGACTTTCTAAATTTGGTAAAGCTAAATTTTCTCGAATTGAAAAATCTAACACTAATCCTTCAGACTTTCTATCTTCTGTAATGAAAGCAATTCTTTGTCTAATTGCATCTATTGGACTATCAATCTTTACTTCTTGTCCATTTATAAAAATTTGTCCAGAGTCTAAAGGTTCATAACCAAATATCGCTTTCATAATATCAGTGCGACCAGCCCCCATCAAACCAGCTACACCAAGGATTTCACCTTTCCTCACTTGAAACGAAACATTTTCAAATTTCCCTTTCTTCGTTCCGTTACGCATTTCAAAAATGACATCACCAATTTGACTATTTCGCTCTGGGTAACGTTCACCAATGCTGCGCCCCACCATCATACTCACTACTTCATCAAATGATGTTTCTGGAATTAATCTCTTTCCGACGAATTCTCCATCACGCAAAATCGTAATAGCATCACATATTGAGAAAATCTCTTCCATACGATGCGAAATGTACACGAATGAAACACCTTCTTTACGTAACTTATTGATTACTGTAAAGAGCGTTTCGATTTCACGATCCGTCAGTGCCGCAGTAGGTTCATCCATAATAATAACGCTCGCGTTTGTCATTAATGCTTTCGCAATTTCGATAATTTGCTGTTGTCCAACCGATAATTCCTCTGCTAACATAGCGCCTCTTACATGCAACCCTAACTCCGCTAGTTGCTGCTGCGCAATCGCGTTCATTTGTCGAGTGCGTAAAATACCTGTTTTCCCATACATTAACTCTTTGCCGAGAAACATATTTTCAGCTACTGTTAAATTCGGCAATATGTTTAGTTCTTGATGTATAAATGCGATGCCGTACTCTTCAGCTTCTTTCGCATTTTTAAAGGTGCGCTCTTGCCCATCAATCGTGATTGTCCCACCATCTTTTTTGTATACACCTGTTAAAATCTTCATGAGCGTTGATTTACCCGCTCCATTTTCCCCCATCAATGCATGGACTTCTCCTGTTTCAATCATAAACTGTGCATTCTTCAAAACAGGATTTCCATTGAACGCCTTTGAAATGTTTTTCATTTCAATATGCATTCCCATCACTTCCCTTTATTAAAAAATCACGCCTGCATGTAAAATTACATTTGCATAAGGCGTAGCCTCGCCTGTACGAATAATCGCCTTCGCTTTCTTTGTATGCTCTTTAAATTGCTCATGAGATACATACTCAAATGCTGGCTCTATTAATTTCTGCTCTATTTCTTTATTTACTTCCGCATTATTTATAATAACTTCTTCTGCTAACGTCACTTTTTCGATTGCCATATCATCAGCTACCACTTGCAATACATCTAAAAAGCTAGGTTTTCCAATTTCAACAGCTAAATCAATTCTTTTTACTCCGTCAGGAATTGGTAAACCGCAATCAGCAATTACAATCGTATCCGTATGCCCAAGTAAAGCAAGGATTGATGCAATCTCACTGTTTAATACGCCGTGTTTCTTCATCCAACAATCACCTGCACTTCACGTACTTTATCTCTCGTTGGCATGCCGCCTTGCGCCCCAAGTTTCGTTACAGAAAGACCACCGGCAATATTCGCGAAACGAATTGCTTTTTGAAGTGTCTCTCCTTCAGAAAGTGCAACTGCTAACGCACCATTAAATGTATCACCAGCTCCAGTTGTATCCACTACATCAACAGCAATGCTAGGAACATGTACAATCTCCGTGCCATTATGGAAACGAACACCGTTAGAACCTTCTGTCATCAATAATTTATTGGGATACTTCGCCAATAAATCTTCAATTGGTGATGTAAAATCATCTAATACGATGCGGCACTCATGTTCATTTGGCGTAATATAAGTCGCCTTTTCTAAAATTCCTTCTGATAAAACTTGTGCTGGCGCTGGATTCAACATAACAGGAATATTCTGTTCCTCACAAATAGCCAATACATATTTTACTGTTTCAAGTGGAATTTCTAGTTGAAGAACAACCATATCCGCTTTTACAAGAAGGTCTTTGGAGCGATCTACAACTGACTTATTTACAAGAGCATTTGCCCCTTGTACGACAACAATACTGTTATCTTCTTCTGCTAAAACGATATGAGCAATTCCTGTCGTTCTATCTGTAACCGGTACCACATAATCGATAAAAATGCGTTCGTTCTCTAGATTTTTTCTAACTACTGTTCCATAATCATCATTTCCTACCGCTCCAACCATTGCTACATTTGCTCCTAATCTAGCTGCAGCAACTGCTTGGTTTGCTCCTTTCCCTCCTGGGATTGTATGAAACGCTTCACCAATTACTGTTTCTCCTGCTTTCGGCCGTTTTTTTGAAACAGCCACTAAATCCATTGAAATGCTTCCTACTACTGCAATATTTGGCATCTGTTTCATCTCCTTACTTTGTTGTATTTCGTTCTATAATTTCGATCGGCAAACGATAGTGTTTCTCTTCTAATGTATTTCCTTCCATTTGCTCTAACAACAACTCTGTTGCAATTTTCCCCATTTCATATATCGGTTGTGCAACTGTTGTAATAGATGGATACATCATTTCCGTTAAAGAAATTCCATCAAATCCGATAATTTGTAAATCATTTGGAATGACAATCCCCTTTTGAAGTGCAGCCTTTACAATACCAATCGCAATTAAATCATTCCCAGCAACAATACCATCAATATGCGGGTATTCTTCTAATAATTCCATCGCTACACGCTCACTATTTGCTGGATCAAACGTACTCTCTGCAATCATATACGAAAGATTATTTTGCGTAATAACGTCTACAAAACCTTCAAAACGTTCATTTGCAGTACTCACATCACGTGGACCGCGAATATGTGCAATATGTTTACATCCTTTATCTAGTAACAACTTTGTCGCAGCCTGACTTCCTGCATAGTTATCTGCATATACAGTAGGAATACGCTCATTAAACATACGGTCAATCGCAACAATTGGAATAGATAAATTCATGTAATTAACACTATTTTGTGGATTCGTTGCTACAATAAATCCATCTACATTATTTTGTCTAAGCACATCAATATATTGTTTCTCTTTTTCTAAACTTTCATCAGAGTTACAAAGGACAACTGTGTAACCTTGTTTATGTGCTACATCTTCTACGGCACGTGCAACTTCCGGAAAGAATGGATTCACGATATTTGGAACAACTAAGCCAATTAAACGAGACTTTTTATTATACAGTGAACGCGCTACTGTACTAGGCTTATAATCTAACATCTCAATTGCACGTTCTACCTTTTTTAATGTATCTTCGTGAACATATCCATTTTTATTTAGAACTCTGGAAACGGTCGCAACAGATACTCCCGCTAATTTCGCAACGTCTTTGATCGTACTCATTCTCTTTTCTCCTCATTTCATGTAACCGTTTACAGAAAATAATATAACGTATTTCTAAAAATACGTCAATCATTTCTCACTAAAAAGCTTTTAAGGTTATACTCAAAAAAGCACCGCCATAAGGCGATGCTTCTTCATTACGAGTATGATACAGTTTTTTCTTTTTCTTCTACAGCAGGCTCTTTAGCATCTTTTTTACGATCTGACAATTTAATTTTTTGTAAGAAAATCGTAAAGATGGCACCTACTACGATAAATACTAATCCTGTTAAGAATACAGTATGAAGCGAGTCTACTAAAGAGTTTTTCAAAATAGGTACAATACTGTTAGCGAACGCTTCTGGCATTTGTTTTAATGCCTCTGGGCTAAATAGCATTGAATATAAACCTTGTGGATCTGTGTGAATCATATCTTTAAATTTCGTTACCATTTGTCCCGCTTCTTTCGGGAATGTATCTAATACAGGTACTAAATTCTTTGTTAATGTCGCACCTGAAGTGTTATTCATAATTGATCCTAAAATTGTAATACCAAATGTACCACCGATTTGTCGGAAGAACTGACTTGATGATGTTACAACACCAAGGTCTTTTTTCGGGAAGCTTTCTTGTAACGCTAATGTTAATGTCGGCATTACAAGACCCATTCCTAAACCGATAACCATCATATAAGAAGTAGCTGTAAGCTTCGTTGTGTGCATATCCATCGTTGTTAATAACCAGAAACCACCGGCCATAATAAGCATACCTGCGATAATTTGTGGTTTTACACCAACTTTTAATACAAGTTGCCCACCGATAATACTCATCACAATCATTGTAATCATCATTGGAGTCATAATTGTTCCTGATTCAGCAGCACTTACTCCTACAATACCTTGCATGAAGAATGGTACGAACATAATCGCGCCGAACATTCCAATACTCATAAAGAATCCAATCGCATTCAGTATTGTAAATGTGCGATTTTTAAAGAAATGCATTGGTAAAATTGGCTCTTCAGCTTTCGTTTCAACGATAACAAAGCTAACGATACCAATTACAGCTAGTGCAAATAAACCGATAATTTGCCAAGAATCCCATGCATAATCTTTTCCGCCAAACGTTAGCGCAAGTAATAAACTTACAACACCGAGAATCATCGTAAAGATTCCAGCGATATCGATTTTAATTGGTCCTGTTTGTTTATGCGATTTTAATCCCATTGCAATAAAGATTGTTGCTAAAATACCAACCGGTAAGTTAATGTAGAATACCCATCTCCAGTTCACTGCATCTACAATCCAACCACCAACTTGCGGTCCAATTACAGAAGCAAGACCGTATAACGCACCAAAAATACCTTGCCATTTCGCACGTTCTTTTCCCGTGAACATATCTCCAATAATAATCATAGCCATTGGCATCATAATACCGCCACCAAGACCTTGAATACCACGGAAAATAATTAATTCTGTCATACCATTCGCCATACCACATAACGCCGAACCAATCATGAAAATAACTAGCCCTGTTATATATACGTTACGACGACCAAGTAAATCCGCTAATTTACCTGCAATTGGTACAACTGTCGTTGATGTTAACATATAAGCTGTCGTTAACCATGTCATTAAACTTAATCCGCCTAGGTCACCGACGATACGTGGCATTGCTGTACCAACAATTGTTCCATCTAATGCAGCAAATAGCATCGCGATTACTAAACCGATTAACAACAACTTTCTATTTTGATTTTCTTGTTGCTCCATGTAATCTCCTCAATTCCTCTTAGTTATTCTCTTTTTTCTCTTGTGTCCCGCAAATAATGGTTTCTAACTTCTCAAAGAGACGTAATAAATCTTCTCTTTCTTGCAACTCTAAATGTGAAAAGTATTTTGCAATATGCTCGTTACGAGCTGTCATTGCCTCTTCTACTCTAGCTTTCCCCTTTTTCGTTAACTCGATGATGACAACGCGACGGTCATCTTTGTCGTGATAGCGTTCTACAAGTTCTTGATCGATTAGACGATCAATCATCACTGTAATCGCGCTAGGCTTCACATACATCTTTTTCGCTAATGTTGTCGCTCTTGAAGCCCCATAATGATCTAAAATCTTTAAAATATAAAACTGCGGTGGTGTAAGTCCTGTCGCTTGCATTTGTTCTAATAACTCCGTCTGCATTTTCTTTCCAATCGAAAAGGCAAGAGCTTGAATTTTATCGATATGCGTCATATCATTTGGCATGTTATCCACCTCTTATTTAAACAATAAAATATTTAATGTATTTAAATATTAATCCCACGAACAAAATCCGTCAATACTTTTATTCATAAAAACGTTTACATTTTTGTCACAAAGTTGTATAATTTTCGACGAAGTTAATATTGACAGTCACGGAGAAACGGAGTACACGGCTATGAATCATAAAAAAGGAAACTTTTTTATATTTCATGGCCTTTTTATGTTCTCTGTCTTAAAACGCTTCGAATTAATTAGGGGAGGATTTTCATTTTATGTTTTTCACACAATTATTTAAACCTGCGCCCCACGCGGAACGCTTACCAGCTGATCGCGTTGATAGCGAATACCGTAAATTACGTTTACAAGTATTCTTAGGTATCTTCATCGGTTATGCAGGTTACTACTTTGTTCGAAAAAACTTTTCACTAGCAATGCCATACTTAATCGAGCAAGGCTTTAGTAAAGGGGAACTTGGGGTTATCCTTTCAGCAGTTTCTATCGCTTACGGATTAAGTAAATTTCTTATGGGTATCATATCCGATCGTTGTAATCCTCGCTACTTTTTAGCAGCTGGGCTATTTTTATCAGGTATCATTAATATTATTTTCGGCTCATTTTCTTTCATTACAACGAGCATTATACTTATGTTTGTACTTCAGTTTTTAAATGGATGGGTACAAGGTATGGGATGGCCTCCTTGTGGTCGTACGATGGTTCACTGGTTCTCTATTAGCGAACGTGGTACAAAAATGTCTATTTGGAACGTCGCTCATAATGTTGGCGGAGCGCTTATGCCTTCACTTGTAACATTAGGCTTATACTTCTTCGCAGATGACTGGAAAAGTATTTTTTACTTCCCAGGTATTCTTTCAATTTTAGTTGGTATTTATGTATTAATTACGATGAAAGATACGCCTCAATCTTGTGGACTACCTTCTATTGAAGAACATACTGGAGAATATCCACCAGATGAAAAAGTAAAAGACCGCGAACGCGAGCTTTCAGTAAAGGAAATTTTATTTAAATACGTATTAAACAATAAGTTTTTATGGTACATCGCTATTGCGAACGTTTTCGTATATTTCGTACGTTACGGCGTTGTAGACTGGGCTCCTACTTATTTAGTAGAAGAAAAAAGCTTTACTCATAGTAGCTCACGTACTGCTTACGCTCTATATGAATGGGCTGGTATTCCAGGTACACTTCTTTGCGGATGGATGAGTGATAAACTATTTAAAGGACGTCGTGCACCTGCTGGTATTCTATTTATGGTCGGTGTATTTATCGCAGTTCTTGTTTACTGGTTAAACCCTCCTGGTAATCCAATGGTTGATAGTATCGCACTTGTCGCAATTGGATTTTTAATTTACGGACCGGTTATGTTAATTGGTCTACACGCTCTAGACTTAGCACCAAAGAAAGCTGCTGGAACTGCAGCAGGCTTAACTGGATTCTTCGGTTACTTAGGCGGAGCTGCTTTCGCTAGTGCAGCTATGGGCTTTATCGTAGATGCATTCGGATGGGATGGCGGATTCATCTTATTACTTGCATCTTGCGTACTTGCAATGTTCTTCCTTGCTCTTACTTTAAATACAGGGTCAGTAAAACAAAAGCAAGCTTAAATAACATATAACAAGCATAAAAATAGCTCTTAGCATTTACATACATGCTAAGAGCTATTTTTTATTTTCATTGCTGTTCCTACTAATGATAACAACCAATTCCTTCCCTACTATAAAATTAAAAGATTTGATGAAACACCTTTATTAAAACAGCTAACGTAACAGATGCAGCAAATCCCCCTAGACAAATTAAGCTTACCCCTTGACTATATGACAAATTTTGAAATGATTTCATTACTTCCATCCTCCCTATCTCCCCTTTGATACTTTTATTTTACCAATGGGAAAAATCTCATAACATCGATTTCTCTAACAACTAACTTACAAATTTGTAAGTTAACATCTTTTCAACTTATATATCTAGTATTTCCACAAATAAGAGTCATTTATACATAAAAAAAGACCTCAGTTATACTAAGGTCTTCGTTACATTCTATTTCATTTTATAATCATCACCGGACATTTCACTCGTTTTGCTATTTTATGACTTACACTTCCAAGCACCATTTCTTGCAGTGTATTGAGCCCTCTACTTCCAGCAATGACAAGATCTATATCTCCTGTATTTACATATTGAACAATTGTATCTCCAGGATCACCATGTAATATCGTAATTGTATAAGAAATGTTCTCTTTCTTTAATAAACCTTCAATCTCTTTTAATTTATCTTTTCGACTAGCCGATATTGTTTCTAAATCTGTTTGACCTTGTATAATATCTGATTTTGCCGTTCTATTATCTACTACGTACACAACTTCAACATTTGTTTCTTCGCTACATTTCGCAATATATGTTGCATGCTCTGCTGCTCGAAGTGCATGTTCAGAACCGTCACATGCTAATATAATTTGTTTGTACATATGCTGAATCCCCTTTTCGTTATCCTACTCGTATTATATAATAAAGCCCCCTAAAAAGGAGGCTTTTAACTAGCAATTCTTTTATTATAAGTCGCTAAATTTGCAACAAGTTTTGAACTACGTTCATTTAATCCTGTTATAGTTACTTTCACACCACTTTGTTCATACTTCATGATAACTTTATCAATTGATGCCACTGCTGAATCATCCCATACGTGCGCATGAGTAAAATTCATTTCAATTTCTTTTACATCTTCTTTAAATGAAAAATTATTTATGAAATCGGCTGTAGATACAAAGAAAAGTTGACCGTGAATTTCGTATATTTTCTTATTTTCAATATATAAATGTTTCACGTGAATCTTTGCCATATTGAATGCAAATAACACCGCACTAATTACTGTTCCGATAATTACACCTAATGCTAAATTATGTGTAATTAGGACAATCACAACTGTTACGATCATAACAAATGAGTTTCCTTTTGGTACTTTATGAATTGTTGTTACAGAGTTCCAATCAAACGTTCCGATTGAAACCATAATCTTTAACAAGCGTTACCATTAATAATGCCATTGCACCTGTTGCAGCTGAAATCATTCCAGTTCTTCCCCCAACAAATGAAATGGTAACTGCAATACAAAAGGCTGCGTATAACCCAACGGTCGGATCCACACCAGCGATAACAGAGAAGGCTATCGCTTCAGGAATTAATGCTAAAGCAACGACAATTCCTGATAACACGTCCCCTCTCACATTAGAAAACCAATCATTTTTTATCGTTTGAAACAAAATACCACTCCTCTACTCCTTTATCATTTGATTTTCTCCATAAGAAAATCAGCCGACTGCACGAAAGCTATTATATAACGAGTAGAAGATTTTTTACTATGTAAAAGTTTCCTAAAGAAAAAGACGCTATATCAGTAGCGTCTTTGCTCATTTCATTAATGTCCACCGTGTCCTTGACCACTTTCCTGAACAATTTCTAACCTCTCATCTAGTATTCCTTGTGTTTCAAATGAAATATCACTCGTACTTCCTAATAAGAAACCGTGATTATATGGTCCAAGTGTTGGATCATCTTTAAACTTCGGCTGAATGCTTGCAAGGAAGTCATACACTGGTTGTGAAGCTTTACCTTCTTCTAATAATACAACAGGTGCATGTTTACCCATATGTGAAAAAGGTGCCCCAGCAACTGCTAAATCTGGTGTTTTACTTGAAACAAATGATAAACCGTGACCAGGTTTTGTGAATCCCCAGCCAAATTTTGTTTTTTCATCTTTAAATTTAGCGAACGCAATCGAGTTTTCTGTAGGGGTCTCTCCACTAATACGCGTTACTTTCCCGTATTTGCTTAGCTCTTTTTCTACTTCTTTTGAAACAATTTTTTCTGGCCCTAATACATATATATTTGCTTTATCTTTTCTCATTTTTAATGCCTCTATTGTCGCTTCTGGCACTTTATTCTTTTCTGTATAGAGTAGTGGTTCCGGCATATGAGAAATCCAATTTACAGCGGGGGTTGTATATAAACGTCCTTCTTCTGCAGACGAACCGATAATAACACTATTTGGGTAGCTTCCTGTTATATCGGCATACTCCTTATCAACATCCTTCGCAAATATAGCTGGGTCCGTTTCTTTTATTTGTTTTACTTTATAACCTTTTAATTGTTCAAGCGCGCTAGTACCTACATCTCCCATCACCATAATTTGTGTTCCATCTTTCGTTCCGATTGGATTTAATCGTTTTATTTCTTTTAACGTCATTTCCGGTATCTTTTCTTTTTCTATAAATAAAATCGGCCCGTTATTCGGATGATGAATAAGATCTGCACTCGCAATACCTAATTGCCACTCGCTTGCTGGTACTAAAATAACAGCACCTGGCTGGTTCTCCTTATGAGTTGCTGGCCATATCGTTTGCGAAGTTAATACTGCCATTTGCGAAGGATCATTTGTGTTTAATCTCGTTACATTTTTTAAACTTGTCGTTAATAAATCATTAGATGCACCTTGGTTCATTTCTTTTGGCGCCGTTACCTCCTGATTCATTTTCATTTCCTTTTGCTCTTTTTTCTTCTCTTTTGTAGATTCATGGTTTTTATGGTCTGTATTCGTTTGTCCGCATGCAGCAAGACCAACTGCTGTAATTATTGTTATCCCAAAAATTCGGGTCATTTTTTTCACTATACCGCCTCCGTATTAATCATTTTTGAGCCAATATGATTACCTAAAATGTAATTTCAACTCCACAATAACAAGCAATTCTGAAGAAATTATGCAGACACATCATAATCTGCACCATTTCTTCATGATTTTGCATTACACTTTAAGTAACGATTATAAATATGGAGGGCTCTCTATGATTGATATACTGCTTGTAGACGATGAACCGAGAATGCTTGAATTATTAACGCTTTATCTTACACCAATTGGATATAACTGCGTATGTGCGACTTCAGGAGAAGAAGCTATTTTACATATAGAAAATCGAAACTTTAAATTTGTTTTACTCGATATTATGATGCCAAAGATGGACGGATGGGAAACCTGCAAAAAAATCCGATCTTTTAGTAACATTCCTATTATTATGGTTACAGCTCGTGATCAAACAGTAGATGTCGTTCAAGGATTAAAAATTGGAGCCGATGATTACGTAACGAAACCTTTCCATGAAGAAGAACTTTTCGCAAGAATTGAAGCCGTTTTAAGACGTACAAATGAACATAAACAAATCCAATATCACGGTATTGTATGGGATGAAACAAAACACTTCGTTTCTGTCCATAATGAAGAACTCCTTCTCACACCAATTGAATTTTCTTTACTCGGATTATTTTTACGCCATGTGAACTACGTATTAAACCGTGATCAGCTCATCGAACGAATTTGGGGGTTAAACACAAATACAGAAGATCGCACAGTCGATTCACATATTCGTAATTTACGTGATAAATTGCGAAAAGCAAATTTCCCTATTGATCATCATTTAAAAACCGTGTATGGAGTAGGTTATCGATGGATTGATACTGAACAGTAAGGGGCAAAACGATGAAACGAATTTCAATTCAATTCGGATTTTATTTTTTAATTGTTACACTTTTAATTGAAAGTGTTCTCTTTATTTTGCTCTATTATAGTCTTGTAAACACTAGAGTAAATGAAGAAATGACAGCTTTATTAAAGCGAGGAAATAGTCATCGAGATGTACTTGAAAAATATTACGATGAGCAAACCATCTCTCACGTAGCATTAATGGAATCTGAAGCTGAAACAACTGTCGTTATTACAAATGCAAATAAAGAAATACTAGCTAAATCTAACGAAATAAACACGACTATAAACGATCATATTAGTAAAATGCAAACTCGAACAGACCATAACGGAGCGATTATAGAAAATCATTGGAAAACATCTAATTATATATGTACAGTTAGCCCCATTGTAGTAGATGGAAAACATGAAGGGTATGTGTATATGTTTCTTGGAACAGAATCAATTGAAGAGCTGGTTAATGGGTTAACGAAACAATTCATTATTGCCGGTATCATCACATTTCTACTAACAGTCATCACCATTTTTCTATTATCTCGATTATTAACAAAACCATTGTTACACATGAAACATGCCACTGAAAAAATGAGTAAAGGTGATTTGTCCGTTTCATTAACAACTACTCGAAATGATGAAATTGGTGAACTAGCATCATCTATTCAGACGCTCGCAAATGATCTACATTATATGAAAACAGAGCGAAGTGAATTTCTAGCAAGTGTTGCTCACGAATTACGAACACCGTTAACATACGTAAGAGGTTATGCAGACATTGCATTAAAAGAAAGCACCTCTCCTGAGCAACGTTTACGATATTTATCTATTATAAAAGATGAGTCTGATTACATTACAAACTTAGTTCAAGATTTATTTTCACTTGCACAAATGGAACAACATAACTTTTCTATTCAAGTAAAGGAAGTGCATTTACACACCTTCTTTACTCGCATAGCTGAAAAAGTAAACGCCATGTATAAAGAAAGATATATTAAGGTTTCTTTCTCTTGTCCTCCTACACTGCTAGTAAACTTAGATGAACAACGATTTGAACAAGTTATAGTAAACATTTTAAATAACGCTTATAGACATTCAAAAGAACATTCTCATATAAACATTTCTATTACAGAAGAACATAAACGTATCTCCATTACAATTGAAGATGAAGGCGAAGGTATTCCACCTGAAGACCTCCCTCACATTTTTGACCGCTTTTACCGTGTCGATAAAGCAAGAACACGATCTACAGGCGGAACTGGTTTAGGGCTATCTATCGTAAAAGAAATTGTAGAACTACACGACGGAAATATTACTGTAACGAGCGAAGTCGATTACGGGTCTTGCTTTATCATTTCATTGCCATCTATAAAGAAACACGACTACCATCAGTAGTCGTGTTTCTTTATCATTTTACTTTATAATATAAATTTACAAATTGCCCAAAACGTTTCGTATCCGTTAAAGTTAAATTAATTTCCGGATTCTTATCTTGAAATAACGGAACTCCAGAACCTAATATGTGAGGGGTAATCGTGACAACATATTCATCAATTAAATTATTCTTAAAGAATTCTCTCAGTAGATTCCCTCCACCGACCATCCATATTTTAGATCCTTCTTGCGATTTTAACCTTTTTGTAAACTCTACTACATCTTCATTTACAAACTCCACGTTTCCGTTTGAACCTTTTTCCGAATTAGAAAAAACATAACATTTTTTATCTAAGTACGGGAATGTTTCTGTATGCTCTACTACATAATTGTACGTTCTTTTTCCCATAATTATTGTATCAATCGTTTCGTACATTTCTGTATAACCGTTATCTCCCTCTCCTTCCGTTTCCATTAACCACTGTAAATCATCATTTTCTTTCGCAATATATCCATCTAAGCTCGCCGCAATAAATAAAACTATTTCACGTGACATATCTTTTCCTCCTTGCATCTCATCTTGATAACATATGATGTAAACAATATACTAACAATAAAACACGACAATTTGTGTCATGTTTAAAAAGAAAAAAGGTGATACATTTGTCAAAAGCTAAACGCTTATTAGATATTCTTATATTTGCTTCTGCGAAAAAGGCATTTACTGCTCAAGAAATAGCCGATGAATTTAATATTTCCGTTCGTACTGTCCATAGATACATTTTAGATTTAAGTGATATGGGATTACCCATTTACGCTGAACAAGGTCGCAACGGAGGATATAAAGTATTAACGAATAGAGTAATTCCGCCTATTTTATTTACCGAAGAAGAAGCAGTTTCCATCTTTTTTGCCTTTCAATCTTTAAGCTACTACAGAGACTTACCTTTTAACACAGAAATAAATTCCGTTACACATAAACTATATAGCTCCCTACAACATGATGCGAAAGCGAAAGTTGACAAAATACGTTCTTATATCGCCTTTTGGAATCCGAAGAGAACAATTGATACACCACTTTTAAACGAAGTGTTAACAGCGGCTATTGAAAATAAAAATTTACACTTTCAATACGAATCTAAAACGGGGATAAAAACAAAACATGTTCATCCTATCGGTGTATATGCTCATGACGGGCTATGGTACTTACCGTCCTATGACTATGACAGGAAAAAAGTATTACTGTATCGCATCGATCGTATTCTTTCTATATTATCAACGAAAGAAAATGAGGATACATTCATGAATTTAGAAGAGTGGTTTTCCTCTAACTCTAACGTAGTACACATCCCTACTCAGTTACATGTTTTACTGACACCAGAAGGCGTACGCCAATGTAAAAGCGTCCCTTATCTTGAGGAATTCGTTATAGTAAACGAGGATGGGACAGGATATATAAATTCAACAATTGATAAAGGAGAAATCAATTTTATTACCCCTTTATTTTATAGACTCGGAAAAGATGCAAAAGTTTTAGAACCGACAGAATTGATAGATGGTTTACGTATGCGTGCGAAAGAAGTTTTACATATGTATGAAGACGAAAAAAGCTGCTAAATATAAGCAGCTTCTTTGTCCTGTTGTTCCTATTGTTTTATTATTGACGAATATCAAACCACCAACGATTTTTCGAATTCATATTTTCAGTGTCACCAATCCCTCTGTAATTGAAAGCATCCAAAAAGATTAAATCTAATTTATCTTCATCTACAAAATAACCTAAATTAACTTTTACCGTTTCTCCTGGTGTGATACTGCCAATATTGTAAAAGCTTTTTCCATCTCCATGAGGCTCTAAATAATCAACTTCGCCTGTCATAATATTTTTTTCTGCGATTCCATCTTTCCCAGCATACTGCCATGCATTTCCTTTATCTTCAAGAACTTTTATAGATGGAGTCATATAGATTTCTTCTGTCGCCTGTTTACCTATATTTTTCACTTTTGTTGTCAGGTAGACAAATTTAGGATGAATTAATTTTGATTCTACTAATTGATCAATTGAATCTTTACCATTTCCAATTTTATATTTATCTCTTCTATATGGTATCAATTGTCCAGCTTGATCCAAAGCTTGATTCCTGCTTAGTATTCCTAAGCCCATTTCATTAAAGTTCTCTTGTTTAAAATCTTTGATTGAATCAAAGGCTTCAACTTTTTCTATCACATATTCAATTTGACTGTTATCCATAGATATCGTTACTGGAACCTTTTGCCCTATATGAAATAGTCGTTTGCTATCCTTCTTCAAAGGAATTACCTTAGTTGTTTTACTTTCTTGGCTAAAATACTTTTTATCATAATCGCTTATATATGATGACTTTTCTTTTGACGTGGGCTCAAGTGAAATGCTCCCTAGCACATCTATCATTTGTTCTTCGTTTATATCATTTCCAATATAACTTTGTAACATAATTCCTTCTTCCTCAAAATAGAGAAAAGTTACTCTATTAAACATTAAATCTTTATTACCATTTTCTCTATGGACAATTACTGCCTTCTTACCATTTATCTCTTTTTCTTCATAATTTTTCGAGTACAGAGTTGGAAAATCTGAATTCCCTCCTACTCTCCAAAGAACGAATGAAAATCCACCCATTGCGTAGTTATCTTTAAAGGAATATTTCATAGCAGAGTCATCAATTGCTTCCATATTTTCTGGTAATTTATCGATTTTCAGCTTATACCACTTATCAGCCTTTTTCGAGTCCTTATTTGTTACTGAAATATTTACTTCATAATTTTGTTTTTGAACGATCATATTATAGACTTTTACTGCTCCAAAAACGGTTGTCGGCATGCCGATCAATAAGCAAGCAGCAGCGATTAACATACGATGTCTTTTACGCTTTTTCAGCGGTTGTCCATTTTGCGGCTTCATTTCCTCCATAAACAATTTCTTTTTGCGCGTATATGTATGTGAAAATTCATGTTGTTCTTCAAGTTTATCAAAATCATCTAAAGCAATTTTTTCAGCAAGTTCATATATTTCTTTGGAGTTCTTTGAATTCGTCATGTTGTATACCTCCTATCATATTTTGGACTCGTTTTCGAGCGCGTTCAAACTGCTTGCGGACATTTGCCTCGGTTATCCCCATGACACTTGAAATTTCTTGATACGTTAAGTTATAGAAGACTTTGTACTTAAACACCTGTCTATTAGATTCGTTTAACTCTTTTAGCAATGCATCAATTTGAACCTCGGACATTACACGTTTTTCCCACTCTTCAATATTTTCATCTACTGCTTCTACAGATTCTCTTTCATATTCTTCTAAAAATGTTTCATGTCGTTTGTTTTTCCGGTAACTATCAATCGCCTTGTTTTTCGCGACCCTCAAAATGTAGCGTTTAAGCTCTCGAGTAGCCAAGCTATGGAGCTTTTCCAAGTTCTTATAAAGAGTAATAAACGTCTCTTGAACCGCATCTTCAGCCTGTTGAATATTATTTAAAATAGAATACGCTACATAATAAATCTTTTGTTCATACAACTCATATAGCTCTTCCATCTTTTCATAATCGTTGTTTGTAACTTTCATATAATTCCTCCTCTCACTCTATATAACGAATAAGCGCTATACTTTGTGACACTGCAAAATCTTTTTATTTATAAAATTTAATAATAGAATAAACAAAAGCCCAATTTCTCTATTTTAACTGAGAAATTGGGCTTTTTAATATTAGAATTTTCCTGACCGCTACGCCTTTTCAGTAAGCAGCATATGCTCTATCGCTTCTTTTAACAAATTCTTTGTCTCTTCCAAGTTATGATTCTTCTTTTCTCCCGGTTGTACCATATAAAACTCAGCAAACGAACGCTCTTTATATCTTGGTACGACATGCATATGATAATGTGTTAACTCGTTAAATACTCCACCATTTTGACAAACTGTAACTCCGTCAGGTTTATATACTATCTTAATCGCTTTTGCAATAAGCTTAGAAGCATCCATAACGGATTTGGCTACAACATCATCTAATTCGTCTACTTCTACAACATGTTGCTTTGGCACAATTAAAGTATGTCCTGGGTAGAAAGGCGCATGATCTAAAAAGCAAGTTACATAATCATCTTCATATATTTTATATATAATTTCCTCTCCGCCTGCTAATTTACACCCTAAACATTCCATCATATTTCCCCCTTTATTAAAAACATAAAAACGTGAGAGCCGTATTCTCACGTTTTTATGTTTCATTTTATTAGTTCAATTGTTTCCGTAACCTTTATACTATCTTTTACAGATTGAACAATCGTACAATTTTTCACTGCAAGTTGCAGCGCCTTGTCCAGCTGCTCTTCTGTAACATTTTGTGCTTTAATTTTATAGTGCAAATGGACACTTTCAACTGGCTTCGATAAAGCTTCACTTCTACCAACTTCAGTTTCGATTGTAAACGTATCGTATGGAATACGTTTCTTTTCTAAAATTGTTCGAAAGACAATTGCACTACATCCTGCGATAGAAGAAATGAGTAATTGTAACGGTGAATACCCGTTTTCTTTTCCAATCGCTAATTGACCATACGATAAATCTGCTTCTATATCATCGTGTTTGATTGTTAGTTTCATTTGTTTTTTCCATCTCCACTTTCATCGGTTTCTGCCGTTTCTTACTAATATAATAATATATATAGCAGAAAATGATAAATGGAATACCACAGTATAACGCCATTCTTTGTTCAGGAATAAACGCTAAACTAATAACAACGATGCTATTTGTAATTAAAGCTAAAATTGGAACAATCGGGTATAGTGGTGTTCTATACTTTAAGTCCTCTAACTTTCCTCCGCCCTTTATATACTGACTTCTAAAGCGAAGTTGCGATAGAGCAATAATGATCCAACTTGAAACAGCCGATAAACCAGCTATCGATAATAAATACATGTATACTGTATCTTCTGCAAGGAAACTTGTGAATAGAGATAATCCAGCTACCGCAATCGTTACGACTAGCGCTGTAATTGGAATACCACGCTTATTTACTTTCTGGAAGGAAGTTGGTGCCATTCCCTCATTTGCAAGTGACCATAGTATACGCGTCGCTGCATATAATCCAGAGTTCGCTACAGATAATAACGCAGTAATAATAACGAAGTTCATAATATCAGCTGCGTATGGAATACCAATTTTATCAAATACGACTACGAATGGACTTTCAATTACGCCTGCTTCTTTCCAAGAAATTAATCCTACTAAAATTGTCATTGTTAAAATGAAGAATAACATAATGCGCCATACTGTATTACGGATCGCACGTGGAATTGTTTTTTCTGGATTTTCACTTTCTCCCGCTGCAATTCCGATTAACTCTGTTCCTTGGAATGAGAAGTTAACTGTAATCATTGTAAGTAGTACGGCAGCTAGTCCATTCGGGAAAAGTCCACCATCGCTTACAAAGTTAGAGAAAAGAGGTGCTGCTTCTTTTCCGTCATATGATATAAATCCTAATAATGCACTACCACCAAGAACGACAAATGCAAGGATTGTAATTACTTTAATACTAGAAAACCAAAATTCTAATTCAGCATAACTTTTTGCCGAAATTGCGTTTGAAGCATATAAAATAACACCGAATACAAGGCACCATACCCAAACATCAACATTTGGAAACCATCTTTTCATCATTAAACCGATTGACGTTAATTCTAGCCCCACTGTTACTGCCCAGCCAAGCCAGTATAACCAGCCAATCATAAAGCCCGTTCCTGGTCCAATAAACTTCGTTGCATACTTTTGGAAAGATCCTGAAACCGGCATAGCTACCGTTAACTCTCCAAGACAAAGCATTGTTAAATACATAATAAATCCGCCTACTAAATATGAAAGGATGGCTCCCCCTGGTCCAGCCTGATTAATAGTGTAACCTGAACCTAAGAAAAAACCAGTTCCGATTACACCACCAAGTGCGATCATAAATAAATGTCTACTCTTCATCGTGCGATGTAATTTCTCATTCGTTGGTTGCTGCATCTAAATCCTCCCCCTACCAATACCCCTATATCTTGTTAAAATTTTCTGATAATAAAAATATACACGAAAGCGATTACATTTTCTATATAAAATTAAAACTTTTCTGATAAAATAATATAAAAATCGAATTATTGCAAGATTTAGATTCTATTTAGAGGAAAATAAGGAGAAACAAGGAAAAAACCCTTACATATATTGTAAGAGTCAACGAAGTTCTAATCTTCTCGATAAAATTGATAAACTATAATTTACGATAAAGTACATACAAGCTACTAATATAAATGTTGGAATCATGTAATTCACATTTTGCCCGCTAATAATTTGAGCATTATGCATAAGCTCAGGGAGTGATATAACAACCGCTAGCGACGTATCCTTCAGCAATGAAATAAATTGACTGACAAGCGGCGGAACCATTCTCCTTAATGCTTGTGGCAAAATAATATGCCAAAGCGCTTGCACATAAGTTAATCCCGAAGATCTTGCGGCTTCAACCTGCCCTTTTTCAATAGACAATAAACCACTTCTAACAATTTCAGATATCATTGCTGCCTCAAATATTGTTAAAGCAACAATTGCAGCTGTTATAATTTCTAATTTCAAGCCTGCTTCTGGAAGTGCAAAATACGTGAAAAATATAATTAAAAGTAGTGGTAAGTTTCGAATCACTTCAACTATAACTCCTAATATTTGTGAGACGACAGGTATTTTCGTGTAGCGCAATATACCGATTACACTTCCAATAATAAAACTAAGTACAATTGCTATGAGCGCTACCTCTAATGTTATAAGTAATCCTTTTAATAAAAATAGAATATGATCTCCTGTAATTGCTCCCTTGAAATCCATTTACACCGCCTCCTTTGCTAAGCGTTTTTCTAAATAACGCACTAGCATACTGAGCGGAATTGTTAATATTAAATAAAACATCCCGACAAATATATAAACATCAAACGTAACAAACGTCTTCGTTGAAATTAAATCTCCTTGATACATTAAATCAGCACCAGCAATAATTCCAAGTATTGAGGAGTTTTTAACTAAATTGAGAAACTGGTTTCCTAAAGGGGGAATTACAATTTTCACTGCTTGGGGTAAGACAACATAATACATCGCCTGCACATACGTTAGCCCTGAAGAGCGAGCAGCTTCCATCTGCCCTTTCGCAACTGATAAAATACCAGCGCGAATTACTTCTGCAATAAAAGCTGCCGTATATACCGTAAGCGTAACTGTTCCTGCTACAAAACCATTTAAAGTAATTCCTATTACAGGTAAAGCAAAATAGAATATAAATGCAATTAATACGAGTGGAATATTTCTTACAAACTCCACAAAAGCTGATCCTATCCAATTTAAAATACGAATAGGTGCAATACGCATTACTGCCAAAATTACTCCTAAAATAAAACTGCCTATCAATGCAATTACACTAGACATAACTGTATATTTAAATCCTTCTAAATACATATCAATGTTATTCGTTAATATAGAAAAATCAGGCACATATTCTCCCCTCTTTCTTTACAAGAAGAGGATGAGTACTCTCATCCTCTCACTTTTACTATCTACTTTTCTGGTTTTTGTCCAATCCATTTCTCATATAATTTGTCATACTCTCCGCTTGCTTTCATGTCTTTAATTAAAGTATTAATCTCTTTCGTTAAATCATCTGCCCCTTTTTGCACTGCAATTCCATACGGTTCATCTGTGAAAATTTTTCCTACTACTTCATAATTAGAATCTTGTTTTGCCATTCCGTAAAGGATCGCATTATCTGTCGTTAACACATCACCTTTACCTGCCTTTAACGCTGTAAATGCCTCACTATAATTTTCAAACTCTAATACAGTCGCTTCTGGTGACTTTTGACGAATGTTATTTGTAGATGTTGACCCTTTTACAGCTAATACTTTAACGCCTTGTTTTATATCATCGACACTCTTAATATTGCTTCCTTTTTTCACAAGTAACGATTGTCCTGCTTTAAAATATACATCTGAAAAATCCACTTCTTTTTTGCGTTCTTCCGTAATTGTCATTGTTGCAATAATTGCATCAATATCACCATTTTTCAGCATTGGAATACGTGTTTTAGACGTTACTTCTTTCAGCTCTAGCTTCTTTTCATCTCCAAGAATCTTTTTCGCAAGTGCCTTCGCGACATCAACATCGAATCCTTCTACCTGCCCTGTTGAAGGATTTTTTAATCCAAATAAATTCGTATCATTCTTCACCCCAACTACTAATTTCCCTCGTTTCTTAATTTGCTCAACAGCCCCGCCTTGCTTCGTATTTGTTTCCTTTGCCTCATCTTTCTTACTTCCGCAACCAGCAACAACAAGCACGAATAAACATGAAAATACGATTAAAGTAAATAATTTTTTCATTTTAAGCATGAAATTCCTCCTCTAATGATTTAGCACCCGACTTAAAAATAAACGAGCTCTTTCTTGTTCAGGGTTTGCAAAAAAGTGCGCCGGTGTTGTATCTTCAATAATTTGACCATCATCCATAAATAAGATCCTATCTGCTACCTCTCTAGCAAATCCCATTTCATGTGTAACGACAACCATCGTCATCCCTTCTTTAGCCAGGGCCTTCATAACATCAAGTACCTCTCCAATCATCTCTGGATCAAGAGCAGACGTAGGCTCATCAAACAGCATAATTTCCGGCTGCATCGCAAGTCCTCTAGCAATTGCTACCCTTTGTTGTTGTCCTCCGGATAATTGATGCGGATATACATTAGCCTTCTCTGGGATTCCTACTTTCTCTAAATAAAGCATTGCTGTTTTCTCTGCTTCTTCTTTGGAAACTTTATTTACTTTAATCGGTGCTAATGTAATATTTTGAAGAACCGTTTTATGTGGATATAAATAAAAATGTTGAAAGACCATCCCAATATTTCGCCGCAATTCATTCATGTCCGTTTTTTTATTGTGTACCTCTGTATTTTGTACAATTAATTCTCCATCTGTAATTGCCTCTAATTGATTTATACATCGAAGCAATGTACTTTTTCCTGATCCTGAAGGCCCGACAACTACTACCACTTCGCCTTTTTTCACTTGCACATTAATATTTTTCAAAACTTGAAAGTTACCATAATATTTATTTACATTACGAAATTCTATCAACATACTCCCCCTTCCCCTAACAATGCATGTACATTCTTTTTATATTCAAAAATAGTCCCAAAAATAACTTTTAGCTTCAATTTGTCCATAAAAAAAAGCAAAGAGTTTCCCCTTTGCTTCTTCATTTCTATTCTGTTAAGATACTTCTTCTTTCTTATCTTTCCCGTATTCATGCTCCCAAAAATCAGCATTTTTAATTCCTAATGGCCCTGGATCGAATACTGGATCTTTTCCTTCTTTTTTCTGTTTTTCATAATCCTTTAATGCGACTAATGCAGGTTTTTGTAATAGTAAAATCGCAATGATATTTACCCATGCCATAATTCCTACCCCAATGTCGCCTAAAGCCCAAGCCGTTGCTGCTGTTTTTATACATCCATAGAATACAGCTCCTAAAAATACAAACTTTAGTACCATAGACATCCAAGGACGGTCTTTATCACGATTTAAGTACGCAATATTCGTTTCTGCAATGTAGTAATACGCCATAATTGTTGTAAACGCGAAGAATAATAACGAGATTGCAACGAAACCGTTTCCAAATCCAGGGAAAACAGATTCTACCGCCGCCTGTGTATATCCTGGTCCTGGCTGAGCACCGTTTAGTTTATTAACGATAAAGTTTTTTCCGCTTGCATCAAATACGTTATACATGCCTGTAATAATCATCATAAATGCTGTTGCTGAACAAACAAATAATGTATCAATGTAAACGGAAAATGCTTGCACTAAACCTTGCTTAGCTGGATGTGATACTTCGGCTGCTGCTGCTGCGTGTGGTCCAGTCCCTTGTCCTGCTTCATTGGAATAAATACCACGTTTTACCCCCCAAGAGATTGCTAAACCGATAATACCACCGAAAGCAGCTTCTAATGCAAATGCACTTCTTATAATTAACATAAATGCTTCTGGCAATTTTTCAATATTCATAGCAACAATGACGCAAGCTACTAAAATATAGCCTATTGCCATAAAAGGTACGACAACTTGCGCTACGTTAACAATTCGCTTTACTCCACCGAAAATGATAAGAGCTAATACGACAACTAATATAGCCCCTGATGCGGTAGTATTAATACCAAAAGCCGTTTCTAAACTTACAGCAATACTATTTGCTTGTACGCCTGGTAGTAAAAGTCCTGTTGCAAGAATTGTCGCTGCAACGAATACTAAAGCATACCATTTAACTCCTAGACCTTTTTCGATGTAATAAGCAGGTCCACCACGAAACTGCCCTTGATGTTTCGTCTTATATATTTGCGCGAGTGTTGATTCTACATAAGCTGATCCTGCCCCTAAAAAGGCTACTGCCCACATCCAAAATACAGCTCCTGGTCCACCGAATGCAACCGCTGTTGCTACCCCAGCGATATTCCCTGTCCCAACACGTCCTGATAACGAAAGTGCTAACGCTTGGAATGAAGAAACACCAGCCTCTGATTTTTCTCCTTGAAATGTCAGCTTCACCATTTCTCCTACGTGCCTTACTTGTAAAAACTTCGTTCGAATGGAAAAATATAAACCTACTCCTAAACATAAATAAACAAGTGCTGGACTCCAAACAATATTATTTAACCAATTTACGAAAGTTTCCAACATTCCCCCTCCTTCTTTATAAAGAATATTCAGAATATATATAAAATTATAAGTGCATACCGAATCTAGGACAATATTATTTTAATAAAGTAAACATATTTTTGTATAAAAAAACAAAGTATATATTTGTTTTATATACTTTGTTTTGAACTAAATGTATTATATATTCACAATTGCTTCTCTTTTAATAATTCTTTCGTATAGCTCTTCTGATAATTTCAAGAAGTTATCAGGCATATCTTTCCCTTTAAACTTCTTCTGAAGC
Organism: Bacillus sp. EKM501B; assembly: GCF_011800505.1. NCBI lineage: Bacteria > Bacillati > Bacillota > Bacilli > Caryophanales > Bacillaceae > Bacillus > Bacillus sp. EKM501B. The sequence goes on along the minus strand of NZ_JAALFZ010000015.1, from coordinate 45,007 downwards.
GTTCCATATAAACCTATATCACGTAAACGTAAAAATAGTGGCAACGATTCATACCAACTATCCGCCAGCCTGTGCTCATACTCATATCCTTTTCGTAACACTTGTAACTGTTTACGAGCAAAATCTGTCTTCTCTTCTGCTGTCCACGGTGTAAATAGAACAGAGTAATAAAGAACCATCGCTAAATCATGTATAAAGTAATTATAAGCTGCATCATCAAAATCAAAGATTGTTAACTCTTTACCATCATAATGAAAATTACCTGGATGAATATCCCCGTGCATAAGGCCGAACGTTTCTCTTTCAATTGAAAGAGCCTTTATCTCATCCATTAATACCGCAGCGATTTTTTTCACTTGATCATCTTCTAGTTCATTAACAATCCCACTCTCGTCTTCTTCCCACGTATCACGATAGTCTGTTTTAGGATATTCCATTGTAAGGCGATGCAGTTGCCCAATCGCTTTTCCCCATGCTTCAAAGAGAGGCTCGCCCCAATAAGGCGATTCCTCTCCTTTTACTTGCTCACCTTTTGCATATGTAAATAAGGAAGCGAAAAAGAAAGTTTCATCCTCTGCTACGATTTCTTCTACGAGATTTCGAGACGTTGAATAAAGAGGTCCTGCTACCTTTGCCCCATTCTCCGCAACATATCGTAAAAAATCTAGTTCGGCCTCTACCTCTTGTTTAGAACGATGAGAAGAATGTGTTAAACGTAATACGTAATCTTCATCATTATCACCCTTCGCCTTAAAAATATAATTCTCAAAATCTCCAAGTGGCTTTTCTTCCACTGTTACATGAAACAAATTCGCTGCTCTTTTTAAAATCTCTTTCGTAAAAACACGTTCTACAGCTATTTCCATATGTATCCCTCCTATATATCTTCTTAATTCGACACAAATGTTAGAAGTACTGCTATGAAATTGAATAATGCACAAAAGACAATGTAACGTAACCTTCAATCCTCTTTTTTTAAAATAATTCAAGCATAAATTTCTCACAAACGACAAAAATTAACAGAAACAATTGCACTTTAAGAGAGGTGGAAATTATGACAGAGCAAAAAGAACAACAAGAGAGTAAAAACCAAAAGCATATGTTTCCATCACTTCCGGAGAACATTAATTACATTGAAAATAAACTTTCTCATTCTGATGATATAAAAAAATTAGATCTCCCTTTTCAAAACGGAAAAGGAGCAATCTTATATATCGAATCTTTAGCAGATCCAAATCTAATTCATCAGTTAGTCCTTGAGCCATTATTAACGCGATCAGATTTATCTTTAGATAAAGCTTTTTCTACGTTAAATATGAAAAAAGAAACGAATTTAAATTATGGGATACAACTTTTATTACAAGGTAAATCCTTATATTTTCATGAACACGTCGACAGTTTTTGTATTTTCGAAACAACCTTATCTTTAAAGAGAGATATAGCAGAGCCTGATAATGAAGGAGTTGTGCGCGGTCCACATACTGGTTTTGTAGAGGATCTAGCAACTAATTTAACCTCTATTCGTAAACTCATTAAGAGTCCAAATTTAGTTGTTAAGTATTTTACACTCGGTGAAGAAATGCACACGAAAGTGGCAATTACTTATATGCAAAATATAGCGAATGACGATTTAGTTATAGAAGTGAAAAGAAGATTGGAAACCATTAAAACGGATGCACTTATGCCACCAGGATACATACAAGAATTTATAGAGGATACGTCTTTCTCCCCATTTCCGCAGCAATTAAATACAGAGCGTCCAGATAGAACTGTTGCTAATTTAATGGAAGGGCGTGTTGCTATTTTATCTGATGGAGATCCAACAGCGCTCATCGTTCCTGTTACGTTATTTGCTTTCTATCAATCACCAGATGATTATAATAACCGTTGGATTGTCGGTTCTTTCGTCCGAATGATTCGCTTAGTAAGTTTTTTAATTGCCTTTCTCTTACCAGCTTTATATATTGCAACTGTTGCTTTTCATCCTGATGTGTTACCGCTCGAACTTGTGTATACGATTAAAGCTTCATTAGAGAAAGTACCGCTTCCTCCTATTTTTGAAGCTCTCTTAATGGAGTTAATTTTCGAGTTATTACGAGAAGCTGGTATTCGCTTGCCGAGCCGCGTTGGACAAACAATCGGTATTGTAGGTGGTTTAGTAATTGGGGATGCAATTGTAAAAGCTGGACTCGTTTCTTACACAATGATCATCGTTGTAGCTTTAACTGCAATCTCATCTTTTCTCGTTCCATCAAACGATATGAGTTCAGCAGTTCGGATTCTTCGTTTTCCATTAATGCTCCTTGCTGCCATATTCGGATATGTAGGAATATCATTCGGTCTCATTATAACTTTCGTTCACTTATGTCAGCTTCATTCATTTCATACACCATATCTTTCTCCTGTTGCCCCGATGCGGATTAAAGATATGAAAGATTCTTTCATAAGACTACCAATTTGGTCATTTTGGGAAAGACCACATGATCCAAAACCGAAAAAAATGCAGCGCCAACATGTAACGAGAGAGGATGAGGACGGTGACAAACACGCAAAGTAAAATTTCACTTGTTCAATTTACCTTTTTCGTTATTCAATGCCAAATTGGGGTCGGTATACTATCTCTACCTAACCGGCTTCATCCGATAGCAAAAGGTGGTGGTTGGATTTCTGCGCTCATCGCGGGGCTTGCCATTCAACTTATTATTTTACTTATGTGGCTTTTCTTAAAACGATTTCCTGATGCAGATATGTATAAAAGTGTTTGTATGCTATTTGGTAATAAGTTAGGAAAACTATTGGGCTTTTCTTATGTTTTTTATTTTACCCTTATCGGTATGACGGTTATGTTGAATGCTTGTAACGTCATTAAAGTATGGGTTTTACACGCAACTCCGTGGTCTGCAATTCTCATATTATGTACAGTAGCTTGTTGTTATGTAGCTTATAACACATTTAAAGTCATCGTACGATTTTATGTCATGGCCTCTATTCTCATTATTCCAATGGCTCTTTTAATTGCCCTAGGGCTTTCACGAGCTGATTTCTCTTATATTTTTCCTATTACAGAAGCCGGATGGTGGAATATAATTCAAGCATCCAAGGAAACAATTACAGCCATGTATGGTTTTGAAATTATTCTTATCGCTTTCCCAAAAGTAAATGGGAGTTCTATTGCAAAACTGAAGGCCATTTCTATCGCCAATGGATTTGTAACTCTTTTTTATACTTTTACCGTTTGGATTTGCTTTATCGTATTTAGTCCAAAGCAAATTGAGCTTATTCCAGAGCCAGTTGCTTACTTATTACGCTCCTTGCATATTGGAATTATAGATCGAACGGACCTAATCTTCATCCCAATTTGGATGATAACAGTTGTCGCTTCTATTGCTAGTTATTACTGCGCTGCTTCAATCGGAATTGGACATATATTCAACCTTGCTAATCATAAAAAGGCTGTTCCAATCGTTGGTATTATTGCTTTTAGTGTAGCCTTATTTATAGATACACCTGAAGAATTAAAAGTAATTTCAACTTTCACTGATAAGTTCACCTATATTTTCATCGTTGTTCTCCCTCTTTTATTTCTACTTTATTCAATAATAAGAAAGAAGAAAGGAGAACAGTATGTTCCCAAAAAGAGTTAAATTACTTTTAATATTATGTGCTAGTTCCCTCCTTTCTGGCTGTTGGGATCAAGAACCATTAAGGGAGGCAAGTTTAGCTTATAGCGTTGGAGCTGATATTACGGAAGAGAATAAACTCCAGCAAACAATCGAGCTCGTAAAAAGTTCAAGCGGAGAGCAATCTTCATTTGAGAATGAAATATATTCAGCAACCGGGCATAACATAATGGATACAGGCGATACCCTAAAAAAAAATGTGACTGGGAATATTCGCTATTTTAAATATGGTGTTCAATTACTCGGAACCAAAATTCTAAAAAAGGGTATACTCCCCTATTTAGATGTCAGCTTTCGAGATCCAACAAACCCAACTGCTTTAGTAAAACTTATTGCAGTAGATGGTGAAACATCGGAGATACTCGAAAAAAAGAAAATAGGAAATTTACTAATTGGAGATTTTCTAAAGAAAAAAGTGAAAAGCTTAGAAGATATGAGTGTATTTCCAAAAGAAACTTTAGAAACAGCTGCTACAAAAATGTTAGATCCCGGTAAAGACTTTACCCTTCCTTCTATAAAAATAAAAGGAAAAGAAGTAGTTACAAACGGGTTAGCTTTATTTAACAATGATAAATTAACTGGGCATTTACCTTTGCAACAATCTGTTTTATTCGTGTTATTAACCGGAAAAATGGGAACAAGTGCCCGTATAACCCAAAAACTGACTAGTGATGAATCTGAGAAGACATCTGATTATTTAACAATGGAAATTAGTAATCGAAAATTAAAACGCGACTTAAAAATAACAACAGATAAAAAAGGAAATGTTTATGCTCACATTAAGCTCCAATTAAAAGTTATAGCACTTGAATCTCCAAGAGATAATATGTATACAATGGACGATAGAGAAAAACTAAATAAAGAACTTTCTAAGCAACTCACGAAAGAAGCGAAAAAAATAACACAAAAACTACAAAAAGCAAATTGTGATGCTTTCGGTATTGGAAGACATCTTATCGCTTATCATCCTAACTTATGGAAGAAAAAAAATTGGAATAAAGATTATGCAAAAGTAAAATTCAAACCTGAAGTAGAAGTAAGCATTTTGTATAGTGGTGTCTTAAAATAAAAAGGTTGTATGCCGCTCGGGCATACAACCTTTTTATTTCGTATATCGATACACAATTGATTCATATGGTCTTAAGTTAAGTTTTGCAATATCCTTGCTGGCATCTTTATAATTCGACAGTAGTACTTCTTGTTTCATTCCATCTAACTGAACGTGCGCTGGTACTGAATACGTTATTTCTTCTCCATAGAAGTTATTTATAACAAGTAGTACTTCACTTTCTGTAGTACGAGTATATGCCCAAATTTTAGGATCATTTTTATCCAAAATAGCATATTCTCCTTCTGTAATTACATCATACGTTTTTCTAAGCTCTATTAACTTTTTATAATGATAAAATACGGACTCTTTATCTTCTAATGCCTTCTCTACGTTTATTTCTTTAAAATTTTCAGCCGCTGAAATCCAAGGTGTACTTGTTGTAAAACCACTGTTCATCTCTTCATTCCACTGCATCGGAGTGCGAGAGTTGTCACGAGATTTTTGCTTTAAAATCCCTATAATCTCTTCTTTTGATAGCCCTTCTTTTAGCTTTATATCGTATATATTTAACGATTCTACATCACGATATTGCTCGATGGACTCAAATTTAGGATTCGTCATACCGATTTCTTCCCCTTGATAAATATAAGGCGTTCCTTGCAGCATGTGCATGGCTGTCGCTAACATTTTTGCAGATTCGTTTCGGTACTTTCCATCATCACCAAAGCGTGACACGATGCGAGGCTGGTCATGATTACACCAAAATAACGCATTCCATCCTCCGCCCTTTTGCATTTCAATTTGCCAGTTAGACATAATCTCTTTTAATTTAATAAAATCAAACTCTGCTTTCGTCCACTTATCACCATTCGGATAATCTACTTTTAAATGATGGAAACTAAACGTCATGCTTAATTCATTACGCTCAGGATTAGAATATTTAATACAATTATCAATTGTCGTAGATGACATTTCTCCAACTGTAATGACATCTTTTCCTGCAAAAACATTTCGGTTCATCTCTTGTAAATATTCATGAACACGCGGACCATCTGTATAATACTTGCGTCCATCACTTGTCGCAGTACTACCTTCATCGTTTAAGAAGCATTGGTCTTTTGAAATTAAGTTAATGACATCTAATCGAAATCCTGTTACCCCTTTATCCAGCCAAAAACGCATCATATCATATACTTCTTCACGAAGTTTTTCATTTTCCCAATTTAAATCAGCTTGTGTTTCATCAAATAAATGTAAATAATATTGCTCCGTCTTCTCATCATATTTCCAAGCAGATCCACCAAACTTAGACTGCCAATTATTTTTTTCATCACGCCAAATATAGTAATTACGATATGGACTATTTTTATCTTCCTTCGCTTCTTTAAACCACTTATGTTCAGTCGAACTATGATTTACAACAATATCCAGCATAATCTCAATGTTACGTACTTTCGCTTCTGCTAAAAGTTCTTCAAACTCTTCCATCGTTCCGTAAGATGGATCAATGCTGTAATAATCACTTACATCATATCCATTATCATTTTGTGGTGATTGGTATATCGGTGTTAACCAAATATAATCCACTCCGAGTTCTTTTAAATAATCTAGTTTCTCTGTAACCCCTTTTATATCACCGGTTTCTCTATTGTAATAACTATTAAAGCTCTTCGGATAAATTTGATAGACTACACTTTTATGCCAATCCTTCATGTTTAACTTCCTCCTACTTCTGTTTCACTCTTTTTGCAAATAACCATGTTAAAGTAAATGGGATTACAACTGCAATAATCATTCCGACAATAAACATTGGAATCGATTTCGGAATGATAGAAATAAATGCTGGCAATCCCCCAATTCCGATAGCAGGTGCTAATACACCATTTAATGTAATGAATATCGCTGCCACAGCAGACCCTATAATCGCTGCATAAAACGGGAACTTATTTCGTAAATTCACACCAAACATCGCTGGTTCTGTAATACCGAAGTATGCTGAAATGGCTGATGTTGATGCCATACTTTTATCATTTTGATTTTTAGAAATCCAGAACATCGCAAGTGCCGCACTACCTTGCGCAATATTAGAAAGAGCAATCATCGGCCAAATAAATGTACCGCCATGTTGTGCAATCAATTGTAAATCAATTGCAATAAACATATGATGCATACCTGTAATTACAAGTGGTGCATATAACGCTCCAAATAATACTGCTCCAACTACTGGTACTGTTTCATATACACCTACTAATCCTACTGTTAATAAATCTCCAATATGACGTGTAACCGGACCAATAATTCCTAATGCTAACACACCTGTCACAACGATTGTTGTAATTGGTACAACTAATAATTGAATTGCATTTGGTACATGTTTCTTTAAGAAAATTTCTACTTTACTTAACACAAATGCAGCTACTAAAACCGGCAAGATTTGACCTTGATACCCTACCTTTTCAATTTGGAACAGTCCTAAAATATCGAAGTACTCAATCTTTTGTCCGTCTAAACCAGTCGCTGCTTTTCCATAGTCCCAAGCGTTTAATAAGGCCGGGTGCACAAGCATTAATCCCATAACAATCCCTAGTATTGGACTACCACCAAAACGCTTCGTTGCTGACCACCCGACAAGTGCTGGTAAGAATACGAATGCTGTATTGGCCATCATATTAATTAAATCCCAAAGCCCGCCTAAGTTCGGATAAACATCTAATAAATTTTTCCCATCAAAAAATAAGTCCTTTGCGCCTAATAGATTGTTAATACCCATTAGTAAACCAGCCGTTACGATCGCTGGTAATATCGGCATAAATACATCTGAAAATATTTTTACAAACTTTTGAGCTGGATTTAACTTCTGATTTCCAGAGTCTTTTACGTCAGCTACAGTCGATTCTTTCATACCCGCAAGCGTTATCAATTCAGCGTAAACACGATCTACATCTCCTGGACCAATTACAACTTGAAATATACCAGCGTTATGAAACGCTCCTTTCACTAATGAAACAGACTGTAATTTATCATTATCTATTTTACTTTCATCTTTTAAAGCGATACGGAGCCTCGTCACACAATGTGCAGCTTGTTCAATATTGTCTTTCCCACCAATATACTGCAACACTTCCTCTGCTGTTTTACGATAGTCTTTCCCCATATTCCCGTCCCTCTTTTCTTTTTTTGATACCGTTTACAATTACATATTAACTCGTATATATAAGTTAGTCAACACTCGTATATACGAGTTTGTGTTTTTTTTATAAAAAAAAGAGATGAAACAATATTTTGTTCCACCTCTTTACTTCCTGCGTGCCACATCCGAAAAGTGAAAAATATCTAAACGGTGGCGTGATTCTGTATATTCAAACTGACTTCCATCATACAAATGTGTAAAGTTTTTCACAACGACAACATAGTCTGTTCCATTTAAATCTAAATACTTTCTGTCATCCTCTGTACATGGCTGTACTTCAATTACCCTCTGCGAATAACTAATATGTAGCCCAAGCTCTTTCTCGATGTATTTATAAATCGATGCAGTTGCAATTTCTTTCGTTAATCCTGGAATAAACTCAGATACAAAATGATTTATATCTAAAATTACTTTTTCTCCATCAATATTTCGTACACGTTTAATATGATCAATCTCTGTTTTTTCTTTTACATTTAATAATTTTGCAATTTCTTTTGTGGCTTTTTCTTTGTCCATTTCCACAACTTCCGTAATACAATGACGTCCCAAACGTTCATTTTCTTCTTGGAAACTTACAATACCGCCAAAATTAAATTCAATATTTTTTCGCTTTAAAACAAAAACACCTTTTCCATGAATTTTTTGCACATACCCACGTTCTTGCAGTAAATCTACAGCTTTTCTCACCGTGCCTCGGCTTGCCTCATACTGCTTCATTAATTCTGTTTCTGATGGGATTTTGCATCCCTCTTTTAATTGTTTATTATCAATAGATTTACTGATTTCTGTATAAATTTGTTCATACTTACTCATCATCTACAATAGCCCCTTGTCACCTTCTAATTCTATATGTATTATAACATGCTTCACTCTTCTGCCAATCTCTCACTTATTTTCCAGTACAAGAAAAATATAGGTAAATATTTAATCTTTAAAACGTATTTTTATAAAAATTTTTATATTTTTCTTTTCATTCAAAAAAACATGTAGTATACTAACTTCAAAATCAGAGGAGAAAGGGAGCAAAGAACTATGCTTACTTATACAACAACTGTAGTTACATTTGCACAAAAACATCATCATCATACGTAACCCTTGAAACCTAGCGGAAAAATTACGCGTAGGTACAAGGGTTATTCCCGTTGTACCTACGCTTTGGCAAAAGAGCCATGTAGGTATTTTTTTATCTACATGGCTCTTTTTTTATTGTCAAAAAGCTAGTAAAAAATGATGTTTAAGCAAAACTTACTACAAAGGAGTTAACAAAAATGGAAACGAAAAAATGGGGATTATGGGTTTTAACAGCATTTGTTATCGGGAATATGGTTGGCGGTGGCGTATTTATGCTTCCAGCAAATTTAGCACAAGTATCAGGTCCAATGGGTTCTACACTCGCATGGAGTATTACAGGCCTTGGCGTATTTATGATTGCACTTGTATTTGGAAATTTAGCGATTCGGAAACCAGAATTAAAAGCTGGACCACAAAGCTATGCTCAAGCGATGTTTCCTTCAAAAAAAGCTGGTAAAGTTGCAGGATATAGTATGGCATGGGGATATTGGGCTGCTAACTGGGCTGCAACAGCATCTGTTATTATTTCCTTTGCTGGATATTTATCAACATTCTTTCCAGTTTTACAAAGTAAGCAAATTCTTTTTTCAATAAATGGATTTTCACTGGAGCTCGGAAAAGGATTAACTTTCCTCGTATGTAGCCTTATGCTGTGGGGAATTCAATATATTCTTTCGCAAAATATTGATCGAGCTGGAAATATGAATCTACTTGCTACTATTGCAAAAATTATCGGATTTACAATGTTTATTGTAATTACATTGTTCATTTTCAACGCCTCTAATTTCGGAGACGGTCAAACCTTTATGAATGAAGCAGGACAATCAATCTCATTAGGTGGCCAAATCAATTCAGCTGCTATTGCAACACTCTGGGCATTTATCGGTATTGAATCAGCAGTTATGCTTTCTAATCGTGCAAAATCACAGCGCGATGTAAAAAAAGCTACGATTTTCGGATTAATTATCGCTCTTCTTATTTACATGTCAATTACTTTACTTACAATGGGAGCTCTTCCGCAAGATGCTTTAAAGGAGTCTCAAAAACCGTTAGTAGATGCATTAAATTTAGCAATTGGAAATAAAGGTGCATATATAATGGCCTTACTCGCTCTTATATCTTTATTTGGATCTACAGTTGGCTGGATTGTTGTTAGTTCAGAAGTACCTTACCAGGCAGCAAAAAATGGACTTTTCCCTAAGTTTTTCGGGAAAACAAATAAAAAAGGTAGTCCTTCAAAATCACTATTGATTACAAATATAATGACGCAAATTTTCTTATTTTCAACGATTTCTGGTACTGTTTCAGAAGCGTATAGTTTCGCTATCGTCGTAGCAACATTAGCCTATTTAATTCCATACCTTGTTTCTACCTTGTACCAATTAAAATTAGTTATTACAGGAGAAACGTATGATATACTGCCCGGATCTCGAGTAAAAGATGGAATCATTACGACATTAGCGTTGGTATACTCTATTTGGGTTATCAAAACGGGAACTGCTGATTTAAAAACATTCTTCTTAGGAATTGGATTGTTCGTATTAGGTCTTATTCTTTATCCAGTACTAATGAAAGACTCACAAAAAACGGATTAAATAAAGAGAAGCTGCTGGCTTCTCTTTTTTATTAAAAATCTGTAATTAACTTTTCTTTTAGCTCTCCTACAGATAAAGGTTTCGCATAATAAAATCCCTGTACATAATCACAGCTCATTGATTGTAACAAACTCTCTTGCTCTACTGTTTCTACTCCTTCAGCAACTACTGCTAAATTTAAACTATGAGCAATTTCAATAACGGATTTTACAATCGTTCGTTCTGGTTGTGCGTGATCATAATGAAATTCACGAATAAAATTACGATCAATTTTTACAATATCCAGTGGTAGTTGTTTTAAATAATATAAGGAAGAATAGCCAGTTCCGAAATCATCCAAAGCAATTAAAACACCCATATTTCTTAATTCTTGTAATGTAGCAATAATATAATCAAAATGGCGGACTGCTATGCTTTCCGTTATTTCTAATATTAAACGGTTCGGAGGAAAACCAGTTCTCTTTAAAATGCTACGTACAGAGAAAATAAAACGTTTCTGCATTAATTGTTGTATAGATAAATTCACTGATAACTTTAGTCCTTCTTGATAATTGGGCAATGTTTTAAACAATCGGCACGATTTTTCTAATACCCAGTCTCCTAGCTTTATAATAAGTCCAGACTCTTCAGCTACCGGGATAAATTCGTTTGGTGAAATAGGTCCGTCTTCTGTCATACAGCGTACTAGAGCTTCTATACCAGAATATCTCTTCGTTTTCAAATCAATAATAGGCTGCAATACTACATCTAACTCTTCATCACGAATTGCCTTTTGCAAAGCAAACTCAACTTTCATTCTACGATTTATTTTCGCGCGTAGCTCATCTGTAAAGAAACATGCAGCATTTCTCCCCTGTTCTTTTGCACTATACATAGCTAAGTCGGAGTTTTTCAATAATGTTTCCACGTCTTGTCCGTCTTGTGGATAAGAACAAAGTCCTAGACTAGCTGAAATATATACTTCATGGCCTTCAAGAATAAATGGTGCCTGGAAACATGACAACACAGATGTCGCTAACTGCCTCATATCATCTTGTCTATGATTTTTTGTTAACAGCACAAATTCGTCGCCACCTAGCCTAGCCAGAACATCTTTCTCTCCTAGTACATAATGCAACCTTGAAGCGACTTCGCTTAAAAGTAAGTCCCCTATCATATGACCTAACGTATCATTTACTAATTTAAAACGGTCCAAATCAAAGTAAATCATACCAAATTCTTTTTTATCTGCAATCAATTTATTAACGGTCGTTATTAATTGCAAACGGTTCGGCAAACTCGTTAAAGCATCATGATAGGCAAGTTCCCTATAACGACTTTCACTTAGCCGCAACCTCTGTTCCGCTTCTTTTCTACTACTAATATCATTTCGTATTGCGATAAACTGGTAAGGCTCTCCTTTTTCATTTAAAAATGGAACAATTGTTGTTTTGACCCAATAATATGTACCATCTTTTGCTCGATTCCGAATCTCACCTGTCCATACTTTCCCATTCAAAATACGTTTCCATAAGTTTTGAAAAAAGGTTTTCGGATGATGACCTGAATTTAAAATACGGTGATCTTTTCCAATTAATTCTTCTCTTTTGTATTTAGAGATTTCACAAAATTTATCATTTACATATGTAATAAGACCTTTTCGATCTGTAATTGCAACAATTGAAGACTCATCTAATGCTAACTTTAAATCTCGCAACGAAGAGTCATATAATGCATGACCTCTCTGTTCTAGCATGCGCATCTCTCCTTGCTTCTATCTGACTAAAACACAACCTGTTTCTCTTCATAGAAATAGAGATATTTCATTTTCTAATACTAGCCCTTTACATAAATTATCTTTTTAAATAAACCGATTAAAATAACATAATATTATTTGTAATAAAAAGCAATATTATACCGTTTCAATTATAACTGGTAGCTTCCCATATCTCTAATTACTTCGCGCCTTATTATACCGCAATCCTTTTAAGTAGCTCTATGCAAGCCTTGTTTCCAACTAATACCACTCATATCTGATCTCTTTGTTTTTAATAACGAAATAGAAATTAGATCATACTACATAACTATTCACAAATAATAATATGAAAATCTACATTAATGTGCATGTTTTTGAATTACAATAACAAAATATTAACATATTTCCACCTTAACTTTGGAATTATTTTATAAATAAATACTGTATTAAACTAAAAAAGAGGATAGCCTCTTTTTTAGTTTAATACGAATATGGTATTTGCTGATAACCTGGGTATGGCATTGGATACGTTACAGGGTATGGTGATGGATAAGCTACTGGATATGGAGCCGGATAATATCCTCCACTTGTTGCACCTGTTAATGCACCAGCTGTCAGTCCGCCTAACACTCCTCCTGCAAAGCTTCCAGGGAAAAATCCGCCTCCCCATGAACTACCACCACCCCAGCCCCATCCGCCTCCGTGATGATGATGGTGATCATAGTGATTGTGTCCTCCATGGTGATGATGTCCACCATGATTGTGTCCTCCATGATGATGATTTCGATAGTACAATCCATTATTTTCTATATAATTCATGTTTCTCCGCTCCTTTTCGATTTTTTCATTTTCATATGCGTTAAGAGTGGGATAAAAAATGGGATAGTACACTGTATGTAGGACAAATGCGGAAAGTATAGGTGAAATGTCTATATTTTGTAAAAAAAGCAAAACACCTTATAATAAAGATGTCATATTACATCTTCTATTTAAGAAGTCTATATTGAAAAAAGATTAGGGGAATTATATAGAAATGAAGAAGCCTATCGTTCAATTACTATTAATATTTACAATTGTATCTATCGTTCTGTTCCTATTAAATACATCGTATATTTCGTTATATACATTTGTCGGTGCTCTATGGTCCATCACAATTGTCGGAATTTCATTCGTTATTTTTATAGAAAATAGATCTCCACAAAGTACGTTAGCATGGTTTTTAGTATTAGCACTTCTTCCTATTATAGGTGTGCTTTTATACGCTATTTTCGGACGCAGCCGCTGGAGAAGAAAAAAACATCTCCATCGTTCAGAAGAACAAAGAAAATTATTCCGTGAAATATTAGAAGGAAGAAGACTAGAGTTATTACTCACAGTCCCACTAAATGAACGTTCCATACATTTAACAGAAGTCATACAAAAATTTGGAGGTGGTCCTGCCGCAGATAAAACAACTACAAAACTTTTAACAAACGGAGATCAAACATTTTCAGAAATTTTGCGAGCTATAGAGCAGGCAAAGCATCATATACATATTCAATACTACATTTATAAATCTGATGAAATTGGTACAAAAGTTCGAGATGCTTTAATACAAAAAGCAAAAGATGGTGTTATTGTACGCTTCCTTTATGATGGCCTTGGAAGTAATACGTTACGACGACGATTTTTGCAACCTATGAAAGAAGCTGGGATTGAAATTGTAGAATTTGACCCTATTTTTTCAGCTTGGTTACTTGAAACTGTCAATTATCGTAACCATCGAAAAATTGTTATTGTAGATGGAAAAATTGGTTTTACCGGAGGACTCAATGTCGGTGATGAATATCTTGGCCGTTCCAAGAAATTTCCTGTTTGGCGTGATAGTCATTTAAAAATAGAAGGAAAAGCATTATATAAATTACAAGCAATCTTTCTAGAAGACTGGCTCTATGCCTCTAGTGGTTTAAATACTTATTCCTGGGATCAATTCATGAATAGACAATACTTCCCAGGTAAAGAGATTTCAAATGCAGAAGGTGCTGTTCAAATCGTAGCAAGCGGACCAAGCTCCGATGATAAAAGTATTCGTAATACATTATTAGCTGTTATGGGCTCTGCAAAAAAATCCATTTGGATCGCTACACCCTACTTTATTCCAGATCAAGAAACTTTAACATTATTACGCTTAAGTGCAATTGCCGGAATAGATGTACGGATTTTATATCCAGGTAAAAGTGATAGCATCATTAGTGATCAAGCATCTCAATCCTATTTCACTCCGCTTTTAAAAGCTGGTGCTTCTATTTACAGTTATAAAGATGGTTTTATGCATGCAAAAATTGTACTCGTTGATGATACAATTGCAACTATTGGAACAGCGAACATGGATGTACGTAGCTTTGAATTGAATTACGAAATTATTAGCGTGCTTTATGAATCAAAAACAGTTCACGACATTAAACGTGATTTTGAAGAAGATTTTAAACATTCAACTGAAATTAAATGGAACTCTTTCCAAAAAAGAAGTATAAAAAAACGCATATTGGAGTCTTTCATGAGGCTCATTTCTCCTTTACTGTAGGCAATCAACTTCATCTTGATTGCTTTTTCTTTTCCCTTTATCCTCCTTCCTTTTCTTTGCATACCATATTAAAACAAGTTATCATAAGATGTATTACTTTATGAAAATAATGTTAGGTGGGAAATACATGTTAGAACAATTTCATATACATGCTGATTTAAAACAACAGCTTTCTACGATTCATGAAAAGAATAAACAAGAAGCTGGTGAAAATGCACATTTAATCGGAACGAAAATATATAAAGCGTCTGATAATAGCATTATTGAAGATGCGATTACAGCACTTCTTCTTGGCAAGAACATTCTATTAAAAGGACCGACTGGTAGTGGTAAAACAGTACTAGCGGAAACTCTTTCTTCTTTATTCCAAAAACCAATGCATAGCATTAACTGCTCTGTCGACTTAGATGTAGAGGGTATTTTAGGATACAACACACTACAAACGAAAGATGGTGCATCTGAAGTTTCATTCGTTAACGGTCCTCTTATGAAAGCAATGAAGAACGGTCACTTCCTATATATTGACGAAATCAATATGGCAAAACCTGAAACGTTACCACTTCTTCACGGCGCATTAGATTACCGTAAAATGATTACAAACCCATTTACACAAGAGGTTGTATACGGTGATGACGAATACCGTGTAATTGCTGCGATTAACGAAGGTTACGTTGGAACAAGTGAACTAAATGAAGCGTTAAAAAACCGTTTCGTTATTATTGAAGTTCCTTACATTCAAGGTGATACATTAAAAGAACTATTATTAGCAGAATCAAAATTAAATGATGTTGCAACAATTGAAAAGTTTGTTGCATTTGCAAGCGACCTTATGCCTTTAGCTCGCGATGGACGTGTAAGTGAAGAAGCAGCAAGTATTCGTGGTATTATCGACGCATGTGATTTAGGTGTATATATTCCTGTTATGCGAGCGATTGAACGAAGCATAATTGCAAAACTTAATGATGAAACAGAACAAATGACTGTCCGTGAATTAGCAGAAAGTTATTTCTTTGAGGGATAATTTATGAGACAAATTTTTAGTGACAAAAAAATTGATGCGTCGCTGTTTCTACAAATGGAAAACTTAATGTATGCCCTTCTAAAAGAAGACGATGCCTATCTTGAATATGGCTATAAAGCATACTACGACGAAATTGAAAAGAAGGTTGTCATTAGTCACTTTTGGGATGATCGAAAAGAAGAAGATACAGTAATCGGATTAAAAAGCGAAGTGTTCTTAAAAGCACTTGGTAATAAACATTACTCGGACATGACTTTAATTCGTTCTTATGCGATTGAATTGCAAGAATCGCCCCTAAAAAAGTTTTTAACACAATTATTTGTTCTATTAGAAGATTTACGCGTTGAGGAAATCGTAAAGAACTTACGTCCTGGCACGAAGCATGTTTTTAAACGTCGAAAAGAAATGTACCGCAATTATTTCGGCTCTCAAAATGAAATAAACCGTGTTCGTAATTATCACGGTGATCGTCTATTTTGCCTATGCTATCTTTCATTAACTAGCGATAAATACGAAATGTTTAATAATGAATATTTTGAGCAAATTGAAGCGATTTTACATGAAACATTCCAAGCACGTAATACAGAAGATATTATGTATATCGTTGAGAAAATTCGCTATCGCTTAGAGGCGCTTCTTGAAAGCGATATGCTTAACAACTATTTCGGACATGCTCCACTTTACTTATCTGTCCTTGCAGACGAAAAGAACTGTCGCGTCGAAGATTTAGCAAATGATGATACGCAGCTTATAGATGACGATGAAAATAAAAACAAAATGGATGAAAGTTTCTCCACATGGCATCGTGAAAATAAAAATAACGAAAACGAGAACTTTTTACGCTTTGAATTAGAAAGCGGAACAAAAACTAATATGATGGGTGATACTGCCCGTGAATCAGAAGATGGCGACCAAGCACTTGGTTCTGTACAAGGTACTTCACAAAAAAGTACACAATCCAACTTTGATGGCGCTGATACAGAAGAAGCAAGGGCTTCACACGCTTCTAGCCAGCACGACGGTGCATACGGTAAGTATAATGTAGGTGCTTCTCATACTTTTAAAGAAGCTCGCAAACCAAACTCAGATGAGAAAAAAGATTACCAAGCTATCAAATCAGTCGTCAATAAAGATGTAAAAGAATTAAAGAAAATTATCGAAAAAACAATTGAAAATAAAACGAATGCGAATAGTGATAAATATTACGGAAGACTTCGTAAGAAATTCCTTCGTATTTATACCGAAAAACAACCGCGTATGTTTTATAAAAAAGGACAAGAGTCACAAGAACTCGATGTTGCATTCCAACTATTAGTTGACTGTTCTGGTTCTATGTATAACAAAATGGAAGAAACGAAGAAGAGTGTTGTACTATTCCATGAAGCTTTAAAGTCTTTAAAAATCCCGCACGCTATTAGCGGATTTTGGGAAGATGCCTCTAGCGCTAAACCTGAAGATAAGCCGAACGTTATCCATGAAGTTGTAAATTATAAAAACTCAACGTTGCCAAACGTTGGTCCAGAAATTATGCAACTTCGTGAAGAAGAAGATAACCGCGACGGATATATTATTCGTATCGTTTCTGAAAAACTTGCCAAAAGACCTGAGAAACATAAATTCTTACTAGTCTTCACAGACGGTGAGCCTTCTGCGCTAGACTATCAACAAGACGGAATTTTAGATACGCATGAAGCTGTTAAACTCGCGCGTAAAAGTGGTATGGAAGTAATCGGTATCTTCATCGAAGAAGGCGAAGCGAAAGAAGCAACTTATCAATTGATGAAAAACATTTATAACCATCACTTCTTAGTTGCAAATCATGCTGAAGATTTACGATTGAAGATTAAACCATTGCTGAAAAAACTATTACTGAAGACGATTGAATAGAAAATAGGAGCCTTGTGGCTCCTGTTTTTTCGTTCAATTACTTTGTTTCTGGTTGAAACTTGTATGGAATGGCTACTTCTAATAAAGATTCAAATCCTCCGTCATAGTATGGGAAACGCTCATTCGCAATTGTTCGATCTACCCACTCTATTGCAGAAATTTCACCTTCATCTTCCGCAATAAGTTCCCCTTTTACTACATTCGCTCGGAATGTAAAAAATAGTGCATGATTCCCTGATTCTTCAAAGAATTTTTCATTGATCGCAACAAGCCCCCCAGCCAAGGCGGTTAAACCTGTCTCTTCTTTCACTTCTCTTATTAGTGCTTCCTCTAATATTTCACCTTTTTCCACAGCCCCACCTGGCAATGACCAAACGTTTTGTTCTACATTATGTACCATTAATATTTTATCTGTTTCTTCGTCATGTATTAGTGCGTATACGACATCAACTCTTTGCATAAGACTTCTCTCCTCCCAAAAATAATGAAGAGCCGATTCCTAAGAATCGACTCTTCCTATTAATTCATCACTAACTCAGCTGTGAGCTTTTTTTTTAACTTAGCCAGCATGTCAGTTGTCATTTTGTCTAAATCGTATTCTGCTTTAAAGCCCCACTCTTTCATTGCTGCAGTTGCGTCAATAGAGTTTGGCCAGCTATCAGCGATTGTTTGACGAGCTGAATCTACTGCATAATCCATTGTAAACGTCGGAATGTGTTTACGAATTGACGCTGCAATTTGCTCTGGCTCGAAGCTCATTGCTGTAATGTTAAATGCATTTCTATGCACTAGCTTACTTGGATCAGCTTCCATTAATGAAATGATCGCTTGTAAAGCATCAGGCATATACATCATGTCCATGTACGTTCCTTCAGCAATGTATGAGGTGTATGCACCTTTTTTAATCGCCTCATAATAAATTTCAACTGCATAATCAGTCGTTCCGCCTCCTGGAGGAGCTACGTAAGAAATTAAACCTGGGAAACGGACACCGCGCGTATCTACGCCAAATTTTTGATGATAATAATCACATAGTAATTCTCCTGCCACTTTGTTTACCCCATACATCGTAGTAGGACGCTGAATTGTATCTTGCGGTGTATTATCTTTTGGCGTCGATGGACCGAATGCACCGATAGAACTTGGCGTGAAGAACTTACAGTTTAATTCACGAGCTGCTTCTAATGCATTTACAAGTCCGCCCATATTTAAGTTCCATGCGAATAACGGATTTTTTTCTGCTGTTGCTGAAAGTAAAGCTGCTAAATGAATAATTGTATCTACTTCATTACGCTTTGCGATATCATGTAGTTTTTGTCCATCTGTTACATCTAACGTTTCAAATGGACCAGACGTTACTACTTCACTATCTGTTTCACGAATATCTGTTGCAATAACATTTGATGCGCCGTATACATCACGAAGTTTCATTACTAGTTCAGAACCAATTTGCCCTAAAGAACCGGTTACTAGAATTTTTTTCATTTTCCCCACTCCTCATTTGCAAGCTATTCAAAAGATGTCGTTACTTAAATGATGCCCATTTCTTTTCCTACTTTTTCATACTTAAGAATTGCTTCATCTAACATTTCTTTCGTATGAGCTGCTGTAGGCATATTACGAACGCGCCCTGTTCCTTTTGCTACAGTTGGGAACACGATAGATTTTGCGTATACCCCTTCTTCATTTAGACGTTTACTAAATTCTTGTGTTAATACTTCGTCCCCAATGATACAAGGTGTAATTGGCGTTTCACTTTCTCCAATGTTAAAGCCAAGTTCTTTTAATCCTTGTTTCAAGTAGCGGCCATTTTCCCATAAGCGATCGTGTAACTCTGTGCTTTCCATTAAGATTTCAATTGATCTCATGCAAGCTGCTGCATCAGCTGGTGTTAATGCTGTAGAGAATAAGAATGGACGTGAACGAACTTTTAACCAGTCAATTAAGTTTTGTTTCCCTGCTACATATCCACCAATTACCCCAATTGCTTTTGATAATGTACCAATTTGGAAATCAACTTTATCAGAAAGACCGAAGTGCTTTACAGTTCCTGCACCTTTTCCAAGTACACCTGAACCGTGTGCATCATCTACGTATGTCATTAAATCTAACTCTTCTGCAATCTCAACAATTTCTGGTAGTTTTGCAACATCTCCATCCATTGAAAAGACACCGTCTGTAATTACCATTAATTTATTGTAAAGACCTGATTCTTTCGCCGCAATTGCTTTTTGGCGTAAATCTTCCATATCCGAATGTTTATAAACAATAATTTTTGCTTTTGATAGACGACTACCATCAATAATAGAAGCATGGTTTAATTCGTCTGAAAGAATTGCATCATTTTTATCCATAACAGCTGAAATCGCTGCCATATTACAGTTAAATCCTGATTGATAAGCAATTGCTGCTTCTGTATGTTTAAACTTTGCAATTGTTTCTTCTAACTTAATATGCAAATCTAAAGTACCGTTAATTGTACGAACAGCCCCTGCTCCAACACCGTACTTATGAATAGCACCAATTGCTGCTTCTTGCAAACGGCTATCTGTTGCTAATCCAAGATAGTTGTTTGAAGATAAGTTAATATATTCTTTTCCGCCAATTGTAATGATCGGTCCATTTGAACTCTCAAGCGGATCAATTACGTTATAAAGCCCCTTTGATTTTAAATCCTCTAAATTTTCTTCTAAAAATTTCGCAAGTGTTTTACTAGACATCGTGAAGCCTCCCATCGTTCATGTAAGCGGATTATTGTCTTAATAGTTCTAATAATCCCTCTACTAGCTTAACACGTTTTCAGAATTTATTATAGAAAAATAGTTTAAAGTAACCGCTTACAATTTTAGATTATATATGATTCATTACAATAAATCTATTATTTACTTTTCATATTTGATAGAATTAAAAAAATATTTCAGGAGGTTTCAAACATGGCATTTACAGAATCTGATGTATACAATAACACAGCATTTTTCGAACAATATATGAAACGAAGATACCGAGAAAATAGCCCAAATGAATCCATTGAAAAACCAGTATTCTTTCAGCTCATTGGTCATGTACGAGGAAAACAAATTCTCGATTTAGGCTGTGGTGATGCTAAGTTTGGCGCGGAATTATTAGAAAAGGGATGCTACTCTTACACCGGCATTGAAGGCTCTGAACTTATGTATGAAAAAGCTAAAAAACAACTAGAAAATAAAAATGGATCTGTTCATTTTTTAAACCTCAAAGATTATACCTACCCCTCTTCCACTTTTGATTTAGTAACATCTAGACTCGCCTTACATTATATTGAACATCTTGATACCATTTTTCAAAATGTGTTTCAAACTTTAAAAACAAATGGCACCTTTACCTTTAGCGTTCAACATCCCGTTATTACTTCTTCGTTTGAAAGCTTACAAACAAGTGGTAAAAGAACGAGTTGGCTCGTCGATGATTACTTTAAACTAGGCAAACGGGTTGAACCATGGATTGACCAAGAAGTTATTAAATATCATCGTACAACGGAAGATTATTTCACATTATTACAGCAAGCTGGATTTACCATTACATCATTAAAAGAAGCTACACCAAATCCAACCTATTTTCAAAATGAAGAAGAGTATAAACGTCGCTTACGTATTCCTCTCTTCCTCTTATTTTCTTGTACCAAATAAAAAAAACGATGAATCACTCATCGTTTTTTTATCTCATTACCTGAGCAACTTCTTTAACTACACGTCTTCCTCTTCCGTGAGGTATACAAAGCGGTGTTCCAAACAACGGATCCGTACTAATTTGACACTCCATTCGGAATACATCACGTACTAGTTTCTCATCTACCACTTCTTCAGGTTTACCTTGTGCATATATTTGTTTATCCTGAATGGCTACAATGTTATCTGCATAGCGACATGCTAAATTTAAATCGTGTAATACCATGACAATTGTTCTTTGTTCTGTTTCATTTAATTCGAATAATAAATCTAGCACCTCAATTTGGTGAGTCATATCTAAATATGTAGTAGGCTCATCCAGTAAAATAATATCTGTATCTTGTGCAAGCGTCATTGCAATCCAAGCACGTTGTCGTTGTCCACCTGAAAGAGCATGCACATCACGCTCAGCAAATTCTGTCATACCTGTTGCTGCAAGTGCCTTCTGTACCATTTCCTCATCTTTTTCTGACCACTGTTTCAGCCATGTTTGATATGGATAGCGTCCTTGTTTTACAAGTTGCAATACTGTAAGCCCTTCAGGTGCTTGCGGTCCTTGCGGTAAAATTGCCATTTGACGAGCAATTTGCTTAGTTTGCATACTTTGAATAGCTTGATTATCTAACAAAATGTCACCAGTTGTTGGCTTTAATAATCTAGCTAGTGAACGTAATAAAGTTGATTTCCCGCAACCGTTGGAACCGATAAAGATTGTAATTTCACCTTTTGGAATTTCTAAATTCAACTCATCAATAATAATTGTTTCACCATAAGACAACGTCAAACGTTTCGTCTCCAATGCTTTTTGCATATTCATCTCCCTTTATGAATTCCGACTTTTATAAAGTAAATAAATAAAATAAGGTGCACCAATTGCTGATGTAAATACCCCTGCTGGAATTTCAAGTGGTGTGAAAACTGTACGCCCAATTAAATCTGCAGCAAGTACTAGAATTGCACCAACAATAGCTGCAACTGGGAGTAATGCACCGTATAAAGAACCAACTAGCCTTCGTGAAATATGAGGTGCCATTAAACCGACAAATCCAATTCCTCCGGCGAAGGCAACTGCTCCCCCAATTAAAGCCGTACTAAGTAATAACATGAATACGCGTGACTTCGTTAAAGGAACACCAAGTCCTACCGCAATATCATCCCCTAGCTCTTGCGCATTTAAATGTCTAGCAGCTATAAATGATATTACCGTTAAAATGAGAACCCACGGTGCAAGCACCATAACGTTTTGCCATGAAGAACCATAAACAGTACCTGTAATCCATACATTCGCTTGACTCGCTTGATAAATTGGTGCTAACAACATAAACAAAGTCGTTGCCGCTTTCGTTAATGCCCAAAACCCCACACCAATTAAAACAAGACTAATCGGCGATAACCCGTCATTTCTCCATGCAAATAAATATACAAAAAGCGCCACAATCGTTGCCCCAACAAAGGCTGCTAACGGCATATAATGAATGCTTACAGTTAGCGCATTATTTTTATCACTAAATATAGCTAAAAACAATACAACTGCAACACTTGCCCCGCCCGTAATCCCGATGATATCCGGAGAAGCAAGTGGATTTCGAACGAGACCTTGTAAAATACATCCTGCTACAGCAAGCGCAATTCCTACGAGGATAGCAATTAAAATACGTGGCATACGAAACTTATTCACAACCATATTTGACATCGCATCGCCATTTCCAGTAATTGCTTGCCATACGTCATAAGGAGCAATTTTCATGTCTCCCATACCTGCGCTCGCAAAGAATAATCCTATTAAAACAACTAGTAAACTTAACAAGACGAGACAAGCTCGTTTATACATTAAAAACGAGAGCTCACCTTTTCCTATACGAAACGGAATATATTTCTTCATTTGCTAAGCCCTCTCTTACGTGCAATATAAATAAAGAATGGAGCTCCAATAAATGCTGTCATAACTCCTACTGGTACTTCTTGTGGCATAATGACATATCTTGCTGCTATATCAGCCAATATTAGTAGTATTGCACCTAACAATCCGCTATAAGGCACTCTCCATCTGTGGTCAACTCCAACAAGAAATCTCGCAAAATGCGGAGTAATAATTCCAATAAATCCAATTGGGCCAGCAACCGCAACCGAACCACCAGACAACAGTACAATAATAAGTAACACGAATGATTTCATTAAAATTGTTCGTTGTCCAAGTCCTTTCGCGACGTCTTCTCCCATCATCAATGTATTTACTTTCCCTGCCATCATAAGAGATGCAATCCATCCTATTAATAAATATGGGAATACAGATTGTAAAATTTCTAACTTTCTCCCTTGCACAGATCCAGCAAGCCAAAATAATACCTCTTCAAGTGCTTTTTCATTTAACACAAGTAATCCTTGTGTTAATGATGAAAATAACGCACTAATTGCGACCCCTGCTAACGTTAACTTAAGAGGAGTAGTTCCTTCTTTTCCTAAAGAACTAGAAGCAAATACAAGTACAGCTGCAACCGCCGCTCCTAAAAAGGCAATCCATGTGAAAGCTGATAATGATGTTACTGAAAAGATTACAATTGCTACAACTATGAAGAACGCAGCACCTGAATTTAATCCAATAAAATCTGGAGAAGCAAGTGGATTCTTAGTTAAAGTTTGCATAAGACAACCAGCAATGGCTAAACTAGCACCAACACTAGCTGCAATTAACGCCCTAGGCAGACGTACATTTTGAATAATAATATGTTCATTGGAACCGTTAAAATGGAAAAAAGCATCCAATGCTAGTTTCCAACTCGTATTTGTATACCCGAAAATAATACTTCCCCAAATACAAATAACGACTGCAATGATTCCAACAAATAATCCAATCCATTTTGCTCGATTTGTTTTTAATAACATGCAGCGTTTCCCCTTCAATGTATAATGATACGTTGTTAGTGTATTTCAACTTAATTCTCATTGTCAACGGAAATGAGAATTATTTTCACCCATATGTATTGACAATCAAAAGATAAAGGCTTAATATCATGCTTGCTATTGAAAAATATTCTCAACATGTAGGGGGTACATAATGAATTTCATGCGGAAGAAATCGTTTACAGTATTTGTATTTTTACTAGCATTTTCAATGCTTTTAAGCGCTTGTGGAAAATCAAATAACAAAGAAGAATCTACAAAAGAAGATAATAAAAAAGAAGTGGTTACTGTAGAACATGCAATGGGTAAAACAGAAGTTCCTGCTAATCCAAAACGTGTAGTTATCTTAACAAATGAAGGAACTGAAGCTTTACTTGAATTAGGTGTGAAACCAGTTGGTGCTGTAAAGTCTTGGACTGGTGACCCATGGTATCCACATATTAAGGATAAAATGAAAGATGTAAAAGTTGTTGGTGATGAAGGACAAGTTAACGTTGAAACAATTGCTTCTTTAAAACCAGACTTAATTATCGGTAATAAAATGCGCCACGAAAAAGTGTACGAACAACTAAAAGCAATTGCACCTACTGTGTTCTCAGAAACATTACGTGGTGAATGGAAAGATAACTTCAGATTTTATGCAAAAGCATTAAATAAAGAAAAAGAAGGTCAAAAAGTTGTAGCTGATTACGAATCACGTATAAAAGATTTAAAAGGCAAACTTGGCGATAAAGTAAACCAAGAAATCTCTATGGTTCGTTTCATGCCTGGTGATGTTCGTATTTATCATGGCGATACATTCTCTGGTGTTATTTTAAAAGAACTTGGATTTAAACGTCCTGGAGATCAAAATAAAGATGATTTTGCAGAGCGTAACGTATCTAAAGAGCGTATTTCTGCTATGGATGGTGACGTATTATTCTACTTCACATTCGATAAAGGAAATGAGAAAAAAGGATCTGAACTAGAAAAAGAGTATATAAACGATCCTCTATTTAAAAATTTAAATGCAGTAAAAAATGGTAAAGCATACAAAGTTGATGACGTTATTTGGAATACAGCTGGTGGCGTAATGGCCGCTAACCTACTATTAGATGACATTGAAAAACGCTTTGTTAAATAATATTTCCTTAACCAGCTCCCTTCTGTGGAGCTGGTTATTTTTCAATTCACTTAAATGTCACATTATTTCGTTTTGTATTTTTATTCCCAATATGTTATATTGAGAAAGTAAATAGAATATATTTTCTTTATATCAGAATAAATGTTTTAATCTAAATTTTCTGATTAATCACTATTTTATTTTCTTTTAGAATTCAATTATTACATTTGAAAACGCTTATCATCTCGTTTTCAGGGCAAAATACAGTAACGGTCGAAGAAAAATAGAACTTTTTTAGAAATTTTCTTTCTATTTCCATATAATTCTATTGACTTCTAAATATTTTGTAAATTAAAATGATTACATAAATATCCGTTATACAGGATTAGGGGGAAACAAAAATGGATGCAGCTTTAAAATTAGACAAAGCTGGAGAGCAACAATCACCAAAAAAACATCCACCAGGGTTATACTTGTTGTTCTTTACAGAAGCATGGGAAAGATTTAGTTATTACGGAATGCGTGGCTTATTAGTTCTTTATTTAACAACGAGCTTAGTAAGTGGCGGTTTAGGATTTGATAAAGCAGTTGCCGTTCAAATTTACGGTATTTTCACAATGTTAGTATACTTCACACCGATTCTCGGCGGTTGGTTAACTGACCATTTCATTACGAAACGACATGCCATTACTATTGGCGGTATCATTATGGCGATTGGTAACTTCGTACTATTTTCAATGAATACAAAAACTGGACTATTTTTAGGATTAGGCTTATTAGTTATTGGTAATGGATTCTTCAAACCAAATATTTCGACTTTACTAGGTCAATTATATAGCGACAACGATTCTCGTCGTGATAGTGCCTTCACTATCTTCTACATGGGAATTAACTTAGGAGCTCTTATCGCTCCATTCATTTGCGGTTACTTCACAGATTACAAATATGGATTCCTAACAGCTTGTATCGGTATGATCATTGGACAGGTTGCTTTTAATTTCTTAGCACCTCGTTACTTAGGAACAATTGGTACAACTGTTGTAGGTAAAAAGTCTAAAGAAAAGACTGCAAAAGTAATTGAGAAAAAACCTTTAACATCACAAGAGAAAAAACGTACAGCTGCAATTTTAATTTTAACTTGTTTCGTTGTATTCTTCTGGGCAGGCTTTGAACAAGCTGGTAGTTCTTTAACACTTTACACAGATAAGTTCGTAGATCGTACAATTGGTGGATTTACAATTCCAACACCTTGGTTCCAATCTGTAAACCCACTATTCATTATCTTACTAGCATTACCTGTTTCAGCTTTATGGATCAAACTTTCAAAAACAAAAAATGGTGATTTAAAAATCCCTACAAAAATGGCTTTCGGTATGATTTTACTAGGAATCGGGTACTTAGTTTTAACTTTAGCTGTTCTAAAAACTGGTAGCGATGAAGGTAACATTACAATGAAGGCAAACTTACTATTCATTGTATTCACTTACATGTTCCATACAATCGGTGAATTATTCTTATCACCAATCGGATTATCTATGGTTAGTGCAATCGCTCCTGTTAAATTAGCATCATTATTAATGGGTGTATGGTTAGCTGGTACTGGATGTGCAAACTTCTTAGCAGGACAATTAGCTGCTTTCACTCAATCTTTAGGATATTTAGAAGTATTCGCAAGCATCGGTATTATCGTAATCGTACTGGGATTAGTACTTCTTATGTTCTCTAAGAAAATTGCACATATGATGGAATAACAAAAAAGACGCTTCTAATTTTAGAAGCGTCTTTTCTATTACTTCTCCGCTAAAGCCGTCACGTCCACATGAACGCTCTCACCAGGATTAGATACATCATACACTTGAGCACTCCCCTTCTGCTCATCACAGCTCTCAATCCATACTGGTACGCCCTCATATGTAACGTCAATTCTACTTGAAGAAGATAAGATTTGTTTCACACGTTTCACATCCATACTACTATCCCTCCTTTTGCTTACTACACTCCTTTTTATTTTTTCTTTTCCTTTTAGAATATATTCCGTAAGGCAGCATGTTGATTGATAGTCATTTCTTCCTAACATGCTAATATTTACTCTCTCGCTACCTTTCTGACAAATAAAAAAAGACGTATATTCTACACGTCTTTTTCCATAATATTCAAATTTTAAGAAAATAATGTTTTTACTACCGCACTTACTTTATCATTATGGATTTGATAATACACTTCTAATCCTCGTCTTTCAAAGCGTACTACTTTATTTTGCTTTAACTTCGTTAAATGTTGTGAAACAGTTGATTGTGGAATTTCTAATACTTCCTGTAGCTGTGTTACATTACATGTTCCTCTTTGCATAAGTTCCATTACTAGACGTAGACGAAGTGGGTGAGCTAACGCTCTTAACATTTGTACATCTTCTTCTGAAATACGACATTCGAATTGATTTTGGCTCATAAAGTTCCCCTCATTTTCGTTTTTATTTGCGTTTTTATGTTCTTTTTATTTATTTATATATCTGTTCTTATATTTCCTGTTACGACATAACTTTATCAACCTATAAAGCCGAAAAATTTTTCCATCTTTATCAGCAAAAATTCAGGAAAAAATCCTTGCTGATTTTGAATATTATACTATATGATATAACGAAAAAGCAAAATAATGGCCTACGAATACTTTGCTTGCAAACGTTGTTTTATCAGGCTTTTTGTTATATTTTCACCTCATTGAAATGCACAGTAACGGTATTGTAAAATACCGTCTATAATTGATAACCTATCGTAATGTAGTTGAACTATAATTAACCTCTTTGTTACGCTAAAAGGAATTTTCAGTAAAAAGAGATGATGTGATATTAAAAATTTGTTTCTTATTTTTTATTCGTATTGCAAGCGGTTGGATTGTTGTGCAAAACTTCCTATTAAATCCACTCACCGTTCCCCCCACTAGATCAAATAGGACAGATAATTGCATATATCAAACTTTATACTTAATATAAAAGACTTCATCTAATATAGGCCTATAAGGAACATGCCATCTGAATAAGCAAAATAATATGCACATAGTTTATACAGCACACTTAAATTCATTTGAGTGTGTTTTTTGTCTACTTTATGAACAAAGCTTTTCTTTTAACACTATTATGGAATAATTATACTTTTTTACGTTGACAATAGTGTTGAAGGAGAATATACTAAGCATGTAAGTTGATTGTGAATAGTTTCACAAATAATGTGAATTTCTTCACATATAATAGATAGGAGTTGTCATTATTATGAGTACTTGGACACAAATTTATGACCCATTAAACAATATTTGGTTATCTGCACTAATCGCAGCACTTCCAATCTTTTGTTTCATCATTTGTTTAATGGGATTCAAAATGAAAAGTTACATGGCTGGTCTTTATAGTGTAATTGTCGCTATTATCCTTGCAATATTTGTTTATAAAATGCCAGCAACAGTAGCTGTAGCATCTGCCGGATTCGGTGTTTTATCTGGATTTTATCCAATTTGTACTATCGTTATCGCTGCAATTTTCCTTTACAAATTAACTGTTAAAACAGAGCAATTCAATATTATTCGCGATAGTATTTCAAGCATTACAAATGATCAACGTTTACAAGTATTATTAATCGCTTATTCTTTCGGTGCTTTCTTAGAAGGCGCAGCTGGTCTAGGGGTTCCAGTTGCTATTACAGCTGCACTACTTGTAGGTATGGGCTTTAATCCATTAAAAGCAGCAGGTATTTGTTTAGTAGCTAATATTGCTGGTGGTGCTATGGGTGCTATGGGTATTCCAGTTACAGTACCAGCACAATTAACTCAACTTGACGCATTAACTATTGGTCGTCAAACTGTTCTTATTTTACCTTTCATTAGTGTTATCTTACCTTTCTTACTTGTTTCAATGGTCGATGGAATTAAAGGTATTAAAGAAACTTGGCAAGGTATTCTTGTAAGTGGTGTTTCTTTCGCTATTACTCAATTCGCTGTAACTTACTTCTTAGGCGCAGAACTTACTAATATTTTCGCAGCCGTTGTAAGTATGATCTCTCTTGCATTATTCTTACGTGTTTGGCAACCAAAATCTTCTACTAAAGAAGAAAAACAAGAAACTAAAGTATCACATACATTCAATCAAATTTTATATGCTTGGTCTCCATTCGTATTCTTAACTGCATTTGTAACAATCTTTAACTTAAAACCGATTAAAGCTTTATTTGCTCCAGATGGTGCGTTAGCAAACTTAGTATTTAACATTCAGTTCCCTGGTCTTCATAATGCTGTTATGAAAACTACACCAATTACAAAAGCTGATACACCTTTCGCAGCTGTTTTCAAATTTGATGTATTCTCTTCTACAACTACTGCGATTGTACTAGCAATTATCGTTTCACTTATCGTTTACCGCGTAAAAGGTAAAATGGTTAAAGAATTAATGATTGAAACAATGAAAGAATTAAAAGCTCCAGTATATACAATTTGTAGCGTTATCGCATTAGCTTACGTAGAGAACTACTCTGGTATGTCATCTACACTTGGACTTGCATTCTCTTCTACTGGTAATGCATTCCCAATTCTTTCTCCAATCTTAGGATGGATTGGCGTATTCATTACAGGTTCAGTAGTTTCAAGTGGTTCTTTATTCGCACCACTTCAAGCAGTAACAGCAGACCAGTTAAACATCGTTCCTTCTACACTCGTTGCCTTAAACGTAGTAGGTGGTACAATGGCAAAAATGGTTTCACCACAATCTGTAGCAGTTGCTTGTGCCGCAGTTGGACTAGTTGGTAAAGAATCTGCTCTATTTAAAACAGCAATGAAATACAGTTTAATCTTCTTAGCTGTTATTAGCTTACTTCAATTAAACGCTGTATTTAATATCTTTTAAAAATAAAACACC
Source organism: Bacillus sp. EKM501B (assembly GCF_011800505.1). Lineage (NCBI taxonomy): Bacteria > Bacillati > Bacillota > Bacilli > Caryophanales > Bacillaceae > Bacillus > Bacillus sp. EKM501B. Next base: position 14,610 of record NZ_JAALFZ010000015.1, on the reverse strand, counting down.
GATCCAAATGGATCGGTGTTTTTCACATTACATTTCTTTATTTTTTAATAAAGAAGCTCCAGCAATTTCAGGGTGAGTCATTTCGAATGGATCTAAAATAATATCCAATTCCTCTTCTGTCAGTACACCATGCTCTAAACATAACTCCCTAACAGATTTTCCTGTTTCAATCGCTTCACGTGCAATACGAGATGCTGCTTCATAACCAATATGAGGATTAACTGCTGTAATAATTCCAACACTTTTCTCAACATATTGCTTCAGCAATTCTTCATTTGCTGTAATTCCTTCAATACAATATTCACGGAATACACGGAATCCATTATTCATAATACTAATAGATTGAATTAAATTAAATACAAGCACAGGCTCCATTACGTTTAACTCTAATTGTCCCGCTTCTGATGCTAGGCAAATTGTATGATCATTTCCAATTACTTGGAATGCGACTTGGTTAATCACTTCTGCCATAACTGGATTTACTTTACCTGGCATAATCGATGAACCTGGCTGACGTGCTGGCAATTGAATTTCAGCCAACCCAACACGTGGCCCAGACGCCATAATACGAAGATCATTTGCAATTTTAGACATGTTCATCATACATACTTTAAGTGCTGCAGATACTTCTGTGTATGCATCTGTATTTTGCGTTGCATCAACTAAATGCTCTGCACCAACAAGTGGGAACCCACTAAACGTTCTTAAATGTTTTACCACCTGTTCAATATACGTAGGATTTGCATTTAATCCTGTACCAACAGCTGTCGCCCCCATATTCACTTCATATAAATGTTGACGAGACTGTTTAATTCTTTTTATATCGCGCGCAAGCACTCGGCTATACGCTTCAAATTCTTGTCCAAGGCGAATTGGAACTGCATCTTGTAAATGTGTGCGTCCCATTTTAATAACGTGATCAAACTCTTTTGCTTTTTTACGAAAAGCAGAATGAAGTTCTTCCATTGTAATAAGAAGCTTTTCTAACATCATAAGAGTTGCAATATGAATCCCTGTTGGAAACGCATCGTTCGTTGATTGGGCCATGTTCACATGAGTGTTTGGGCTAATTTTCGCATACGCACCTTTTTCATATCCCATACGTTCTAACGCTCTATTCGCAATTACTTCATTTGTATTCATATTAATAGAAGTTCCGGCTCCGCCTTGAATAGGGTCCACGATAAATTGATCATGAAACTTTCCATCAACAATTTCTTGCGCTGCTTCTGCAATTTCATGTCCAATGTCTTTAGCTAAGTAACCAGTATCTATATTCGCAAGTGCCGCCGCTTTTTTCACAATTGCCATTGCTGTAATGAGTGATGGATGAATGCGATATCCTGTAATTGGGAAGTTTTCTACAGCACGTAATGTTTGTACACCATAATAAGCTGCACTTGGTACTTCTTTTTCACCTAAAAAATCTTTTTCTATACGTATATCCTTCGTTGCTATCATTTTTATCACCTATACTTTTTCATTCTAAATCCTTATCCAAAAAATCCGCCCTCTAAAAACACGAGTATCATTCAGAAGAATTTTTCAGTATCCACCTTCACTATATAGTACCTTTTTTGAAAGCGCAAACATTTATTTTTCTGTATATCCTTTTTATTAAAGTTTATAGAAAATCATTCTCCTACTTTCCTTATTTCCACTCGTTTAATTTGATGCATATCCTTTTCAAGGACTTTAAAATAAAAACCGTGTTTCTCAATAATATCTCCTTCAGCAACGATTTGTTTTTGTACCATAATCCAGCCACCAATTGTATCTACATCATCAGCAATTAAATGTATGCCAAGCAAATCATTTACTTCACTAATAAGCACTTTTCCCTCTACGATTTTATAGCCTTCACTTACATGCTCTATAGGTGGATTCTCATCTTCATCGTATTCATCTCGAATTTCTCCAACAATTTCTTCTAAAATATCTTCTAGTGTAACAATCCCTGCTGTACCACCATATTCATCATACAATACAGCTAATGGAATGTGTTTTCTTTGCATTTGTAATAGTAAATCATGAATTGGAATATTTTCTAGCACTTCAATAACTGGCCTTGTATATAGCATAATCGAGCACTCCTCGTCCCGATTACCATCCATATAACGAATAAATAAATCTTTTACATTAACCATCCCAATAATTTCATCTTTATCTTCACCAAATACAGGATATCTCGTGTACTTTTCTTGCGCGATTACTTTAATATGTGTTTCAAATGGTTCGTCCTCATATAAGCCTACAACTTCCGTACGAGGTACCATAATTTCTTTTGCTACTCTATTATCAAATTCAAAAATATTATTTACATATTTAAATTCCCTTTGGTTAATCTCTCCGCTCTCATAGCTCTCAGATAAGATTAACCTTAATTCTTCTTCTGAATGAGCTACTTCATGTTCAGAAGCTGGATGTAATCCGAATAAACCAGTTACAACCCTCGCTGAACCATTCAAAGCCCAAATAAACGGATACATAACTCGGTAAAAATAAATAAGTGGCTTCGATAACAATAAGCTAACTTGTTCTGCTTTTTGTATAGCAAATGTCTTTGGAGCAAGTTCCCCAATGACAACATGTAAAAATGTAATTACTGCAAAGGCAATAATAAATGAAACTGTACTGGAAATTGCAGGTGAGAATTGCAATTTTAAAAACAACGGCTCGAGTAAATGTTTAATGGTTGGTTCCCCTAACCACCCGAGCCCTAAAGCAGTAATTGTAATACCTAGCTGACAGGCCGATAAATATTCATCTAAATTTGTAGTTACCTTTTTAGCGGCCAGTGCACCTCGTCTTTTTTCGCTAACGAGTTGATCAATACGACTGCTACGTACCTTAATAATTGCAAATTCAACAGCCACAAAAAATGCTGTTAACCCAATAAGAATGACTACCATCAATAATTTTAAAATATCCACATATGCTCTTTAGCTTTCTTAGCTAAAGTTACACCTCCTTTTAAAAAGAAGTTTCACTTTAGTTTCTTCAATTATTGGAAAGCAACTCTATATAAAATCCACCAATTTTCAAACCTCATACAATTCTAAAGGTAAACCATCAGGGTCTTGGAAAAAGACGAATTTCTTCCCCGTTATTTCATCAATACGGATCGGTTCGATCTCAACACCACATTGATTTAAATGCTTCACAGCTTCTTCTATATTTGTAACAGCAAATGCTAAATGTCTAAGACCGGCTGCTTCTGGAAAACTTTTGCGCTCAGGCGGATTTGGAAATGAAAATAATTCGATTTGATACTCTTCTCCTACACATAAATCTAATTTATAAGAATCTCGTTCCTTTCTATATACTTCATTCATTTCTTTAAACCCTAATATTCTAGTATAAAAATACTTTGACGTCTCATAATTCGAACAAATAATTGCAACGTGATGCACTCTACATATATTCATACTCTCTCTATTCCTTTCTTTACCAAAGATGCATATTCTCCCTTGAAATGAAAAACATATATAGCAGAATATCTCTTTTAGGGGGCTTACCATGAAATTCATTACTTTTTTCGTCGGATTAATTGTTGTTTTCTTGCTCGCTTATATTGCTAGCAATAATAAGAAGCATATTAAATTTAAACCAATTTTTATCATGCTTATTATACAGTTAATTTTAACCTATTTACTATTAAATACAGAAATCGGCCTCATACTTATTAGAATCATTTCCAGTTTGTTTACAAAGCTACTCGAGTATGCTGCTAATGGAATAAATTTCGTATTTGGTGGTCTTGCAAATAAAGGTGAAATGCCATTTTTCCTTACTGTATTATTACCAATCGTCTTTATTTCTGTTTTAATTGGTATATTACAACATTTCAAAATACTACCATTTTTCATTCGTTGGATCGGGTACTTTCTTAGTAAAATAAATGGTCTTGGGAAATTAGAATCTTACAACGCTATCGCTTCTGCCATTGTCGGCCAATCAGAAGTTTTTATTACAGTGAAAAAGCAATTAGCTCAAATTCCAAAACACCGTCTTTATACACTTTGTGCCTCCGCTATGTCAACCGTATCTATGTCTATCGTAGGTGCCTATATGACAATGATTGAACCTAAGTATGTAGTAACTGCACTCGTTCTCAATTTATTTAGCGGTTTTATTATCGTACTCATCATTAACCCTTACGACGTTAAAGATGACGAAGATATTTTAGAAATCAAAGGTGAAAAACAAAGCTTTTTTGAAATGCTTGGAGAATATATTCTTGATGGTTTTCGTGTAGCCATTGTTGTCGGCGCTATGCTCATCGGATTTGTCGCATTAATTAGTTGTATTAATGACTTGTTCCTCATTATATTCGGTATTACGTTCCAACAATTAATTGGCTACGTATTTGCACCTATCGCATTCCTTATCGGTGTACCAAGCTCTGAAATTGTAGCAGCTGGTAGCATTATGGCAACGAAGCTTGTAACGAATGAATTTGTCGCAATGATGGACCTTAGTAAAATTTCTAATAGCCTTTCTCCCCGTACAGTTGGTATTATTTCTGTTTTCCTTGTATCTTTTGCCAATTTTTCTTCCATTGGTATTATTTCAGGTGCGGTAAAAGGACTAAACGAAGAACAAGGAAACGTTGTTGCGAGGTTTGGCCTTAAATTACTATATGGAGCTACTCTCGTTAGTATTTTATCTGCAATTATCGTAAGCATTATGTTGTAATTAGGTAAAATTTTATCATTTTCTTATCCCTATCTTTTGTATACAATAACGAATAGGTGTCTTATAAAGTGAAACTTTAATCAGAGTGGGGCTATCCCCACTCTGATTATTAGCCTTCATCAATCGGGTATTTACGGGCAGTTATCTCCCACCTAACTTCATTGTATTCACTGGACTTTGAGGTGGGCGTTTTACTGCTCGTTAATACCGGATAAATAATCAAGACATCTATTTTTTATACATGTACAATCGCTTTTATTTAGCGTAAAATATTTTTTATGTGTTTGAATACACTTCTAAATGTATACACTTTGATAGTTTTAAAGGAGAAAAAATGATGAAATCCGACACGAACAACGATACGCGAGCCAAAAAAGGACGCTCAAAGAAAAAACGCCTACTTTGGTTCCTTCTTATTCCATTACTAATTGTAGCACTTGGAGCAGGAGGCTACTCCTTCCATATATACAGTAAAGCAAAGTCCGTCTTAAATAATGCTTATGCTGAACTAGGTCGAGGAGAAAAGTCCAGTAAACGTGAAAAAGCTGTTAAACCTATGACCGACAACATTTCCGTACTAATTATGGGTGTTGATGAAAGTGATATTAGGGAAAAAGATTATGGAAAAGCAACTCGAACAGATGCGTTATTACTTGCAACAATTAATAAAAACGATAAATCCGTTAAACTTGTAAGCATTCCACGTGACTCACGCGTCTACATTAAATCACGTGATAAATACGATAAAATCACACATGCGCACGTATTCGGTGGTGTAGACAGCACAATTGATACGGTAGAGAACTTTTTAGATGTTCCAGTTGATTATTATGTAAAATTCAATTTTAAATCCTTTATTAAAATTGTTGATTCTCTTGGTGGCATTACTGTGGACGTTCCAGTTGAATTCACAGAGCAAAATAGTAAAGATGAAGCAGATGCAATTCATCTAAAAAAAGGACGTCAACATTTAAATGGAGAAGAGGCACTGGCACTAGCTAGAACTCGTCACATCGATAGTGATTATATGCGTGGCCAACGACAACAGCTTGTATTAGAGGCCATTGCTGAAAAGGCACTATCTCTTAATTCCATTAATAAAATCGGTGGCCTACTAGACGCTGTCGATAAAGACTTAAAAACCAATTTAACTTTTGATGATATGATGACAATTACAAAAAATTCAATGGATTCAAATTTAAAGATGGAAAAAATGCAAGTAGAAGGTACAGATAAATATATAGGTGGTATTTATTATTACGTGCCAAATGAAAAAAGCGTCGATACTATTTCAACTACCCTTCAAAAACATCTCGGTGTTACGAATAAAAATGAACATAAAAAAATATAATAAAAAGGCTGCTAGATCATTCTAGACAGCCTTTTTATTATATTTTTCAACATATTTTTCATACACATTGTGACAAGAAGTGACAATTATTACAGCAATGTAACATTTTTTATGAAAACATTACACACACAGTGAAAATAATAGTATACTAGTACGTACATAATGTTATTTTCATCATTTTTATACAAAAAATGTAATACATATATTTATACATAAATTTCTGGGGGGAAATAAATGAAGCTAAGTAAAATACTGATTGGTTCTGCAATTGCTGGGGGCATATTACTTTGTGTAGGCGGTGTTGGGGGATATCAATATGTATCCAAATTAAATAATCAATTAGATACTACTGCATTACCAAATACTACATTTGAAGGTATTTCTCTCGATGGAAAAAATAAGAAAGATATTCAAGCAATTATTAATCAAAGGGTAACTGAATTAGATCAAAAATCCCTTACCTACATATTCCAAAACGATAAACAAACTTACACATGGAAAGATTTAGGGGTAAATTATAAAGAGAAAGATATTATTGACAAAATCTTCAAAGAACAAGAAGGAAACGTAATGAATCGTTACGAAATGCGCAAGCAAGCTGAAAACGGTGAATTAAAACGTGACTATAAATTAACACCACAATTAAATGCAACAGCTTATGAAACCTTTATAAAAGATAAATATAATGAAACATTAAAAAATCCTGTTAATGCAGAATTAAGCATTGAAGGCTCAACAGTAAATGTTAGTCAAAGCCAAAACGGAGAAAAAATTGATAAAGGAAAACTAAACAGTTTAACAAACGAAGCTATTACTACTGGTAAATCAGATGTTACATTACCAGTTACATTCATAAAACCAGAACGTTCTACAGAAGATATACAGAAAATGGGTATTAAAGAAGTCATTGCTGAATATTCTACTCCAATGGCTGGCCGTAACGGAAATCAATCATTTAACGTAAATAAGTCAGCTAATACTTTAAGTGGGGTTATTGTGGCACCTGATGAAACATTTAGTTTTAACGGCCGCGTTGGCGTAACTGATGCTGCACATGGTTACAAATCTGCAGCAGTATATTCACAAGGTAAAGTAATACAAAGTGCAGGCGGAGGAGTTTGCCAAGTCAGTAGTACTTTATACAGCGCAGCTTTAAGGGCTGATTTAGGAATTGTTTCTCGAAGCAATCATTCTATGCCAGTAAATTATTTACCACTTGGGCAAGATGCAGCAGTAGCAGATTATGGTCCAGATTTAAAATTTAAAAATAATACAGGCAATCATATTTATATTCAAGCATTTTCAAATGGAGGTAGTATTACTACACGCATTTTCGGTACAAATACTGGTAAAAATGTTGAAGTTTCTTCTCAAGTAATTAGTAGGACTAGTGATAAAATCACAGCGGTTACGTATAAAAAAGTAACACAAAACGGGGAAGTAATATCAAATGGACAAATTTCAAAAAGTGTATATAAAAGCGCCCCAAAAGAATAGATAATATCAACCGAATAACATAAAGAAAAAGGCGTGATTAAATCACGCCTTTTTCTTTTGCAGTAATAGTAAAAAAGTTTCAAGATGGTCTTTCGTTTCTTCTAAAGACCACATACGATTTCCTTGCTTCGCAGCTAATACACACGCCTCTTCCCACGCGTTCTTTTTCTTCATATTTATTAATTCATCACGTAATTTCAAAACAATTTCTTCGTCTTCTTGTTCAATAAACTCTTCCATCACGCTTACTATTTCATCCTCATGAATACTTAACGTACAGTACGATTTAAGAAAGTATTGTAATGTCATATACATAATGTACTCCCCCTTCTTATTTATCAGATGGATAAGAAGTAATAATCTTAAACCCTAATTCCCCTGACTTATCTCTTGCTAAAACAGTAACAGTTTTTACCAACTTGTCTTTTACACTCATATTTTTCTTTATTACCGTTTTTCCAACAGGGAATGAATGAGTTGTATTTACTACGAGACGAGCCTCTTTAGAATTTTTTAACCAATCTTGAATTTCCTTGTCATGTTGCTTCAAGCTATCTTTTACAGCTTTCGTCGCTGTTTCTTTATCATAGTATGTACTTGCGGCTGACACTTTATCTGTCTTCAAGCGATTCTTCAAATCCTCTTCTGACTTGCCTACATGTCTTTCAATCGTATGACCATTTTTAGGTGGTCCTTCCATTTCATCTAAAATATTATCACTAATTTTTTCTACCGATGTAGCTTGATTACCTGTCTGTTTCTCTGTTTTTTGTTCTTTTCCTGCACATCCACTTAAGATCAGCATTAATGCCAATAAACTACTGAAGAAAAGACTACTTATTCGTTTCATCATATCACCTCTTCCATGATTATTATCGCAACTTCACTAAAAGTCAATTTCACAACGAAAAAATCTATCAGTTTTCATTTTTTTCATCTATTTTTCCATATTTACCCGCGCAATTTCATCAACCCTCTATTTTCCGCCTTTTATAATATATACCCCCTATATTTTATAATTATTTCCCAAATAAAATCACCAATAATATAATTATAAAACCCTTTTATAAAAAGGGTTTTATACTGTTTTTCAAAACGATTTAAAATACCCCTATTTTTATATACCTAATACCTATATAAGGTATCAGGACCCCTTCTTATCAACGTTTTTCTACATTATGTAAATTTTCCCTTGCCTATACAATCGAAATATGGTGTAATGCAAAAAAAGATAAAGGATTTTAAACAATGGCTGAAACGATTCAAAATTTCTTAACAGAATACTATTCAATCGCAATTCCACTTAGTATCTTAATTAACATCATCATTAGTCTTTTAGGTGTTATTCCTAGCATCTTTTTAACCGCCATTAATATACAGCTCTTCGGTGTAACAAATGGCACAATCATTTCGATCGCAGGTGAGGCCTTAGGGGCTATTATCTCGTTTTATATTTACCGCCTGGGCCTTCAAAAGTTCACTCACGATAAAGTAAATAAGTACCCAAAGGTAGAGCGTCTTCTTTATGTAGAAGGTAGAGAGGCCTTTCTACTCGTTCTATCGTTTCGATTGATACCTTTCATCCCATCAAGTATCGTGACTTTATTTGCAGCTCTAGGGAAAATGTCATTACTCTCCTTCAGTATTGCCAGTACAATAGGTAAAATACCGGCCTTATTGATTGAAGTATATTCGGCATACCAAGTCATGAACGGAACAAATGAAGCGAAGTGGGTTGTAACAATCGCAGGCGTTATTGGATTGTTTTATTTGTGGAAAAAATGGAGAAAAAAATAAAGAAGGAGCCTATGCTCCTTCTTTATTTTTGAGGTATTTTATTACTAGCTCTTCCTTAAAGCCTTAGTTTACACCAACAGCACTAAATGATTGCTTAACTGCTGCTACTTCAGCAGAATTTGCACCATATAAGTCTGCAGCAGCTTGTACTGCACCAGCACGAGCTTGACTAAATGTAGTAGATTGCGTGAAATACTGTGTATTTGCACGGTAGTAAATCGCACCTAATTTATCTTTACCGATACCAGTTACAGTTACACCATAATGCGTACCACCATTTGCTAATAAATAAGCTTGTTTATTAATAATGCCGCTGTTTGTATGAACACCACCGTTATCACTTGAACCAGTGTAACGCTTAGAATAATGGTCTGGATCACCATACTTCGTAGGATCACTCATAGAGCGAAGTGCGTCTCCTGCTTTACCAGGTGTGTAAATATCTTCACCAATCTCCCAATCCGGGTTACGGTTATCATAGAATTCTACTAAAGTACCAAAGATATCAGAAATCGCTTCATTTAAAGCCCCAGATTCATTTTGATAAATTAGATTTGAACTATTTTCCGTAACAGCATGCGTTAACTCGTGACCAATTACATCAATTCCACCAGATAATGAAGTAAACGTTACACCATCACCATCTCCGTATACCATCTGTGATCCGTTCCAGAATGCATTGTTATAATTACTTCCGTAATGAACTGTCGATTTTAACGGTGCTCCTGCATCATTAATAGAATTTCTATTAAACGTAGCTTTATAGTAATCATATGTTTTACCTGCATAGTAATGAGCATCTACTGCTGCTGCATCATACGCTGCATTGAAAACATTATCTGCATCTGCCCATAATGTTCCTGGTAATGTTGAACGGTTTTTCGCATCATATGTGAAAATCGTTGCCCCGCGTGTATTATCTTGTAAGTAGTAAGATGATCCAGATAACGTTGTATTAAGCGACTTCGTATCTCCTAATACACCTTTACCAGTTCCTACTTTATTCGTTCCTGTTACAGGCTTTACAACAGCTTTCGCATCCTGTTTAGGAGCCTCTTGCTTAACTGGTGACTTATCATCATTCGTCACATGATCAATTGTATTAAACTTATTTAATACTTTACCGCTGTCTGCCTCAATGAAATAGTAGTAGTTTCCTGGGCTTGGATCTAAGAAGTTTAGATTTACAACATATGCATATGTTGTTTCCTCACCGTTTTGATATACATATAAGTCCGCTTTTGGTTCTACTTCATATTTCGGTGTTACCCCTAAATCTTGCTGCGCGATTTCAATTGCTTTTGCGCCTTCAATCTTATTTTTATTTTTCAACTTTTCCTTTTTGTCTAAATCAGGTGCAACTGTTCCAGACAATACTTTTAAAGAACCGTCTTTACTTACGTGAGCTACTTGAGTAGAACCCCATACAGGCACTCCTTCGTAAACTTGTTGCATACGTACTACTGTTGAATCAGTTACAGCATCTTTCTTCACTTGTTTCACTTTGAAAGAATCTTGTGCACTCTTTTCCCCTAGCTTGTAATCACCTTTTGCTGCGTTTAAGTAATCAAACACAACAGATTCTGCTTTCTTGCCAGTTGCTTCAGTTAGATCACCAGAAATAAACTCAGGTGACTGCACCGTCTCATTGTACTTCTTCGTAGAGAGCACATTTTTAGAATCCGCAAATGCAGAGCCTGTCCCTCCAAACGTTGTAACTGCCATTCCTGTCGCTAACACTAACGCTAAACTTTTCTTTTTCATGAACCTTCCCCCTAATAAAAATTTTTTTTGAAAAAGAGTAGTTTCATATTAGCATTATGTTTCCACTATTAATATACTAAAAATTCAAATAATTTTTTTCTCAAGTTTTGTAGAATTTTGAGGAACAAATATTGAAAAACCCCTTTCCTGTTGGAAAGGGGGGGAGATTATAAATTAACTTGTTCAACAGTTTTAGCTTGTTGACCAACAATATCAGGTTTACTGCTATATTGATGTATTCCTCCAACAACTGTAAGAGTCACTATAAACGCCAATACTCCAAATACCATCTTTTTCATTTTTATTCCTCCTTATTATCATTCATTAAATCAATAACTAACCTATAGTATCGATTACTTTCTTCAAATCTCGATAAACTGGAAAAATGTTCTGCTAGTTCAACGTATACTTTCTTTAATTCTATTTTATTTCCTGCGGATTTATACAACGGGATAGCCTCATTTTCCAAAAATGCTTTATAATCTTTTGCTTCTTCAAAATATTTATATCTAAGCATTAAAAGCAAATATAATTTTGCATTAAATCTCTCTTCCTGTTTTGCTGCATCAATTCCCTTATCAATTAATGTTCTTGCCTCTTCCAACTCTTCTAATTTAATGCATACTAATGCCATTTCGTATATTGTATCTAAATAGTTTAAATCTATTTGTTTTTGAAGTTGTAGACTATCTAAATAATATTTTTTCGCTTGCTGATATTTGCCTTTTTTATAATAGATACTTCCCATATTACTTAAAGTAATAGCTAATAGTACATCCTTATCAGCAAAAGATGTGGCCTCTCTCAATATACTCTCATACATTTTTAAAGCTTCTTCATACTGACCTTTTTCTGTATAACTTACCGCAATAAGGATTTGGCAATTAATTATGTTTCTAAACTTATATTCACTACGAAATCCTTCTAATGCCATATTTACAAAATGAATTGCAAGATGATGAATATCTAAATGAGTATATGCAAGCGCTATATTATAATACAAGCCTGTTTCATGATACCCTTGTTCTTTGGCCATTACTTCTGTTTTTAATAAGTAATCTAGCCCATCCTTCCATCTATACTGTAAACAGCACAATAATCCTCTACTGTACATATATAACAACTTCTGAAATGGAGAATATTTTTTATATACCTTCTTCAACTTATCTAATTCTTCTTCGAGTGCAGAAATATCCCTTTTCATAATTAAATAACGTGTATACAGCAGTTTATAATAATTTATAATTTCAAAATCCAACACATGCTTCATTTCACCTTGCAACTCTTCATATATACGTTCTACTTGTTGCTTGTCTAAATGAACTAGTGCATTCAACCATTCATCCAGCTTCCCCTTCACATCTTCTTCTACATCCCTCAAATCCGTCACGGCAATTTCTAATCTTGCGCAGAGCAATTGTAGAATTTCTTCTGATGCTTCAATCTTTCCATTTTCAATCTTACTTAAGTATGAGACAGAACAAATGCCCTGACATAATTCTTCTTGTGTCATTTTTTGCTGTAGCCGTTTATAAAAGACTTGTTTGCCTATTTTTTCTAATGTTTGTTGCATTGTCCTCCTCCATTCTCATTACCCCCATTACTCTAATAATACATAAAATCTGGAGAAATATAAATTGATAAATATAAATTTTCTAAAAAATATGCATAATTTCATTTTTTTCTCTCTTGACTTCACATCAATATCTCTTCTTTGCTACGAATGGTGAAAAATTGGTATACTATAACCAAATTATGGAGGTGTTCTCGCGATGACTCATTATAAAGACGATAGTTATGCCTTACATACAGACCTATATCAAATCAACATGGCTTATACATATTGGAAAGATGGTATTCATAATCGCCGTTCTGTTTTTGATTTATATTTTCGAAAGCTTCCATTTGAGAACGGCTACGCTGTTTTTGCTGGCCTTGAGAAAATTGTAGAGTACATAGAAAATTTCAGTTTTACTGAAAGCGATATCGCTTATTTAGCAGAATTACAATTTGAAGAAGAATTCCTTCATTATTTACAAAATATGAAATTCACTGGGACGATTCGCAGTATGCAAGAAGGCGAAGTTGTATTTAATAACGAACCTTTATTACGTGTTGATGCACCACTTGGTGAAGCACAAATTATTGAGACTGCCCTCTTAAATATTGTGAATTACCAAACATTAATTGCAACAAAAGCAGCACGTATGAAACATGCTGCAAGTAATGATGAGCTTTTAGAGTTCGGCACAAGACGTGCCCATGAGTTCGATGCTGCCCTTTGGGGGACGCGTGCTGCCTTTATTGGTGGTTTCTCCTCTACAAGCAACGTTCGTGCTGGGAAACGCTTTGGGATTCCTGTAGCTGGCACACACGCTCACTCTTTCGTTCAAGCATATCGCGATGAATACGTCGCGTTTAAAAAATACGCTGAAACTCATAAAAAGTGCGTCTTTCTCGTTGATACATATGACACATTGAAATCTGGTGTTCCAAATGCGATTCGTGTTGCAAAAGAATTTGGGGATCGTATTGATTTCTATGGCATACGTCTTGATAGTGGTGATATGGCTTATTTATCGAAAAAGGCACGAAAACTATTAGATGAAGCAGGGTTTACAAATACAAAAATTATCGCTTCTAGCGATTTAGATGAATATACAATTATGCACCTTAAATCTCAAGGAGCAAAAATTGACGTATGGGGCGTTGGGACAAAATTAATTACGTCCTTTGAGCAACCTGCATTGGGGGCTGTTTACAAACTAGTTGCGATTGAAGATACTGACGGAAAATTAAATGATACGATTAAAATTTCATCTAACCCTGAAAAAATTACCACTCCAGGACTGAAACGAATTTATCGTATTATCAATCGGGTAAACGATCATGCAGAAGGCGATTATATTGCATTAGATTCTGAAGAACCTGGAAAAGAAGAGCGCTTAAAAATGTTCCATCCAGTTCACACATATATAAGTAAATTCGTAACAAACTTTGAAGCCCGTGAACTGCATAAAGATATTTTCGTTAACGGTGAAAGAACATATGAACTACCAAGTATATTAGATACTCAAAAATATAATGAACAGAGTCTCTCTCTATTTTGGGAAGAATATATGCGAACTTTAAATCCTGAAGAATACCCTGTCGATTTAAGCCAAGAGTGCTGGGATCATAAAATGAATTACATTCAAACAGTTCGAGAACAAGTCGAAAAAAACATACAAAAGTAAACAGAGAAGTTTCCCCTTCTCTGTTTTTTCAATACTATATGGATATTTGTAAAAAATATATTAAAAGAATAAGATGAATGTATTTTATTTGTAAATTTTAATATAACTATATTTAAAAGTAAAATAATATTTGGTATTATTTTATTGAGTCAATTTCAACAAAATCACCAATAAAAAAGAGGACGCGGGTTGGTATTATCCCCTATAGGTAGACAGTAAAAAAAGAGTCCATCTGATATGATGGACTCAATACTGTTTTATCTGGAG
>NZ_JAALFZ010000014.1:0-130256 GCF_011800505.1 Bacillus sp. EKM501B | reverse complement strand
TGACTCTGGTGGCAGTGGTTCTGGCGGTAACGGTTCCGGTGGCAGTGGTTCTGGCGGTAACGGTTCTGGTGGCAATGACTCTGGTGGCAGTGGTTCTGGCGGTAACAGTTCTGGTAGCAACGGCTCTGGTGGCAATGACTCTGGCGGTAACGGTTCTGGTAGCAACGGCTCTGGTGGTAACCGTTCTGGTGGCGATGGTTCTGGTGGCAGTGGCTCACACGGCGGTAATGGCTCTCAAGGTGGCAATCGTGTTAAAGGCGATAGCAATTCTCAGGAGGGCAACGGTTCTCAAGGGGGTAATGTAAAAGATAATACGAAAAAACAAGGTGATAAATTACCGAATACCGCAACGCATTACCCTATATCTATTTTAATGGGTCTTTCAATATTCCTAATTGGTATGTTACTGTTTATTCGTCGTAAAAACGTAAAATAAGAGCAACATACTTCCATCTAAAGAATACATGAAATACTTTATAAAACTAAAAAGGACTTTGGATTGCATTTTATTATGCAGCCCAAAGTCCTTTTTATCACCTATCAGAAAAAGTATTAATACGCTTTTCCCCAATACACCATTTGTTTAGCTTCTTTACCACAACAAATACATTCATCAGCTAAATGCTCTTGCTCAAAAGGCATACAACGTGAAGATACTCCAACTTCTTCTTTTAGTTTTTCTTCACAAGCTAATTCCCCGCACCACATTGCCTTAATAAAGCCTTGCTTTTCGTCAGCTATTTTTTTCATCTCTTCGAAATTTGTCGCAACATACGTATTCTCATCGCGAAATGCTTTTGCTTTATCAAATAAAGCAATATGAATTTCTTCAAGTAATGCTGGAATACGTTCTTCTAATTGATCCATTGATACAAACTCTTTTTCCTTCGTGTCTCTTCTTACAAGTACAACTTGATTCTTTTCAATATCTTTAGGGCCAACTTCTAATCGAATTGGAATCCCCTTCATTTCATACTCATTAAATTTCCAGCCTGGTGTTTTATTACTAGCATCTATTTTTACTCGTGCAACCTTTTGAATATGTCCTTGTAACTCTGTTGCTTTTGCTAAAACTCCTTCTTTATGCTGAGCAATTGGTACAATAACAACTTGCACTGGAGCGACTTTTGGTGGCATTACAAGTCCATTATTATCACTATGAACCATTATTAGCCCGCCTATCATTCTTGTTGATACACCCCAAGATGTTTGGTGCACATATTGCCACTTACCGTTACGATCTAAAAACTTAATATCAAATGCTTCTGAGAAATTCGTCCCAAAGTTATGAGAGGTTCCTGTTTGAAGTGCTTTTCCATCATGCATTAAACTTTCAATTGTATAAGTTGCCTTTGCTCCAGCAAACTTCTCTTTTTCTGTTTTTTGTCCTTTAATAACTGGTATTGCTAAATAATCCTCACAGAAAGAAGCATATAAGTTTAAAATATTTAATGTTTCAGCCTGCGATTCTTCTGCCGTTTCATGGATTGTATGACCCTCTTGCCATAAAAATTCAGTCGTACGAAGGAACGGCCTAGTTGTCTTCTCCCAACGAACTACTGAGCACCACTGATTATATAACTTTGGCAAATCATTATAGGATTGCACAATTTTTGAAAAGTGCTCACAGAACAAAGTTTCAGATGTAGGACGTACACAAAGTCTTTCCGCTAACTTTTCATCTCCACCATGCGTAACCCATGCTACTTCAGGAGCAAATCCTTCAACATGATCCTTCTCTTTTTGCAATAAACTCTCTGGGATAAACATTGGCATATATACATTTTCATGGCCAGTTCCTTTTAACTTCTCATCCATCACCTTCTGCATATTCTCCCATAAGGCATAGCCATACGGACGTAAAATCATGCACCCTTTTACACTTGAATAATCAACAAGTTCGGCTTTTTTTACAATATCGGTATACCACTGCGCAAAGTCCTCTTCCATCTTCGTAATGGCTTGCACTTGTTCTTTTGCCATAGTCAGTCTTCCTCCTTCTAGAAAATACAAAAAAGCCCGCGTCCCTAAATAGGGACCGAGCTTTGCCGGCGTTACCACCCTGATTCATGCACAAAAATTGCGCATGCTCTCTTTTTGATAACGGGAAATTCCCGCTGCATATGCAGAACTCAAAGGCAGGTTCCATATTGCCTTTTTAAGAATCTTTCAGCCTGACGGATTCTCTCTCTGCTAAAAAGGTTGAACATGTACTAGTCCTTTTTCATCGTTATAACGAAATAAATTTGTTGATTATCATAATACAAATTCTTTTTTAAAACAATAGCTAATTTTCTTATTTTTATATATCCTTTTCATTTTTTGCAGTTTTATACGTAGCTTTTCCGCGTAATTTTCACAAGTTGATGTGCAATCATACCGATAAGTGTACCAAGTAGGACAAAGAAACCAATAAATCCATATCCCATTCCTTCCCACCCACCAATAACCATCATTGTAACGGGAAAGGACGCTAAGCAAAGAAGTATTAAACTAAGTGCAAATATAATATCAAACTGTTTGTCTGGAAACCGTTTCTTTAGTAAATATGAAATAGCAAATACAAGGATAATCGTGATTCCGCCAATGATGTAAAAAATACCAAATCCATCTAACCAATCCATAGTGTTCCCTCCCTCCATAGATTCCCTTATACTTAATTATATGTTTAATTTTTCTGAAAATAAATAATAAACTTTCACCTAAAAATATATATTTATTACTAGGTGTTAATAGTAATATATAATAATAGGTTTTATATAATCAGGAGGGAACTTTATGGATAAAGCATTAACAAACCACGTCATCATTTTATCATTCGACTGTTTATCAGCTTTAGATTTTCCTATACTACAAAAACTACCTCATTTCCAATCTCTAATAAAAAAGGGCACGGTTGTCGAAAAAGTAGAACCAATTTATCCTTCTGTAACATATCCAAGCCACTCAACAATCGTAACTGGTAATTACCCTAACAAGCACGGTGTTGTTAGCAATACGTTACTTCAACCAGGGCGTGAATCACCTGATTGGCATTGGTACCGAAAATCAATAAAAGGAACAACATTGTATGATGAAGCGCGCAAAGCAAATTTAACGACAGCTGCCCTTCTATGGCCTGTTACTGGAAGAGCGAACATCGATTACAATTTACCAGAAATTTTCCCCAATAGACCTTGGCAAAATCAAGTGTTAGTTTCCTTATTTAGCGGTAGCCCACTATACCAATTAGATTTAAATCGTCGTTTCGGCCATATAAGAAATGGTTTATCACAACCAGAGCTGGATGATTTCGTCCTCGCCTCTGCTGTGCATACAATCCAGACGAAAAAGCCTAATGTCATGTTCGTACATTTCACCGATCTAGACACACAAAGACACTATCACGGCTTTGAATCTAACGAAACAACAGCTGCTATCCAGAGACACGACGAACGTCTAGGGAAAATTATTCAAGCACTAAAAGAAAGTAACCTATACGAAGAAAGTACAATTATTGCCCTTGGTGATCATAGCGCTTTAAGTGAAAACAAATCCATCCAATTAAATGTGCTATTCCATCAAAGAGGACTTATATCTCTTAATAAAAAAGGAAAATTAGTAGACTGGAAAGCCTATTGCCAAAGTTGCGACGGCTCTGCCTATGTATATGTAAAGGACAAAAATGATACGGATACAATCCGGGAGGTACAACTACTCCTTGAAGAACTACTTCAAAATAAACAAAACGGAATTGAATTTATACTTCATGATGAAGCTGCCAAAGACTGCGGTGCAGACGGTAATTGTTTATTCATGTTAGAAGCACGAGAAGGGTATTATTTCACTGAAAACTATACAGGAGATTTTATAAAAGAAATTACTGAAAAAGATGTTACGCCTAGTAAAAAATATACATTTGGTACGCATGGATACTCTCCAACAAAACCTAACTATGAAACAATTTTTATCGCTGCTGGGAAAGGAATAAAAATTGGCTTTACCGTCCCGTATATGAGACTTATTGATGAAGGTCCAACTATCGCTAGACTACTCGGTTTACACTTAGGTGAAACAGACGGAGCAATTGTAGAGGATTTACTCCAATTGTAAAGAACTGTGTATATATGTAAAAGTTATGTAAAATTCATCACTGTTTCTCTTTTTATAATTTTTATTTTTGTACACTGTTAGTAAAACAAATTTAAGGGGGAACATTATATGAAAAAAATGTCCAGACAAGAAAAAAGCTGGATATTATACGATTGGGCGAACTCTGTATACTCGCTCGTCATTACAACTGCATTATTTCCAATTTACTTTAAAGCAGCTGCAAAAGAAGCTGGACTATCTGGGGCAACTTCAACAGCATATTGGGGATATGCAAACTCATTCGCAACACTTTTAATTTCTATACTTGCTCCTATTCTTGGCACAGTTGCTGATTATAAAGGATTTAAAAAACGTTTTTTCACATTCTTCTTTGGACTCGGTATCGTATTTACAAGTATGTTAGCAGTCGTTCCAACCTCTCAGTGGTACTTATTGCTAGGGTGCTATATGCTCGCCTTAATCGGCTTTGCTGGAGCAAACATTTTCTATGATGCATTTTTAGTAGACGTCACTTCTGAAGATAGAATGGACCGAATTTCTACAAGAGGATTTGCATTAGGTTATATCGGGAGTACAATTCCTTTTATCGGTTGTATCGCTCTTATTATTCTTTCTCAAAAAGGAACTATTCCCTTATCGGTCGGCATTGCTAGTCAAATTTCCTTTGCAATAACAGCTCTTTGGTGGGGGTTATTTACAATTCCAATGCTAAAAAACGTAGAGCAAACACACTATATTGAGCGTCATCCAAGACCTATTAGAATGAGCTTCAAACGTCTTGCTGATACTTTTAAAAATATTAAAGAATATAAAACTGTATTTATGTTTCTAATCGCTTACTTTTTCTATATTGACGGAGTCGATACAATTATTACTATGTCTACCGCTTACGGAACCGATCTCGGTATTAGTGCAACGAATCTATTAATCATATTATTTGTAACACAAATTGTCGCTTGTCCATTTGCTTTACTATACGGAAAATTATCTGAAACATTTACTGGCAAAAAAATGCTATATGTTGGTATCATTATTTATATCATTATTTGCACATATGCTTATTTTTTAAAAACGACACTTGATTTTTGGATTTTAGCAATGTTAGTTGCTACATCTCAAGGTGGTATTCAAGCACTAAGTCGTTCATACTTTGCAAAACTAGTACCAAAAGAATCTGCTAATGAATTCTTCGGATTTTATAATATATTTGGGAAGTTTGCCGCAATTATGGGTCCGGTATTAGTCGGTGTTACAACGCAATTAACAGGAAAAACAAACGCTGGTGTTCTTAGTATTATTGTTCTATTTATTATCGGAGGATTCTTACTAACTAGAGTTCCAGAAAATAATACATCCGTTACACCACCTAGTCCAAAGACTAAAACGCTATAAGAAAAGATCCTCTTCTCATAAGAAGAGGATCTTTTTTATTTTTAAAGGTGCGCCTTATAATGAACGACTCTACTGCTTGTACAAAAATAATTTATCAACAGTTGTTCCTAATACTTCAGCTAAACGGAACGCTAACGCTAAGCTTGGATCATATTTATTATTCTCAATTGCATTTATCGTTTGTCTAGAAACCTTACATTTATCAGCTAATGCGCCTTGTGAAATATTATTTTCAGTGCGTAATTCATAGATTTGATTTTTCACACCATTGCTCCTAACCTGTAAAATCGTTTTTACAACATCAGTATATAATTGGCTCATATAGTTGTCAAAAGTTCCTCAAAGAAAAAAGGAGCAATATTGCTCCCTTACAATAGTTATTTTGAAGCTAATGAATTTGTTAGTGCCTCTTTGTTAGCGATATCTTCTTTCTTTATTTGCATACGTACAACTGGCCCTATCGCTAATAAAATAAGTGCCATCGCTATACAAAACACAGTAACTAGTGAAGTTAGTTCCTTTAATCCTCCAGCTAATGAAGTTCCAATTAGCATTGCCCCCATAAACAGTGGTAAAATCGTTCCATTTACTCTTCCAACCATATTTTCTGGTACAAGTTGAATCATAAGCGTACCGACAACAATATTAACACAAGCTAAACAAATACCTGTTCCAAATCTCATGAAACTAGTAATCCAAAATGATGTAGATAGCCCTTCTACTAAAAATGAAATGGCTAATATACCCATACCGAATACAAACATCTTTTTCGGATTCACTTTTGAAGCGAAAACTGCAGCAACAATACCACCGAGTAACATACCTATTCCGTCAGCTGCCGCTAAATATTGAACAGCTTCTTTTTCCATACCTAAACGTTCAATTACAAGGAATACTTCTAATGGATTCGTTAATCCAACAGCTAAACCCATAATTGTAAAAGTGATCGTAATCATACGTAAATTTTTCGTATGAAGAACATACTTCCAACCTTCTTTTATATCATTTTTTAATGAGTCTCTCGCCACCTGCTCTTTTTCAACCCATTTTGGTAAGAATGAAAGGGCGATAGCAGATAACAAAAATAAAATGATTAAGCTATATAGTGATGTAAATAAACCAAGTTGTGTATACACAAGCGATCCTACCACTGGTCCAAAAATCAGAAATACTGACTGTAATGTTTGGTTAAATGCAATCGCATTTGCTACCTCTCCTTCTTTTACATAGCGCTTAAATATACGCGAAGATGAGGGCTGAGAAAACTGACCTACAATCGCGGAAATGAGTGTTGCAAAAAATATAGCCTGCCAATAATCCAGCTTTAACAACAAGACAATTCCTATAATAGACAGTACACTTAATACATCTCCAGCGACCATTGTTCTTTTCGGATTCCAGCGATCAGCTAGCGCACCACCGATAAACGAGAAAATAAAAATAGGTGCATATTCCATAACTGATAACAACGAAACAGAAACTGGATCATTATTCGTTCGCTCCATTATAAAATACAAAAGAGCCATATTTCTGATCCAAATTGCAAATTGTTGTAAAATATCAGACGCCATAACGAGCATAAATGCTCGGTTTTTAAATAAAGCGTTCATTTTCATTCCCCTTTCATAAACCGACCGTTCGGTCTAATTTATTTTGTAAGAAAAGCAACTGACCTATTATTCAGCTGCCATTCCTTTTAACAATACATCTATTGCCTTTTTATAAATACGTTTCAGCTCTTTATAATCTAATTCGTAGTAAAGCACTCCAAGTCCTGATAATAATCCGTTTACAATATACATAAGATCACGAGTATTATCTTCACGGAACTCTCCAGACTGTATACCTACTTCAATTAATTTCTCAAACATAACATATGATTCTCTAGTTAAAGCTAACAGTTCATCCAGAATCTCTTTACTTACAACTTGGCTCATAGAGAATTCCTCTATTGCATTTGAAATTGGTTGCTGTATGTCCTCTACATGATATTCCGCGAGACCATATAGTTTTTCAGTACTAGTGCTATACAACTTCTCTTTTTCATTCCATTTTTCAATCCAATCATACGTATGCTGTTTCACTACAAATAAAAATAATTCTTCTTTACTTTTAAAGTGATAATAAATACTTCCTTTACTTCGCTCTGTAATTTCACAAATCTCTTCCATAGATGTAGCTGCGTAGCCCTTCTGTGAAAATAGACTTTCTGCTTTATATGCAATTTCTTTCTTTATCTCTTCTGCGCTTCTTCTCATATTCACACCTCTTTAAACCGACCGTTCAGTCTAATAATAAATCAAAAACCTCTATCGCAAGAGGCTATATTCCTTATTTAAGAAAACGTACTTTCAAACCAAGTTCGAATCATATGTATGGTTCCAAATTTAAATGCTAATTTAACAAGAAATACGCCTCCCGCAGCTAATAAAAATAACACTACTTTCCCCTTATTTTTCACTTTCGGTTCCCTTTTCATTTCCATTCCCCTTAGTATGTTAAAAATATTAAACAAACGTTTGTTTAACTGTGTTTATGCATATGTAAGCCGACTAATCAAACGTTTGTTTAAAAAGAAATACGCCTATATAAGGCGCATTTTTATCAATCACCACCGCCACCACAGCTTCCTCCGCTATCTCCCCCAAAAGATCCTCCACAATCATGTGAGCCGCCATCATGCGAGCTATCATTATCAGATCCAGCAAAGAAAAATAATGGTGATGAGCTGTTAGATGAATTATGAATGTTATTTTGTTTTGTAAGATTTACCTTCTTTTTGTTCGATCGAACTGCTGTTACGATTGTTCCAACTACAACAAATAATAGTATGACAATAATAAATTCCATTTAAAAGCCTCCCTTATTCCTCGAATAATTGAATGGTTCTCTCTAGATTTTCAAGTGAAATGAAGCGTGATTCACGAAGAATTTCTTTTCCATTATGAAATAATAAAATTGTTGGCCCTGTAAATACTCCATATCGCCCCGCAATCTCCTGCATGTCTTGTAGTAATATCTCTATTTTCTCTACGTAATCATAATTCTCTAATACGCAATTTACTTTTCTTAGCATAACATCACAAACACCACAATTTTCCGTTTTAATAAACAGAAGTACCAATTGTTGTTCTTCGATATAGGTCGCTAATTCTTCTATCGTTTTAAATGTAGTCATCTTATCCCTCTTAGCGTAATTTACGAAATACTTTGTCTTGATACATACGAAAAGCTGAACTATCTTTAATCTTTCTCTTTTCCATTACCTGCTGAAAACGAAGCGTTTTTGCTGTTAACTCTTCTCGTAATCTCTTTCTCTCTTCTTCATCATAACAGCAAGCAATTAGATCCTCTATTTTTAATATATCTTTTTGTAGTTCCATTTCTGGTGGAATCATTCCCGCATTTTTTAAAATTTTATAACTCATTCTAAGTTCTGGAGGTACCATTGAAAGATCTTCTAATTGTAGTGGTTTTCCTTTTCCCGGAAGATAATCAAGATCACCATTCCGTATTGCTTGTCGAATTTTTTCTTCAGCAATGTTCAAAAACACATCCACACCATTCCCTCCTTTACATATTTTTACTATTATTTTACATGATATTTCCTTATCTTTCTATGCCTTTAATAATTGGCTCCATACAATTTTTTCTCAAATTTATTTATAATGAGCTTTTTCCTCCCATACCGATCTTTCGTTTTCATATACAGTTTGTATTCAAGCCTTTTTGTATTGAGAAAGTCTTTTTCAATTTAATAAAGCGTTTACACTAAATCTTACATTTGTTACGATTTAATCACCCCCAGCTCCCTTGTATAGACTTCGTGATGTCTGATCATTTTATCTAGACGTTTTATACGTCTAGATTCATTTTGATTTATTGGCGTATGCCTTTAAATATATCTTTTATTTTGAAAGGAGAAATGGCTATGAGGTCTCAAAAATTCACACTGTTATTACTATCTCTACTACTTTTCTTACCTCTTTTTCTCACAAATTTTATTAATCCAAATCTCGCATTAGCAGATTCACCAAAGCAAAGTCAAAAAATTGTTGGATACTTTCCTTCGTGGGGCGTTTACGGACGTAATTATCAAGTTGCTGACATTGATGCATCAAAACTTACTCACCTTAACTATGCTTTCGCGGATATTTGTTGGAACGGAAAACATGGAAACCCTTCTACTCATCCTGATAATCCAAATAAACAAACGTGGAACTGTAAAGAATCTGGTGTACCATTGCAAAATAAAGAGGTTCCTAATGGTACTCTCGTACTCGGTGAACCATGGGCTGATGTTACCAAATCGTATCCTGGCTCAGGGACAACTTGGGAAGATTGCGATAAATATGCCCGTTGCGGAAATTTCGGGGAACTAAAACGATTAAAAGCTAAATATCCTCACTTAAAAACAATTATTTCCGTTGGTGGCTGGACTTGGTCTAACCGCTTTTCTGATATGGCCGCTGATGAAAAAACAAGAAAAGTATTTGCTGAATCTACAGTAGCTTTTCTTCGCGCATATGGGTTTGATGGCGTAGATTTAGACTGGGAATATCCGGGCGTTGAAACGATTCCTGGTGGTAGTTATCGTCCTGAAGATAAACAAAATTTCACTCTCCTTCTTCAAGACGTCCGAAATGCTTTGAATAAAGCAGGTGCTGAAGATGGCAAACAATATTTACTAACAATCGCTTCAGGTGCAAGTCAACGCTACGCTGATCATACAGAACTAAAGAAAATTTCTCAAATACTCGATTGGATTAATATTATGACATATGATTTCCACGGCGGATGGGAAGCTACTTCTAATCATAATGCAGCTCTATATAAGGATCCAAATGACCCAGCAGCAAATACGAATTTTTACGTAGATGGTGCTATAAATGTTTATACAAATGAAGGTGTTCCAGTCGATAAACTAGTATTAGGCGTACCCTTTTACGGACGTGGCTGGAAAAGTTGTGGCAAAGAAAATAACGGACAATATCAACCTTGCAAACCAGGTAGTGATGGGAAACTTGCTTCTAAAGGTACTTGGGATGATTACTCTACCGGTGACACAGGTGTGTATGATTACGGTGATTTAGCAGCCAATTACGTTAATAAAAATGGTTTTGTACGCTACTGGAATGACACAGCTAAAGTACCTTACTTATATAATGCAACTACAGGCACATTTATTAGCTACGATGACAATGAATCTATGAAATACAAAACAGACTATATAAAGACGAAAGGTTTAAGTGGAGCAATGTTTTGGGAACTAAGCGGAGATTGCCGTACAAGTCCAAAATATAGTTGCAGTGGTCCAAAATTACTTGATACGCTAGTAAAAGAATTACTTGGTGGACCTATTAGTCAAAAAGATACTGAGCCACCAACGAATGTTAAAAACATTGTAGTTACGAATAAAAATTCAAACTCAGTTCAATTAAACTGGACTGTATCTACTGATAACGTAGGAGTTACGGAATATGAAATTACTGCTGGAGAAGAGAAATGGAGTACAACAACAAATAGCATTACAATTAAAAACTTAAAACCTAATACGGAATACAAATTTTCGGTAATTGCCAAAGATGCTGCTGGAAATAAATCACAACCTACCGCTCTTACTGTCAAAACGGATGAAGCTAATACGACACCTCCTGATGGAAATGGTACTGCTACATTTTCAGTCACTTCGAATTGGGGCAGCGGTTATAACTTCTCGATTATAATCAAAAATAATGGAACGACTCCTATTAAAAATTGGAAATTAGAATTTGATTATAGCGGCAATTTAACACAAGTTTGGGATTCTAAAATTAGTAGTAAAACAAATAATCATTATGTAATTACGAACGCAGGATGGAATGGTGAAATTCCTCCTGGTGGATCTATTACAATTGGCGGTGCAGGAACAGGTAATCCTGCCGAACTTTTAAATGCCGTCATTAGCGAAAACTAGACGTAATATCCATTAATTACTTCAATAAAGTTTGAATTTAGGTTTGAGCAATACCTCCTAAATTCAAACTTTTAATTTTATGAAAAATCAAAAATATCACAATAACCTATTATAATTATATTTAATTTCTAATATGAAGTTTATATGAAGTTCATTTGAATTTTACATGAATTTCCTTTAATTTCTATTGTCTTCCTATAATATCCATATTATCCTTTACATAAAGGAATTATTTTTATTCCATTTTGAACTATCTATATATATAAAGAAAGATAGTCACCTGTTAGGGAAAGGCTTTCGTATTATAAATATAACAAAAGAAAAAGCACGCTTATAAGCGCACCATAAGAGTGCTTCTTCATACAATTCTCATGTAAGAGTTCTCGAAAATCATGTTAATCACAAAGAAAAGGCATTAGCTCATAAAAGCTAATGCCTTTTCTTTATTCATATTGTTGAGTATTCCATTCTTCTATATTTCATAATTTTGTTATCTACGATTCATAGAAAGAAGGTTCATGTGAGACAATTAAAACCGTTCCTTTGTATTGTTGTAACGCTTCCTGTAAAGCCATCTTAGTTTCTACATCCAAATGATTAGTCCGTTCGTCTAAAATTAAAACATCAGCTTTTTCTATTTTTTCATATAAGGAGCTAACACACTTAAAATCTCTTCTTTATCCTTTTTTAATTCGAGTGATGTTAACATATCCATCGTTCTCGGCCTAGGTAATTTCACTTGTACCTCGCCAACTATTGACGCTGGTCTTTGAGATAAAATAAATACGCGATCTGAAAGCAAGATTGCCTCATCTAAGTCATGTGTAACCATAACGATTGTTTGCTTCTCTTGATGCCAAGAGTTTAAAAGCCAGCTATGTACTTCCATTTTTGTAAATGCATCTAATTTACCAAAAGGCTCATCAAGCAGCATAATTGGCTTTTCACATAAATATGTGCGCAGAAAACTAATTCTTTGACGCATACCACCAGACAATTCATCTGGATAATGGTTTGCATATTCATCTAGTTCGAACTGCTTTAATGCTTCCATTCCTTCTGTCAGCCTTTGTTTTTTCGGCTTTCCTTCAATTTCTAACGGAAGAACGATATTTTGCAAAGCTGATCGCCACGGTAGTAATAAATCTTGTTGTGGCATATAACTAACAACATCTTGCTCTTGTACTTGCTTATCGTTATACGTTACGTTCCCGCTTGTTGGTTTTTCAACATTTGCAATCATGTTTAATAATGTGCTTTTCCCGCAACCACTCGGTCCTACAAAGGAAACAAACTCTCCCTCTTGTATAGAGGCACTAATATTCTCTAATACATTCTTTCCGTCGAAAGATTTCACTATATTTTTTATTTGTAATCCGCTCATTTTTCACTTGGAAGGAATTCATTTGTAAAAGCATCTTTTACATCGATTTTCTTTTTAATAACTTTGTTGTCATATAAGAAATTCATGTAATTCGTCCAAATTTCTTCCTTCTGTACTCCCCATGCTTTAGCATCATCTTGATACTTCGTACTTAACCATTTTTGGCTTTCTTGAACTAAATCTTTATTCACATCTGGAACAGCTTTAATTAAAATATCAGCAGCCTCTTTCGGTTCCTTAATTGCAAAATTATAACCTTCTGTCGTTGCACTCATAAACTTTTTCACAAAGTCTTTATCTTGCTTCGTATGTTTTTCACTCGTAATAATAACAGGACTATAGAAATCAAGCGCTGGATCTAAGTCCTTCACCATAATCGTATTTAACTCTTTTCCTTGACGCTTCGCTTCAATACCATCCCAACCGTAATAAATCCATTCGAAATCTGCATCACGGCCAATTGATTTAAAGAAATCTGTTTGTCCTAAGATGATTTTTTCAACTTTATTAAAATCAGCTTGATGTTTATCCATAATCGTCTTTAATGTCGCTTCTTCTGCTGGTCCTCCCCAGCCGCCGTAACGTTTACCTTCAAAATCTTTCGGTGACGTCATATTGTCTTTCTTAAGCGATGCAAACGCTGAAGTGTTATGCTGAATAATCGCTCCTACAGATACAACAGGAATTCCTTCTACACGAGCTAACGTTACATTTTCTTGTGCACTTATTGCGAAGTCTGCTTTTCCTGATGCTATCATTTGCTCTGCTGTTACATTGTCACCTGGTTGAATAATTTCTACATCTAATCCTTGCTTTTTGTAATAATCTTTCGTTTTCGCTACATACAAGCCAGTATGATTCGTATTTGGAAACCAATCTAATACTACTTTTACTTTTTGATCTTTACTTGCACTTTCTTCTTTCTTCGCCGGATTACATCCAGCCACACCTACCGCTACTAAGGCAGCTAACATAACTTTCAAACCTTTTTTCATTTTCTGCCGTCCTTTCTATATATCCATGGTGCTGTTATTCTTGCCATAAACTCTACGATAAAATACAGGCATAATGTCACCATAACGATGATTGCTGCAACACCAAATACTCGGGCAGTCAAAAAGGATTTTGTAGCCCTCGTAAGCATAACGCCTAATCCTTCACTTGCACCGAGCCATTCTCCGATAATTGCCCCCATTACGCTATATGTAACTGCAATTTTTAAACCTGAGAAAAAGTATGGGAGCACTGCTGGAAATTTTACTTTCTGGTAAACTTGCCATTTCGTCGCCTTCATTGTTTGTAACAGTTTCAGCATATTTTTATCTACTGTTTGAAAACCTTCTAAAATACTAAGCGCAATTGGGAAGAAACAAACGAGTATTACGACCATTACTTTCGGCAACATCCCATATCCAAACCAAATAATAAATAGCGGTGCAAGTACAACAATTGGAATTGTTTGCGAAATAACGAGCAATGGATTTATTAAAATACGAAATAACGGTATAACGTCCATAATAATTGCGATGCTCGTCCCCAATAAAATTGCAAAGAATAGTCCAATTATAACTTCCTGCAGTGTTTGCATCGTATTTGGTAATAGTAAATCTTTCATCCCAATTAATTCTTGAACAATGGCAGAAGGCTTTGGTAAAATCCACGGTTCGATTTTAAATAATGAAACAGATCCTTCCCATATCGCAATGAGAAGGATAAGCCAAATAGTTGTAATAAGTTTAGATTGCTTCTGGTTTTGCATATTCATCACGGTACTTCCAAACCTTTTCATCTATCGTTACACCAGTGCTTGGACGATAATGGATTTTAATAGAAGTAATCACTTCTTCTGCTCCAGCGTCGACGCAAGCTTGTTGCGCACGTTTAACGACATCAAGAAGTACATCTAATTCTCCTTCCAAAGTTGTTTCCATTGCCCCTACTTCATAACGAACTCCCGATTGTTGCACAACTTCAATTGCTTTATCGACAACAGAATATACATCTTTCGTTTTCGCTTGTGGTACTACTGAAAATGACATTGTAACTTGTTGTGACATAATAAAATCCCCCTTATAAAATTAAATTTCAAAAATAAGAAAAGGCTTTCCTACTGCGTAGGAAAGCCTTGTATGCAAGTTATTACAGAATAACATATGCTACATCACTTTAAGTAACTCCCTACGCTGGCATTATCCAGATCAGGTTGAGGGTCGATGTTTACTTACATCCTCTCAGCCAATTGGCTCCCCGGTCCTTAATTCGTTTTCATTGTAGCATGATTTATTTTATTGAACAAACAAAAGCATGCATAATCATTTCATTATTTTTGGAAAATAACCAACTTTTTCACCATGAGCTAATAACTGCTGTATAAATTCTTTATTAATTGCTGGTACTATCAATTCTTTTTTCTTAATCCATTCATTCGTTCTACGCGTACCCATTACAATTTCAGATTGCTGTGCTCCATCTCCTGCAACTTGAGAAGCAATTAACTCTGCTATTACTTCATTTCCCTTCGCTAATGCAAGTCCGATATTTACATATTCTGAAAGTGGAACCATTTCAAGATTGTATCCACACTCTCCAATTAGCTGTATAAATTGTTCAAACTCAATTTGATGTGGATGACAAATATGTAACGTCTCTCCTACAATTTGCGCATCTTGTAAATACGATACAATTGATTTACTAGCAAAATCAATTGGTGTGAAATCAACTTTCCACTTCACATTTGGTGCTTTCCCAATTAATAGCATTGTTTTAATAAGACGATAAAATGCGTTTCCTTCAATATTTTGTTGGAACGAACCTGTTTCTGAATGACATGCTAAATTACCTGCACGATAAATATTTCCGCGCAAACCATTTTTCATTGCTTCACGAACAATGTTTTCCGCTTGTAGTTTACTATTTGAATATACATTCTCTAAGTCTACACTGTAATTAAAATCACCAGTTTTCATGTATGTATCCCATTGATCTACCGCTAATTCTAACGGGATACCAATTGTAGAAATAAAATGGAATGTAGCACCTTTCTCCGCTAATGCTAGCATCCGGCTAGTTCCTTGGACATTTATATTTTCAAATTGTTTTACATCTCCAAAATGTCTTACATCTGCACCGCAATGAATTATCGTATCCATCTTAGAACTGATGAACATAAATTCTTCTTCACTCATCCCAAGATACTCTTCTCCCAGATCACCAGCTACGGCCTGTATACGGTGTAACCATTCTTCACATACATCATTAAAGTAGCCTGTTAATGTATTTATAATTCTTTGCTGCACATCTTTGGTTGGTCTTACTAAACAATAAATAGTAGCAGATGTATCTCTCAACAATTCATATAATATGTGTGATCCTAAATAACCAGTAGCTCCTGTTAAAAAGACATTTGAAATCTGGGTTTCTTCCAAAACGTTTGCATACGTGATAGTATCTGGTTCGTGAATCACTTTATATTCACGAAATACTTCTTCTTTCTCTACTTTTACTTCTCGCTCAATTCGAGCTAATCCATATATCGTTCTTTCTTTAAAGAAATCTTGAATTGTTAAATGTGAGAAATCTTCTTTTAACAATGTTAAGACTCGTAATACTTTTAATGAATGTCCACCAATTGTAAAGAAATCATCATGCACTCCAACTTTTGAAATTCCTAATACTTCCGCCCAGGCGTTCGCGATTTGTTTTTCTGCTTTATTAGAAGGTGCAACATATTCTTGTAGCCGAACCGGTTCATACTTTTCTTCTAACTGAGCTAACTTCTTAACATCAATCTTTTTATTAGGTGTAAGTGGTAATTCATTAATATAAATTAGTTTAGATGGCACCATATAATCTGGTAATTGCTCTTGTAACTGATAAACTAATTCTGGTATTTCTTTTTTATTTAAAGTTGTATAGAACGCGATTAAATATTGGCTACCTTCCTTACTCTTCTTAGCAAAAACAGCATTTTCTTTTATATTATGATTTTGAGAAATTTTACTTTGGATTTCTCCTAGTTCAATACGATGTCCTCTAATTTTTACTTGATCATCTTTCCGATGTAAAAACTCTATATTTCCATCCTCTAGCAACTTAACGATATCACCTGTTTTGTATATATTAACTATAGGATTAAAAGGGTTCGGAATAAAAGCTTCAATTGTTTTATTAGGCTTATTAAAATACCCTTTTGCTAATCCCACTGAATCTATATATAATTCACCAGGTACACCAATTGGACAAAGATTCATATTCTCATCCAAAATCATAACTTGATAATTAGCACATGGTTTACCAATGGGAATACTCGCAACATCCTCATTTAACTGACTAGGTATTTTATAGGTTGTCGTCACTACAGTACATTCTGTCGGTCCGTATACATTATAAATTTCAACATTTGTACCTATTCTTTCTCTCCACAATTTAATAACCTCTACAGGCAACATTTCACCGCCAATCGCAATTCTTTTTAGGGAAGCTAGCTTATATATATCTTCTTCTGCTAAATAAGTTGCTACTTGTCGAACAAAAATTGTTGCTAATGCCAAGATTGAAGTTGCTTTCACTTTATAGATTGCATTTGCAAATGCTTCTACAGACAATCGCTCTTCCTCTAATAGTACATACAAGTTTCCTCCGCAGAATAAAGAAGCAAATGACTCCCATACAGAAGCATCGAAACTAAAGGAAGGAAATTGAGCAAATACATCCTCTTCTGTCAATTCATATTGCTTTTTCATCCAAGTGTACAGATTAACAACGCCTCTATGTGCTAACATCGTTCCCTTTGGATTCCCTGTTGAACCCGATGTATAAATCATATAAGCTACATCATCACAATGAATAGACAACTTTACATCTATATCTTCATAAGTTTCACTATCATACAATGAAACTGTTTGAACCCCATCACATGTTATAGGCGTCTCTTTCATCAATATAACTTTCGCTTGGCTATCTTGAATAATGTACTGTATTCTACTTTCCGGATAATCTGGATCAATCGGAACATACGCTGCACCAGCTTTTAATATAGCTACCATACTTACTACTGTGTCTATGCTACGTTTCATAAATATTCCAACATAGTCTCCTAATTGGACGCCGTTTTTAATTAACATATGAGCTATTTGATTACTTTTTTTATTTAGCTCCTCATAAGTTAAAGTACCTTCCCTTGAAGATAAAGCTATACGATTTGGAAATTGAGTAACAGTATTATAGAACATATCGACGATACTTTTCTCAGGATATACTGCTGTTGTATCATTCACTTGACTATAAAGTGCCATCTCGGCCTCTGTAATAATATTAAAATGTTTTATATACTTATTAGTATTTTGTGATATATCAACTAAAACACCTTGTATTTGTTGTGCATAACGAGTAATCGTTGTCTCTTTCCAATTAACACTATTAAATATTATTTCTACACTTTGCATATTTTTACTAAATACAAATTGTAATGTATTCGTGTCTTTTAGCTCATAATATGTTTCACCAATAATAATAGGTGACATTTCATATAATGTATCACCGTTTTGAAACTCTTCTATTTCTTCCTCATTCATTTCTTTAATTTGCTCCAGTTGCTCTTCAATTTGTAAATTTAAACTTTCATAGGAGAGAAAATTAGAAACTTCAATAGTAATTGGAAATAAATTTCCTCTTACATGATAAAGCACGACAATATGTTTTTCTTTAGAAATATGATATAACCACGTTGCAGTCGCTCCTATTAAATCTACAATGTGAGTCAAATTTGAAAACAGTTCCGTTTTCCTTTTTATCCTAAGTTCTGTTCCTGGCACATCTTTAGGTATTTTAATACTTCCTTCTACTTTTCCTAAAAATTCTTTTACCATCTCATTATAAGAAATTGCTAATTTCATATTTATGTAAATTCCTCTCTTAAATATAATAAAGGTGTGAAAATTCACACCTTTTTCATCCCTTATTAAAGGGCAGATTCGTTCAATTCATAATCAGTAGCGGAGATACCCCCTTGATTAGAATTGAACTTTCTCCTTATTCGCTTTTAAACTCACCAATAAGCTCTTGTAATTCCTGAGAAAGCCAACTTAAAGAAGTCGCTAATTCTGCAATATCTTGTACTGATATTTCTTGCTCTTTCATGCTTTCTTCAACATTACTACTGCTGTTGGCATAAGTATTTGCAATATGTGATAATTCATTTACGACTTGAACAATATTCTGGCTATTTTGTAAAATGTCACTCGAATTACCGGAAACAGCTTTTACTTGATCTGTAACAGATTGCGCTGATTTTGAGATTTTTTCAAAGAAATCTCCACTACTTTGAACAAGCGAAATTCCAGTTTCTACTTCTTTTGAACCTTTTTGCATGGAAACTACAGCATCTTCTGTCTCAGCTTGTGTTTCACCAATCAATTTCGCTATATCTTTTGCAGACGCTTCCGTTTGTTCTGCTAATTTTCGTACTTCATCAGCAACAACTGCAAACCCTCTTCCAGCTGCTCCAGCACGTGAAGCCTCAATAGAAGCATTTAAAGCTAATAAATTTGTTTGATTTGAAATACCTGTAATTACAGTTACGATATCACTAATTTCTTTTGACCTTGTTTCTAACGAATAAATGATGGAAGATAAATCTTGTACTGCATTTTGGATTAAACTCATTTGATTAATAATTTGTCCAATCACTTCATTACCTTCAATTGAATGTTGTTCCATACCTTCAGAAGCAACCGCAACTTGTTTTGCAGCCCCAGTTATTTCTTCTACCTTATCTTCCATTCCATGTACAATTCCTAAACATTGTTGTACTGAAGTTTTTTGAGACTGTGCCCCTACTCTTAAACCTTCAATAGAACTTGCAATCTCTTGAACTGCCATGCTGTTTTCCTCTGTACTCGCCGACAATTCTTGTGAAGAAGAAGAAACTTGCTCAGCAGTTTGCCTTACTTTATCTATAATCCCTTTAAATTTTTCAATCGTGTTATTGAAATAAACATTAATAATTCCAATATCATCTGGTCTTTCTTTTAATTTAATACTTAAGTCACCTTCACCAATTTTACGTAACCCTTCTCGTAAATCTTTTAATGGAGCTAGCGAGTGACGCACGATAAAGAATTGAGTAATAGTCGCAATTGCTAATGAAATAATGATGAAGAGTAAGCCCTGTATCATAAACTTCTCTTTTGTAATAGGAACAATGGAAGCATCTAAGTCAGCCGCAATAATTGCAACAATATTGTTTTCTCCATCTGTAATTGGTTCTAATATTGTCACCCACGAACCTATTTCATCTTCATATACTTCTGTCATTT
Organism: Bacillus sp. EKM501B; assembly: GCF_011800505.1. NCBI lineage: Bacteria > Bacillati > Bacillota > Bacilli > Caryophanales > Bacillaceae > Bacillus > Bacillus sp. EKM501B. The sequence continues at coordinate 110,116 of NZ_JAALFZ010000014.1, read as the reverse complement.
GAGCCTTTTTCGTATCAATCACTTTATCGTATGCCTTCATCCAATGAGCGGGTTGTTCATAATAATCTCCCGGCTTTATAGGAAACGCATTTGTTAACTCTGTAGTCAAACCAACGAGTTGTAATTCTCGCTTTTCATTCGGCTTTGCTCCTGTAACATACGTTTGTCCAACGCTTTTCAATTCTTTTGATACTTCATCTAATTTCTCTGTTAACTTTTCTTTTTTCACTTTTTCGGCTGTAGGATCTTTCGCCATGTCTCTAACTAATTCTACATCCAGTTTTTTCAATACTATTTCTCCTGTTTCAATAGACTGCCTTTCAAATAAAGACATCATACTATTTTGAAACATGTTGAAACTTAATGCACCCATACTTCCAACAAGTGTCAAAATAACTAATACGGTTAATAAGACGTTCTTTTGAAGGAACGATAACTTATGCCAATATTTTTTCATTAATATCCACCTTCCTTAATCAACATAAACAAAAAAACAAAATATATGAATATTTTGTTTGAAAATGTTTCTCAATATGTTCGAGAATAAAAAAAAGCCAATGTAAAAGCATTGGCCAAGACCAACCCTATCCGTCCGGTAACTGGCTAGCGTAGCCTTTCGACCTTAGCTCCTGTAGTTTTGCGTCCTCATGTTTCCATCAGTTTGCCTTTCTCGCTGAACGAGTTGAACGATATGGGAGTTCTATGAGAATTAATTTATTCTCTTTCAAAGATTACAACATATAAATCAAAATGTCTACTTATTTAGAGATATAAATACAAATTTTCAATGCATTGCTTTTTCAAAATAATTTCAAAAAGTACGTGAATGTTACTTTTTTTATGTTATATAATAAAAAATGTATAAATAACAAGGATTTCTTCGGGTATTTATTTAATTTTCAATCAAATTAAACTATTCGAATATATCTTAACTAATGAATTTCGGAGGTAGTTTATCATGTTTTGGCTACAATTTCTTACCTTGTTACTCTGTATTTTTATTGGTGCACGCCTAGGCGGAGTTGGTTTAGGAGTAATGGGTGGAGTTGGTATGGCAATACTCGTTTTTGTCTTCCACTTACAACCAACGGCGCCTCCTATCGATGTAATGCTTATGATTTTGGCAGTAATTACAGCTGCTGGTGCTTTGCAAGCCGCTGGAGGAATGGACTACCTTGTTCATCTAGCTGAAAAGGCATTACGAAAAAATCCAAAACGCATTACATTCTTTGCTCCAATTGTTACTTATTTATTTACACTTTGTGCAGGAACTGGTCACGTTGCTTATTCTGTACTTCCTGTTATCGCTGAAGTCTCTCGCGAATCCGGAATTAGACCAGAACGACCAATGTCAATTGCCGTAATTGCTTCCCAACAAGCAATTACAGCTAGTCCTATATCAGCTGCAACAGTTGCACTTTTAGCAATGTTAGCTGACTATAAAATCACCTTATTAGATATTTTAAAAGTAAGTATCCCTTCTACTTTCATCGCTTGTATGATAGCTGCATTTGTTGCTAGTAAGATGGGAAAAGAATTAAATGAAGACCCTGAATACTTAAAACGATTAAAAGAAGGATTAATTCCTAAGCTTGAAGAGAAAAAAGAATTTGTAGGTGTAAAGGGCGCAAAATTATCAGTTATCCTTTTCCTTGTAGGAACCTTCCTTGTTGTACTTCTTGGTTCATTTGAAGCACTTCGTCCAGGATGGATAGTTGATGGGAAGTTAGCCCGTCTTTCCATGCCGAACACAATTGAGATGGTTATGTTAACTATCGCGGCTCTTATTATTATTTTCTGTAAACCAAATGTAGAAAGCATTGTATCTGGTAACGTCTTTAAAGCAGGAGCAACAGCAGTTGTTGCTATTTTCGGTATCGCTTGGATGGGAGATACTTTCTTTAATGGAAACTTAAATATGATTCAAGGATCGATTCAGCATTTAGTAACAAGTGCACCTTGGCTATTTGCTATCGCACTATTCATTCTATCTATTTTACTGTACAGCCAAGCAGCAACAGTTCGTGCCTTAATGCCACTTGGACTATCTCTTGGTATTCCACCAGCGCTACTGATTGCGATGTTCCCTGCAGTAAATGGATATTTCTTCATTCCAAACTATGGAACAATCGTTGCTGCCATTAACTTTGACCGTACTGGTACAACAGGTATCGGTAAATACGTATTAAATCATAGTTTTATGATTCCGGGCCTAATTGCAACATTTACTTCTATCGGAATTGGAATGCTCTTAATTTCAATTATGTTTTAAAGAAAAAGCACAAACCTTTATTTAAAAAGGTTTGTGCTTTTTTAATCAAATATTTGTTTAAATTTTGGGCAGTCTATTTCTTCATGTAGCACTTAAAATACTACACTTCCTTCCCTACAAACTTCTCTTTACTTCTTCAACTAATTTTTTCGTACTTTCATACGCAGATTCCGCTAAACTAATTGCTGAAATAACTGAAACACCGTCCGCACCCGCCTCTATAACTGCCGCTGTATTTTCAATTGTAATCCCACCAATACCAACGATTGGCACTGTAATTCCTTGTTCTCTAAAATAAGCTAATCCTTTCGTTCCTTGAACCGCTTTCGTATCTTTTTTCGTACTCGTTGGGAAAATAGGACCAACACCTAAATAATCCGCTCCATTTTCGATTGCAAAACGTGCTTCTTCAATTGTATGAGCAGATACGCCGATAATTTTATCTCCCATTTTTTCACGAACAGATGTAATTCCTTCATCATCTTGTCCAACATGAACACCATCTGCATCTAATTCAATGGCTAATTCTACATCATCATTTACAATGAAAGGAACACTATATTCCTTACAAAGCGTCTGCAATTCTTTTGCAAAGCGCACTCTATCTTCTCCGATTAAAGAACCTTCCCCCTTCTCGCGAAACTGAAAAAGTGTCACTCCACCATCTAACGCTTCTTTCAATACAGCTAAAGGATCCCTCGTGCAGTTATTACTTCCCATAATAAAATACACTTGCAATAGCTTAGACATTTTATCTATTTCAATGCGTGCCATTTCTTTCACTCCCTCTTACTCTAACTCCACAATCTTCCCATACTTCTCAATATCACCTGAAGTTGTATTCGCTAATTGATTTAAAAATTCAATTTGGAAACTACCAGGCCCTTTTTCTACCGCCTTAGCAGCTGCCAGTTCCGAAGCTACACCATAAAACGTTAATGCGGCTACTGCTGCTTTTACATAATCTTTTTCCACTGCTACAAATGCTCCTATTACAGAAGTTAGTAAACAACCTGTTCCCGTAACTTTCGTTAAAATAGGGTGACCATTTCGAATAACAATAGTTCTCTCTCCATCTGTAACAACATCTTCTTTTCCAGTAATGACCGCAACTGTATTTAGTTCATCTGCTGCCTGCCTTGCAATACTTACAACATTGCCATTTCCAGTACCAGCGTCTACCCCTTTAATTTCCCATTTCTCATTAATAACATTTGCTATTTCAGCCGCATTTCCGCGGATAATTGCTAAATCTATTTCGGCTGGAATATGTCTCGCAACTTCTGTTCGATACGAAGTTGCTCCTGCACCAACTGGGTCAAATAGTACTGGCACATTGTTCGCATTTGCTGATTTACCCGCGAGTAACATCGCTTCTACTTCTTCAGGACGAAGTGTCCCCATATTTAATACTAACGCTCCAGCAATGCTAGCCATTTCTGCTACTTCTTCTTTTGCATACGCCATTACAGGCGATGCTCCAAGTGCCAACAAACCGTTAGCAGTAAAATTTGTTACAACAACATTTGTAATATTATGAACGAGCGGATTAGATTCTCTCACCAAATCCACTACTTTACTAATTTCTTTCATATTCATCCTTTTCATCTCCTAACTATAATGATGGGAGATACACAAAAAGACACTTTGCGCGTACGCAAAGTGCCTGAACATGTGCTTTTACACTCTCCCTACGCTGGCATTATCCAACAGGTTCAAATGGTCAATGACGGACTAGTCATACTCTCAGTTTGCATCCACAAACTCCCATGTGCTTATTATTCATCTACTTCAAAGTCTACTCTTATTCTACTAAAATAACAAGTTCTTTACTTTTCTATTTAATATAGAAGCAACCTATATAACAATAAACATAATCAAGTGAAACTTTAATCAGTGAGTGTTTTGTTCATCCCACTAAAAACCGATCAAATATGGAGCGAAACTGAATCTCAAGAAGATGTATGCTATATTTAACTTATGGAAATTTGAAAGGATGTTTTTAATATGTCAAAAAGCGTTGTAATCGCTGAAAAACCTTCCGTTGCACGAGATATTGCTCGTGTACTTAAGTGCGATAAAAAAGGAAATGGCTACCTTGAAGGTAGTAAATATATTGTAACTTGGGCTTTAGGTCATCTCGTTACATTAGCAGATCCAGAAAGTTATGATGTGAAATATAAAAAGTGGAATTTAGAAGATTTACCGATGCTACCTGAGCGTTTGAAATTAACGGTTATTAAACAAACTGGTAAACAATTTAATGCTGTAAAAAGTCAGCTACTTAGAAAAGATGTAAATGAAATTATTGTAGCAACAGACGCTGGACGTGAAGGGGAATTAGTCGCACGCTGGATTATCGATAAAGTTAAGCTAAATAAACCAATCAAACGTTTATGGATTTCTTCTGTAACCGATAAAGCAATTAAAGATGGTTTTGCAAATTTAAAACCAGGTAAGGCATATGACAATTTATATGCTTCAGCAGTTGCACGTTCAGAAGCTGACTGGTATATCGGTCTTAATGCAACTCGTGCTTTAACGACTCGCTTTAATGCCCAGTTAAATTGCGGCCGTGTACAAACCCCTACTGTTGCTATGATTGCTAGTCGTGAGGATGAAATAAAGAACTTCAAAGCTCAAACTTACTACGGCATCGAAGCTCAAACAATGGAGAAGCTCAAACTTACTTGGCAAGATGCAAATGGCAATAGCCGTAGTTTTAATAAAGAAAAAATCGATGGTATTGTAAAAAGTTTAGATAAACAAAATGCTACTGTTGTGGAAATTGATAAGAAACAGAAGAAGTCATTCTCTCCTGGTCTTTACGATTTAACTGAATTGCAACGTGATGCAAATAAAAAGTTCGGTTACTCTGCTAAAGAAACATTAAATATTATGCAAAAATTGTATGAACAGCATAAAGTACTAACGTACCCTCGTACAGATTCACGCTACATTTCATCTGATATCGTTGGAACACTTCCAGAACGTCTAAAAGCATGTGGTGTTGGAGAATACCGTCCCTTCGCACATAAAGTATTACAAAAGCCTATCAAACCTAACAAATCATTTGTTGATGATAGTAAAGTAAGCGATCATCATGCGATTATTCCAACAGAAGGATACGTTAACTTCGCAGCATTCACAGATAAAGAACGCAAAATTTATGATTTAGTTGTAAAACGTTTCTTAGCTGTTTTATTCCCAGCATTCGAATACGAACAACTAACGTTACGCACAAAGGTCGGCAATGAAACATTCATTGCACGCGGAAAAACGATTTTACATGCTGGTTGGAAGGAAGTATACGAAAATCGATTTGAAGACGATGATGTAACTGATGACGTAAAAGAGCAGATTCTACCTCACATTGAAAAGGGCGATACATTAACTGTAAAGTTACTTATGCAAACATCAGGTCAAACGAAAGCACCTGCACGCTTTAATGAAGCAACTTTACTTTCAGCAATGGAGAATCCTACAAAATATATGGATACGCAAAATAAACAACTTGCTGATACGTTAAAATCGACTGGTGGATTAGGTACTGTAGCGACACGTGCAGATATTATCGACAAACTTTTCAATTCTTTCTTAATTGAAAAACGTGGTAAAGATATTCACATTACATCAAAAGGTCGTCAATTACTTGATTTAGTACCAGAAGAATTAAAATCACCTACACTAACTGGTGAGTGGGAACAAAAACTTGAAGCAATTGCAAAAGGAAAATTAAAGAAAGAAGTATTCATTTCGGAAATGAAGAACTATACGAAAGAAATTGTTGCTGAAATTAAATCGAGTGATAAGAAATATAAACATGACAACATTTCAACGAAGTCTTGTCCAGATTGCGGTAAACCAATGCTGGAAGTAAATGGAAAAAAGGGGAAAATGCTCGTATGCCAAGACCGTGAATGTGGTCATCGTAAAAATGTATCTCGTACAACAAATGCTCGCTGTCCGCAATGTAAAAAGAAACTAGAATTACGTGGTGAGGGTGCAGGCCAAATTTTCGCATGTAAATGTGGCTATCGCGAGAAATTATCAACATTCCAAGAGCGACGTAAAAAAGAATCTGGAAACAAAGCCGATAAACGCGACGTTCAAAAATATATGAAACAACAGAAAAAAGAAGAAGAACCATTAAATAACCCATTCGCGGAAGCATTAAAAAAATTAAAATTTGATTAAACAAAAAGGTTCCTACCTCTATCGGTAGGAACCTTTTATTTTAGTGAATGATTTTACTTCCTTTTGCATTCTCAACAAATTTTTCACTTGATTTGTTAATTGGTGTTTTCAGTAATAACGCAGCAACAATCATAACTACTACGAAAGCACTTAACACAAGTAAATCTCGCGTTACGATATCCCAAAGCATTCCACCAACTGTTTCACGAATTGCGCTAATTGCGTATGTGAATGGTAAGAACGGATAAATCGCTTGGAAGAACGCTGGTGTCATTTGGATTGGGAATGTTCCGCCCGATCCTGCTACTTGTAGTACAAGTAAAATAATCGCCATCGATTTCCCAACGTTTCCGAAAATAGAAACGAGTGAGTATACGATACAAACGAAGACTCCACCAATAAATAAACTAAATAACACAAACCAGAACTTATCGACTACGTACGTACCGAGTAAGAATATATCTCCCATCGATACGATAAACGCTTGTGAAAGACCTATCGTTAAGAATGTTAATAAACGTCCGAAGTAAATTTCATGGCTCTTATAATTCGCGCCCTCTTCGTGTACTTCTACCGTTAATAATGAAACCATTAATAATGCGCCTACCCATAATGCAAGCACTGTATAGAATGGTGACATCGCTGAACCGTAGTTCGGCATCGCAAATAATTTATTTTCTTTTAAATTTACTGGATTCGCAAAGTAATCACTTTGCTTTTCAACATCATTTTTCAATAAGCGTATAATGTCTTTTAAATCCTCTTCAGATTCAAAATCACGAATTTTATCTGCTAATTCTTTAATCTTTTTCTCAGTAGCTGGCATTTCAGCTTTAATGTCTGCTAATTTCTTTTTACCATCTACTAAACCTTTTGATGAATCTTCTAGTAATTTTTTAACATCTGGAAGCTTTTTGTCTGCCTCTTTTAAAATTTGAGATGTATTTTTAGACATCTCTTTTGTGCGAGCAATTGCTGCATTGAAATTTGGAGTGATTTCTGAGTCATATTTAGCTAAAATGTCACCAATTTGGCCCGAAACACTTTTAGACACTTGATTAATACTTTCAATAACATCAGCTGCTGGTTTTTGACCTTTATTAATAGCGTCAATTCCTTTATCAGTTAAATCCATTCCTTTTTGCAAACCATCTTTTGCTTTATTTAACTTAGAAATTGTACCATTAAGGTTTTTATCACTATTCACATCAGCTAACACTTTATTTGTACTTTCCAGAACTGGAATCATGTCATTAACTAAATTCCAACTTGCTTTGAACTGCCCATTCAAATCATTTAAGGCTACTTTTGTAGAATCTAATCCGTTAACACCTTTGTTACTTAAGTCTTCTCTTGCTTTTTCAAGCTCCGTTTTTAATCTACTGTAATCATTTACAGCTTTATCATATTTCTCTCTACCATTGTTTAATATCTCATTAGCCTTATTTATATCTTGATTTAAATTGCCTCTAAGCTGCTGTGCATTTTCTTGCGCATTTTCAGCCTTACTTTTCAGTTGCTCAGCTGTACTTACTGCTTTTTCAAAATCAGCTACAAACGTTGCATTATAATCCTTTTCAGCTTGATTTACTAAATTATTTACTGCATCTAATTTTTGATTTACAGCATCTCGCACATCTTGTTTAACTTCTTGTCCGGAACTAATTAAATCTCCTACATGCTTAACCCTATTGTTAGCATCCACCATAGAATTTTTAAGCACCGTTAAACTTTCCACTCTGTTTCCAAAGAACTGTTTACCGAATTCCGTGGAAGCTGATTCCTTGAAAGCTGTAAAGAAATCAATCAAATATGAAACACTATCGATACGCTCTTGGAGGAGCTTTGAAGCATCCTGCACATTTTTCTGTGCTACAGCTGGATCCACGCCTTTATTTTGAAGGCCATCCATAACACTCTTTACATATGCCGTTCCAACACGAGTAGAATTGAAAACAGTGTTTACAGTTTGATCAATATTTTTAGCAATATTTTTATACCCTTCACCATTCACTTGTGGTAATGCTGGAATCTCTGGTATTTGTGGAATAGTTATATTAGGTAAGACTGGTAATTTAGCTGGATCTGGCAATGTCAGATTAAAGTCAAATGCCGGATTTTTTAAGTAATCCGTAATTTTCGCTGCAGCATCCAATCCCTGCTGCATTACAGTTAAATTATTTTTAATAGTTCCCGGAGCGCGATTCAATGTTTCATCATTTCTCGCAAAGAATTTATCTAAATTCCCTAACGCTTCTTGCCCATCATTCATAACACTCTCTACAACCGGCAACTCTTTTTGCGCTACTTTCACAACATCTTCTGCTCGAGTTGCATCATCTAACGCCTTATCCATGAGTGTATTCATTTCTGGGAACTGCGCTTCTAGCTTAAAGACAAGATCTTTTACTTTCTCGATACTTGGTAAGTTTGTTTCTAAATCGATTCCAAGGTCATTGAAAATTTTAAAAATCTCACCGTTTGCTGTTTTAACAAAGTTTTTACTAATTTCTTCTGTAATACCTGATGCACCTTTTGCTGTAATCTTCGGTGCAATCGCGTTTACTTTCTCATTTACATAGTAATCCAGTTCTGGTTTTTTCGGATTTTCATCCAGAACAGTTGCGATTTTTTCAGAGAAGTCTTTTGGAATCGTAATACTTGCATAATAATCCCCACGCTCAACTCCGTAAATTGCTTGTTTTTCATCTACAAATTTCCAGCCAAGATTTTTGTTTTTCTTAAGGGAGTCTACAATCTCTTTCCCGATATTAATATCTTTCCCTCTTAAATTAGAACCTGCATCTTGGTTGGAAACTGCAATGGGAACCTCTTTTGTATTTCCATACGGATCCCAAGAAGCTTTAATGTTAAACCATGCATATAACGATGGTAAAATCATTAATCCTAAAACAATAACAATTGCAGCCCAATGTTTGGCTACATTCCGTAAATCTGTCTTATAAATACGCCAAATTTGTTTCATAGAAGTTATCACCTAATTATATATTTTTCCTTCTTTAGAAAATGATACATACATTTTGCAATTATATCACTTTCTACATCGTGTATTAACCAAAAACGTACTATTTTTTCCCATTAACTTTCACTTACTTCATTATATAACGAAGTGAGTCAAAGTATGAATACAAAATGACCAAATCGGTTTTACATTCAATAATAACAAATATATATGAAATGTCATAAAAAATACAAGTATTTTCTCTTGGAAATACTTGTATTCCTAAAAAAAATCCTCACAGCTTTTATTCTCTGTGAGGATTTCTTCTATTATATATCCAATTGAACCTCTACACCGAAATGATCTGAAATTACATTTCTGTTTGTACCATTGAAAATAACTTTTGAAGAATGAACTTTTTTACTTTGGTTACACAATATTAGATCGATTCGCAAATTATGTTTATTTTCATCCCAACCAGCAATCTCACCTTGGACAGTCGTTCCTTCATCCTTCTCTATTGCTAATTCATATGTGTCATACAACCCTTTTTGCATCATATACTCATAACCTTCGCCTTCCAACCAAGCATTGTTATTAAAATCCCCCATTAAGAAGGCGAGCTTATTGCTATCTACACGCTCCATCAAACGATCAACTTGACCTTTGAATGACTCTTCTTCATCATTCCACCAACCGAGATGGCAAGAGTAAAACGTTATATCCTTACCATTATAAGCAATTGTTGTACTTACAATTTTACGTGTTTTCCAATACGTTGTATCCTCGTTTTTTGAAATGAAGAACGTATCTTCTTTTATAATATTATGCTTCGTTATAATCGCTAATCCTTCTTCATACACGTCATAACCAATATGAGAGAGATCCCAAGTAATATTGTAATCTTTTACATGTAGCGCTTTTAACTCTTCTAATAGTAAAAGTCCAAAATTATCTTCTTTCTTGTTACCGCATACATTTTCAGCTTGTATGGACTGACTTACTTCTTGCAATGCGATGACATCGTACTCTTCTTCTTGAATTACTTTAGCAAGGTATTGTATCTTTTCTATTTGATTCTCTTCTTGCCAAGAATGACAGTTTAAAGTTAGCAATTTCATATTATTACGCACCTAACATATCTTGAATGTCTGACTTTAATACGTCAGCTTTCGGACCATATACCGCTTGTACACCTTTATCTTTTACAATAAGCCCTAGAGCACCATTTTGTTTCCACTGTGCTTCTGGTGCAACAACATCTAAATCTTTTACTGTTACACGTAAGCGCGTCATACAAGCGTCTACGTCAGCAATATTTTCTTTTCCACCTAATAAATCGATAACTTTTGTTGCTAATGAACCGTCTTGTACATTTCCTGTTCCTTCTGATGCCTCATCTTCATTATCAATATAGTTACCTGCACGCCCTGGTGTTGGTAAGTTGAATTTTTTAATTAAGAAATTAAATAGTGTAAAGTTAAGACCGAAGAACACTAATGAAACAATAACAAAGTTGATTAAGTCTCTTGTTAAACCTGCGTTAACCATCATTGGTGTACGAGTAATTAACTCAATAAATCCAAATGCATGAACACGTAAGTTAATTAAATCAGCTAGCGCGAATGCAAGTCCTGTTGTAATAGCATATACAACATATAATACTGGAGCAATAAACATGAACATGAATTCAATTGGTTCTGTTACACCTGTTAAGAATACTGCTAATGCTGCTGATAAAAACATTGGTTTATATTTTGCACGCTTTTCTTTATCCACGTTACGGAACATCGCAAATGCAATCCCCATTAACGCTGCTGTTGAGCCGATAACTTGTCCAGCTTTGAAACGAGCTGGTACAACGTTATTTAATAAATCGTTATATGCCTTCGTATCTCCATTTGCTAGTAAATTATTTAAATCTGTAATCCATGCAAGCCATAATGGATCTTGTCCTGCTACAACTTGTCCAACTTTTGAACCAGTTAACATCGTATATGTTCCGCCTAGCTCTGTATAGTTCATCGGAATCGTTAACATATGGTGTAAACCAAATGGTAATAATAAACGCTCTAACGTTCCATATACAAACGGTGCAACAACTGGTGCGCTATCTTTTGAAGCTGCAATCCAGCGACCAAATTCATTTAACCCACTTTGGATGAATGGCCATAGAAGTGATAATACAATCGCAGTAACTGTAGACCAAAGAATTACAACGAATGGTACAAATCGTTTTCCATTAAAGAATGCTAATGCCTGTGGCAGTTTATTATAGTTATAATATTTGTTATATAAAGTAGCTCCTAAGAAACCTGTGATGATCCCTACGAACACTCCCATGTTTAATGCAGGTGCACCAAGTACAGAAGTAAAGTAATCTTTTACAATTAAATCTCCCGCTATTACTGAAGAAACTTTCGCTTTTGAATCCGCTAACATTTCAGTGTTTACGCCAAATATAGCTCCTGTAATTCGGTTTGTTAAGACGAATGCTAATAGCGCTGCAAATGCACCACCCGCGCGATCTTTCGCCCAAGATCCCCCAATTGCTACTGCGAATAAGATGTGTAGATTTGTAATGATTGCCCAACCGATGTCTTCCATTACGCGAGCGATTGTATGAACTGCGTTAACATCCCCAGCAGACATACCAATTAACTTACCGATGGAAATCATTAAACCAGCTGCTGGCATTACGGCTACAACAACTAATAAAGCTTTCCCGAACTTTTGCCAAAAATCAAAAGACGTAATTTTCATCTGTTCTTCCTCCCCTTTATTTATAACAACATAATGATTTAAATTATAATTTCTGTCCCTTTTATGAAAACGATTCCTCATATCATTTTTCTTTTTTTACGCAACCGTTTTCATAAATCTATTTTAATAAAAGCGTTTTCACTTTGCAATAGAAATTTATTTTTTTTCATAAAAAAAGATGCTCAAAGAGCATCCTTTTTTATTATGAAATGCGATAAACCCTTGTTTCATAAGGTTTTAAAGCAATTGTTGTTACTTCTTCATGTTCCGCAACTTCATAGTTATTTAAAAGCAAACGTTTGCGTTCTAGTGCAAATGAACCCTCATTATACACAGCTTCCTCTTTTGAGATATTACTAATTACAATGACTTTTTCATCCTGTAACGTACGTGTATATGCATAAATTTGTGGATCGTCTTCTAAAAGTAAATCGTACGTACCATAGTTCAGTACATCGTGCTCTTTTTTCAGGGCAATCATTTTCTTATAGAAATTGAAAATAGACTTTTCTTCATTTTTTTGCTTTTCAACATTAATTTCTTTGTAATTTGGATTCATGCTAAACCAAGGTGTACTTGTTGTGAAACCAGCATTCATCTCATCATTCCACTGCATAGGTGTACGTGAATTATCGCGGCAAGAAGCCCATATAATCTCCATCATATCTTGATGTGGTACGCCCTCTGCAATTTTCTCGCGATATAAATTTTTAATTGCTACATCATCGTAATCTTCAATATTTGGTAACTGAACATTTGTCATACCAATTTCTTGGCCTTGATAAATAAACGGTGTACCGTGCATAAAGAAATACATCGCCCCTAGAGCTGTTGCACTTTCACGCCAATATTGTTTATCATCTCCCCATGTTGAAACGATACGTGGTTTATCGTGATTCTCAATATATAAAGCGTTCCATCCTTTATTTTCTAATCCTTTTTGCCATTTCGTTAATACTTTTTTCAATCCTACAACATCAAGGTCTTTCTTCTTCTCTGCATCCCATAAACTTAAATGTTCAAATTGGAATACCATATTGAACTTACCTTGCTCTTCTCCAACCCATAGCTCAGCATCTTCAATCTTAACACCATTTGCTTCACCAACAGTCATAATATCGTACTTAGAGAATGTATTTTCTTTTAGCTCTTCTAATAAAGGTTGAATACCTTTCACATTCATATGTTTATCAAAAGATGGCACATATTTTAACTCTTTTGGATTTGGCATATCCTTGAGGCCTTCTTCTTTTTTAATATGACTGATCGCATCAACGCGGAAACCATCAATACCTTTATCAAGCCACCAATTAACCGTATCATATAGTACTTCGCGAACTTCTTTATTCTCCCAGTTTAAATCTGGTTGTTTACGTGAGAATAGATGTAAATAATATTGTTCTGTTTCTTCATCATATTCCCATGCCGAACCATTAAAAATACTTTCCCAGTTGTTTGGCTCCGCACCATCTTTACCATCATGCCAAATATACCAATCACGCTTCGGATTATCTTTAGATGAACGTGATTCAATAAACCATGGATGTTCATCACTCGTATGATTAATAACTAAATCAATAATAAGCTTCATATCACGCTTATGAACTTCATCTAGTAAAGCATCAAAGTCTGCCATTGTACCAAACTCATCCATAATATCTTGATAATCACTAATATCATAACCATTATCATCATTAGGCGACTTATACATTGGACAAATCCAAATTACATCTATACCTAAATCTTTTAAATAATCCAGTTTTGCAATAATACCTTGTAAATCTCCAATACCATCACCATTTGAATCCATAAAGCTTCGTGGATAAATTTGATAAGCAACCGCTTCTTTCCACCATGTCTTATTCATAGTCATTCTCTCCTTTTGCATCCCATCGGAATTTTATGCAAACGTTTTCGTAACACTATCATAACAAAATATGAACAGTTTGCAACTGTTTTCATTGAACTCTATGTAGATTCTTTATTCTTATGCTTTATTTATTTCTCACAAAGGTAAATCTCATTCTTCACCTCTTCTTGAAACTGGTAGCCCCTCTCTCTTTATAGAAGAAGTTCCTTATATAAAGGCTGTTGAATTTTTTAATGGCGGTAACATCCCTGAAAATTTCAAGCGCTCTGGTTCCTATGTCTATAAACCTATTCCCCTTAAAGGCATTCAAATCATGCAATACTTTCTTTCTCATGCACCGAATAAAGATGCTAGTATTTGGCATCAATCGCTCATAGGTGCTGTTGAAAATATTTCGCCGAATAAAACGGCTTATTTTCATCGTAAAGCAATTATTGCTCAAGAATACATTACCTCTTGGAAATGCGATGATGAAGAAAATCGAAATATACGCTGGGTTAAAGGTTTACGAGAAAGCTTAGATCCTTATACACTAGGTGACTATGTGAACTGGCCCGATATCGACATTAAAAATTGGCAAACTAGTTATTATGGCTCTAACTTTCACAGATTACGTAAAGTAAAAACCATGTATGATCCTTGTGATGTTTTTCATTTCCAACAAAGTATTCCTCCTTTTCATACGTGAAAAAAGGGGATAACATAAAAAAATCATCCAATATACCGTTACCTCGCAGTATGTTGGATGATTCAAGTTGATTTTCTATATCGTTTCAAATTCTTGCTCCTACTCATAAACTTTTACTTACAGATTAATTGTATTTCGTATCATTTTCATGCAATGAATGTAATTTAATATTTGGTACTTTATCTTTTTCAATACCTCTATTATAAGAAACAGGAACTTGAAATTCGAATTGCTTTGTCTCATGTTTTTGTAAATAGACTGGTTTCGGTACTGGATAGCTTTTTGAATTCTCGTTTGCATTATCGTATAAAACAACTTTTAATGCTTGTGAATGATTACGATAATTTTTTAAAGTAACAATGCACTTCGGTTGGATATTCTCTCCATTTTTCTCCATTCTACACTGGCTATCTTCTTTTTTATATTCTATTGCTTCTACCCCTGTTTTTCCTGCGTAGTACCATGTTTTATTCAATGTCTGGAGGATTGTATTTAAAATAAACGGCATCATTACAATCAAAATACTAATGCCTACTACTTTTATCTTATTCGTTTTTCTAAATGTACTAGACTCCTTTTTTCCTAGCCATTTTAAAAATAATATAAATGCAATTACATGTAGTATGAAAGAAACAATCAATATATTTGAGACTTTATAATCCATATAAACATACGTATGTATCGGAACCTTATAGACATTGAATAGTTTTTCCCCAATTAATTCATTATCATTTGGAATTTTTAATAATAACAAAACCCCTATACTGTAACAAATAGCTACTAATCGATCATACTCAATACGAATCATTCTTTCTCCCCTTCACTTTGTATTTTATTATCGATTTTAGCTATTATTACCATACTATACAATCTTTTTATAGAGGATAACGTAAAAAAGTTCCTTATAAATATATAAAGAACCTTATTAATATACACTATGAATTAAAAAATCAATATACAATTTTCACATAGAGATTTCTTCAAAATATGTTGGATCATGTATTGTAATTTTTTTATCTAAAATTGTAACAATGCTATCATTTTTTAATTGTTTTAATACGCTGCTAACTGTCTCTCGAGATGTTCCAGATATTTTGGATATTTCAATTGTTGTAAGTGGACATGAAATTACAATCTTTTCTCCACTCTGTTCTCCTAAATCCTGCATTAAATAATTTAACGTTTGGATAACACGATCTTGTGCATTAGGAATTGTAATATTTTGCACTCGATTTTCGTTCAATTTTAATATAGATGATAATTGCTGAACAACGTACATCAATTGCGTTCTGCTGGACTTTACCATATCTTCAAAGATTACCGTTGGAATATAATATACCTCCACATCCGTCATTGCTTCTGCTGTATAGTTATATCCTCTGTCTGTAAACATACCACCATAAGGAAAAATAGAATATCGCTTCACATAGTCATCGTATAATAAGTTCCCATTTTGATTAACCCGCTCTAACTTTACAAAACCATCTAACATGAAGTAAATTCTTTCTCTTGAATCCCCTTCTAAAAATAAAAATTGACCTTTTTTATAAGTTCGCCAATAAACAAACTCTGTTAAGCCTTTCAATTTTTTTTCTGTTAAATGAGCAAATAATTCGAACTGCTTTAAGTCTTTCACTACGTTCCGTCTATTCATAAAATTCCCTCTCTCTTGCTGTATGTTGGAGCGAAAAATCAAGAAAGCGTATTCAATTTGAATTTTATCATAATTAACTTACATATTCAGATTTCATCATGAAAACTTTATGAACAATGAATACAAAAATATTAATAAATAAAAAGAATGAAGTTACTAACTCCATTCTTTTTTTACTACTAAGTAGCGTACATAAGAATTTAAACATACATGCATACATTCTGTTTTGAAATAATAGTACCAGCTTTTTCTTCTAGTGCTTCATATACTTTTTCTAAAGACGTAATAATTGTTTTTCTTTTTGGATTTGTATTAACAAAATTAATAGCAGCTTCAATTTTTGGAAGCATGCTTCCCGCAGCGAATTGTTGTTCTTCAATATATTCTTCTAATTGATTCACTGTGACATGCTCTAATTTTTTTTGATTCGGTTGATTATAATTTACATACACATGATCAACTGCAGTTAAAATAACGAGCGTATCGGCATCTACTAATTCTGCTAATTTCTGTGCAGCGAAATCTTTATCGATAACCGCTTCAGTTCCTTTTAACCCTTCTTCAGAATCAATTACTGGAATTCCACCTCCGCCAACAGCTATCACTATGTTTCCATCTTCGACCAAAGAATTAATCACTTTATGTTCATGAATACTTACAGGCTTCGGTGATGGAACAACACGTCTCCATCCTCTACCAGCATCTTCTTTAAACACTGCTTTTGTTTCATCCATTAATCTTCTGGCCTCTTCTTCTGTATAAAAAGGACCGATTGGTTTAGTTGGATTTTTAAATGCCTCATCTTTTTTATCCACAACAACGCGTGTTATAACCGTTGCTACGTCTTTTTTTATATTCCGTTTTTTCAATGCCTTTTCAATCGCATTTTCCATCCAATATCCAATCATTCCTTGGCTCATTGCCCCACAAGTATCTAATGGCATTGCAGGTGTCTTTTCCGTTTCTGCAGCTTTTTGCTGTAATAAAATATTCCCCACTTGTGGGCCATTTCCATGCGCAATTACTATATCCACATCATTTTCCATTATTTTCACAAGTTGTTCTGCCGTTTTTTCCAACGCTTCTTGCTGCGCTCCCGCAGTAGCTTCTCCAGACTGTATCGCATTTCCCCCTAGTGCAACTACAATTTTTCTTCGTGCCATATGCCAGCCCTCCAGTTGATTTCGCTTTCACAGCGCTTTATAAAGTAATACTGCCTGTAATTAATCCATAAATCGCAAAGAATGCTAAAGCACCAATTGCTACGGATGATGCTAATTCCACTCGAGTAAATATTTGCTTCGAACTCTTTTGCTTTTGAACATTGTAAAAAATAAAAATACCTGGCGCATATAAAGTCATTGTTAATAATAAATACTCTAAACCAGCTGCATAAACTAGCCACACGCCATAAATACTGGCTATCAAGCCAATTATTATATTTTTATTTCGATCTGCTTCTTCAGACTTTAAGCTATGCTTCAGTTGATAAAACGCTGAAAAAGCATATGGGATTAAAATAGCTGAAGATGCTAAAGAGAATGCAAAGTTATACGCCTGATCAGAAACGACGAATGTTAACAAGAACATTTGTATTAAACCATTTGTTATCCATAATGAATTTACTGGAGCCTTATTTTTATTTTCTTTTGCAAACCATTTTGGAAATACTCCATCTTTAGCCGCTAAATATGGAATTTCAGAAGCGAGCAAAGTCCAACCTAACCAAGCACCTAATACAGAGATGACCAAACCTAAATTAATAAAGATAGCACCCCATTTTCCAACAACACTTTCAAATAAATAAGCCATAGCCGGATTTTTCAAACCTGCAATATCTGCTTGCTGCATAAGTCCAAGAGACAATAATGTGATTAAAATGTAAATGATGAGTGTACCAATTAAGCCAATAACGGTTGCTTTCCCTACATCACTTCTATTTTTTGCTCGACTGGATAAAACAACAGCCCCTTCTACCCCAATAAATACCCATAAAGTTACAAGCATTGTACTTTTAACTTGGCTGCCAACTGCTCCCCATGAAAAAGAACCAGCTTGCCCCCAAAATCCATCTAAGAACGTATCAATATGAAACGCGAAGATTCCTATGACAATAAATACAAATACAGGTACTAATTTTGCGATTGTAGTTACTAAATTCACAAGGGCTGCTGATTGAACTCCACGTAAAATTAACATGTGAACACACCATAATAATACGCTTGCACCAATAATGGATTCTACATTTTGACCGCCTTCAAAGATCGGGAAGAAATATCCTAATGAAGAAAACAATAATGTACCGTAAGCTACATTTCCAAGCCAAGCAGATAGCCAGTATCCCCACGCACTATTAAATCCCATGAAATTACCAAACCCTGCTTTTGCATAGCTAAAAATACCACCATCTAAATCTGGCCGTTTTACAGTTAGATTTTGAAAAGATAATCCAAGTGCAATCATCCCAATTCCTGTTATAACCCAGCCAATAATAATGGCTCCAGCACCAGCACCTTTTGCCATATCACTCGCTAAATTAAAGGCTCCACCGCCAATCATAGACCCAACTACAAGAGCCGTTAGTGTAAACAACCCTAATTTCTTATCTTCACCCATTCCACTCACCTCTCTTAAATTGCAATAACAATACAAAAGCAATAGTGAATGATCGTGTCTAAAGGAGGAGAAAGAAGAAAGGAAGACTCCCTTTCTTCTTTACTCCATATTTCCTAAAGTAGCTGCCATAACCGCTTTAATTGTATGCATTCTATTTTCAGCTTGATCAAATACTTTTGAATGTTTACTGCGGAATACTTCGTCAGTTACCTCCATTTCTTTCAACCCATATTTCTCATAAACTTCTTCGCCATACATCGTTTCAACATCATGAAATGCAGGTAAACAATGTAAGAAAATCACGTTTTCATTCCCTGTTGCTTTAATCATTTTCATATTTACTTGATAAGGTTTCAATAACTCGACACGTTCAGCAAATTTTTCTTCTTCCCCCATAGACACCCATACATCTGTATAAATTACATCTGCATTCGCAACAGCTTCTTCCACATTACTTGTTATCATTACCTGTTCATTATATTTTTTTGCTAAATCAATTACTTCTTGTGCAGGCCATAAAGATTCCGGTGTACAAATACGTACATCCATTCCAACGATTGCTCCACCAACTAGTAAGCTATTAGCAACATTATTTCGTCCATCGCCAACGTAAACGAGCTTCACATTTTTCAATTTCCCTATATGTTCTCTAATTGTTAATAAATCTGCTAGTGTTTGTGTTGGATGCCACATATCTGTTAATCCATTCCAAACCGGCACACCAGAATTTTGTGCTAAAGATTCTACGGTTTCATGATTAAATCCACGAAACTCAATTCCGTCAAACATACGCCCTAACACTTTTGCTGTATCCTCTACAGATTCTTTTTTCCCAAGTTGAATATCACCTTTCCCTAAATATTCAGGATTTGCTCCTAAATCTGTACATGCTACTGTAAATGCACAACGTGTACGAGTAGAAGTTTTTTCAAATAAGAGCGCTACATTTTTACCTTCTAAATAATGATGCGGAATACCATTTTTCTTTTTCTCTTTTAATTCTGCTGCCAAATCTAGAAAATATAATAATTCTTCTTGTGTAAAATCTTTTTCTGCTAGAAAGCTTCTTCCTTTTAAATTTGGTCTAGTCATTAACATAATTCATCCCTACTTTCTCCGTTATTTATACTAAATATCTTTACGAACAATTGGCATACTCATGCAACGTGGACCCCCACGACCACGAGATAATTCCGAACTTAGAACCTCAATCACTTCTATACCGTGTTCCCGTAATAACGTATTAGATACATAGTTGCGATCATATGTAACAACTACACCTGGCGCGATTGCTAATGTGTTCGAGCCATCATTCCATTGTTCACGAGCAGAAGCAATTACATCTCCTCCTCCACATGGAATAAGAACTAATTCACTTAAGCCTAATACCTCTTTTAATGCTTCCATTAAAGACGTACGATGTGTAATTTTAAGAGTTTCCTCACCTGATCCTTTTTCTAAAATATAAATATTCATATTCCCTTTTGGCCCTTGAATGGCTGGGTGAATTGTAAACTTGTCATAGTCAACCATTGTAAATACTGTATCTAAATGCATAAATGCTCGACATTTTGGAATTTCTATTGCTAACACTTTCTTAATTTTATTTTGTCGGCTAAAGAGATTTTTAGCTAAACGTTCAATTGCTTTAGCTGAAGTACGAGCAGATACTCCAATCGCAATTGTTTCTTCATTTAAAATTAGCTCGTCGCCACCTTCAATTGGAAATTTATAATCACGATCTAACCAGATTGGTACATTATGTTTTGCAAATCTTGGATGATATTTAATGATGTACTCCATGAATAATGATTCACGTCTACGCGCTGGTTCTCTCATCTTATTTATCGTTAAGCCATCGCCCACGCTAGCTGCTGGATCACGAGTAAAATATAAATTAGGCATTGGATCTAAGTAAAACGGATAGTGATCTTCCATTAATTCATATAAATGTGTCTTCTTACTTGTTTCAATTTCGTTTTTCCGTACACCGCCCATAATTTTTTGAATTAATTCTTCATTTGAAAAGGAAAGTAAATATTCTTTTAAAGTTTGATGTGCAACATTTACGTCGGCCTGTCCTTCTTTTAAAATACGATCAACAAATTCTTCTCGAAGTTTTTTATCTACTAACGCCTCAGCGGCTAGTTTTTCTAAATAAAGAACTTCAACACCCCGATTGCGTAACGTTTGTGCAAAATAATCATGCTCTTTTTGAATAATTGGTAAGTATGGAATATCGTCAAATAATAATTGCTGCAAATAATCTGGCGTCAAGTTTTCCACTTCTTTACCCGGTCGTTTTAATAAAACCGTTTGTAATTCCCCAATTTCTGAAGTAACATGTATCGGATGTTTCATTTGTTGTACCTCCTTTTAAATATGTTTGATGTCTTACAAGTACATAATAAATGCTCTGCACTTTCATCTTTGTGAAAGTATCCACATTATCATTGTGAAATATTAAACAAGTTATTTTTTTAAAATCATACGAATATGTATTTTTATAACAAACTATCTCGCTTTCTCAATAAAAAATACATATATTACGCATATATGTTGAATATTTAACTTCCGTATTTAAACAAAAATCCTGTTTTTAATTTTATTAAAAACAGGATTTTTGCATCTAAATAATTAAATTTAATCTTTCTTCTATAATCTCCCTATCTGATTTCGACTGTGAAATTATAAGGCATGTATCATTTCCACATATACATCCTATTTTTTCTTTCCAATCTAACTCATCAAATAAAACACCAATAACATGTGCATTACCAGGTAATGTTTTAATAACCATTAATTGATCTACACAATCAATTTTTACAACAACTTCTCGTAATTTTTTCTTTAACTTTATATCAGTTTGTACATGCTCTTCTGAGAAAACTTTATATATCATTAATCCTTCTTGAGAAGGTACCTTCGTTAAGTTTAACTCACGAATATCGCGAGAAACCGTAGCTTGTGTTACTAATACATCTTTTTTTGCTAACAATTCTACTAATCTTTCTTGCTTATCTATTTCATACTCCTTTACAAATTGTTTAATTAACCGTTGTCTTTTTTCTTTTTTCATAAAAGACACCCCTTTTAATATTATAGCTCGCTATAATTTTCATCCGAAAGGGATAGAAAAGAATGTTGCGGAAACGTTCATAGTTTAACTGTAAATATTAAATCAAGCTAAATAAAAAAGAGAAGAACAGCATTCTGTTCTTCCTTTTACATTGAAAATCGTTCAATTGTTTGTTTCAAATCAGTTGCTTGCTTCTCTAAATCCTTTAATAATTGATCGATTACTATCATATTTTTAGACTGTTGTAGCGTCACACGCGCCACTTCTTGCGAACCAGCTGACGTTTCTTCAGCAATTGCTGCTACAGCTTTTGTTTGTGCTCCTGTTTGATGAATGTGGCTCACTTGTTCATTCATATAACTACTAATTTGCTGAGTTGCATCGGCTACTTCCATAACACTTGATGACATTTCTTTTAAAATTAATTCCGTAGCTTCCCCACGTTTCGCCTCTTCTTTAGCTATTTTCACTTGTTCTGTCATTTTCATTGCAACTTGTTGTACTTCATCTTGCATATTCCGTAATAACTGCGATATGTTTCTTGCAGAATGATCACTTTCATCAGCAAGTTTCCGTACTTCTTCCGCAACAACCGCAAAGCCTCTTCCATGCTCTCCTGCGCGAGCTGCCTCAATAGAAGCATTTAGTGCTAATAAATTCGTTTGGCTAGCAATCGCACTCACAACAGACACAATATGTTCTACTTGTTTCATTCGTTCTTCTAACTTCTGTACATTTTGCATTGAATCTTCATTTTCTTTTGCCAATGTTTGAATACCTTGAATTAAAGACGTAAAGACACGAGTACTATGCCCTAAAGCTTCAACCATTTCTGAAGACAATGTATCAGACTGCTTCGCTTTTTCTTCTACTTCACTTGCAATAGAAGTCGTTGTATCAACAGCAGAAACAATTGCTTGAATTGATGCCGCTGATTGCTCAGCGCCTGAAGAAATTTCTGCAAGTGTCTCAGATACACCTTGCGCTTGTCTCGTTGCTTCGCCTGTTTGTTTTCTAATCTGCTGTACTTGATTATTTGTATACGAAAATGTTGTATCAATATTTTTTACCATGCCCCTTAAGTTTCCTAACATCATATTAAATGCAACACTTAAAGATTTAATTTCATCATCTGTCTTCGGTAATGGAACATCTTCACGAATATCACCCTCAGCTGCTTTTCTTGCCGCCTCCTCTAACTTGCGAAGCGGTTTAATTAAAAATACGGCTGCTCCATATGCTAAAATTCCAGACCATACTACCCCTAATAACATAACGATAATATTATATACAGTTTGACTTACATAACTTTGAAAATAATCGTATATCACGTAAATAAAAAAGATACTTGTTGAATATGTAATGAAAGCTAAAACTGTAGTGAATAGCATAAGTTGTGTACGTAATCCAAAAGAAAATGTTTTCCTTTCTTTTTCCATCTTTCCTTTCCCCCTTTTTATAAGCAATATAAATACTACCTATATATTATTATCCATATTTTCATTATAGAAGGATATAGAGATTTTAAAAAAATTATTTCTTTGAATATCAAATTGCACGAAAAAATAAAGGATTCTGACAATTTATGACTAATAACAGAAATAAGGGGCAACATTTGTAAAATATATTTTTAACTGGGGGTTTTGTATGATTCAAGTTCGAAATCTAGTAAAATCATTCGGTTCACTTGATGTGTTAAAAGGAATTGATTTAGAAGTAAAAGAAAAAGAAGTTGTTGTTTTAATTGGTGCCAGTGGTTCTGGTAAAAGTACATTACTTCGCTGTCTTAACTTTTTAGAAATGTACGATGAAGGCGAAATTCACTTACAAGGTGAGCGAATTGATCCAAAGCATTCAAATTTAAATAAAGTCCGTGAAAATGTCGGTATGGTTTTTCAGCACTTTAACCTCTTTCCTCATATGACCTCACTAGAAAACATCATAGAAGCACCTATTCACGTAAAAAAATTAGAGAAAGCAAATGCAAAGGATATTGGAACTCAACTTCTCCAAAAAGTCGGCCTTCAAGATAAAGCAGATGTAACTCCTCATCTTCTTTCAGGTGGTCAAAAACAGCGCATTGCCATTGCACGAGCTCTTGCAATGAGCCCTAAGATTATGCTATTTGATG
This sequence comes from Bacillus sp. EKM501B, assembly GCF_011800505.1. Lineage (NCBI taxonomy): Bacteria > Bacillati > Bacillota > Bacilli > Caryophanales > Bacillaceae > Bacillus > Bacillus sp. EKM501B. Next base: position 85,884 of record NZ_JAALFZ010000014.1, on the reverse strand, counting down.
AGCCTACCTCAGCTTTAGACCCTGAACTTGTTGGAGAAGTATTGCAAGTTATGAAAGAACTTGCTGAAGAAGGGATGACAATGGTTATTGTTACTCATGAAATGAATTTCGCAAGAGATGTAGCTGATCGCGTCATCTTTATGGATGATGGAAAGATTGTAGAAGATGCTCCGCCAGCACAATTCTTTTCAGCTCCATCACATGAACGGGCAAAACAATTTTTACGCAACGTTTTATAATGTAACTTTTGTTTCGAACGAAAAAGAATACATTCATACGGTGCACAACTAATCATCCAAATAAAATATTTCAATAACATACTAAAAAACCATCCGTATGATCAATATATAGGAGGGGTTTTATGAAAAGAAAACTATTAACCATTGTTGCTAGCATTACACTATGTACATCTTTCATACTAGGAGCTTGTAGTAAAGAAAGCTCTACTACTTCAACAAATGGTGAAAAAGAATTTCGCTATGCGATGAGTGGATTATACAAACCTTTTAACTATAAAGAAAATGACGGCAAACTTGTCGGTTTTGATGTAGAAATCGGTGAAGCTCTTGCTAAAAAGATGAACATGAAGGCTACGCCAGTTACAAACCCATGGGAAACGCTGATTCAAGGTCTTCAAGCGAAGAAATATGATGTAATACTGGGTAGTATGGCAATTACAGAGGAGCGCTTAAAAGCTGTTAGTTTCTCAAATCCGTACTATCGCTCTGGCGCCCAAATTTTTGTAGCTAAAAAGAATAACGCTATCTCTTCTCCAGAAGATTTAAAAGGTAAGAAAATTGGTGTTGTAAAAGCTAGTACCTTTAAAAATCTTGTTGCAAAATATACAGATCAAATCACTGAATATGACAGCGATATTACTGCTCTTATGGATTTAGAGCCTGGGCGTGTTGACGCAGTAATTACGGATCAAATGGTTGGTCTACGTATGATAAAAGAAGGAAAATCAAATATAAAAGAAGCCGGAAAACCATTAAATCTTGATGAAATGGGAATTGCTATTCGCAAAGATGATAAAGAAATGGTTGAGAAAGTAAATAAAGCGTTAGATGAAATCATTAAAGATGGTACGTATGAAAAGATCAGTAAAAAATGGTTCGGGCGTAATATTCTCGGTGAAGAGGAAAAAACGAAGTAAGTTAGCCATTCAAAAGATTCATAAACAGTGCCCCACTGATTAAATGTTCATTTTATGTGGGGCATTTCATTCTCTACTAAAATCTATACAATATGAGGTGAAACGCATGTTTGAAATTTTTATCTCTACCTATCCCACACTCTTAAAAGCTACTATTGTCACATTACAATTAACATTAACCTCCCTAGTACTCGGTTCATTAATTGGATTATTATTTGCTTTCTTTCGGATCTCGAATAACAAAGTTTTAAATAGCATTGCTCATATCTATATTGCTATTATTCGTGGTACACCTTTAATCGTTCAAATCGCAATTCTCTATTTTGGCATTACATCTGTCATTGTTTTCTCCCCTTTTTGGGCAGGAGCAATCGCTTTAGCAATTCATAACGGTGCATATATTACGGAAATTTTCCGAGGATCCATTCAATCCGTCGACCGGGGACAATTGGAAGCCGCTCGCTCCTTAGGTATGCCTTACCCTTTAGCTATGCGCCGGATTATATTACCACAAGCATTTCGTCTGTCTCTTCCTCCTCTAGGAAACCAATTTATTATCGGATTAAAAGACTCTTCACTTGTCGCTTACGTAGGACTGTCCGAGTTATGGGGATCAGGTTTATCAATTGCAGCAGGTAACTTCCAACAATTAGATACTTACATAATCGTTGGTGTATACTATCTCGTACTTGTTCTTCTATTTACTTATTTTGTTAATCTCTTAGAAAAACGACTACAACGAAAAGAAACTAACTCCGTCCAATTCCATAAAAAGAACAAAAAGGAAGTTTCTTTATAAGAAAAAGCAAGCCTGAGATGGCTTGCTTTTTCATTGCAAAAATATATTAATTTTTACTGATTTACTTTTTTAATACTCTTTTCTTCCTCTATATGTTCCTCACGATATGAAATATTATGAGGATCTAGTCCATTTCCTAAAGAACCATAGAAATGCTCTCTATGCGGATCCACTAATTCACTTCCTTGATAATACACACGTGGTGTATTCCATAGCGCTGCCAAAGCTTTTGTCATCGGCATCTCATGATAGCGTTCCGGCCACATTTCTTTAATCTTCTCTTTTACTAACGGATAGTATTTAGAACTCATAGCAGGAAACAGATGATGTTCTGTATGATATGAGAAATTGAAATGTAAAACGTCTACCCAGCGCGGCACTGTTACTGACAAACAGTTTGCTAACGGATCATTTACTGGAACAATTGGATTTAAGCGGTGATTTGTTGCGATATATGCCATTACAATAAAGTTAGCAATTAACAACGGAATGACATATGCAAATAACCATTTTCCAGGTCCCATAATAAACAATAAACTAATCCAAACTGTCCAAGGCAAAAGAAGTTGAAGCCATACAGATTTTTGATTGGATGACTTGAACTCTTTTATAAAATGAAAGAACATTCGAGTCGAATGCAATGTAAATTGAATTGTTAGTGACAGAAAACTAAAGAATGAACGTACATGTAAAGGCATACGATATACCCAACTCAAAAACTTACTCTTCTTAAGTTTCTCAAGTGTCGGCCATGCATCCGGATCATTCTCTTCATGCTGTGTATGAACATGATGCGTTGCATTATGCCACTTTCTCCAAAGCTTTGGCCCTGTTGATAATGGCATAAATGCAATCGCGCCTAAGAAGTCACGAAGCCATGCCTTTCTTACAACAGTTCCATGTAAAATTTCATGCCCTAAAAATCCAAGTGAAGCAAAACATAATCCAAGAACAATCGCAATTCCTAGATTCGCCCACACATTCAATTCAAATACACCAATCGATATTAACCCCGCCAATGCCACAAGCAAATAAGCCAGTCCACCAAATAAACGAGTAGGCACTGGTTTAAATGCTTTTTTCGGCAAATGTGGTGATACACGTGCTGCATACCACCCAAACGTATGAAGCTCCTTCATCCTTTTGCTCCTTTCTTATGCCGCGCCTTGCGCAACTTACATATATCAATTCTTGCTTCCAGATTGATTTTACTAGATGATCCAAAAAGCATCTATTATAAGGAAAATATACTCACTCTATCGTCACTTATTTTTCGCTTTTATTATCAATGAAAAACATTTCTCTTTTTACTCTCTATCAACCTTTCCACATGATGAATCATAACAATAGAATTTCTATATTGTCAACACATTTTATGACCTAGTAATAAAAGGTGGTTATATTTTTATAATCATACTTTATTTCACTAAAGAAAATGTATAGATTCCATAAGGATTTACCCACTATATATAGACATTTTCTTAAACGCCATAGACTCTATCTCATTCAATAACTCCCTATGTAATCAACAAACAGAATCACTTGAATTTAGTTTTATATAAATCCTACCACTTCATAATGCCCCATCTAATTAATTATATTAAAATAATTTATAACCTCTTTTAATAAAAATAGACTACTTCTAAAACAACACACATGAATTTCATATATTATGGAAATATTAAAAGGAAAATTGTTCTAAAATCAGGAGGTTTCCGCAATGACAAGTGATACATTTCCACAACTGCCGCTATCTTATTGGATTGAATCTACTCAGTTTCCTACTTTCCCTCGTTTATCCGAAAATATAAAGACAAAAGTTGCTATTATCGGTGCTGGTATTACAGGTATTACTACTGCCTATTTACTTGCAAAAGAAGGCATCGATGTTGTTTTAATTGATTCTGGTCGTATTTTAAACGGAACGACTGGGCATACAACAGCGAAAGTAACAGCACAACATGATCTTATTTATGATGAATTAATAAACCATTTCGGTGTAGAAAAGGCCGGGCTTTACTATGAATCAAATAATCAGGCTCTACAATTCATAAATGAAACTGTTCAAACATATAAAATCGACTGTAATTTCTCAAATGAAGATTCATATTTATATACAACTACCGATAACGGATTAAGAAATTTATCGAAAGAATATGAAGCTTATCAAAAATTAAATATACCTTGTGACTATGTTCAATCTCTATCGATTCCTATTCCAGTACAATCTGCGCTTATAATGAAAAATCAAGCACAATTCCATCCTCTTCTTTATTTAAAAACACTTTTAGAAAAGTTTGTGGAGATGGGCGGAAAGCTCTACGAACAAACAACAGCTATGGATGTGGAAAAGGGAGATCATCCACAAATAATTACAAAAGAGGGCCATCATATCACTTGTGAATATGTCGTCTCTTGTTCACATTTTCCTTTTTATGATGCGAATAGCTTTTTCTTTACGCGAATGTACGCAGAACGCTCCTACGCTCTTGCAATAAAAGCAAAAACGGATTATCCAGGTGGCATGTATTTAAGTATTGATGATCCAAAGCGCTCCTTACGCTATATAACAAACAATGGAGAAAAATTAATTTTGATTGGCGGAGAGAGTCATAAAACAGGACAAGGAATAAATACGATGCTTCATTATGAAGCACTTTATTCTTTTGCTGAAGCAACTTTTGGAATAGACGAAGTTCCTTATAGATGGTCAGCACAAGATTTAATCACTCTAGATAAGCTTCCTTATATCGGACATATTAACGAAAGAAATCCAAATATATTTGTTGCAACTGGATATCGCAAATGGGGCATGACAACTGGAACTGCTGCCGCTCACCTACTGAAGGACTCCATCCTAAAAGTCCACAGTCCCTATAAAGAACTGTATGCACCATCACGCTTCCATGCAAATCCAGATATAAAAACGTTCCTCTCCCAGAACATTGATGTTGCGAAACATTTAATTGAAGGAAAGATTGAAACCGCATTACGTAAGCCAGAAGATCTCGAAGTTGGTGAAGGATCTGTCGTACATGTTAACGGTAAACGAGCAGGTGCTTATAAGGACAAAGAAGGAAAATTACATATCGTCGATACAACTTGTACACATCTCGGCTGTGAAGTTGAATGGAATAATGGTGATTGTACTTGGGATTGTCCTTGCCATGGTTCTCGTTTTTCAATTGAGGGAGACGTTCTTGAAGGCCCAGCAGATCAACCGTTAAAACGCGTTGATAATGAGTAAACAAATAAAGAAGTTCAACAGAATTACGGTTGAACTTCTTTATTTGTTATAAAACCTGTTCAGATAAATTTCGACACAGGAAGGAAAATATTAACATTAAATAAAATAATATATTCATCTACAAATTAAAAGGGGTGAATATTATGCAACCTTCAGCTCCACCTCATCTAGAATCTACAGAAACTATCTTTTCAAGCTCTATTACAAAACTTGTTGTTTTTATTTGTTGGCTAGCCATTTTAGCTGATGGATATGATTTAGGTATTTACGGTGCCGTTCTACCAAAGCTCCTAGAAGACAAAAGCTGGGCGCTATCACCAGCGCACGCTGGTACAATTGCAAGCTATGCTTTATTTGGGATGTTTATTGGGGCTATTCTAGTTGGAACGATTACAGATCTAATTGGGCGTAAATGGACGCTTATATGCTGTTTAGCACTTTTTTCTATCACAATGGGTTTAGCGGCTATCGCTTCTTCTCCTGAGTTATTTGGATTATCTCGATTTATAGGAGGAATCGGATTAGGCGGTGTTATCCCAACGGCTTCAGCACTTACTGTTGAATATTCACCAAAAAAAAGGCAATCTTTTATTTATGCTCTTATGTTTACTGGCTATCCTTTAGGTATCGTATTAGGTGCTATTTTGTCTATGTTTATGTTAGAAGATTTCGGATGGAGAATTATGTTTGGTATCGGAATGATTCCACTACTCCTCATTCCTTTCATTATTCGCTATTTACCTGAGTCCATTCAATTTTTATTATCACGTAATCGCCAAGAAGAAGTGAACCAAATTCTTAATCGTTTTCAAATTGAATTTCATGTAAAAAATAAAACTCATCAAGCTCCATCTACTATACGAAAGAAAAATGGATTTTTTACTTTATTCTCAAAAGAATACATAAAAGCAACACTACTTTTTTGGATCACTTATATAATGGGAATGTTTTTAATATACGGTTTAAATACTTGGTTACCACAGATGATGCGCCAGGCGGGATATCCTCTTGGATCTAGTCTGTCTTTTCTACTTATGCTAAATATTACCGCAGCTGTTGGTGCGTTATTCGCTGGAGCAATTGCTGATCGTATAGGCGCAAAAATTGTTATTAGCATCTCTTATCTTATGGCAGCCATATGTATCGGACTATTAACAATTAAGCCATCTGTTACAATCATTTATCTTTTAATTGGCCTTGCTGGTATTGGATCGGTCGGTATTACTCAAATATTAAATGCATATGTAACACAATACTTCCCATCACATATCCGAGCTACCTCCTTAGGCTGGGGACTGGGACTTGGCCGAGTTGGTGCAATTGCTGGCCCTATTCTCATCGGTATTATTATGACAATGCAATATGACTTAGCATGGAATTTTTACTTATTCTCCTTTGCAGGTCTTATCGCAGCTATATCTGTTTTCTTCATTCCTACAAAATAAAAAGAGCACAAACTTACTTGTGCTCTTTTTCATATGCTTCAAACAGCATGTCTCGAAATAGTGTATTTAAAATTTCAATATCGATCCCTGATCCCTTTTCAATTCCTTTTACATATTGCCCATAGTAATGAATTTGTTCTTCTAAAAATTGATTTAGCACCTTAATTTTCAATCCAACATCTAATTCAGTACCTGCTTTTTTCTTTATTAACAACTTTTCAATCTCATCTAATACACTACGTTCTAATGGTAATTCTGTAATCAATCGATCAAATTCTACAGGTGGTAAAGTTGCTTTCTCTTCTAGCCACTTACAAGCTAAAATAGGACGTAATACATAAAAGTACTTTTTCAGCTTTACATTCTCACCTTGCAAAAATTCACGATAATTTTTCGACGCCATATGTAAATAATGATATATCGTTGCTTTTGGATCAAAATTCTTCTCACTCATCTGTTGAAGTAGTTCTGGAAAATTAGAGTTTTTCGAATAAAAAATTGGTGATCGAATCCACTCAAGTAAAGCTGGGTTCGACTTCGCGAATAGTTGCAACGCCTTTTTAATATCCCAACCACTTATATCTAAATCATCACTAATTGGATATTCAATTACATCACGTTTGTCATGAATTGATAAATACCATTCTACCGGATGTATATAAACAAACCTAACATCATAATCGCTATCTTTCGATGGAAACCCCCAAGCACGACTCCCTGATTCCACCGCAAATAAAATTTTCACATCATTCTCTTTTTCAATTCTTTCTAACTCCAACTCGATTTTCTCTCTCATTTCATAACATCTCCATTTTTTGATTATTTCCTTGGAAATTCGACAATACACTATTAATTTTACTACATACTAAAAAAACTGTCAGAAATTACTGACAGCCTAATAAAACTTCTATTGTTGCTTTTCAATTACAGTAGCAGCAATTCGTTCAAACTCTTTTTGAATCTCCTCTTTATATGCATCTACTATTGAAAAATCCATAGCAGCAATATAAATTCGTTCTAATTTATCACGAACCGATTTTGCTTTCGCTAAGAAAGACATTGCCTCATTCATTTTTGCTTTATACTGAATGGAAACATCACGAATTTCCTTCGCATATTTCTCATCAGTCCCTGGCGTAACAATAAGGGCATACATATCAATAATTTCATCACCCTCACGACTTGGAAAATATTCATGCGGTGCGGTGCTATCAAAAATTGCAAAGCCTAATTCTCTTACGATAACCATATCAAGACTATGCGGGTCAAATCCGCAATGATATACTTCAACTTCAAATCCTTTTTCTTCAGCTGCCTTAGCTAACTTTTTGAGCATTGTTGATTTTCCAGAGCCTGGGCGCCCTTTTATAAAATAACGATGTGGTAACCCTTCTGTTAAATTAGGAACAAAGTCAACTGCTCCTTTCGGTGTTGCAGCTCCTAAAAAACGATGTTTGACAAGCGATTGTCTCCCGCTTTTATCTGCAAATAATTTCTGGATTAGCTGATCGGTTAGTTCATTTGCTTTATTAAAATCTATATTATCAATATATATCTTCTCCCACTCATCATGTATAACCAATGCCTCTTTAAAACGTGCGTAAGCAGACTGAAAAGCTTTGCTTGCTTCTGAAACAAATCTTTCAATTTCTAACTTCTGCTTTCTTAGTTTATCTGAGTCCCAAGCAATTCCTAAATTTATATACTCTTCAACAACTCCTGGCATTTTTGGCTCAATAACATGCGGTGATGTCCCATCAACAATTCCTACTTTTAATTGTGGGATAATTACACCATCAACCGATTTATTGTCAGAAGAACAATGTAAAAATTCAATATCATATCCTTTTCCAACCCATTCACGACCTATTGCCTTTATTAAAGAAGATTTTCCCGTTCCTGGACCACCCTTTAAGATAAATAATCTGTCTAATCCTTTTAAATTCTCTTCGTATAAATTGTGAAATCCCCTAGCTGTATTACCACCAGCATAATAATTCAATACATTTCCTGTCACTGCACTCACTCCTTCGCAGCATTCTATTTACATAAGCTACAATATGCGAGCGGCTTTATTTGGGTGAATACCTATTTTGTATTGCACATAAAAAGGAAATGAATTACAATTTAGCTATCAGAAAATTAAGATTTTGAAACCGAATACTTCTTTATCAAGAGAGGCAGAGGGACTGGCCCTTTGAAGCCCAGCAACCTCAGTTTATACGAACTGAATAGGTGCTAATTCCTGCAAAATGCATTGCATTTTGGAAGATAAAACTCAACTAGCATGTAAAGCTCATCTTTCTTGATACTGAAGGATGAGCTTTTTATTATTTGAAAAACATATATTGGAGGTATGTAAAATGAAAGTAATTGATTTATCACAAACATTTGAAAATAATATGTCTCAATTTCCTGGAACACCTAAAATACAACTAGAAGCTGTTACAAGTGTTGAAGAATCAGGCTATCAAGTTACAGATTTTCATTCTGTCGTTCATGTTGGCACGCATTGTGATGCTCCTGCGCATTTTATTTCAGGCGCAACGACCATCGATCAATTACCGCTGGATCAATTTGTAGGTGAAGCTGTTCTTATTGATGTAACTCATGTACAAGAACGAAAACTACCTAAAGAAGTACTGCACGATGCTGATATAAAAGAAGGAGATATTGTTATTTTCCATTCCAATCTATCTACTAAATGGAACACGGAGGCGTATGAGAAAGAAGCTTTTTATCTTTCTGAAGAATTAGCCGAGGAACTAGTACAATTAAAAGTAAAATCTGTCGGTTTAGATTTTATTTCTCCTGATGAGGTAACGACAGAAACATCACCAATTCATCACATACTACTTGGGAATAATATTTATTTAATCGAAAACTTAACAAACTTAGATGCCATTCACACGAAACGTTTCTTCTTCTCAGCAGCACCTTTAAAAATTAAAGATAGCGACGGTGCTTTTGCAAGAGCATTTGCTGTAATTTTTTAAACAAACTATACAAAAAAGCAAAGATCATCATTGACCTTTGCTTCTATTTTTTTTATTTAAATTAAGAAAGAATTGCTCAACATGAGGACGTAACCAAGCTAAATAATCCTTCTCTTTCTTCTTTGTACAAGCTATTTCTTCCCCATCTACCATTTCAACAAGTTCTAGTTCTAACAGTTGCTTCGTGAATGCTAACATATTCACTTCTTCGGATGGATACTCTTCTTTTAATTTCTCCTCAATTTCCCCCAATAAAAAACCGTCACGCATCATTGCCAATGCATCAATCCAAAGTGGCGGCATTTCATATTTTTCTCCTGTAATTGTGTCTTTTACAGTATAATTCTTTTGCTCTTTTCGAAATTGAATCGTGTGTAAACATACAGTCGAATTTAATGTTAATTCCATAATACCACCTCTTTCATAATATCTGCATAGAAAAAAGGATGCGCGTGCACCCCTTCTTATCTTTTCATAACACTACTGAACCGTTACATGAGCAATCAATCTCATGTCGATATTTTCCTCCATTATAAACGAAGTATTTTATAAAAAAAACCCTTCTTGAAACATTTTATAAAATGTTTATATTTACACAACAAGAACACTTTTCTGAAAAATCTTTTCTCAAATACATTAAACGGTCGGCAGAAAAATTTCTACTTTCGTTCCTACTCCTAGACTACTTTGGATCGTGATACTCCCTTGATGTTCCTTAATAATTTTATATGTAATCATTAATCCAAGTCCTGTACCATTCTCCTTTGTTGTGTAAAACGCCTTACCGATTTTTTCTAACTTCTCATTCTCTATACCACATCCTTGGTCTTCAACAGAAATACACAAATGTCCTTGCGTTTTTTGATATGCACAGATATGAATTTCTCCACCCTCTGGCATTGATTCTATTCCATTTTTAATGATATTTAATAACACTTGTTTTAATTGCTTATCATCACCGTTTATAGCCGGTAAATTTCCATCTACTTGTAAATTACATTTAACTCTATATTGCGTTGCATAACTTTCCATTAGATGCACAACATATAGAAGGGTGTCTCGTATATTACACCTTTCATAATTTGTTGGCTTTGGTTTCCCTAACAACATCAATTCACTAACAAATCCATTAACCCTTTCAATTTCTTGTAGCATAATGTCGTAGCTCATCGTATCAGTTGGATTTCTTTCTTTTTGCATTTGCGTAAACCCTTTTAACGCTGTTAGTGGATTTCGAATTTCATGGGCAATTGTTGTAGACATAGTCCCAATCACAGCTAAATTTTCCGTCTCTTTCATATTGTTCATCATTTCAACCACTGTTCTTACATAAGATTGAAATCGTTTTAATAAAGAATGTGAAATAATGAAATAAAATACACATAAAACAAGTGGAATTATCACTTTTAAATCTTGTAATAGCAATGTGAAAAATACATACTTTCCAATTACACTAAAGGAAACTAAATAAAAGTATTTTCTATTCACGAAAACTGGGGCAAATAAAATTAACAACATTTCTACCATACTACCATGTTCAAAAGGTCTATCCGTTCGCAAATAAATCATTAAATTATTAACAAGATTGATAAACATGTATCCAAATAAAAATAAATATTTTACAGAATATACATACCCTCTTTTTTGAAGATATATAGAAATAGGAAATAATGCTATTACAAATATAGGCACACCTATCCCAAGACTACCTTCTGGCCACCCTACCGCTGTTCCACTAATATTCATAGCAGGATATACAAAATAATATATAGCGTCATATAAAAAGAATATAATATAAAATAATAATATAAATACCTTTAAGGCTCTTCTTTCTTCATAAATCAAGCTCTTGTATTTGTTCATATAAAAACTCCCCTTGATCGATACAAAAAACTTTCATTGTTATCTCCTTAAAGTATAAGTATGAAATTGCTTTCAGGGCAATATTTAACCTTATAATACTAAAAGGAAGGAGATCTCTCCTTCCTTTTAGTAACAACTTATATCCACCTTACCCTATCATGTAACAATCCATCAGTAAAATTATTATGCCCTATTACAAAATCCTTCATATATAAATTTAAATACTCACCGTACTTACTTTCTGTATTTAATAACAACTCCTCGACGTAATAAGCACCTTGTTCAAATTGATCTAAAAGTAAACTAGACAAGCCCGCATAAATTCCGCACCCTACCTGAAAATACGTTGCATTCGTTTTATATTTACGAAAAACTTGGCTACTATTCATTACATTATACATATATGTCTCACTATTTTCATAAACGAGTAACACACCGACCAAGTCCTCTCCAGCAACCTCTTCTTCCGCTGGATTAAACACTTTACGATTCCAGTTCCATAAATCTTCTACTTGATCTAAGTTCTGTCTAATTATATTTGTTGTATACTCATTAATTCGGTAAAGAAAACCAACTTCCATATTGAAGTTTTTCCCTAAAATTAATACTTCCTCATGTGGCATTAAACAACCATAGAATTCTTTTTCTCCTAACTTCACTTTATACTCTGAAGCATATACATCTTCATAAAAGTAAAGAGGCCGATGATGACTCATATACATCGGATAACTCCAGATTGCTTCATCTAAAAATCGCTCTACTGCCCATGAAGCATAAAGTGTATGTGGCTTTATAAGTGCTGTATCATGCAAAAACGACGTGTCATGTTCTACAATATAACATGCTCTTGGCCTTTCATTTGGTCGTTCCTTCATAAGCTCAACAACCATCCATTGAACAACACCTGGATTCATACCTGAACCTATAATCGCTTTTGTATTTGTAAATTTCTCTTTCTCCTTCTCAAACCTTGTATATCTTTCCGTAAGCTGAAAGCCGATTAAGCTGTCGTCCTGATCTACTGCTTCATTTTCCAAGGCTGAATTAATATAACAAATTCCTAATTCATTACAGCAGCTTAATACTCTAACTGTATCTGCCCCTGAAACATCAATCACAACACTCGTACTTTTTTCTTTTAAATGTTGTTTAAATTCCACTACATTTTGAAGGTTTATCTCATATAAATATAATTGATCTTTCAAATTCGAAAACAACTCATCGTAATAATTCCTATCTTTTTGTTTTATATCCACCAAATGAAATTTAGCATTCTTTAATACTTCATAAATTGGATCTTTTTCATTTGCTATCGCTTGATTTAAAATTGCTAAAACTGCTTTTGCTGCTCCACCAGCACTACCAAGCAATGTAATTGATAACGAATTCGGAAACTGCTCCACAAACAAAACCCCTTTAATAAATTAGTTGAGCAGCTCCTCCTCAAAAAATAAATTGAATACATAAAAAGATAGCTCGTACACAATTTTTATAAGTTAGTGCAAAGTTACCTTTTAAAAAATCACACTATACTATGTTTATATTCAATTCATTTTCCCCTCATATCCAAATTAAACTAAAACAAATAGGCTCGACCTTTTCTTCTCCGGATAAAAGAAAAAGCCAGCCCTTTCAACTAATCTACGGACAATGGACGGATTTTACATGTTGAATATTCACATACATTTTTGCATCACGTGCTTTTGATATTTCAATATGACCTTCATCAATTTTCGCCATTTTTCCAATTTTATTGGACTCCTCACCTAAATCGAACACCATAATTTTCCCAGCCATTTTAATAAGCTGTTCTTCAAACGTTCTAGCTAACGTAATATTTAACGGATTTACGGGGAGTTCATTTTTATTGAGGGCATACGGTACTTGGTTTTCTTTATACGGAATTAACCATTTTAAATGCTTTAAAGATATATATACCGTTTTATAAACCGGACTATAAAAAACAATATAGTCGTTCATCACACTTGTAACATAACCATGTATTGGAGCATTTCCTGCTACATAAACTTCTGTAAAAATCCCTTTAGAAGTACTTAATACTTTTCTCAAAGAAATTGAAGGGGATTCCCTCTTAATTACAGAATCAACATCTGGTTTTAGTATGTCTTCGTCATGTGCTCTTAAAAATTTATAGTATTGTACATGATATAAAGATATATATACATAGTCTTGTCCATTGTAAAGAACAATAATGTCATTTCCTACGTCTATTAATATACCTTTAAACCTTTTTTCACCGATTAATTTAACATATATATTTTCCCCAATACTTTTGTTTAACTCATTCATCTATATCCTCCTTCCTATGAATTTCAGCTTTACTATCTTCCATTTCAAAAAAATAATCAGGGCAATGTTCTGTCTTAATAGTAAGTAATTCCTTTTCATACTATCGAAATAAGAAATTGTTCTTCTCTTTCCCTCATAATGCCCCTCTTATTTATTAAACATTATTCATCTTCATTCTTTTTACATTTCACTACTTGACTCACACTCTTAATATGATAATTAATGATATAAATAACTTCATCACCGTTTACTAGCGTAATACATTCTTCATGCACTTCACTTAATAAGCCTTCTACACACTCTGGGCCGCCACGATTAATCTTTACCCACTTATACTTCAAGTCACGTAATACATCGACAAAAGTATCATCATCAGAGCAGAAACATGAAACATAGCCATCGCCACATTTACTTTCTTTCACTTTCTTAACTAGACTTTTCACATGTTTCAATTGGTAATATACTAATTCACCAAGAGGAAGTTGTAATGTAAGGTAATCTCTTCCTAACGATACAAGTACCCCCACTCGACTCTCTGGTCCACGAAGATTTACTTTTACAGTCTCACCGACTAAGCCTTTAATTTGTTCACAGCATAATATACTTTCCAAATTTATATCCTCCTTTCTTATTATCTTCCTCTTCTTGACTGTCTTTGTGCGCGAGCTCGACCTGAATTATTACTTTCACTTTCGCTTTCACTTTCGCTTTCTTCGCTCTCTCTACAAGGTACTGTTACACTCTTAATATGAGATACTGCAACTAATATAACTTCTTCTTTTACAATTAGTGTCACAAATTCACAAGAAACATCTTGTAAAATACCTTCAACTTTCTCTGGGCCACCACGATTAATTTTCACCCAGCAATATTTGAAGCTTTGAAGTAACTTTTCAAAGTCATCTTCACATTCCAACCATCTGCAATCATCTGCTTTACAATCTTTCGCATTTTTTGTAATACTTTTCAGATGACGAATCTGATAGTAATAGAGCTCTCCTTTTTCATTCTTTAATACAAAGTAATCCGAACATACAGCGACTATTGTCCCTTTTTGAGATTCTGGACCACCCCTGTTTACTCTCACAAAAGATCCAATTAAGTCTTTCAGAAAATCACAATGAAATAAACTCACGAGAAAACCCCTTCCATTAATTTATAAGCTTTTGCACTGATAGTATATGTATCTGTACAGGTTACGTTCTCTATGTTTGTCCTAGCTAGAAAAAAATATGCTTTTAACATGGTAGACTACTACCTATCAAAATTTGAAGAAAGGCTAAGAACTCCTTATGTTTTTGATATCTTCAAACAAAAAATCCCTTATGAATATACATTTCTGCATATCTTCATAAGGGATTTTCCATAGTTTAATCTTCGTCTTTAACATCCATATCTTCTGGAATTGGTTCGTTCAATATTTCTTCCACTAATTGCTTATATTTCTCCATTTGTTCTAAATGTGTATTAAATTGTTCTTTATTTACTAAATATTGCTCTCCATCGAATAGCGCACGAATTTTCTTTTGCTGAATTAACTCTTCAATATACGATTTTGGTAAATTCAAATACTCCGCAGTCTCTTCTACTGTTATATACAATGCGTTCATTCCTTTATTATTTTTTCATCTATACTGTATCTTACTTTACTTTATTTTTGTAAACAAATAAAAAAGATTTTGTAAATGCAGTTCAAAAAGCAGGTAGATGCATTCCATATATTGTATAGTATTATATAGTAAGAATTTTTTAAATATAGAATGGTATTACCCATTTACACAAAGGAGAGTTAACATATGGCTACTCGTCACATCATTACAATGTTAGAAAAAACACTACAAGTTGAAACAGAAAACACAATTTCTCATTTAAATGTATCTTTATCTGATCGTTTTCTTTCTCAAAGCACAGCAATACATGAAAACAATTGTTATCATACAATTGGTGAATGGTACAAAAATCATTTCTTATTCCAACAAGATGATTTCCTTTGGGCTAAATATGCCTTCTATGACGCATATTGTGAAGCCATCAAAAAACAAGGTCATCTTACAAAACGTGTTCGCCAAATATTAGAATCATTAGCTCGAATGCATGGAAAACAGTATATTGCTTCTATACTAAATATGCCATTTCCTAATGAACGCGCTAAAGGGACAGCGTAATTTATCCATGTTCTGCGTAAGCAAAACATAGCTAAATTGTTTTCTAGGATGCTTTACCAATAAAATGTTCATATCATATGAACTGATGAAACCGGTGTCATTATAATGATAGAAAATATAGTAAACAGGAAAACCCCCACGTACATCTCTCATCCATTGGAATAGAGAAATACGTGGGGGTATACTTGTTCCTTATTATTTCATCATCTGCTTAATCAGTTCGCGATTTCTCTTCTTAAATACTTCATTATGAGAAGAAACCATTCCATACTCACTTGCATCTGGTTGGATAAATTGTTTTGCTTTATTCACAGCATTTCCAGCATCTTGGAATGCACCTGCAATTAAGTGTAGTTTCCCTTCGTGCTTTAAAATATCTCCAGCAGCATATAATCCATCTACTGAAGACTCACTATTTGCATTACCTGCAATATAATAATTATCTAT
Source organism: Bacillus sp. EKM501B (assembly GCF_011800505.1). Taxonomy (NCBI): domain Bacteria; kingdom Bacillati; phylum Bacillota; class Bacilli; order Caryophanales; family Bacillaceae; genus Bacillus; species Bacillus sp. EKM501B. Next base: position 69,456 of record NZ_JAALFZ010000014.1, on the reverse strand, counting down.
AATTGCAACGTCTAACTCACTATTTTCTAATAATGTAATGTCGCGTTCATATCCATGATTAATAATAACTTCATCAATAGGTAAATGAGAAACCTCACCTGTTTCATGATTTGTTAATTCTACATATTCGATCGCTTCATGATTATCACCAGCAATTAATTTTGTAATCGATGTATTAAAGAAACACTCCGCTGAGCTGTTCATAAGTTGTTTTACTTGTGCTTCATGACCAGATAATTCTTCTTTTCTATAGGTTACATACACTTTTTTCGCAATTGGTTCTAATTCATTTGCCCAATCAACAGCAGAATTGCCTCCACCGGAAATAATAACTGTTTTACCTTTAAAACGCTTTAAAGATTTAACTGTATAATTTAAATTTGATACTTCAAATCGCTCAGCACCCTCAATAGATAACTTTTGCGGTTTCAATATACCACTTCCTGTTGCGACGATAACTGTTTTTGAAAAGTGTTCTTCCCCAGTACTTGTTTTTAATGTAAAAGTACCATCTTGATTACGAATAATTGATTCTACTTTTGTATCTAATACAACTTCTGGCTTAAATGTTAACCCTTGCTGTACAAGTTGTTCAATTAACTTATCACCTGTAACTGGTAATAGTCCTCCTACATCCCAAATCATTTTTTCCGGATACACATGTATTTTTCCACCTAAATGTGGTTGAAATTCTATTATTTTCGTTTTCATTTCTCTGAGTCCACTATAAAAAGCTGAATAAAGCCCTGCAGGTCCTCCGCCTATCACGGTTACATCAAACAATTCTTCTCGATTCATTCGTGCTCACTCCTCAGCTACTAATCATTGATTATCATTCTCAATAAAATATAACCTGTTTCCGCAAAATTTACAATCAAAATTACTATTGACAATACACCTATATAAAATTATATTATTTAAAGAATCAATAGTGATAATCATTATCATTTTGTTAATAATTAGCAAATTTGAGATTACATCTTCTTTCATTAATATGGTTATTACTATATTATAAAATCTCATATTCAAGATTTTTAATAAATTATTTTGCATTACCACTACTATTTCAAAAAGATTACAGTTAAACAAATTATTGTATACACATATCATCTATGTTAAAGGAGAAAGACGATGAAAAAGTTATTTATTTCACTAACAGTCCTTTTCGTTCTTGTTATGAGCGCTTGTAGCAATGGCTCTACAAACAAAAAGAATGATGCAAAAGGTAGTAACTCAGAAACAATTACATACCAATCTGAAAATGGTAAAGTAGAAGTTCCTGCAAATCCAAAACGCGTTGTTGTTTTATCATCATTCGCTGGTAACGTAATGTCATTAGGCGTAAATCTTGTTGGGGTAGATTCATGGTCTAAACAAAACCCACGTTTTGATAGCAAACTTAAAGATGTTGCTGAAGTATCAGATGAAAATGTTGAGAAAATCGCTGAACTAAATCCAGATTTAATCATCGGTTTATCAAATATTAAAAATGTCGATAAGTTAAAGAAAATCGCGCCTACTGTAACATACACTTACGGAAAAGTTGATTACTTAACACAGCATTTAGAAATCGGTAAGTTATTAAACAAAGAAAAAGAAGCAAAAACTTGGGTTGATGACTTCAAGAAACGTGCACAAGAAGCTGGTAAAGAAATTAAAGCAAAAATCGGTGAAGATGCTACAGTTTCTGTTGTAGAAAACTTCAACAAACAGCTTTATGTATACGGCGAGAACTGGGGCCGCGGAACAGAAATTCTGTACCAAGAAATGAAATTAAAAATGCCTGAAAAAGTAAAAGAAAAAGCATTAAAAGAAGGTTACTACGCATTATCTACTGAGGTATTACCTGAATTTGCTGGTGATTACTTAATCGTAAGTAAAAATAAAGATACTGATAACTCATTCCAAGAGACAGAATCATATAAAAACATCCCAGCAGTAAAAAATAATCGCGTATATGAAGCAAACATGATGGAATTCTATTTCAATGATCCACTTACATTAGATTTCCAACTAGACTTCTTCAAGAAGAGCTTTCTTGGTAAATAATACAAACATGAGGAATTCTTAATTTAAGAATTCCTCTTCCTTTATTCTACGAACAGAAAAGATGTGAAACGAATGACAAAAGATCATGACAATCCACGTTCTATAGCTTTTACATACAAACTAATTTTAAGCTTAATTGCATTCTTTCTTATTTTTATGGTTGCAATGGTATTAGGTGCTGCAGATACTTCGATAAAAGATGTATGGTCAGCACTCACTTCCTCCGCTAAAGGAGACAAAATATCTATTATTCGAGAAATACGTTTACCACGTGAAGTTGCTGCTATTTTTGTAGGAGCTGGATTAGCCGTTTCTGGAGCAATTATGCAAGGATTAACACGAAATCCACTTGCAGATCCTGGATTATTAGGGCTATCTGGTGGAGCAAATGCTGCGCTTGCACTGACACTTGCTTTCAACCCTTCCATCAGCTATCTTTACTTAACATTAGCTTGCTTTATCGGTGCTGCAATTGGCGCAATTATGGTATTTGGAATTGGTATGGTGAAAAAAGGCGGCCTTTCTCCTCTTCGAATTGTATTAGCGGGTGCTGCCGTTTCAGCATTTCTACTCGCAATTTCAGAAGGAGTCGGCATTTACTTCAAAATTTCACAAGAGGTATCACTTTGGACTGCTGGGGGCGTAATTGGAACAACTTGGGGCCAATTAAAAATTATTATTCCAGTCATTTCAATTAGTATCTTTATCGCTATCTTACTAGCAAAAAAATTGACAGTTCTTAGTTTCAGTGAGGAAGTGGCTATTGGACTAGGTCAAAAAATTATTGTTATTAAAACTATTTTATTTATCATTATTATCTTACTTGCAGGTGCATCTGTAGCGCTTGTTGGAAATATGGCATTTATCGGCTTAATGGTACCTCACATGGTACGCCCAATTGTCGGTCCAGATTACCGATTTGTTATACCGATGTCAGCAATTGCTGGAGCTTCCTTTATGCTACTTGCAGATACAGTCGGACGTACTATTAACGCTCCATACGAAACACCAGTTGCAGCAATTGTCGCGATTGTAGGGTTACCATTCTTCCTATTCATTGTACGCAAAGGAGGAAAAACATTCTCATGATGCAATCTATTTTAAGAAAACAGCGTCTCATTATACTCACTTTACTTATAGTAATCATCACAACCATTGTAGTTGGAATGGGACTTGGTTCAGCATCTTTATCTTATGATCGACTACTCCCAACATTAATGGGGCAAGGGACTTTTAAAGAGGAGTTTGTTTTATACTCTTTAAGGCTACCTAGAATTGTCATTACATTATTAGCTGGTATGGCTCTCGCTTTATCAGGAGCTATTCTTCAAGGAATTACTCGAAATGATTTAGCTGAACCTGGTATTCTTGGTATTAACTCTGGGGCCGGTGTTGCTGTTGCTATTTTCTTTTTATACTTTCCAATAGATGTAGGTTCATTTCTCTACTTACTACCTGTAGTTGGATTTATCGGAGCATTTCTGACAGCTGTTCTAATTTACGTATTTTCATATAGTAAATCAACTGGACTTCAACCAATCCGATTAACATTAACCGGTATCGGTTTTGCATTTGCACTATCTGGAACGATGATTGTCCTTATTTCATCCGCGGATCGTATGAAAGTAGACTTTATTTCAAAATGGATTGCCGGAAATATTTGGGGAGATGACTGGATATTCGTTTTAGCAATGCTCCCATGGCTAATCGTATTAATTCCGTTTGTTTTCTATAAAGCAAATCGATTAAACATTTTAGCATTAAACGAACCAGTCGCAATCGGTGTTGGAATTGAAATTGAAAAAGAACGTAGGTACTTATTAGTTGCAGCTGTTGCACTTGCAGCTGCAGCTGTTTCCGTAACAGGAGGAATTAGCTTTATCGGATTAATGGCTCCTCATATCGCGAAATCTTTAGTAGGCCCAAGACATCAAATCTTCATGCCTATCGCCCTTTTAATCGGCGGATGGCTATTATTATTAGCAGATACAATTGGAAGAAATATCGTTGATCCTAATGGCATTCCAGCAGGTATTGTCGTTGCTTTAATTGGGGCTCCTTACTTTATGTATTTGTTGCTTAAAAAAGCTTAAAAGACACCCTCAAGATCTTTTCTTGAGGGTGTCTTTGTTTCATTCTACTGCTGCCCATATCCTTCAAACTTCCTCGCCAAATTCTCCATCTCATCTTCTGGCAATAGCTTTGGTTCCCCAATGCTTTTCGTTTGATAATAAATTTGCGCACAAAACTCAATCTCTTCTGCAACAGTAAATGCCATTTTTATATTATTTGCACCTGCAATTAAACCGTGGTTCGCAAGTAAAACAGCACGGCGATCAATCATGCCTTCAAAAGCAGCCTCTGCTAATTGCTTCGTACCAAATGTTTCATACGGTGCACAGCGCACATTCGGTCCTGCGAAAGCAATTAAATATGACACAGCCGGAAGCTCCCATCCTAATGACGCAATCGTCTTCGCGTAAGGAGAATGTGTATGCACAAGCGCATTTATATCTTCACGCTTCCTATAGTAAATAAGGTGCATATCTAATTCACTTGATGGTTTTCTCTCTCCTTCTACTACTTCACCATTTAAGTTTAATATAACTACATCTTCAGGCTTTGTTTCATAATACTCTAAACCACTTGGGCTAATCGCAACAAGACCTTGTTCACGATTAAAGATACTAATATTACCACCCGTCCCCTTTGTTAAACCACTAGAAATCATTTTCTTTCCATACGCTACAATTTCTTCTCTTTCTTTTTGTAATAACATATACATCCCCCTAAGTATGAAGCTTATGATGACTGACTTTTATATTTATCTACTTATTGAAATATCTTTTTTAAATTCTCCGTAAACGGTGCCTTTACAATCCCTTTTTCTGTAATAATCGCTGTTACATTTTCATGTGGAGTAACATCAAATGCTGGATTATATACTTTACTTTCTTTCGGAGCAGAATATTGTCCGAAGCGATTAATCACTTCAGAAGCATCTCTTTCCTCGATGGGAATTTCTTTTCCTGTCGGTGTTTTTAAGTCAATTGTCGGCGTTGGCGCTGCTACATAAAACGGAATGTTGTAGTATTTCGCTAAAATAGATACGCCTAATGTTCCAATTTTATTTGCTATATCACCGTTCGCTGCCACACGGTCGCATCCAACAATTACAGCGTCAATCTTCCCTTGTGACATGACCATAGCCGCCATATTATCCGTAATGACAGTAACATCAATTCCCGCTCGCTGTAGTTCTAATGCCGTTAACGTTGACCCTTGTAATCTTGGACGTGTTTCATCCGAAAAGATTTTTAAGTCCCATCCTTTTTCTTTTGCTAAGTACATTGGAGCCGTCGCAGTACCATACTTAGTCGTCGCTAACGCACCAGCATTACAATGTGTTAATACTCCCATTCCATCATGGAATAATGTTAATGCATGTTCTCCAATTTGACGGTTAATTTCTTCATCTTCTCTATGAATTTCTTTTGCCTCTTCTAGTAATCTATCTTTCAACTGTAAGATTGATAAATGAATATTATCTGCCGCTACACTTTCCATTCTTTCAAGTGCCCAAAATAAATTTACTGCAGTCGGTCTTGATGTCGCCAAGTATGTACATACCTTTCTTACTTCATCCATAAATCCTTCTTCCGTACTTTCAGCAAATTCCTTTACCCCTAAATACACTCCATAAGCTGCTGAAACACCAATCGCTGGTGCACCTCGTACTTTCATTACTTGAATGGCATCCCACACACTTTCAGCTGTTTTAAATGATTCATAGACAATTTCATTCGGTAATAACGTTTGATCTAACAAAACTAAAGCATCATCTTTCCACTGAATTGGTATTAATTGCTCTTCCATCATATTCTCCCCTTACTCCGCGTAGTGCATTGACTGTTCTTTTAACGTTTCTACAAAACTTGTACCTGTTCTATATTGATTCGCTCGTAAAATAAAACTCTTCGCTACTTTAAGACAAATTCGCTCCGCTCTAGCACGTGCTTCCTCATTCCCAATACAAGTAATATCTTTTACTTTCGCTAATCCAACAATACGGCGGATTAATTCAAGACCTGTCACTGCAGCTGTATCCTCTAATACAGATTGTAAATATACTTCGTTAAAGCCTTCTTCCTTCGCCATAATCTCGGTCACATGAATATCCCAAGCATCTAAAAACTTCTTCTTAAATAAATCAATTACCTCTACCATCGTAGTTTGTAACCAATCCATATACGTATCTTTCTCAGCTCCAGGTGGCATCGTTGCATCTGCATTCACCCAAGCAAACATTAAATTCGCCATTACATTCCCAACGTCATATCCCATAGGTCCATAAAAAGCAAACTCAGGATCAATAACCTTTGTAGAATCATCTCTTACAAAAACAGAACCAGTATGTAAATCACCATGAAGCAATGCCTGTGCATTCGTCATAAAAGAAAATTTACGTTTCGCTACTTCCATACGAAGCTCTTTATCACTATAAATATGCTCCCTAATCCATCCCTCATTTAAAGGAAATAACTCATTACGCTTATTATGATTTGTAAATGGTTCTGAATATACGAGATCCTCTGTAATCTCACATAATTCAGGATTTATATAATTCTTCACAAGTTCCTTCTTCTCTTTATGATTCATTACAACATCAGATGTTAATAAAAGTGTATTTACCATAAAAGTAGTTAAGTCGTCAGCAAGCTGCGGAAATATTTGATGATTTATAAGTGCTGTACGTAATATTGTGTGATCCGATAAATCTTCCATTACGCAACAGTTCATCACACTATCAAATAAATACACCTTAGGAACAAGTCCAGGTGCTAACTCATCCTCTAACTGCAAAACATCTGATTCTATGCGAATACGATTCGTCGACAACTTAAACTCATCTGAAATGCGAGCTGTATCCCCAGCTTGCTTTACGATGACAGAGATGTTCTCTTTTTCATCCCAAACGCGGAACACATAATTTAAATTGCCATCACCTATTTCTTTACACTTTAGCCCCTTTGCATGTTCAAACTTAGATAATTTCTCTTTCACATATGCAATCACATCTTTAGCTTCCATTAAAAAATACTTTGTGAACTTAGACATGGTTTCCCCTCCACACCAATTGTAAGCGTTTTCTAAAAGCTATAAAAAATAATAGGTTGAATTTTTTCATCCTATAAATATGTATTCTTCTTTTTGAAAGGTATATCTAGGTTTTATTATATCTCGTTAGCACTTTGAGTCAATATTTCTAACTATCAGCGTAATATACTTCCTAATTATATATTTGAGATGACAAAAATTGTTCAAAAAGATTTCGATTCATTTTATTTTATTTATCGCACAATTCTTTGTAAAATAGAAATAAGCAGTTCCTTTTCAAATACATAACTTCTAAGAAATATTTCCTTCCTAAGAATTTACACTTACACCATATCTCTAACATACACACTACTCTTTCAAACAATCATTGAAAATTTATAAACTTAAAGTTACCTTTCCATTCCCTGTTAGCCTTAATTGAGAATAAATATTAATTAAATCGGTATAAAGTTGGTTTATTCTCTTGACAAAATAACCACTTCTATATGATAATTAATATCGAATTAGAATTATTATAGTTAATTAAAAAATATATTTTATGAGCACACTATTTTTTGATGCTCAAAACCAACATTTAGGAGGAATTTTAATATGTTATTAATCGGCACAGAAGTAAAACCGTTTAAAGCTAATGCTTACCATAATGGAGAATTTATCCAAGTTACTGACGAAAGTTTAAAAGGAAAATGGAGTGTAGTTTGTTTCTACCCAGCTGACTTCACATTCGTTTGCCCAACTGAACTTGAAGACTTACAAAACCAATACGCAACTCTAAAAGACTTAGGCGTTGAAGTATACTCTGTATCTACAGACACTCACTTCACTCACAAAGCATGGCATGATAGCTCAGAAACTATCGGCAAAATCGAGTACATCATGATTGGTGACCCAACTCGCACAATCACTACAAACTTCAACGTTTTAATGGAAGAAGAAGGTCTTGCTGCTCGTGGTACATTCATCATCGATCCAGACGGCGTTATCCAATCTATGGAAATCAATGCTGACGGTATCGGCCGTGACGCAAGCATTCTTGTTAACAAAATTAAAGCTGCTCAATACGTACGTAACAACCCAGGTGAAGTTTGCCCAGCTAAATGGCAAGAGGGTTCTGCAACACTTAAACCAAGCCTTGACCTTGTAGGCAAAATCTAAGGAGTTCGATCAAAATGATACTAGATGCAGATATAAAAACACAACTATCCCAATACCTTCAATTAATGGAGAACGATATTTTACTTAAGGTAAGCGCAGGAGACGATAACGTATCTAAAGATATGTTAGCTCTAGTAGACGAATTAGCTACTATGTCATCTAAGATTACAGTAGAAAAAGTTGAATTAGAGAGAACACCAAGCTTTAGCGTAAACCGCCCTGGTGAAGACACTGGTGTCGTATTCGCTGGTATTCCATTAGGACACGAATTTACATCATTAGTGTTAGCTTTACTACAAGTAAGTGGACGCGCTCCAAAAGTTGAACAAAAATTAATCGATCAAATTAAAAACATTCAAGGCGAATATCATTTTGAATCTTATATCAGCCTAAGTTGTCATAACTGTCCTGATGTTGTACAAGCTCTTAACGTAATGAGCGTTCTTAACCCTGGTATTACACATACTATGATTGATGGCGCTGCATTCAAAGAGGAAGTAGAAAGCAAAGACATCATGGCAGTACCAACTGTTTACCTAAACGGCGAATCTTTCGGAAGCGGTCGTATGACACTTGAAGAAATTTTAGCTAAAATGGGTAACGGTCCAGATGCATCAGAGCTTTCTGATAAAGATCCATACGATGTTCTTGTTGTTGGTGGGGGCCCTGCTGGTGCAAGTGCAGCAATTTACGCAGCACGTAAAGGCATCCGCACTGGTATCGTTGCTGAGCGCTTCGGTGGTCAAGTAATGGATACTATGGGCATTGAGAACTTCATCAGCGTAAAAAAGACTGAAGGTCCTAAGCTAGTAGCAAGCCTTGAAGAACACGTAAAAGAATACGACATCGATGTAATGAATCTACAACGTGCGAAACGTTTAGAGAAAAAAGAACTTATTGAAGTGGAACTTGAAAACGGCGCTATTCTGAAAAGTAAGAGCGTAATCGTTTCTACAGGTGCTCGCTGGCGTAATGTTGGCGTACCAGGTGAAGCTGAGTTCAAAAATAAAGGTGTAGCATATTGCCCACACTGTGACGGTCCATTATTCACTGGAAAAGACGTAGCAGTTATCGGCGGAGGTAACTCTGGTATTGAAGCAGCTATCGACTTAGCAGGTATCGTTAAGCACGTAACTGTTCTTGAATTCATGCCAGAATTAAAAGCTGATGCTGTATTACAAGAGCGTCTTAACAGCTTACCAAACGTAACTGTTCTGAAAAACGTTCAAACGAAAGAAATCACTGGTACTGATAAAGTAAACGGTATTTCTTACATCGATCGTGAAACTGAAGAAGTTCATCACGTTGAATTACAAGGTGTATTCGTACAAATCGGTCTTGTGCCAAACACAGACTGGTTAGGCGAAACAGTTGAACGCGTTCGCGGTGAAATCGTAACAGACAAGCACGGCGCTACAAACGTACCAGGAGTGTTTGCTGCAGGTGACTGTACAAATAATCCGTACAAACAAATCATCATCTCTATGGGTTCAGGTGCAAACGCAGCTTTAGGTGCATTTGATTACTTAATCCGTAACTAATAAAAAACAGGTGCCTTGGCACCTGTTTTTTTATTACCCTAATGTATAAACTAAAAACCTCTCATTCCCATTCTTCTCATAAGCACCTGGCAATCTAACTTCTTTCTTCAGCTCAAACGCAGTCTGATTTTCTAAGAAGAAAATATAGTCCTCAGAAGGATAATATAAAATAATATCCACTTCTCTCCCCGTATTTTCTACTGAAAGCAAAATGTTATTTACTACATTCATAAACACTTGCACAGAAAACGGATTAAAGAAATAAAACCTATTATCATGTGGATCAATCTTATATTCCTGCGCTAAACAACATTGGAATTGAATTTTCCCCTTACTGTTTCGTTCCTTTCGGGCATAACGATCTCGATTATCCATCGCTTCTTTATAAAATTCTTCATTCATTTCAATTCCAACTGCTGAAGCCCCACATTTATGATGCATATAAAAGTTTAATCGCCCTTTTCCGCACCCAAAGTCTACAATTCGGTCGCTACTTCGTATTTCATATTGATTCAATAACTCATCTAACCCGCTATACGGCGTCGGTTCGTAGCGGTGATAATGCATAGACTTGTTAAACCCTTTTTGCTCACCGACTGTTTTTATATGTAAAACTGCATCGTAATATTGTTCGTTCATTCGTTTTCTCCTATTAAAAAATGGTACTTATTATTATACACCATGCACTGGAGGCTCATTTTTCATCAAATTAATAGGTACGTGAAATTATATTAACGATTTTCTTAATATATCTATCGTAACTTCAAATATATCAACGATTTTCTCAATATATCGATTTACCGACAATTCACGACAAAAAAACAGGAGCTCTTTAGCCCCTGTCTTCTAACACTTTCAATACAGTTTGTTTCAATATTTCTACCCCATCCATAATACAACTATGATCAAATCTCATATACGGATGGTGTAATCCAGGTTGTAGGTCTGCTCCTAGTCCAAGCATGACAGCTTTTAAATGTGGTCTTTTCACTGTATAGTAATGGAAATCATCGCTTCCTGTCGTATAGAGAGGCCCTGTGCATCTCTCTTCCCCATACACTTCGAGAATACCTTTACGCATAAAGCGCTCTGCTTCTTCGGAAACCTCTGCTCCTGGTGCAAGATCCATCCATTCGTATGAAGTTTTTGATCCCATCGATGCAGCTGATTCTATTACATGCTCAATCTTTTTCTTTAATTCTTCTAATAGTATATTACTCTCTGCTCTTACATCTAAACTGAAATGACCATTTCCCGGAATAATATTTAAATTATCACCACCAGCTTGGCATCTCGTCATTTTTACTGAATAAGAACTTTGCGGTGGCAGCCAAATATTTTTCAAACCGACATTAATCATGGAAATGACATCAATCGCATTCACACCTTGGTGTGGTCTTGCCCCGTGTGCATCCTCCCCATGAATCATACCCTCTAAAAATCCTGCTGCTCCATGGCGAATAGATGAGGCTGCTTGTTTCAAAGATAGTTCTTCAATTGGTCTTAGATGGACGCCAAATAAGAAATCGGCATCATCTACAGCACCTTTCTCCACCATCTTCAAAGCACCATTACCCTTCTCTTCTGCCGGCTGAAAAATAAATCTAACCGTACCACTTTTCCATCTCATATTTTTCAATTGTAAAATAAGTCCCATTACAATGGTCATATGAGCATCATGGCCACATGAATGGTTCGCTTTAAATTCTCCATTTACTTCTTGCCAAAGTGCATCCATATCAGCACGAATCGCAATAACTGGATTCCCGCCTCCAATCTCAGCAATTACACCTGGACAATCATCAAATGTTCTATATGAAATTCCTTCTTCTTTTAAAAAGTCAGTAATATACGTTGTCGTTTCATATTCTTTCCAACTTACTTCAGGGTTTTCGTGTAAATGCTGAAAAATCTCCGTTAAGCGCTCTTGTAGTTCTAATGTTTTCAACGTTCCAGTCTCCTTCCCACATTACAAACGATTCGGGTTAATTATACTTATGAAAAACAGATGTTTTTATGAACATATTGAATTTTAAGAAAAAAGTCAATTGTTTATTTTTAAATACTTAAAAACCTTACTCTTCAATTATATTACAAACTAAACAAACAACTAGAACATTCCTTATTTTCTGTTTTTTTATGTTTACGCTTACATAAACTTTTAGTTATCATAACCTAATAAACGTCTATTTTACGACAATTCTAAAAATACAAACAAACATACGTAACAAGGAGGAACTTTATGAAAAAAGAAATACCTTTTGGAATAGCGATTATCCCTATTATCATTACCGTTGCAGTTATGATGGTTACAATTGTTGTATTAAAACAAAGCCCTCACGTTCCACTTATTATCGGTACAACCGTTGCTTCTATTGTCGCTTGGCGTTACGGTTACAAATGGAATGATCTTGAAGAAGCAATGTATAAAGGGATTCGTCTTGCATTACCTGCTATCGTCATTATTATTCTTGTTGGCTTAACAATTGGTGCTTGGATTGGCGGTGGAATCGTCGCAACGATGATTTATTACGGTTTAAAACTTTTAACTCCATCACTATTTTTAGTTTCCATTACCGTCATTTGTTCTATCGTTGCATTAGCAATTGGTAGCTCTTGGTCTACAATGGGGACAATTGGTGTTGCTGGAATGGGAATTGGCCTAAGTATGGGAATCCCAGCTCCAATGGTTGCTGGTGCCATTATTTCAGGCTCTTATTTTGGCGATAAAATGTCACCGCTTTCAGATACAACTAACTTAGCCGCAGGATTAACAAATACAGATTTATTCGCACACATTCGTCACATGTTATTTACTACAGTTCCAGGTTTAATTATTACTCTTATCGTCTACGCAGTCTTAGGAAGAAGCTTCGGCGCTAACAATATTGATGCGAAAAGCATCGATCAAACGTTACAAGTATTGCAACAAAACTTTGTTATCTCACCTTTCCTACTCATTATACCCGTAGTCGTTATGGTATTGGTCGCTAAAAAGGTCCCTGCCATACCAGCGATTCTCGTCGGTATTATTTTAGGATTCTTATCACAAGTCTTTATTCAAGGTGGCTCTGTCTCAGCATCTGTCGGTGCACTCCAAGCTGGATTTGTTATAGACACTGGAAACAAGCTAGTAGACGAACTATTTAACCGCGGTGGCTTAGATTCGATGATGAATACAGTCTCTATGACAATTGTCGCTATGACTTTCGGAGGAGTATTAGAACATACAGGTATTCTTCGCTCAATTGTAAATCAAATTTTAAAGTTAGCGAAATCAACAAAAGGGCTTATCGCTTCTACTATCGCATCTTGTTTTGCAACAAACCTTACTTGCTCTGAACAATATATTTCAATTGTTGTCCCTTCAAGAATGTACGCAAATGCATACACAGAAAAAGGACTACATTCAAAAAACTTATCCAGAGCATTAGAAGATGGCGGAACATTAACTTCTGTCTTCGTTCCTTGGAATACGTGCGGTGTATTTATTCTCGCTACACTTGGCGTAGGTGCATTTGAATATGCCCCTTATGCTATTTTGAATTTCATCGTACCTATTATCTCAATCATTTATGGCATAACAGGCTTCACAATTGTAAAACTATCAGACATTGAAAAAGCAGAATTACTAAAGAAACAAAAAGCTCAACTAGAAGCTTAAAAATAGCGGTAAATTCAGTTCATATAGTGCGCGAGGTCGCCCTTGTTGATAGGGCATTTCCTCGCCACAAATATGAGCATACCCGTAATCAACTAATTTCTTTAACAACCTTTCTGTCGATCTTCGAGTCACTTGTAAGTACTCAGAAAGGTCAGCTGCTGTAAACTTCAATGACGGATGCGATTGACTAAATTGAATGATTTTTGACAAGTTGGCCGGACTAAGCTTCGTTTCCTTCGCTATTTTCATTAGTTCCGGATTATCATTTTTCAAACTTTGTACTCTCTGTTCTTTCGGGAACGGACCAAACAAATCTTTATCACTTGTTAGTATATAAAAACAACGATCTATTGGATTATTCTTTGCAAAACTTTGAGCAATTTTTGCATTTTGCTCCGCCTCTTTCACGGTTTTTCCATAACCAAATCCAATAGCTATCGTTCCTTCTACGCTTGCAAACAAGTTATTTATCGCATTTGTTTTAATAATCGATTCGATATCACCACGAGTTGTATACAAAATACATGTCATTTCATCCACTTGTTTAAATGAACCACGTAGTTCTTTTGAAATGACATCTAGTTTTTCAAGCAAACTCGTTCGTAATTCTAGGGAAGAAATAATACAAGCACCAACAGTAGCTGAATAGCTTTTTGCTAACTCAGCTTTTATTTTTGCATCTTTTAGCCCATGTATAATAGACTGTGTTGGATCAATCATACGCTCTGAAGGAACACCTATTTTTTGAAGCTCATCGTAAACAGCGTGAATACTAGTTAAAGCTAAATGAGCCTCTCCAGATTGATATTTAGCTACATGAAAATCGATAACTCTATTTATTTCATCTTTACTCCACAGCATATTTTCATAATCCAACACTTGCGGGCTTTCTTTTATACCAATATCATGGAACACATTTGTAATAAACGAGCAGTCTACTAAATCGATGGAAATGTTATGTGGTTGAATACTTTGATGATACATGATAGAAAGAATTGAAGATGCGACAGTTGTCTCGTCTTGCTGTAAGTATGTACTTGGAATTCGTAATTGTTCTCTTATTTCTTTTGCCATATAATAAGGTAAAGCACCTGAGAAAAAGATGACATCACAAGGCTTTAGACACTTTAATAGTTCAGAAGATTCCGTCGGATGAAGGTAAATATATGGATCAATTTCTATTCCTTCTAATTTTTGAGCAATAGGAAAAAGGTTCTCCATAAACTCCTTTGAACCGACAACTGCAATTTTTATCATCATTTTCTCTAACTCCTTATCATTAATTAACGACCATTTAACGTCAACTATATCAAATGTACAAAACTATTGTAAACAGGAAGGGGTTTCTATTCAATGAAAATTATAGCTATTCATCTTTACGCAATTCGTTTACCGCTTCGCAATCCGTTTGTTATTAGTTATGGATCTTATTCTGATATGCCCTCTATTATCGTCAAAATGGAAACAGATGAAGGTATTATCGGTTACGGTGAAGGCGTTGCTGATGATCACGTCACAGGTGAATCATGGGAAAGTACTTTCCATACTTTAAAACATACGCTAACCCCTGCTCTAATCGGGAAAAATCCAATGAATATCGAAAAAATACACGACATGATGGACAATACAATTTACGGTGTTCCAACAGCGAAAGCTGCAATTGATATTGCTTGTTTTGATATAATGGGCAAAAAACTAAATCAACCTGTATATCAATTAATTGGCGGGCGCTATCATGAAGAATTCCCTGTCACTCACGTTTTAAGTATTGCCGATCCTGAAGATATGGCTGAAGAAGCTGCTTCTATGATTCAAAAAGGTTACCAATCTTTCAAAATGAAAGTTGGTACGAATGTAAAAGAAGATGTGAAACGTATTGAAGCTGTACGAGAACGTGTAGGAAATGACATCGCTATTCGCGTTGATGTAAACCAAGGCTGGAAAAATAGCGCAAACACATTAACAGCACTGCGTTCATTAGGACATTTAAACATTGACTGGATTGAACAACCTGTTATCGCGGACGATATTGATGCCATGGCTCATATCCGTTCTAAGACAGACCTCCCGCTTATGATTGATGAAGGACTAAAAAGTTCTCGTGAAATGCGCCAAATTATTAAATTAGAAGCTGCTGATAAAGTGAATATAAAACTAATGAAATGCGGTGGCATACATCCAGCTGTAAAGCTCGCTCATCAAGCTGAAATGGCCGGCATTGAATGCCAAGTGGGATCAATGGTCGAATCATCTGTTGCCTCTTCCGCAGGATTCCATGTCGCTTTCTCAAAGAAAATCATTACGAGCGTAGAGCTAACAGGACCATTAAAATTCACGAAAGACATTGGAAACTTACATTACGATGTACCATTCATTCGCTTAAACGAAAAGCCCGGACTCGGCATTGAAATAAACGAAGATACACTACAAGAACTAACCGTCTTTCAAGACGTTGTACGCTAAAGGAGGACTATCATATGACGGTTCTATACGAAGGAACATTAAAACAAAATAACGAATCATTTCACGTTACATTACTATCACTAGAGCACATCGAACAAATTTTATCACTACAAAACATCGTAGTTGAAGCACTAGAAGATAAAAGTCGTTTACAACCACTCTCACAAGAAGAATTTCAATACATTCTAGAAGGAAACGGCATGATGATCGGTGCTTTTATCGAAAACGAACTCATCGCATTTCGCGCTCTACTCGTCCCTCCTATCGACGATGAACATTTAGGGCTTGATATTGGTTTGCCAGAAAGTGAACTACACCGCGTCATCTATCAAGAAATCTCAAACGTTCATCCGAACTGCCGAGGAAATGGTATGCAAAAAATATTAGCAAAAGTCATTATGGAAGAATTGCAAAAAGAAGACAGCAAATATGATTATGTATGCTGCACCGTTGCTCCTTTTAACATTCCAAGTTTGAAGGATAAATTTGCGCAAGGGATGGAGATTGCTGCGCTGAAAGAGAAGTATGGTGGTAGTCTGCGGTATGTTTTTGTGAAGAAATTGCGCGGAGATAAAGAAAGCGATTTGACGGATGTTCAAAGTATTCTAATGAGTGATGCTAGTGGACAGCAGGCTTTGCTTTTGGAGGGGTATCGTGGGTATGAGATGGCGAAAGTGGATGGGGATTTTGTTGTGAAGTTTGGACGATAATCTATATACTCGAAAAGAGGAGATGTCTGCTGTGACCTCTCCTTTTACTTTCTCTTCATTGAACATATCGATTGCAACTCCAAATATATCAGCGGTTTTCGAAATATATCGGCGCAACTCCGAATATATCAGCGATTTTCGAAATATATCGGCGCAACTTCAAATATATCAGCGATTTTCGAAATATATCGACTTACCGACAAAGATTGACAATAATTGCAACCTATACAAAGCGCAACATTAAACCGTCATCTTCCAACTAGATAAAGCTAACCAGTTCTCCATTTCCTTATAGTCAGGCATTATCTTCCCGACAAGACGCCAAAACGATCGATCATGATTTAAATGAACCATATGACACATTTCATGAACGACTACATAGTCAATTACTCGCTGTGGTGCCATTGCTAGCTTCCAATTGAATGTTAGTTGTAAATTCGAATCGCAAGTACCCCAAGTACGACTACTATCTTTAATACGAATAGAACGTGGTTTTGTTTTGAAATTACTTTGATGCGCTTTAATGCTTTTCTCTACTAAAGCTTTACACTGCTTATAATAAAATCGTTTTAAAGCTTGCTGTATTTTCTCATCCTTTAGCTCTTTTACATAAATATGTAACTTATCCCCTTCAAAAATCGCATTGTCTTGCTCAATGCTTACATCTTGGGAAATCTGTATCGGATACGTATTCCCTAAATACAAAAAGCCTTCTCCTTGATCGTAATCCTTTTCCTGTGGTCCACGCGCTCGCTCCGCCATTTCCTTACGAGTTGTCTGAATCCAATCCCACTTTTCCTCTAGCAACTGGACTAAGTATTCAACAGGTGTCCCTTTCGGAGCCTGTACTTCCACATTTCCGTATGAATCTACAAAAAGACGCACGGACTTTTTCTTCTTATAAGTTATATGAAAATTAATTGTCTCACCTAAATATGTATGTATCATTTCATCACCTAGCATAGTATTTTTACAAATAAAAAAGAGTAGGATACAAACGTCCTACTCTACCTATTATATCATTGACTGCTTTAACGAACTCATTATCCTCTATACTTTACAGCTAATCCTTTAATGAAATTCCTTGCGTATCTATCGCCGCACTCTTTGTAATTTTTATGGCCTTTTTTTCTTAACAGAGCGCCTAACTCTCCTTTTGTTACCGTAACGCCCACGCTATCTAATATATCAAGTACATCCTCACTCGTTAAAGATAGTGCGATTTTCATTTTCTTTAGAAGAAGGTTATTGGCACTCTCCTTGCTCTGTACAGGTGCTGGTTGTCCTGGTTTCGGATCTTGCTTTCCTCTTTTTAAAGTAATAAATCCATTGAAAAATGCCTCTAACATCATCATATCGCATGTTTTTACGTACTCATCTTCAGCTACCTCATCATTTTCAGCTTCATGCTGAGGAGCCCTCTTTATTTTTGTAAGCATATCAACTACGTCTTCTTTCGTTACTTCCATCCCGCCAAGTTTAAAGATTTCTACCATATCTATATCTCTTATGTCTAAAGCGTATCGTACTCTTTTTAATATATCGTTGTTGCTCATTGCCATTGGGTTTCCTCCTGAAATGTTGATTATTTATTCAGCGGTTAAAGTTTATGCTATAACCTGCTTTAAATTATCATGTTTAATCTAACCTTTTAGTTATTGTCCGCTAAATTAATACTTTAACATTTTAAAGATATGTTTTATAGTCTTACCCGAACTTTTCTCTATCATTGTATCTACAGAGCTCTTACATGTTTTTTATATGCCTATAAAAAGATTTCTCTCTTAACATTAACTAAAAGAAAAAAACAGTGCTTTGATTTCTCAAATACACTGTTCTTTTCCAGCTCTGCACTTATTTTCAACTCACTCATGTCATGCACTACATATGAAATGATTTAACTGCTTAAAAGTTAAACCATCTCACTATCCTGAGCCTCACCAACACTATCCTCAAACTTATCCAACAAAGCACGCACCTCATCCGTCGACTTCGTGCTCATCAATTGATTTCTCAATTCAGCAGCTCCAGGGAAGCCTTTTACATAAATTTTGAAGAAGCGGTGAAGCCCTGTGATTGAGCGTGGCAGTACTTCTGCATATTGATCTTGTAAATCAAGTTGTAGTCTTAAAAGATCTAGATGTTCTTTACTGCTATGCTCTCTTGGCTCTTTTTCAAAAGCAAATGGATTTTTGAAGATGCCTCGTCCGATCATTACGCCATCAATGCCGTATTTTTCAGCAAGTTCCAGTCCCATTTTACGATCAAGGATGTCTCCATTGATTGTTATTAACGTATTGGGTGCAATGCGGTCACGTAATTTTTTAATTTCCGGAATTAGTTCCCAGTGCGCATCTACTTGGCTCATTTCCTCTCTTGTACGTAAGTGAATAGAAAGGTTTGCAATATCTTGTTTGAAAATGTGCGTTAACCAATCTTCCCACTCGCTTAACTCTTTAAAGCCAAGTCTTGTTTTTACGCTGACAGGTAGTCCACCCGCTTTTGCTGCTTGGATAAGTTCTGCTGCAACGTCTGGACGTAGAATAAGGCCACTACCTTTTCCTCTTGATGCAACGTTCGGTACTGGGCAACCCATATTAATATCGATGCCTTTAAATCCTAGTTCTGCCATACCGATACTCATTTGACGGAAGTATTCGGGATTGTCTCCCCAAATATGTGCCACCATCGGCTGTTCGTCTTCTGTAAAAATTAAACGGCCACGTACACTTTTCATACCTTCTGGATGACAATAGCTATCCGAGTTTGTAAACTCTGTGAAGAATACGTCCGGACGACCTGCTTCACTTACTACGTGACGGAAAACAACGTCTGTCACATCTTCCATTGGTGCAAGTACGAAAAATGGTCGTGGTAATTCACGCCAAAAATTATCTATCATTTCAAATTCAAATCCTCTCACTATGAATACAATTTCAAAATCTCAATTTATAATTTGTGAAAATCAGCAATATTTATTTTAACTAAAATCGCTTATGAATGGTATTTTTGTAAACCAAAAAGCAGGTGGTATAGATTTTTTCTATATCAACTGCTTTCCTATTATACTAACTTAAGCCAAGCCACACACTCCACATGAGTCGTATGCGGGAACATATCAACAGGTTGTACTTCCTGTGTTTTATATCCGCCTTCTTCTAGTACTTTTAAATCACGTGCTAATGTTGCTGGGTTACATGATACGTATACGACACGGTTTGGCTTCATGTCGATGATTGTGTTTAGTAATGCTTCGTCACAGCCTTTACGCGGTGGGTCTACGACCATTGTGTCAGCAATTACGCCTTCTTTGTACCATTTTGGAATGACTACTTCTGCCTCTCCTACGCCAAATTCAGCGTTTGTCATGTTGTTTAGTGCTGCATTTCGGTTTGCGTCTTCAATTGCTTCTGGGACGATTTCAACGCCGTACACTTTTTTCGCTTTTTGCGCTAGGAATAACGAGATTGATCCGATTCCGCAATAGGCATCAATTACTGTTTCGTTACCGTTTAATTTTGCGTATTCTAACGTTTTATCGTATAGCACTTTCGTTTGTTCTGGGTTTACTTGATAGAATGAACGTGCTGAAATCGCAAATTTAATGTCACCGATAAAGTCATAAATATATTCTGATCCGTACAGTACTGTCGTTTTATCTCCGAAGATTACATTCGTACGCTTCGTATTTACGTTTTGAACAATGGATTTTACTTCTGGGAATTTCGCTGCAATTTCTTCAATGATTGCGTTTTTGTTCGGCAATTCTGCTGTACGTGTAATGAAGACAAGCATAATTTCCCCTGTTACTTGTCCGTAACGAGCCATTACGTGACGAAGTGTTCCTTTGTTACGCTCTTCGTTGTACGCAGTGATACCGTGCTTTTCACAAATACGTTTTACTTCTTGAATTAATGTATCGTTTTCTTCTGCCTGAATTAAGCATGATTCCATATTAATGATGTCATGTGTTCCTTGGCGATAGAAACCAGCTACAAGTCCGCCTTCACGTTCTCCGATTGGTACTTGTGCTTTATTGCGATATACCCACGGATTTTTCATGCCAAGTACAGGATGAACAGGAACATCACCTAGTCCTCCGATACGTTGCATAACGTCACGTACTTGTTTTTCTTTCGCCTGTAATTGTCCTTCATAAGTTAAGTGTTGAAGCTGACAACCGCCGCACTGATTATATACTGGACATTCAGCATCTTTACGATATGGACTTTCTGTATGAAGCTTCATTAAACGACCAAATGCGAAGTTTTTCTTCACTTTAATAATTTTAATTTGCGCTTCTTCACCTGGTAATCCGTTTTTAACGAAAATAGGATAGCCCTTTACTTTCGCAACACCGGCACCATCATGTGTTAAATCTTCAAATACTACATCTATAAACTCGTTTTTCTCAACTGGTGGCGTCATTTTAGTACTCATTTTCCGACCTCTCTTTTTCATAACACTGCGTTACATTTTATCATACTTATATGGTCTTTTTCTATTGGAAGAAAAAAAGCTATTGACGATAGTTCTCTGTTAATGTTACGCTACTACTAATTTAATACGGACGATGTTACCTCATATATACTTGATGATATGGATCGAGAGTTTCTACCCGGCAACCTTAAATTGCTGGACTATGGGGAAAACTAATGAATATTAGCCTATGCGCAAAAAAGGACTCATATTGATTAGCTTTCTCTCATAGATGAAAGTGAATCCATATGGGTCTTTTTTTATTTTTATTTTTCTAAAAGGTCGGACATCTTACGTATGACATAAAACCTCATTCCTTTATTTTTAGTAATATAACGAGCGTTTTATGTACAAACTTTATACGAACTTCTGAAAGGGGCAACTACATGCAATATGTAATGAGCATTATCGGTATTATTGCCGTGTTAGGTTTATGTTTTGCTTTGTCAAACAACAAAAGTAAAATCAACTTCCGTGCAATTGCAATTATGATTGGTTTCCAAATTTTAATCGGTTGGTTTATGTTTGCTACAAAGATTGGTCAACAAATCATTATTTTCATTAGTAAGGTTTTCAACAAACTAATTAAACTTGGTACGACAGGTGTCGATTTTCTCTTTAATGGAATTCAAAGAGATTTTGTCTTTTTCTTAAACGTATTATTAATTATCGTATTTTTCTCAGCACTACTTTCAATCTTTAGTTATTTAGGTGTTTTACCATTCATCGTTCGCGTTGTCGGCGGTGCAATTTCAAAAATTACTGGTTTACCACGCGTTGAGTCATTCCATGCAGTAAACTCTGTATTCTTCGGTTCAAGTGAAGCGTTAATCGTTATTAAAAACGATTTACAGCATTTCAATAAAAACCGTATGTTTATCATTTGTTGTTCTGCGATGAGCTCCGTTTCTGCTTCTGTTACAGCATCATACGTAATGATGTTAGATGCAAAATACGTACTAGCAGCTCTTCCGCTAAATTTATTCTCAAGCTTAATCGTTTGTTCGTTATTAACACCAGTTGATACGAAGAAAGAAGATGAAGTGATTCAAAAATTTGATAGAACGCTATTCGGGGACAGCTTTATCGGTGCAATGATTAACGGTGCGCTTGATGGTTTAAAAGTAGCTGGTATCGTTGCCGCATTAATGATCGCCTTTATCGGTGTGATGGAAGTTGTAAACTACGTAATTAGTGCAGCTTCAGGCGCAATGGGACATGCTGTTACTTTACAACAAATCTTCGGTTACGTACTTTCTCCATTCGCATTCTTAATGGGTATTCCAACTCAAGATATTATCCCAGCTGGTGGTATTATGGGTACGAAGATTGTTTTAAATGAGTTTGTAGCAATCCTTGATTTAAAAGACACAGCTACAACATTAGCTCCACGTACAGTTGGAATCGTTACAGTATTCTTAATTAGCTTCGCAAGTATTAGCCAAATTGGTGCAATCGTTGGTACAATCCGTGCCCTTTCTGAAAAACAAGGAAGCGTTGTTTCTAAATTTGGTTGGAAAATGCTATTTGCATCAACACTTGCTTCTATTTTATCTGCGACAATCGCTGGATTGTTTATTTAATAAAAAATCACCTTACTTTAACGAGTAAGGTGATTTTTTTGATTCTTTATGAAACCGAGTGAAATTCAACTGCTTCTTCTGTATTGATAATCCTATCTTTATATATACCTTTTATTGAAATGTAAATGATAGATTTGTTTATGTTTTTTAACTTTCCTAATGAAAAATGATAAAGCAATCCATTGCTTTTTAAAGTCCACATCTTCCCACTCCATGGACCAGTAGCTTTTTGTTCATCCGACGCCTTGATCTCACCTTCATATTCGCATTCTCCCAAAGGAGTTTTAATTGTATTCTTCTCTGTATCAATTCGAATATTTTTAATTAGATTCAAATTTTCATCAGAGAGAATTTGAATTTCATGATCTTTCTTTTTAAAAAAGAGTTTTCCGTCTTTGGTATTTATATATTCTGCATTATCCATTTTATCTATCATAAAATCATATTCTTCTTTTGTAATACCTAAGTTTTGATGATAAGGAAACGTTTTTTTCGGTATAATTTCTTCCTCGGCATACTTCAAATACCAATCTAAATTATTTGTAATACTATCGCTCATTTTATTTCCGATTTTCTCTAATTTCTCTTTTATCTCATAAGGAAATTCAAGTGTCATAATATCCGCCGTTACTTCCGCATTCATAAGATGCGATGGAATATACTCTTCCACGCTATTCGCTTTACTCACTTCACTTTGACAACCAACTATAAATAGCGATATGAAAAAGATATATATTATTTTTTTATATTTCATTTCTATTCTCCACTCCATACATTATTCTTACTTAGTTTTATAGCGGCTTTCATTATAGTATAAAATCTTTATATTTTAATAAAATACATACCCTTATGCAAAATTGCATATTAATATGTATTCTTCTTACTTTAAAATTAGCTTAAATAACTTTCCAAATTATACAAATAACAAGTTTAAAATGTTATAATTTTCAAAAAACCATTGGAGGATATTATGAAAGCTCACGCAATTTTCGATTTCTTACATTTACTAGTCTTAACGCTGAAAAGCTATTATGTATGGGGAATGCCTATCTATGTCTTCATTATTCCTCTTATCTTTGTAGTCGGTTATATTATTATTAATTCTAATAAGAAACAAAAAAATACATCTATTCAAAGTCACTAAACTATTACATTAATAACCTCCTAAAAATCATATTCCCCTCATTTTCTTCAAATGATATGATGAACAAGGGTATATCCCCACCACTCTTATAGCGGTGGGGATTTTAATGTCAATATGCAACATACTACACAATAGAAGGTGATTTTCATGAGAAAATATGCAGCAATTGCTTTATGTACGTCTGCCATTCTAGCAGGCTGTAATACTAACAATGTAAGTCCAGAACCTAAAAAAGAGAAAAAGGTTCAAGGGATTAAGAAACAAGAAGAGACTGTGCAAGAACAAGGTAAAATCTCATATAATTCAGTTACACACGAATCTACAAACACAAGTATTCATATTACAGACATAAAAGATTCTTTAAATGAAGTACAATATAAAATTTGGCGCACAGCTGATGGCAAGGAAAGTGCTAAATCTTTTTCTTCTAAAGAAAAAGAGAAACAATTCACACTTCCTTTTGATATAAAGGAATTTGAAGGAAAACGCGGTGAGTTCCAAATTGAAGCAACAGGAATGAAAGAAGATGGGAAAACAATCCCGCTTACGAAATCTACTATTACTTTCGAACAAAAGGTTCCTGTTCTTATGTATCACGCAATTGATGATTATCATGGTCAAGGCATTAAAGACTTATTCGTATCACCAGCTAACTTTGAAGCACAAATGAAACATTTAAAGGACAATGGTTATACGCTTTTAACGTTTGAACGCTGGGGCGATATAAATAAAGTAAATAAACCGATTTTCGTTACATTTGATGACGGTATGAAAAATAATATGAATGCATTTCGCATTTTACAAAAGCTAAAAGATGATACTTTTAAACCGGCAGCAACAGAATATATGATTGTTGATAACGTTGATATAGAAGGAGCATTGTCTACTTCTGAAATAAAAGAAATGGTTGATTCCGGCATTTTCTCGGTGCAATCTCATACTGCAACACATGCAGACTTACCGAAAATTACAAACTATGAGGAAGAGTTAAAAGGTTCAAAAGAAAAGCTAGAAAAAATAACAGGTAAGCCTGTTATCGCGATTGCTTATCCATTCGGTCATGTAGATGATAAGGTTGTTGCAGAAACGAAGAAGTATTATCAATTTGCGACGACGACAAAGCCTGGGCAATTCATTACGAAGGGTGAACCTGATGAATTGTTAAAGATGAAGCGCGTTCGTATACACCATACAACGACTGTAGAGCAGTTTGCTTCTTCAATTAAGTAAATATAAGGGCTCAATACATTTTGAGCTCTCTTTTTACTTTATATTTATATATATTTTTAGAATTTTCTTGTATTATATATAGTAAGAAATCTTTCAAATTAAAGGAGATTATACATATGTCATTTGAACAAACGTTAGAGAAATATGCTGCTCTTGCAGTTAATGTTGGTGTTAATATTCAACCTGGACAAACTTTATCAATTAGTGCACCTCTTGAAGCTGTACAATTTGTACGCCTCGTTACAGAAAAAGCATATAAATCTGGTGCAAAACACGTATATGTAGATTGGAATGATGAGACGTTAACACGCTTAAAATTCGATCTAGCTCCTGAAGAAGCTTTCGCTGAATTTCCATCTTGGAAAGCACATGCTCGTGAAGAATTAGCAAAAGAAGGCGCTGCATTTATGTCTATCTATGCAGAAAACCCTGATTTATTAAAAGGTGTAGAACCATCGCGTATCGCAACAGCTCATAAAGTAGCTGGAGAAGCAATGAAAGTATACCGTGATTACGTACAAGCAGATAAAGTAAGCTGGTGTGTCATTTCTGTTCCTACGAAAGAATGGGCTGCGAAAGTATTCCCTGACGTAGCGCCAGAAGAACAAGAAGCAAAGTTATGGGATGCTATTTTCAAAGCTACTCGTGCTGATTTAGAAAATCCTGTAGAAGCATGGAAAGAACATGATGAAACATTACATACAAAAGTGGATTACTTAAACGAAAAGCATTATAAAGCTCTTCACTATACAGGTCCTGGAACAGATTTAACAATCGAACTTCCAGAAAAACATGTATGGGCTGGTGCTGGTAGCTTAAATGAAAAGAACGTACCATTTATGGCTAATATTCCAACTGAAGAAGTATTTACAATGCCACTTAAAACAGGTGTAAACGGCCAAGTTTCTAGTACAAAACCGTTAGTATTTGCAGGTAATATTATCGATAATTTCACGTTAACATTTGAAAACGGACGTATCGTAGACTATAAAGCTGAAGCTGGTGAAGAAGCTTTAAAACATTTAGTAGAAACAGATGAAGGTTCTCACTTCTTAGGGGAAGTAGCTTTAGTACCTCATGACTCACCAATTTCAAACACAAATGTTTTATTCTACAATACACTATTTGACGAAAATGCATCTTGCCACCTTGCGATTGGAAATGCTTACGCATTTAACTTAGTTGGCGGAAAAACAATGTCTAAAGAAGAACTTGCTGAAAACGGCGCAAACGCTAGTATTACACACAACGACTTCATGATTGGATCAGCTGAGCTTGATATTGACGGTATTACTGCTGATGGCAGACATGAACCTATCTTCCGTAAAGGTAACTGGGCGTTTTAAATTTATTACCATAAAGAAACACATTGGATAATCCAATGTGTTTCTTTATTTATTTGGTTTCAATTCAAATTTTATTGTTCTATTTTCACGCGTAAACTCTGGTCTATACGTAGCGATATACGTATTTTCTTTCGCTACGTCAAATAGCATGATATCTTGAATTTTTTCTTCTGGTGCTAACTTTTTACTAATAAAGCTATCAGGGTTATTATATTCTTTAAATCTTGTACCTTTCTTATCGGTAATCTCAAATTCATAAAATGCAAAAGGTATTTCCTTTTTACTATTATTTTCTACTTTGAAAATAATCCCCAAAATCTCCTCTTTCTTTTTATCCTCATCATAATCCGGATATCCTAATTTAACTGAATCGATAGTTACTTGCAAACCATCTACGTCTACTGTCTCCCCTATTTTATACACTTTATCTTGAACATCTTCTTGTTTACTTTCATTACTATCTTTAGTCTCAGTGCAAGCACTTAAACTAAAAGCTATGCCAAAAATTAAAACAATTTGACTCACCTTTTTTAACATACTCTTTCCCCCACATAAGACAATATTTCATATGTATCATAACAAAATGCTTTACGCTTTCTTGTCATATTTTGTCGTATTAATTGCTAACTGCACAAATAGAAAAAAGCTATCTTCTACAAAAGATAGCTTTCATGATGCCGATGAAACCTTAAGCCCAATGACACCCAAAACAATAAAAAGAATACAAAATGCTTGAAATAAACTAATATGCTCTTTAAAAAAGTACACACTAATGATTGTAATAAGTAATGTTCCAACGCCAGACCAAATAGCATAAGCAATACTTAAATGAATCTTTTTAACGACGATGGCGAACACGCTGAAACAAATTCCATAAAACACGAAAATCAGTACACTTGGAACGAGCTTTGTTAAACCATTTGATAGTTTCATCGCAATTGTTCCAGCTACTTCAAAAATAATTGTAACAAGTAATAATAGCCAATATACCATACTAGAATCTCCTTCTCTGTTACCTTATAGAGATTCTAGTATACTACTTATAGTCCCAATGAAATATATTTAATTTCTAAATATTCCTCGATGCCGAAATGGCCTCCTTCACGACCGATACCACTTTCTTTAAAGCCACCGAATGGTGCTTGTGCAACTGATGGAAGACCGTCGTTTAGACCGATAATACCGTACTCTAACGCTTCACTAATTTGGAATGCTTGGCTAATGTCTTTCGTGAAAATATACGCAGCTAAACCGTATGGTGTATTATTTGCACGTTCGATTACTTCATCAACTGTTTTAAATTTCGCAACTGGTGCCACTGGCCCAAATGTTTCTTCATTCATACAAAGCATCGTATCATTTGCCAATCCAATTACAGTCGGTTGAATGAAATGTCCCTCTAACTCTGCGACCTTTTGACCACCATATAAAACTGTTCCACCTTTTTGAATAGCATCTTCAATATGTTCTTGTACTTTTGAAACTGCATTCTCATCAATAAGTGGTCCGACAGTCGTTCCGTCACCGAAACCGTCTCCTACTTTCAACTGCCCTACTGCCTTTTGGAACTTCTCTACAAATACTTCGTATACTTCTTCTTGAACGAATACTCGGTTTGTACATATACACGTTTGTCCTGCGTTACGGAATTTCGAGCCAATCACCGCTTCTACTGCTTTATCTAAATCCGCATCATTCATTACGATAAACGGAGCGTGGCCACCTAACTCAAGCGAAACTTTTTTCATCGTTTGTGCAGCACTAGCCATTAACTCTTTCCCGATTTCCGTTGACCCTGTAAAGGATACTTTTCGAACGCGACTATCTTCCATCCATGTATCAGCAATTGCTTTTGCACTACCTGTTACGATATTGATTACGCCCTTTGGAATATCTGCTTCATGGGCTAATTCCGCTAATTTCAATGCAGTTAGCGGCGTTTGACTTGCCGGTTTCACAACGGCTGTACAGCCTGCTGCAAGCGCTGGGGCTACCTTTCTCGTAATCATAGCAGCTGGGAAGTTCCAAGGTGTAATAGCTGCCATAACGCCAACTGGTTGCTTCATAACTAAAATGC
Source organism: Bacillus sp. EKM501B (assembly GCF_011800505.1). NCBI lineage: Bacteria > Bacillati > Bacillota > Bacilli > Caryophanales > Bacillaceae > Bacillus > Bacillus sp. EKM501B. Next base: position 40,897 of record NZ_JAALFZ010000014.1, on the reverse strand, counting down.
GCTTATTCGGATGAGAAGCAGGAATCATTTCACCATATACACGTTTCCCTTCTTCTGCATACCATTCAACAAAACTATTTGCATAATTTACTTCACCAAGCGCTTCTGCAAACGGCTTTCCTTGTTCCTTCGTCATAAGCGCTGCGATCTCTTCTTTATTTTTATCAATAAGCATGAACCACTTTTTTAACTTCGTTGCACGATCTGCTGCCGTTAACTTAGACCACGTTTTAAAAGCTTCATGTGCAGCATCAACAGCTTGCTTTGCCTCTGTTACTCCGCCTTTTGGTACAGTTGCAAATATTTCCTTCGTCGCAGGATTATTTACTTCAATTTGTTCTTGTAGTGTAATCCACTCACCATTTATATACATCGCCTTTTTATCTATACTTACGAAAGTCGCCTTTTTATCCAATGTTTTCTTCCTCCTCTATGAACTTCTTAATTTTCCTAGTAGCAGCAGATTGACTAATTTGCAAAAACTCAGCTACTTTATAACTTGATCCATACGTTTTATACGCTTTAAGAATAATATTTCTCTCTACCTCTTCCAGCATTTTATAAAGGCTTTGCCCCGATTGTTCAACTGCAACCTCTTGCATAGAGAGTGGCAAATCCTCTACCGTTACAACATCATCGACAGTAATAACAATTCTCTCAATTACATTCTCTATTTCTCTATTGTTTCCTTCCCACGGATATCCAACAAACATTTGTAACGTACTCGGCGCTAGTTTCACATCACGTCCGTATTTTTTATTAAAGTGCTGCAAGTAATGATAAATAAGCGGTAAAATATCTTCTGTTCTTTCCCTAAGCGGGGGAATTGCAATTGGAATGACATTCAAACGATAGTATAAATCTTTCCGAAATGTTCCTTGTTTCACCATCATACTTAAATCTCTATTTGTTGCCGCCACAATTCGAACATCCACTTTTTTTAATTCTCTTCCCCCTATAGGACGAAATGTTTTTTCTTGCAATACTTGCAAAAGCTTTGCTTGAATTTCAATCGGCATTTCACCGATTTCATCTAAAAAAAGAGTTCCTTTATGCGCGGATTCTAATAGTCCTTTTTTCCCTTCACGATTCGCACCTGTAAAAGATCCACCTGAATATCCAAAAAGCTCTGATTCAATTAAATTAGTTGGCAATGCTGCACAATTAATTTCATAGAAACTTTCATGCTTACGGTGACTCACTTCATGTAAATGGCGTACCAATCGACTTTTTCCTACTCCAGTCTCGCCTAAAACGAGAACAGTACTATCCACTACAGATACTTTTTTGATTGTATCGACTATTTTTTGCATAGCTAGACTTTTAAAAATCAGTCCTTCATGCTCATATGTTTCTCTTAATTCTTTTTTATATGTTTTTAGCTGATTATCCATTTCCTCTACCTTTTGACGTAATTGATAGAGTTCAGTAAGGTCCCGAGAATAACTAATCACTCTTCTTAAATTTCCCTCATCATCAAAAACAGGCCTTGTACGAACGTGTAAATACTCTCCTGATTTTGTAGTTTGAACGAGTTCAATTGGCCTCTTTTTTTCAATCACTTCTAATGTCGCTGATGGATAAAAGATTCCATCCTTTTGTAGTTCTTTTACATGCTTACCAACTAACTCTTCGGCAGCTAGTTGGTAGTGCCTTTCACATGTACTATTTACACGCACAACGATCCCTTGCTCATCTGTAACAAAAATTTCGTCAAACGCATATTCAAATACATCTTTTAAATCCATTAACACTCGTTCCTTTTCTGCAACCATCCTAGCCACCCCTAACTTCAAATCCATCGATCCACTTCACTACCTTTATTATAAAGTGAATTTTCTGCATTTAATATAGAGTCAGCTAGAATGTTTGCTATTTATACTTCAGTTTTTAAACACGAGCGATGTTTGTTTGTTCATAACAAGCTTGCAACGATTCTTCAATTATTGTTAATCCTTCTTCAAGTTGCTCATCTGTAATAACTAAAGGCATTAACACACGGATAACATTTCCATATGTTCCTGCTGATAATAACAGTAACCCACGCTTATTTGCTTCTGTACATAGATTAGCTGTTAACGCTTTGTCAGGTGCTTTCGTCTTACGATCTTGAACGACCTCAAATGCACACATTGCTCCTAACCCACGCACATCACCGATGCAATGATATTTATTTTTCATCTCTTCGAATCGGTTCATTACGACTTTTCCTAATTCTATCGCTCTATCATTTAATTTCTCATTTTCTATTACATCGAGAACAGCTAATGCAGCCGCACATCCTAATGGACTTCCTGCATACGTTCCACCAAGTTCACCTGGTGCAGACTCATTCATAATTTCTTTACGTCCAATGACACCACTTATCGGTACACCAGCACCTAATGATTTAGACACTGTAATTAAATCTGGAACGACATCATAGTGATCAATTGCAAAATATTTTCCTGTACGACTAAAGCCTGTTTGTATTTCATCCGCTACAAATAAGATGCCGTTCTCTGAACAAATGCGGCGTACTTCTTGAACAAATTTCTTACTTGGGACGATAAATCCACCTTCCCCTTGAACAGGTTCCATTACAACAGCTGCGATTGTTTCTGGTGCTACTTCCGATATGAAGAAGTTCTTAAACTCTTCAATAATAAAATCATCATACTGCTCTTCCGTTAATCCCTCTGGGCGACGGTATTCGTATGGAAATGGCGCTTTATATACTTCTGGAGCAAAGGGACCAAACCCAAATTTATATGGCTTCACTTTACTTGTCATCGTCATTGTCATTAATGTACGCCCGTGGAAACCTTTAGAAAATGCGATAATACCAGGTCTCTTCGTATATTTACGAGCGATCTTCACCGCGTTCTCAACTGCTTCTGCACCACTATTTAAAAAGAGGACTTGCTTATCGAAACTTCCTGGTGCCAATGCCGCAAGCTTTTCCGCTAATTCAATATATGGCTCATACATCATGACATTAAATCCAGTATGAATGTATTGATCGACTTGTTTATGGAGCGCTTCTTTAACCGCTGGATGACAATGCCCTACGTTAATTGTCCCGATTGCTCCTGCAAAATCAATGTACTGATTACCATCAACATCCGTTACAAGAGCACCATTTGCAGATTGTACAAACGTTGGGATGCCGTTACTTACTCCTTTTGGTACTATATTTTGACGGCGTTCTAATAAAGATGCCGCTTTCGGTCCTGGAATTTGTTCATTTACTTTAGCAAATTTTTTTGTGTTCATTGCGTACCCCATCCTTTTCTTTACATTGTTTTCTCTTTTTATTGCAAAATGTATGCCAACTTTCTTTTCTAGCATTTATCCTATATTCTTTGTATCCAGGCATAAAAAATAAGTCTATAAAGACTCATTAAGAGTCTTTATAGACTTATTTTCCTTACACATTAGACTTTTCTTTCTCCCAGAAAAACTCACCCGATTGAGAAATAAACTCTCCAACAGAATCTAACACTAAATCAGCAAGTGGTTCTAATGTTGGACGGTCTCCCGTACCAGATAGCACCCCAATTGCATAGCAATCGCCATTTTTGGCTAAATGTAAATCAGTTGGCGTATCTCCAACAACCGCAACCTCACATGATGCTAAATTAAATTTCTCACAAAACACTTCTATAATCTTTTTATCTGGTTTTTGCGCAGGGAATGTATCCGAGGCTATAATATAATCAAAAAAGTTCTCCAACTTATATTGTCTTAAAAATAATTCTGTTGGTGCGAAATCATCCGCCGTGACAACCCCTAATATAAATCCTTTATCTTTTAATGCCTGTAACACTTTCGGTAAATCTGCTGTCATTTTCATATGCGAACGATGCTCATACATAAGGGAAAATAACTTCTCACTTACCCAATGATGCATCTCTTCTTCTCTAGCAGACTCAATATAATTACAAAGCCCCTTCGCTACATCAAGGCTTGTTCCAGCAGCTATTGCACTCCTCGGATTAACAAATGCTCCCTCTACACCAATCTCTTCTAATAAGGTCTGCCGCATTGTACTTGGTAAATGATATAAACTTATACATTCAGCTACAAGTTCTTCAGCTACTTTTATCCATATTGAATGAAAATCCATTAATGTCCCATCTTTATCAAATAATATCGCCTTTACCTTCTCCATAGCACCCTACCTCTCATTTCTTATCTCTTCCAGTGTATCAATAAAGTATGGATGTAAAATAAAAGAATTGTAAAAATACCATAAAAATCAAACTAACTCCCAATTTACAATTCATTTTAACAAAGTAAAAAGGATGCCTTTACAGGGCATCCTCTTGATGTTCAGGAACAAATAGTTCTAAACAATGATATATATTTTCGAATTCCATCGGTGCATCTCCACCATACTCACCATCTAAATTAATCATTAGTTTATCTGGTGAATGTACTTTAATTCGGTTCGCTTGTGTATATAACACTTTTGGATTATTAATATGTTCACCACGTTGTGCTTGTGTTGCTGCTTTAATTAAATCAGCGATAGAACCTTTTTTCAGTACTAATAGGTCAAATAACCCATCGTTAATAGATGCATACGGTGCTACCTTTTCAAATCCACCTACTGAACGGGTATTCGTAATTAAAAACATCGTAATTTCTTCTTGTAGTAACTTTCCATCATACTCAATTTCAACATATGTCGGATGCAATGATGGTAACATCTCGATACCTTTTAGGTAATAAGCAAGTTGTCCTAATACTGTCTTTAACTTACTCGGTACTTCGTATGTTAATTCTGTAATACGACCGCCACCAGCGATGTTAATAAAATATGTATCGTTCGCTCTACCAAGGTCTAATGGCACTGTTTTTCCTTCGCAAATAATATCTGCTGCCTCTTCAATAGAACGAGGTACACCAATTGCACGTGCAAAGTCATTTGTCGTTCCAACTGGAATAATTCCAAATTTCGGACGGAATTCATGCCCAACTAAACCGTTTACTACTTCATTTAATGTACCGTCGCCACCAGCCGCAATAACAACATCAAACTTACGATCCGCAGCTTGCCTCGCCGCCACAGTAGCGTCTCCAGGACCCGTTGTCGCATGACAAGATGTCTCATAGCCAGCTTGTTCTAATTTTTGTAATACTTCTGGTAAGCTCTTCTTAAATAGCTCACGCCCCGAAGTAGGATTATAAATAATTCTTGCTCGCTTCATCATTTATTAGCACAGGAAATTTCTTTATGTATCGAAAAAGAACATACTGAACTTCTATTCAGTATTCCCATGCCTACCTCCTCTCATCTTGCTATCCTTCTTTTATCCCGCTCAAACAGGCAGTAAGAACCCGATTCGTGTAGTCCATCAAAAGTAAATATTCATTTCAATGGTTTTTTATTTGACTCCAAAATTTATCCCGCTATTTGCGGGCAGTAAATGCCCGATTGGTGAGGGCTAATAATCAATGGTGGATGAACCTCCTACTGATTAAAGTTTCACTTTATTTCTATCCATTCTTCCATAAAAATTTACATATAACGAATAATAACTATCTATTATTTCATGAGATGAAAAAAACCTCTATGTTTAGATTTATCATTATTCCCACCTTTTTGCAACTATCATACCATAGTTGCTATACAAACATTTTTCCACTTTTGACAGTTAATCAAACGTTTGTTTAAACGATTTTGTCTCATTTAAACAAACGTTTGATTAACCTAGAAAAACACCCATGTACGGGTGTTTTTCTGCTTAATCTTTAAAAGTCACTACTATTATCGCTTATTAATCTCTTCAAGTAAGATTTTGTTAACAAGTGGTGGATTTGCTTGTCCTTTTGTAGCTTTCATAATTTGACCAACTAAGAAGCCAATTGCACGGTCTTTACCGTTTTTAAAGTCTTCGATAGATTGCTCATTATTATCAAGAATTTCTGTTACAACTTTACGAAGTGTACCCTCGTCAGAAATTTGAACAAGACCTTTCGCTTTAACGATTTCTTCTGGGTCTCCACCTTTTTCAATTAATTCGTTAAATACTTTCTTCGCGATTTTAGAAGAAATTGTACCTTTTTCAATTAATTGAACCATTTTAGATAAACCAGCAGGCGTTAATGCAACGTCTTTTAATTCTTTTTGTTGTTTGTTTAAGTATGCAAGTACTTCACCCATTAACCAGTTCGATGTTAATTTCGCATCAGCACCGTCTGCAACAGTTGCTTCAAAGAAATCAGACATCTCTTTCGTTAATGTTAACACGTGTGCATCATAAGCTGGTAAGCCTAATTCTGCAACGTAGCGAGCTTTACGTGCATCTGGAAGTTCTGGAATAGAAGCTCGAACTGCTTCTTTCCACTCATCATCGATGTAAAGTTCAACTAAGTCTGGCTCCGGGAAGTAACGGTAATCGTCAGATCCTTCTTTCACACGCATTAAGATTGTTTTCTTTGTTGCTTCATCATAACGACGTGTTTCTTGTTGGATGATGCCACCAGATAACAGTTCTTTTTCTTGGCGCACTTGCTCATGCTCAAGACCTTTTTGTACGTAAGTGAATGAGTTTAAGTTTTTCAGTTCCGCTTTTGTACCGAACTTCTCTTGTCCAACTGGACGAAGGGAAATGTTCGCATCACAACGTAAGGAACCTTCTTCCATCTTACAATCAGATACACCAGTGTATTGAATGATTGATTTTAACTTCTCTAAGTATGCATATGCTTCTTCTGGCGTACGCATATCTGGCTCAGATACGATCTCGATTAAAGGCATACCTTGACGGTTGTAGTCTACTAATGAACCATCAGCTGTATGCGTTGATTTACCAGCATCTTCTTCTAAATGAAGACGTGTAATACCGATACGTTTCTTTTTACCGTCTACTTCGATTTCAATCCAACCATTTTCACCAATTGGCTTATCAAATTGAGAGATTTGGTAAGCTTTCGGGTTATCTGGATAGAAATAGTTTTTACGGTCAAACTTCGTTTCCGTTGCGATTTCACAGTTTAATGCCATTGCAGCTTTCATTGCAAAGTTAACTGCTTCTTTATTTAAAGTAGGAAGTACCCCTGGGTATCCTAAGTCAATTACACTTGTTTGTGTATTTGGCTCCGCTCCGAATTCTGTTGGACTCGCAGAGAAAATTTTCGAATTTGTTTTTAACTCAACGTGAACCTCTAAACCAATAATTGTTTCTAAATTCATCTATGCTCGCCTCCTTACAGACTTGCTTTTTTTGTATGATAGTCTGTTGCTTGCTCAAACGCATGTGCAACGCGGTAAATTGTCGCTTCATCGAAGTGTTTACCAATGATTTGTAGACCAAGTGGCATGTTGTTAGCACCGAATCCACATGGAACAGAAATCGCTGGAACACCCGCTAAGTTTACTGGGATTGTTAAAATGTCATTTGCATACATTGTCATTGGATCATCAACTTTTTCGCCCACTTTAAATGCCGGAGTTGGCGTTGTTGGTCCAATAATAACATCATAGTTAGCAAATACATTTTCAAAGTCGTTTTTAATTAATGTACGTACTTGTTGTGCTTTCTTGTAATATGCATCATAGTAACCAGAGCTAAGCGCAAATGTACCAAGCATAATACGACGTTTAACTTCATCACCGAAACCTTCACTACGTGTGTTTTTGTAAAGATCTAATAAGTTATTTACATTATCAGAACGAACACCGTAACGCACGCCATCAAAGCGTGAAAGGTTCGCAGATGCTTCAGAGGAAGATAGTAAGTAATACGTTGCTAGAGCGTATTTAGAGTGTGGAAGCGATACTTCCTCCCAAGTTGCGCCCATACCTTCTAATACTTTTAAAGCAGCTAGTACTGACTCACGAGCTTCTTCGCCAACACCTTCGCCTAAGTATTCTTTCGGTACAGCAATGCGTAAACCTTTAACATCGCCTGTTAAACCAGCTAAATAGTTTCCAACTTCAACGTTTGCAGAAGTTGCATCCATGCGGTCAATACCTGAAATAGCTTGTAATAAGTATGCATTGTCTTCTACTGTACGTGTAATCGGTCCGATTTGGTCAAGTGAAGATGCGAATGCTACTAATCCGTAACGAGATACGCGTCCATAAGTTGGTTTTAAACCTACAACACCGCAATATGCAGCTGGCTGACGGATAGAACCACCCGTATCAGAACCTAGAGAGAATAGTACTTCTCCTGCTGCTACAGCTGCTGCAGAACCACCACTAGATCCGCCCGGAACGTAATCTAAGTTCCATGGGTTTTTCGTAGCGTAGAATCCTGAGTTTTCATTTGAAGAACCCATTGCGAACTCGTCCATGTTTAATTTACCGATTGTAATTGTGTCAGCAGCTTTTAGCTTTTGCACAACTGTCGCATCATAAATTGGATCGAAGTTTGCTAACATTTTGCTCGCACAAGTTGTACGAAGACCGTTAGTTACAATGTTATCTTTTACACCAATTGGCATACCGAATAATAAACCATTATCTTCAGCGCCGATTTTTGCATCTAATTCTTTCGCTTTTGCGCGTGCATTTTCTTCATCTAATGTAAGAAAAGCTTTTACGTTATCTTCAACATCCGCAATACGTTTGTAAGATTCTTCTACTAAATCCGTAACGGAAATTTCTTTGTTGTTTAACTTCTTATGTAACTCTGATACTGAATGATCAAATAATGACATCGAAATCCCCTCCTCTATTCTAATACTGCTGGAACACGGATTTGATTATCTTTGTGATCCGGTGCATTTTTTAATACTTCTTCGACTGGTAAACCTTTTTCTGGTACATCTTCACGCATAACATTTTTCATAGTTAATACATGAGTTGTTGGTTTTACATCTGTTGTATCTAATTCATTTAACTGTTCTGCAAATGTAACAATTGCATCTAGTTGTTTTTGAAATTTTTCTGCTTCTTGATCAGTAATTGCAAGACGTGCTAAATGTGCTACGTGCTTTACATTCTCAACGGAAATTCTTGACACGGCTAGGCCACCTCCATAATATATCGTTCAATCTACAATACTATTGATGATACCAAATTTTCAGTACTTCAAGCAAGTCAACACAGAGTACTTACGCCATTTTTACATAAAAAAAGAAAGGCAAATGCCTTTCTTTACAATTTACTCTTTATCTAACGGTTTATTTTTCGGAAATCTCTCGTTATCTTCTTCATTATCACGAATTGTTTTTTGTAATACAAAACAAGACATCGTTAAAAATAATGTTCCAATTAAATAGTATCCTTTTACACTAAGCGTTTCATCTAACGTATAAATCCCAATTAGCATACCTGAAAGCGCACAAACAAATGAAGTCCATGCTAAAAACGTGAACGCTTGCGTATTACGTCTTCTCATCGTTCTCCCCCTCGTTAGCTGCATACCCATTATAGATAAGTATATTTACCATGATGGATTTTTATGTAAATTCTCGTTTTATATTTATAAATCTATCATAAAAGAATACTATTTTAAAGAAAGTTTTCTGCCTAATCTGAAAAAACAATTAAAATCATTGACAATTATTTCTATTCTACATAAAATAAAAATAAATATTACGAACCTCGAAATATACGGGAGTGGAATTAATTGTTGCAATATGAACATTTTTTAGACTTACTGCTAGATAACGCCAAGAAACTTTTCTATCCTGAAGAATGGGTAAGCCTAGATTTAACACTTTCTAAAACAGAAGTATTTTGTTTACTTTGGATGGAACGAAATACAGATATTACAATGACGAAAATTGCTGATCTTCTTGATATACCGATGAGTACAACAACGGGCGTTGTAAATCGCCTTGTAAAAAAGGGATATATTGAACGCTACCGTGATGAAAATGACCGACGTATTGTATTAATTCGGTTAACAGAAAACGGCGTAATGCTCGTTCAAGAAGTAAAACAAAATGCGGCCCATTACTTTAGCTTAGTAACAGAAGCATTATCAGAAGAAGAAAAAGCATTCTTACTACAAATCTTCCAAAAAATCATGAATCACATCGCTACGTCACAGCAAAAAACAGAAGAAAAGATTTCTACACCTAAAATGAAAAACATTCCGATTGAATAAAACCCTATCTGGGTTTTTATTCAACCATTTACTTCGACACTCGTAATATTCGACATTCGAAACAAAGGGGATATGAATGATGAGAATTATCTTGTATACAGGTAAAGGCGGCGTAGGAAAAACTAGCATTTCAGCAGCAACAGCAATTCAAAGTGCGAAACAAGGATTAAAAACATTAGTAATGAGCACAGATCCTGCTCATAGTTTAGGAGATTCATTTGGTATAAAGCTATCTTCTGAACCACTAGAAATTCGTGAAAATTTGTGGGCACAAGAAATTAATACGATTTATGAAATGGAAAAAGGCTGGGGAAAATTACAGAAATATATTACACTACTCTTCACTTCTAAAGCAGCTGATGATATTACAACAGAAGAATTAACGATGTTTCCCGGTATGGAAGATTTAATTAGCCTACTTCGCGTACTCGATTATTATAAGCAAGACACATATGATGTTATCATTATTGATTGTGCCCCTACAGGAGAAACATTAGCAATGCTAAGCTTTCCAGACATGCTCGGCTGGTGGATGGAAAAATTATTTCCTATTAAAAGAAAAGTTTTAAAAGTCGTTCGTCCTGTAGCTCAACCACTCCTTGGTGTCCCTCTTCCAACCGACGATATTATGGACGAATTAACAAGTACACTTGAACAGCTCGGAGAAATGAGAGATATTTTATCAAATCGAGAAGTAACAAGTATCCGCATCGTTGTAAATCCTGAAAAAATGGTCATTAAAGAAGCCCAGCGCAGCTTTACTTATTTGAATTTATACGATTATAACGTAGATGCCATTATGATTAACCGCGTCATCCCTAACACTGTCACCGATCCTTATTTTCAGGCATGGAAAGATACACAGAAGAAATATAAAACATTAATTAAAGATAGTTTTCAACCCCTTCCTATTTACGAAGCTCCAATGTTTGAACAAGAAGTTGTTGGTTTGTCTATGTTAGAACGTGTAGGAGATTCTTTATTTAAAACTGATCATTCCCCTACAGAAGTAAAATTTAACGGGCGCACTCAATATGTAAAAAAGGATGGCGATGAGTATATTTTCGTTCTGTCCATTCCCTTCTCAAACAAAAGTGAACTTTCCTTAAATCAAAAAGGTGATGAACTTATTATTCGAGCGGGTTCTGTTAAACGGAACATCACGTTACCAAAAACATTAACACACCTTTCTATTCAAGGAGCAAAATTTGAAGAAGATGTACTAAATATTCGGTTTGGAGGTGTAGTACATGCATGAGGAATTACTACGAAGGGTAATTCGTACAAAAGTAAAAGTCGGGATGCATATATTAGAAGAGCTACCTAATCCAATCCAACAATCAGCTAAGCAAATATTAAATATTTTACAAGAGGAACTAGCTGCTTATCTGAAAGAACGAGAGCATCATGAAGTTAATTTAAAAAATATCATAATTGAATAACCATCTCTGTATAGAGGGCCTTTTTTTAGGCTTTCTATACTTTATTGGAGTGATGTAAATTGATGAAAAAACATTCCACTACTATATTCTGGATCATTCCCTTATTATTTTTCATTCATAACCTTGAAGAAGCTTTCCAAATGCCACAATACCTTGCTAATCAATTTTCAATCCGTCTTATAACTAGCCAACAATTTTTCATCGCCATTTCCGTATTAACAATCTTTGTATTACTTATCGTCTTTCTATATCAACTTAACTTCTTGTCTTCTATATGCTGGATTATTTTTATACAAGGGGCCATCTTCTTCAACTCTGTTCAACATATTATTTTGTTTTTCATTTATCGCTCTTATAACCCCGGCGTAATATCAGCATTTTTCATTACTCTCTTTTCTATTTTCTTTTTTTTATCAAAAAAACACTTAATTCATCCAAAGCAATTCGTAATTACACTCCTTTTCAGCTTATTTTCTTATCCCATTATAATTTGGATCACCTTACTGTTCGCTAGCTACTTTCATTCATAAAAAAAGACCAGGAAAATTCCTGGTCTATCACTCTACTTAACAAACATTGGATTCTATGTTATACAAAATTGGAAGGTACAGAATTAGGGTTTGTTTGTTAAGTTTATATGTTGAACGAACTAACAGCGGAGGGGTTCCTTCTGTTAGTCCATTAAACCCAATGATTATTTTACGATTTTTTCAAGCTCATCAAGTGAAAGATCTACTGAAATGGAACCATCATTTGTTTCTTTCTTAATTGCGTCTGTTACTTCTTTTGAATGATATAGTTCAATTACTTTTTTCAATGTTGGATCATCTTTATCTTTCGTACGAGCTGCAAAAATATTAATATATGGCTTTGCATTTTCATTCTTTGGATCTTCTAAGAAAATAGGATCCTTCGCTGGATCTAATCCAGCTTGACCAGCAACACCGTTATTAATAACTGATGCCGCTACATCTTTTAACACACGAGGTGTTTGCTGTGCGATAACCGGTGTAATTTTTAATTTCTTCGGATTTTCAGCAATACCACTTGGATCTCCAAATAGACCAAAGTCTTTTTTAAGCTTTAATAATCCAGCTGCATCAAGAAGTTTTAATGCCCGTGCTTGGTTCGTTGGATCGTTTGGAATTGCAATTTCTGAACCATCTGGGATTTCATTTGCTTTCTTATATTTTTCAGAGTATAAACCCATTGGCGCAATTTGCGTTGTACCAACAGCTGTAATATCTAACTTATGCTCTTTTTTAAATTGCTCTAAGAAAGCAATATGCTGGAATGAGTTTAATTCAATATCTCCATCAGCTAACGCTTTATTTGGCGTTGTGTAATCAGAGAACTCGACCAGTTTAATCTTAATCCCTTCTTTTTCAGCTTTTTTCTTCAAAATTTCCCAAGCGTCTCCATCCGTTCCAGTTACACCGACGCGAACTACTTTTTCTTTCGCTCCTGCACCCGTGTCTCCACTTGAGCAGCCGCTTAATGCTGAGACTCCTACAATCGCTGATAATGCAAATGCTAAAATTTTCTTCATTTTCTTTTCCTCTCTTCCTTTTTATGATCTGCGTAACAAGACTTTCGCAAAGTAGTTTCCTAAATTTTGAGCTATCTGTACGAGAATGATAAGTAACACGACCGTTACGAACATAACTGATGTATCAAAACGTTGATAACCATATGTCATTGCCAAGTCACCAAGACCGCCACCACCGACAAGCCCAGCAACTGCAGAAAATTCAATTAAACCAACTGTCATAAATGTGACACCTAAGATTAATGGTGCTAACGCTTCTGGTACAAGGATTTCAAAAACAATTCTAATTGGCGAGGCGCCCATTGCTTGCGCTGCTTCAATTACTCCTTTCGGAACGGAAACAAGGTTTGTTTCAACCATTCTAGCAATACCAATTGATGCGACTAACGTCATCGGGAAAATTGCCGCTGCTGTTCCAATCGTCGTTCCGATAACACTTCTTGTTAGCGGACTTAAGGCTACTAAAAAGATAATGAATGGTACCGGACGAATTGTATTAATTATGATGTTAAGAATAGAAAAGACCCATTTATTTTCTAAAAAGTTTCCTTTTCTCGTTACATATAAAAGTAAACCTAGAGGTATACCCAGAATTGTAGCGAATATAAGGGTTACAATTACCATTAAGAGGGTATCCCCCGTCGCATCTAGTATGCGCGGCCAAAATATACTCCAATCAACTCGCATGAGCTTCTACCTCCTTCAGCTGCACTTGCAGTCTTAGATGTTGTAATGCTTTTTGAATTTCCCTCTGCTCACCTTGCAACTCTACAAGAAGATTTCCAAATAGCACATTTTGAAGTTCAATAATATTTCCGTACAGTACATTTACATCGACGTTATAGTTTTTTGCGATATATGATAGTACCGGCTGTCCTGTCTCCTCACCAGTAAATGTTAGACGATAAATTTGACCACCATTTTGAATTTTCGCTAGAACACTTTCCGGTAAATGATCATTAATGACAGAACGTACAAAGTTTTGAGTCGTCTTTGTTTTTGGTTGCGTGAAAACATCAAACAGTTTTCCTTCTTCAATAACTTTTCCCTTCTCCATTACAGCTACACGGTGACAAATTTCTTTCACAACATGCATTTCATGTGTAATAAGAAGAATTGTTAAATTGTATTCTCGATTTACTTTCTTTAATAAGTTTAGAATTTCTGTCGTCGTTTCTGGATCTAAGGCTGATGTTGCCTCATCACATATAAGAATATCTGGCGATGTCGCAAGTGCTCTAGCAATGCCCACACGCTGCTTTTGTCCACCTGATAGCTGCTCTGGATAATAGTTTGCTTTATCTTCTAACCCTACAAACTTCAGCAGTTCATTTACTCTTTCTTTTATCTCATTCTTTGGTACTTTCGCTAACTTTAATGGATAAGCAATATTTCCAAATACTGTTCTTGAATTAAATAAATTAAAACTTTGAAAAATCATTCCGATTCTTTGTCTTAGTTTACGCAATTCTTTCGTCGATAATGATGTAATATCTTTATCATCTATTGAAATCGTTCCTGCCGTCGGTCTCTCTAACATATTTACTAAGCGTAATAACGTACTCTTTCCAGCGCCACTAAAACCGATAATGCCAAAAATTTCGCCTTTCTCAACTGATAATGTTACATCCTCCACCGCATGAACAGATTGGCCAGCTGATTCATACACTTTACTTACATTGGTAAAAGAAATCATTTTTTTCCCTCCTATATGCTGTAAAAACTTGAAGCAGAGCTTTCGAGGTAAAATAAAAAGTGCCCTCCTTCTTATCAAACATAAAGATAAGAAGGAGAGCACTTATATGTACTCGTTCACATCTTCTCATCTTCCAAGCCTTTATATGGCTTGCTGGAGTTAGCACGGTATTAAAAAACCCGTTGCTGAGGTATCGTAGGGCCAGTCCCTCCACCTCTCTGGATAAGAATGTATCGATTTAATTGTCGTTTAATTAATTCTCATTATAGAACTCAGAATAATAAGAGTCAATACATTTTTTAGAAAAATATTAATTATTCCTTTATTAAAATTTTCAGATGAATATTCATCTGAAAAATAGTAACTTTCAAGGTTATTTAAAATTCTTCTTCCTCATATTTTTAAACAGGAGAATCCTCTCTACGAATTGAATAAATTTATTTGAATATGAAACTCGGAGGAAGATAAATATATGAAAACAGCTCTTTTACTCGTCGATATTCAAAACGATTATTTTCCAAATGGAAAGATGGAATTGCGTAATCCAGTAGAAGCAAGCGAATATGCTAATCAGTTATTACAACACTTTAGAACAAACAGCGAACCTATTTTTCATATCCAACACGTAGCTATAAAAGATGACGCTACTTTTTTCCTACCTAATACAGAAGGTGTACATATTCACGAAAGCGTACGTCCACTTAGAGAAGAAACAGTTATAGTCAAACATTATCCAAATAGCTTCCGAGAAACTAATCTTCTAGAGCAATTAAAACGTTTTAATATTGAACATGTCGTTGTATGCGGGATGATGACTCATATGTGTATCGATGCAACAGTAAGGGCTGCATTCGATTTTGGCTTTCAATGTACCGTTATACATGACGCTTGTGCTACAAAAGACCTTTCTTTTAAGAACGCTACTATACCAGCTGTTTATATTCACAATACAATTTTAGCTAGTTTAAATGGCGTATATGCAAATGTAATAAGCACGCAAGAATTTTTAGCTACATAAAAAAACACTCCTTTCAGTGAGCAAAACCGAAAGGAGTGTTCCTTGTCGAACCATAGATTTTCTTTCAAATTGTATTATACAGGAAATTCTCAAAATGAATACTAAAAAATATGACTAATAAGTCAACTTTTCTCATTATTTTATTTCTGTTTACATGTTTATCCCGCTATTAATAGGTTTTAGCTCATTCTCTTCGAACGACGGTAATATATGGGGGTTCAATTTTAAAAGGAGCTCTTCACATTCTGTGAAGAGCTCCTCTACTATTTCTTATAAAGTTTCAGAAGTAGTTTTTGCTTGCATGTGAAGTGCTAAGTAATCAGGTCCACCAGCTTTAGAGTCTGTACCAGACATGTTAAAGCCACCGAATGGTTGGTAACCTACGATTGCACCAGTACATCCACGGTTGAAGTATAAGTTACCAACGTGGAAGTCTTCGCGTGCTTTTTCAATATGGTCACGGTTGTTAGTAATAACAGCACCTGTTAAACCGTATTCCGTATTGTTTGCAATTGCAAGTGCATGATCGAAGTCTTTCGCTTTACAGAATGCTACTACTGGTCCGAAGATTTCTTCTTTCATTAAGCGAGCATCTTCTGCAACGTCAGCAACGATTGTTGGTTGGATGAACCAGCCTTTAGAATCGTCTCCTTCGCCACCTGCTAAGATTCTACCTTCTTCTTTACCAATTGCAACATAGCTCATTACTTTATCAAATGCAGCTTGGTCATTAACAGGACCCATGTTTGTACCTAATACTGCTGGATTAGCAACTGTTAATTCTTTTGTTAATTCAACAGCACGATTTAATACGTGATCGTATACATCTTCATGGATTACTGCACGAGAACATGCAGAACATTTTTGTCCTGAGAATCCGAATGCTGATGCAACGATAGACTTAGCTGCTAATTCAAGATCTGCTTCTTTATCAACAACGATTGTGTCTTTACCGCCCATTTCAGCGATAACGCGTTTTAACCAAATTTGTCCTGGGTTTACTTTCGCTGCACGCTCATAGATGCGGATACCTACATCACGAGATCCCGTGAAGCTTACGAAACGTGTACGAGGATGATCTACTAAGTAGTCACCAACTTCAGAACCGTTACCTGGAACGAAGTTTACTACGCCAGCTGGTAAGCCAGCTTCTTCTAATACTTCCATAAATTTCGCTGCTACTACAGGAGTTGTACTAGCTGGTTTTAGTAATACTGTGTTACCAGAAACTAAAGCAGCTGTTGTCATACCTGCCATAATTGCGAATGGGAAGTTCCAAGGAGAAATGATAACACCTACTCCTAATGGAATGTAAGAGAAACGATTATATTCAATCGGACGGCTTTCTACTGGAATACCGTCTTTTAATTTTAACATTTGACGACCATAATATTCCATAAAGTCGATTGCTTCTGCTGTATCAGCATCTGCCTCATTCCATGGCTTACCTGCTTCTTTTACAAGAATAGCAGAGAATTCATGTTTTCTGCGACGAACGATTGCTGCAGCACGGAATAAAATGTCTGCACGCATTTCTGGCTTTGATTTTCTCCAAGTTTGGAATGTTTCATCCGCTACTTGCATTGCTTTTTCAGCTAACTCACGGCTTGCTTTTGAAACACGACCAACAAGTTCCTCTTTATTTGCAGGGTTTACAGAAACAATTTTGTCTTCTGTAGTGATTTTTTCTCCCCCGATAATTAATGGATAGTCTTGTCCAAGATAAGATTCTACTTTCTTTAAACCTTCTTCAAACGCTAATTTGTTAGCCTCCACTGAAAAATCTGTAAATGGCTCATGTTTGTATGCTACTACCATTTTTTTAGCCTCCCCTTAGAAAAACGTTTACATTTTACAACATTATTCTACACGATAATTTAGATTTATTCAAATATTCCTAGACTTATATTTTAAAAATTAATAAATTTTTAAAATATAATAAAAAAAGAGATTCATACATGCGTATGAATCTACAAAATATGAGTATATTCCAAAACATTTTTCCCGATCAATAATATAGTAACTAATAAAAATAAAGTCCTTACATATCCAACACCTTTTTGAACCGCAAACTTCGATCCAAAATAAGCACCTAAGATCATTGATAATCCCATGATAATACCGTATTCAAAATGAATTATGTCTAAGAATAAAAAAGTAATTAAAGATACAATATTACTAACAAAGTTCAAAAGTTTTCCAGATGCTGCCGCTTGAATAAAATCCAAGCCAATTAATAAAAATGCAAAAATTAAAAACGACCCTGTCCCTGGTCCAAAAAACCCATCATAAAATCCTATCATTAAAATAGCAAAGAAAAATATTAATGTTTTTCTTTGCGTCATCTTCTTATAGGTAGACACACTTCCCCAATTCTTTTTTGCAATAATATAAATAGCAATAAATACCAACATTACAAGTACTAATGGGCGTAAAATATCCGATGGAATAAATTTTACTACTAAAGCACCTGCAACAGCTCCAACAATAGTTAACGGGATTAACTTTCCTACAATTTTAAAATCAACTTTTCCTGATCGAATGAAATACATCGCACTCGTAAACGTCCCCATTGTTGCCGCTAATTTATTCGTTGCAATTGCCGAAGCTGGCGATAGGCCAACAAACATAAGTGCAGGAAGCGAAATTAACCCTCCTCCTCCAACAACGGAATCAATAAAAGCTGCTAAAAAACCGAATGCAATTAATAAAATAATGACTTGAAAACTTAATTCTTCCATGAGCTTTACCCCTTACCCCTATTTTTTACAACATTTTAAATTATAACAAAATTACATAAGAAAAAAAGCTGTTCCATAGAGGAACAGCCTTCATATTTAATCTAAAATTTTCACAAGTGGTTCATCTTGTTTTGCTTCACGTATAATAATAGCTTCTGGGCGTTCTACAGATTTAATCGTTACTTGTACTTTCATATAATTCGGGAAGTATTCCATAACAAGCCCTGCCACATATTGTGTAAAACCAACTATTTCCGCTTTTCCATTAAACTGGACAGGAATATCAAGCTTCATTTCTCTTAATTCATCATCTCTATACATACCAGTACCAATAACAGCTGTATAGTCGCCTTGGAAATAATCGCTTAGTTTTGCCTTAAAGTTGGATACTCTTGCAAGATCTTCACGTTTATTATCTGTTTTCGCTTGCTCTGATGGGAACAAATAATATTTTTCATTAATTTGTTTCCAATCTTCAACCGTTTCACTACCTTTTTCGACATTTGCATAAGAAACAAAATTACCTGGCACGAGCGAAGACTTTGGAGCTTGGCGATAAATCGCAAATGTTATCGGAATATTTTTTGTTTCAGGTTCTTTTTGATGTATGACTTTCAAAATTTCTTGCGCCATTTTTTTCCCTTCAGCTAACATCTTTTCATCTGGGATTGCAGCTTCACGTGGGTAACCATGCTCTTCGTTAAAATATTGAACAGAATTCATCGCTAATCCAACTACCATACCAACACGTTCCTCGCCGTTATCGCCTTTTTTCACATAATAATCATGCTCTAAAATATTTGAAATATATATTGGATTTTTTTTATTTTTCACTTCTAGTGATTCGGATCCTGTTCCTAATGCAGGATTTAATCCTATATTTGGAAATTTAACTGCATCTTTTTTTAATTTTTCCTCTAGTTCCTTTTGTTCAGCATCTGTACGTTTTCTTTTAACAAGCATCTGTATAGTTTGAGTATCTAGAGCTTTTCCGCCTTTTAAAAAATTATCTTTCGTACTAAATGATTCTTTTGCAATTCGCATTAATCCTGTTTCAAATTCATCTATATCAAGGCGACTATTTAACCCTTGCACCACTAAACCACGTGCCTTTCCACCATCAAATGGAATAGTCGTCTTATAATATTCATCCGAAATAGCGTATTTTGGAACAACTGATTGTTCTTTTGCTTTCCCCGATTTCCCAGCCACTTTTTCATCTTTGTCGGCACCTGCACTACACCCACTTACAAGTAGGCCAAGGCTTAATACCGCTAATGCTATTTTTTTCATGGTAAGTTTGCACCTCTTACTTATTTAGCTCTTGTAAGAACCTCTCTTCATTCCAAACCTCAACATTATGTTTCTCCGCTTGTGCTAATTTCGAACCAGCTGCTTCACCTGCAACAACTAAATCCGTACTCTTACTAACACTTCCTGTTACTTTTCCACCTAATGCCTCAATCTTCTTCTTCGCTTCACTTCGTCCCATAACTTCTAGCTTACCTGTTAAAACAACCGTTTTTCCTGCGAAGTAAGATTCAACATTTTGTAAATCTGCAATTTTTATACCTTTGTATGTCATATTCACGCCATACTCTTTAAACTGCTGTAATAACTCTAATACATCTTCATTATCAAAATATGTCACAACAGATTGAGCCATTTTTTCGCCAATTTCATTAATTGCTTTTAGTTCTTCTTCCGTTGCTTTTACAAGCTCATCCATCGTTTCAAAGTGCTCTGCAAATGTACGTGCTGCTTTCGCTCCAACGTGGCGAATTCCAAGACCAAATAATAATCGCTCTAACGAGTTTTCTTTAGAATTTTCAATTGCTTGTATTAAGTTTGTTGCTGATTTTTCACCAAAACGTTCCAACTGTAATAATTGCTCTTTCGTCAATGCATATAAATCAGCAAATGTACGAATGTAATCTGCATCAAAGAGTTGTGTAATGACACGTTCTCCAAGTCCATCAATATTCATCGCATTTCTTGAAACGAAATGGATTAATCCCTCTCGAATTTGAGCCGGACAAGTCGGATTTATACATCGAAGTGCTACTTCTTCTTCTAAACGAACAAGTTCACTCTCACATGCTGGACAATGAGTTGGCATGCGGTATTCTTCTTCCTCACCAGTACGCTTATCAAAAATAACGTTCACAACTTCAGGAATAATATCTCCAGCCTTCTTCACAACAACGTAGTCACCAATTCGAATGTCTTTTTCACGAATTAAATCTTCGTTATGTAAAGAAGCACGACGAACAATCGTACCAGCAACTCTCACTGGCTCTAGTTCTGCAGTCGGTGTTACAACCCCTGTTCGGCCAACACTTAATTCAATGCCTGTTAATCTCGTTACAACTTCTTCAGCCGGAAATTTATAAGCAATCGCCCACCTTGGACTCTTCGCTGTAGTTCCTAGACTTTCTTGAAGAGCAACATCATCTACTTTTATAACGATTCCATCAATCTCATAATCAAGATGCGGACGTTTTTCTTGCCATTCTTCTACATAAGCTATAACTTCTTCAATTGTTTCACATGTACGGCGATTTGGATTTGTCTTAAATCCAAGTTCACCTAAGAAATCCAGCGATTCACTATGTGATGAAATTGTTTTTTCTTCTACATTCGCAAGACCATACACAAACATAGATAAGTTACGCTTCGCTGCAATTTTCGGATCAAGTTGACGTATTGAACCTGCTGCTGCATTACGCGGATTCGCAAATACATCTTCTCCATTTTGCTCTTTTTCTTCATTTAGTTTAACGAATGAACGCTTCGGCATATAAGCTTCGCCTCGTGCTTCTAACGTTACTTCTTCATTTAAACGAAGTGGGATAGCTTTAATCGTTTTTAAATTTTGAGTAATATCTTCACCCGTTACACCATCACCACGTGTTGCCCCTTGAATGAAGCGTCCTTTTTCATAATGAAGCGAAACGGCAAGCCCGTCAATTTTTAATTCACATATATATCTTACATTCGCACCATCAATTCCTTGACGTACTCTTCTATCGAAATCACGTAAATCTCCTTCGTTAAATGCATTTCCTAAACTTAACATTGGTGACTTATGTGTTACTTTTTCAAATATATCAAGAACAGTCCCCCCAACGCGAACGGAGGGAGAATCTTCACTCATAAACTCTGGGTTCTCTGCTTCTAATTTTATAAGCTCCTGCATATTACGGTCATATTCCGCATCAGAAACAGAAGGATTGTCTAATACGTGATATTGATAGTTAAATGTATTTAACAAGTCACGTAATTCTTCTATACGTTTTTTTACTATCTCTTTTGACATATCCTCATTCCTTTCCTATTGTTTCGTCACAGGTGCAAATTTTGCTAACAAACGTTTAACACCAATTGGGCTTGGGAACGCAATATCTAATTCTTTTGCATCACCTTCACCTTTTACACTTACAACTGTACCGACTCCCCATTTTTGGTGGGAAGCTTTATCTCCTACTGCCCAGCCAATTTGTTCGCCGCCTGTCGTCTTAGCCGCAGGGCGCGCGAAAGCTGAACGAGAGCGTGTTGCTGTTGTGATTGTCGTTTTGCCGCTACTTGCCGTTCTGCCTTTTGTACCAAACGATGTTTCACGCTTCGGCGCTGTTTCATTTAATGATTCCACTAGTTCTGTCGGGATTTCTGTAATAAATCGAGACGCAGCGTTCATACTTGTTCTACCAAATAATGTACGCATTTGCGCGTTAGATAAATATAGCTCTTCTTCTGCACGAGTAATACCTACATAAGCAAGACGACGTTCTTCTTGCATTTCATCCTCTTCCATAAGAGAACGAGTATGAGGGAATATCCCTTCCTCTAAGCCAACAATAAAGACAACCGGGAACTCTAATCCTTTCGCCGAGTGCATCGTCATTAAAATAACTTCTTCACCAGCAGTTGGGTCTTCATCTACACGATCAATATCAGCAACAAGTGCTAAATCTGTTAAGAATGCAACAAGGCTCTTATCTTCGCTTTGAGATTCAAATGTTTGCGTAACAGATAAGAACTCGTCTAAGTTTTCTAAACGACCTTCCGCTTCTAAAGAACGTTCATTTTTCAACATATCGCGATAGCCTGTTTTTTCAATAACTTCTTCTACTAATTCTGTAACAGATAAATACTCTTGCATATTTACCCAGTTATTTAATAAATTCGCGAATTCTTTTACTGCCTTTGTAATTTTTGCACTTACTCCAACATGCTCAATCTCATCAAATACAGCAGTTAATGAAATTCCATTTTGCACACCGTAATTAATAATTTTATCGATAGAAGTCGCACCAATGCCACGCTTTGGCACATTTATAATACGTGCAAAACTAATTTCATCATCTGGATTACCGATTAAACGTAAGTACGCCAAAATATCTTTAATCTCTTTACGATCGTAGAACTTCGTACCCCCGACAATTTTATACGGAATGTTAGATTTAAGGAAAATCTCCTCGACCATACGAGACTGAGCATTCGTACGATATAGCACTGCAAAATCAGTATATTTTCGTTTCCCCATTTGAATATCGTCACGAATTTTTTTTGCAACAAAATACGCTTCGTCCTTTTCAGTTGCAGCACGATAATACGAGATTTTACTTCCAACTTGATTGTCTGTCCATAATTTCTTCGGCTTACGATTCGTATTTTTTTCAATAACAGCATTCGCTGCATTTAAAATATTTTGTGACGAACGATAGTTTTGTTCTAACAGAATTACTTGTGCATTCTCATAGTCTTTTTCGAATGACAAAATGTTAGAAATATCTGCACCACGCCAGCGATAAATAGACTGGTCAGAGTCACCCACAACACAAAGATTTTTAAAACGCGCTGCCAAATGTTTAACAAGAAGATATTGCGCTTTGTTCGTATCTTGATACTCATCAACATGAATATATTGGAACTTACGCTGATAAAACTCTAATACTTCTGGAACACGTTCAAATAGCTGAATCGTCGTCATAATTAAATCATCAAAGTCTAATGAATTATTTTTCAAAAGACGTTTTTGATACTCTGTGTATACATCGCTCGTTAATTTTTCATATGGATCAGCCATTGTAATTTTTTTTGCATATTTATCCGCAGATAACAGTTCATTTTTCGCATTACTAATACCCGCTAAAATAGAGCGCGGCTCAAATTTCTTCGGATCAACATTGCGCTCTTTCATAATTTTTTTGACTACAGTTAGCTGATCACCTGAATCTAAGATTGTAAAGTTACGATTAATACCAATACGATCGATATCGCGTCGTAAAATACGTACACACATAGAGTGGAACGTCGAAATCCAAATATCTTCTGCTTCTGGTCCCACAAGTGTATCAATACGCTCACGCATTTCACGAGCTGCTTTATTTGTGAAGGTAATAGCTAGTACATTCCATGGTGCTACACCTTTTTCACCAAGTAAATACGCAATACGATGTGTTAACACACGTGTCTTACCACTACCTGCACCTGCCATTAATAGAAGTGGTCCATTCGTTGTTTGTACTGCTTTTTGTTGCTGTGGATTTAAACCGTTTAATAACTTATCTGTCATACTCATATACGCCTGCACCTACTCTCCTTTTACTGCTTTAACTGTTTTTAACGCCGATTTTATATCATCATAAATAATATTTCCAACAACTACTGTATCAGCATATTGTGCCATTTCTTTCGCCTGTTCTGCATTAGAAATACCACCGCCATAATATAACTTAGCTTGTTTCAATTCTGCTTTTACATTTTTAACAAGTTCAACATCTCCATACGTACCGCTATATTCTAAATAAAATATCGGTAAACGTAATAGCTTGTCTGCTAAACGAGCATATGCAATAACGTCATCTTCTGTTAAATCACATTTCGCTTCTGTAAGCTGGGCTACTTTCGCTTCTGGATTTAAAACACAATACCCTTCCATAAAAATTTCGTCCCAGTCCATAATATCCCCAAATTCTTTCAATGCCTCATGATGAACACCTGTTACCCATTCTACTTTTCGGCTATTTAAAACACTTGGGATGTAATAAAAATCAAATCCTGGTGTAATTGCTTCTACATCAGAAACCTCTAATACACAAGGAACTGCATATCTACGAATGCTAACTAGCATGTGTAATACGTTATCAATTGTAACTCCATCACTTCCGCCTACAATAACCGCATCAGTTCCAGACTCACAAATCATTTCTAAATGTTCATCGCTTAACTCCTTATTTGGATCAAGCTTAAATACATGTTTCCATCCGGAAATATCGTACATGAAAACACCCTTCCTTTTCTCTAGTTATATATATTTCTGTTCAAAATAACAGTTTATTTTCATCATTATTGTTTTAACTTCATCTTAAATATTTGTTTAAAACGGAGAATTAAGTTTGGAATTACCTCTTCCATATTTTTTAAACTAGAGGATTTAATTTTGAAGTTCCTTTTATGCATTCTTTCATTATAACAAAAAAAGTTACTTACACACACGCACAATCCAACATCTTTTTCCACGTCAAATGTTGGATTACATATCCCAAAAATCAAACGGGATACTAATAAGAGAAATAGTATTATCTATTTCAACTTTCATAAAAAGGAGTGTTTTTCTAATGAAGCAAAATATCGGGACAATAAACGCTCTAATTCGAATTACACTTGGGCTCGTCCTCTTCGGATGTAGTGCAACTAAACTTGTACGCAAGCCGTGGTGCACTTGGTCTAACATTTTTCTATGGATTGGTGCAATGAAAGTTGCAGAAGGAATTGTTCGTTTCTGTCCTGTTGTTGAAATGTGGAAATTCGGAAAATACATGAATATGGGGGCATTTAAAATGCCTAGCATGAATTTTGGTGAAAAAGGACATGCTAAAGAAGAAGTGAATCAAACTTCCACTCATGACAAGCCAGAGTCAAAAGGAAGTTATGACGCTTCTGACAAAGAGATTGAGTCAGCGATTGAAGATATAATCCTGGCAAAACCGCTTTGAATCATTTGTCACGATGCAAGATGCTCTCAAAGGGACTTAGCTGCTGCAGTGGGCGGTTAAGTCTTCTTTATTTTACCATAAAACAGAACGTATATTCTCTTTTTGAACCTTAAAATGTATATAAAAGATATCAACCAATAAAATTCAGAAAATTAGATGCATACCTCTTGCTTAAAATGATATAAAAGTGATATCATTTTTATATCAGGAGGCGATCATATGAAAGAAAAACAAGTATTTTATGTAAATGGTTTTCTCGGTATTATTGGAATTTTGATTTTAGCTGCTATCGGTGTATTTTTCCTTGCACAAGAAATTTTCATAGGAGCGGCACTAACTATTATATTAGCCGCAGTTCTCGCTACAGGTATCGGTATTGTTCAACCGAATCAAGCGAAGGTTATTACGTTCTTCGGTAATTATTTAGGAACAATTCGTCAAAACGGTTTATTTTTAACGATTCCGTTCGCATTCCGTCAAACTGTATCTTTACGTGTTGAAAACTTTAACAGTAAAAAATTAAAAGTAAATGACGTTGATGGAAATCCAATTGAAATTGCAGCTGTTATCGTATATAAAGTTGTTGATTCTGCAAAAGCAATGTTTGGTGTTGAACATTATGATCGATTTGTAGAAATTCAAAGCGAAACGGCAATCCGCCATGTTGCAACAAAATATCCTTATGACAATTTCCAAGATGAAACCTGCGTTACGTTACGCGGAAATACTGAAGAAATCTCTGAAGAATTAAAACGTGAGTTAGAGGCGCGTCTTGAAATTGCTGGTGTAGAAGTATTAGAAACTCGTTTAACGCACTTAGCTTACGCAACAGAAATTGCCCATGCAATGCTACAACGCCAGCAAGCAAAAGCAGTATTAGCTGCTAGAAAAGAAATTGTTGAAGGTGCTGTGAAGATGGCGAAAGATTCCATCCATATGTTAGATGAAGAAGGCGTACTAGAACTCGATGACGAGCGTAAAGCAAATATGGTAAACAACTTATTAGTTGCCATCGTTTCAGATAAAGGTGCGCAGCCAGTTATTAATACAGGAAGCCTATACTAAGGGCTATAAGTAATTATGGCTAAAAAGAAAAGCTTTCCATTACGTATTGATCCTGAATTACACGCAGTCATCGAAAAATGGGCAAATGATGAATTTCGTAGCGTCAATGCACACATCGAGTATTTACTTCGAGAAATGGCAAAGCAAAAAGGGAAATTAAAAAAAGATAAAGATGCATAAAAAATCCCGCTGATTCCTCAGCGGGATTTTTACATATTAACTTTTCGTCATCTCATGCCCAATTGCACGATATCCTATATCACTTCGATAAAATAGACCATCACTCTCAATTTTACCGATTTCTTTATATACTTTATCTTTTGCTTCTTGTAAACTATTTGCCTTACAAGCAACAAATAATACACGGCCACCGTTCGTTACAAAGTCCCCATGTTTCATTGCTGTACCTGCATGGAAAACAATCACATCTTGCAGTGCATCTAGTCCGCTAATAATATCACCTTTTTTATATGCTTCTGGATATCCTTTAGAAGCAAGTACAACACCGATTACCGCTTCTTCTGACCATTGTAACGTTAGTTCACTTTCATCTAATACAGCGTTACATACATCAACTAAATCGTTTTCTAATCGAGGTAATACAACTTCTGTTTCAGGATCACCGAAGCGTGCATTAAATTCAATTACCTTCGGACCATCATTTGTTAAAATAAGACCTGCGTATAAAATACCTGTAAACGAACGGTTTTCTTCAATCATCGCCTTAGCAGTTGGATGCAATACGGTTTGAATCGCTTCTTGAACTGCTGATTCTGGAATTTGTGGTACTGGAGAATATGCACCCATTCCGCCCGTATTTGGTCCTTTATCACCATCAAAAGCTCTTTTATGATCTTGGGCGATTATCATTGGATGTACAGTTGTTCCATTCACGAATGCCATTAATGAAAATTCTTGTCCATCTAAAAACTCTTCAATAACGACCTTCTTACTTGCCGCGCCGAATTTCAC
This sequence comes from Bacillus sp. EKM501B, assembly GCF_011800505.1. NCBI lineage: Bacteria > Bacillati > Bacillota > Bacilli > Caryophanales > Bacillaceae > Bacillus > Bacillus sp. EKM501B. Next base: position 13,361 of record NZ_JAALFZ010000014.1, on the reverse strand, counting down.
ATCTTGCAGCATTTCTTTCACAGCTTGTAATGCCTCTTCAAGCGTCATCGCTACCGTTACACCTTTACCAGCAGCTAGGCCGTCAGCTTTAATAACGATTGGTGCACCAACTTTTTGAATGTACTGTACTGCTTCTTCATAATCTGTAAAAGTTTCGTACGCCGCAGTTGGAATATCATACTTTTTCATAAGCTCTTTTGTAAAAGCTTTACTACCTTCAATAACAGCAGCCGCTTTATTCGGACCAAATACGCGAAGTCCCTCTTCTTTAAAACGATCAACAATTCCATTCATAAGCGGAATTTCTGGTCCAACGAAAGTTAACTCAACATTATTCTCTTTTGCAAATAAAACTAATGCATCAAAATCATTTTCATCAATATCAACTGGTGTTGCAACATCTCTCATACCTTCATTACCTGGTGCTACATATACCTTTTCTACTTTTTCAGATTGTGCAAACTTCCAAGCTAAAGCATGCTCACGCCCACCGCGGCCAATTACTAAAACATTCATATTTCATCCCCCAATAATTAAATAAGTACAAACTAGAAGCTATGCTCCTAGTTTGCTTTTTCATATCAATAAAAGGTTATCTCGACCAGACTTTTTAAACATCCATATCAATAAAGGTTTAAAAAGGAGGATTAAGAGAACCGAGCAGGTCGAGGCGCATTTGCCAGGAGGACACGGAGTGTAGCTTTCCTACATGAGTACCGCACTGGCGATGCAACGACGACATGCGAAGGTTATCTTAACCGGACTTTTTAAACATCCTCTATTAGTGTTTGAAATGACGTACGCCAGTGAACACCATAGCAATCCCATAAGTATCTGCCACTTTAATAGAATCTTCATCACGGATTGATCCGCCCGGTTGAATGATTGCTGTAATTCCTGCTTTTGCTGCTTCTTCTAATGTATCTGGCATTGGGAAGAAAGCATCAGATGCAAGCGCGCTACCTTGTGCTTTTTCACCAGCTTGTGTAATTGCGATTTTTGCAGAACCTACACGGTTCATCTGTCCCGCACCGACACCAATTGTCATGTCATCTTTCGCTAAAACAATTGCGTTTGATTTCACATGTTTTACAACTTTCCAAGCTAGTTTTAAATCTTTCCATTCTTGCTCTGAAGGTTCACGTTTCGTTGGAATTGAAATTGTACTTTCATCTAATGATAACGTATCTTCCTCTTGAACAAGAAGTCCACCTTGTACAGAAGTTAGTTTTTTGCTTGCACTTGTCGCTTTTTCAATATTTATAGTTAATAAACGTAAGTTCTTCTTACTTTGCAACACTTCTAAAGCTTCTTGCGAGAACGAAGGTGCGATAACAATTTCTAAGAAAATTTCATGTAACTTTTCTGCTGTAGCTTTATCAATTTCACGATTTGCTGCAATAATACCGCCGAAGATTGATACTGGATCTGCTTCATAAGCACGAGTATATGCTTCGTGAATATTAGTTCCTACTCCAACACCACATGGATTCATATGCTTTACTGCTACTACTGCTGGTTCTGTAAATTCTTTTACGATGCTAAGCGCTGCGTCTGCATCATTAATATTGTTATACGATAATTCCTTACCGTGTAATTGTTCTGCGTATGCAACAGAAGATGTTGCTGCGAATGGCGCTTTATAGAAAGTTGCTTTTTGATGTGGGTTCTCGCCATAGCGTAAGTCTTGCTTTTTCTCAAATGTCACAGTTAATGTTTCTGGACTTTCTTCACCCATTTGCTCTGTTAAGTAGTTAGAAATTAACGCATCATACGCTGCTGTATGACGGAATACTTTCGCTGCTAGTTTACGTTTTGTTTCCTCTGCTACTTCACCGTTCTCTTTCAGTTCTGCTAACACAATATCATAATCTACTGGATCTACAATTACCGATACGAATTTATGATTTTTCGCAGCAGAGCGAATCATTGTTGGGCCACCGATATCAATATTTTCAATTGCATCAGCAAATGTTACATCAGGCTTAGCGATTGTTTCTTTAAATGGGTATAAGTTAACAACAACAAAGTCAATTGGCTCTATACCTAACTCATTCATTTGTGTTACATGTGTTTCATTATCACGAACTGCTAATAGACCACCATGAATATTTGGATGTAATGTTTTCACACGGCCATCCATAATTTCAGGGAAACCAGTTACCTCAGAAATGCCGATTACTTGTAAGCCATTTTCTTCTAGTAACTTTTTCGTACCACCTGTTGAAATAACTTCAATCCCTTGTTCTAGTAACCCTTTAACAAATTCTACTACTCCTGTTTTATCTGAAACACTTACTAATGCACGCTTTTTCATTTATCCTTCACCCCTGGTTGTATGTTAGTTAACAGTTGATTCTTTCACAGACTGAACAATTTGATTCACTGTATTTACGTATAATTTATGTTCAACTTGTTGAATTTTCTTTTGTAAGCTTTCTCTCGTATCCCCTTCAGAAACAACCACTGCTTCTTGTGCAATAATTGGCCCTGTATCCATACCTGCATCTACATAATGAATTGTTACTCCAGTTACTTTCACACCTGCTTCTAACGCTTGACCGACAGCATCTTTACCCGGAAAGCTCGGTAGTAATGATGGATGAATATTAATAATCTTCCCGCCGTATGCTTCTAGTAACGTCGGCCCGATTAAACGCATATATCCAGCTAAAATAACATAATCAATTTCATATTCTTCTAGCTTCTTTAATATCTCTTTTTCAAACGCTTCTTTTGACTCATATGCTTTCGCTGAAAAAGCAAAACACGGAATATGATGATAATTTGCCCGTCCAACAGCTCGTGCTTCTGGTTTATCACATACTAATAAACTAATTTCTGCACCCAATCTTTTTTCTTCTACCGCATTAACGAGAGATTGAAAGTTAGATCCACTTCCAGAAGCAAAAACTGCTAATCTACTCATAGTGCTGTGCCCCCATTAAAAGTAACGCCAGCTCCTTGTATAGTACGTCCAATAATACGAGCCATTTCTCCTTGCTCTTCAAGAAGACGAACAACATCTTTTGCATCTTCTTCCTTCACTGCTACTACCATACCAATACCCATGTTAAAAATATTGAACATTTCTTTCTCTTCCAGTTTTCCAACTTCTTGAAGCAAACTAAAGATCGGCTGAATTTCCCAAGATCCTAGTTCAATCTCAGCACCGATTCCTTCTGGCAACATGCGTGGAATATTTTCAATAAATCCACCACCTGTAATATGCGCCATACCGTATACTTCATGTTTCTTCAATAGTTCTAAAATAGGTTTGACATAAATTTTCGTTGGTTTTAATAATTCTTCACCAAGAGGTAGTTCTAAGCGGCCATAAATACGCTCTAAAGATAGTTCCCCATCTTCTAATAACACTTTTCGTACTAAAGAGTAACCATTGCTATGAATACCGCTAGATGCTAAGCCAATTAGCACGTGACCAGCTTCAATCTTTTCACCTGTTACAATTTTCTTTTTATCAACAATCCCAACTGTAAAACCAGCTAAATCATATTCTTCCGTAGAATACATTCCTGGCATTTCAGCTGTTTCTCCACCGATTAATGCACAACCAGCTTGGCGACAGCCCTCTGATATACCTTTGACGATGTTTTCAATTTTACTAGGTTCAGCTTTACCACAAGCAATATAATCAAGGAAGAAAAGCGGCTCTGCTCCTTGGACAACAATATCATTTACACACATTGCTACTGCATCAATACCAATTGTGTCATGTTTATCTGCCATAAAAGCGAGCATCAATTTCGTTCCCACGCCATCTGTTCCAGATACTAATACAGGTTCTTCTAATGCAAATTTTGATAGATCAAACATACCTCCAAAACCGCCTAAACCGCCTAGTACTTCTTTTCTCATAGTTGTTTGTACGTGTTTTTTCATGCGAGATACCGCTTCATATCCAGCTTCAATATCTACTCCTGCTTGCTTATATGCATTCGCCATCGTTATTTACACCTCGTCTTTTAATTTCTCCCCATCCAGGGCGGGCTATTTTAAGAAAGGATCTAGCTCCTACATCAAAAGAAGTAGAAGCTTTTCTCACTTTTCTTATTTCATACTTTCTAAAAGCTCTTGCTCATAATCATAAAGAGCTGTTGGATAGTCCCCATTAAAGTAAGCCATGCATAGGCCGCCATATTTCCCTTCATATGGACGTCCAATTGCATCTACTAATCCATCTTCACTTAAAAATGTTAAAGAATCTGCTCCGATCATTTCACGGATTTCTTCTACTGTATGATTTGCTGCAATTAATTCTTTTCTCGTTTGAATATCAATGCCATAGAAACATGGATATTTCAGAGGTGGTGAAGCAATTCTTACGTGAACTTCTGTCGCTCCAGCCTCACGAAGCATACGAACAATTCGTTTACTTGTCGTTCCTCTTACGATAGAGTCATCAATCATAACAACTCGTTTCCCTTCAACTACACCTCTTACTGCGGAAAGCTTCATCTTAACCCCTTGCTCGCGCAGTTCTTGAGAAGGTTGAATAAACGTACGTCCAACGTAACGATTTTTAATTAATCCTAACTCATATGGAATACCTGTCGCCTCCGCATAGCCAATCGCAGCTGAAATACTAGAGTCTGGTACACCAGTAACAACATCTGCTTCAATAGGAGCTTCTGCCGCTAAACGTTTCCCCATATTCTTACGTGCTGCATGGACGTTAACACCAGCAATATTAGAATCTGGTCGTGCAAAGTAAATATATTCCATACTACAAATTGCATGTTCTACATCGTTTGTGAAACGATCTACGTGAATTCCTTCATCATTAATGATAAGTAATTCACCCGGTTCTACATCGCGAATGTATGTTGCACCTACTACATCAAAAGCACATGTTTCAGATGCTACAACGTAAGCATCCCCCATCTTTCCAATTGAAAGCGGACGGAACCCATTCGGATCTAATGCAACGATCATTTCATTTCCAGTTAGTAAAAGATACGCAAACGCACCTTTCACTTTATTTAAAGCCTCTTTTACACTTTCAATTAAAGAATCTTTCGTGCTACGTTTAATAAGATGTAAAAGTACTTCTGTATCTGAACTAGTTTGAAAAATACTGCCCTCTGCTTCTAATTCACGACGAAGCATTTTTGCGTTAATTAAATTTCCGTTATGAGCTAACGCCATACTATGATCGGAAAAACGGAACAACAATGGTTGAACGTTAGCAACTTCACTTCCACCAGCTGTTGCATATCGTACATGTCCGATTGCTGATTTTCCATTTAATCCTTCTAGCTCACCTCTTGAAAACACTTCTGATATTAAACCTAACCCCTTGTGACCGACGATTTTTTCCCCATTATTTACGACAATGCCTGCGCCTTCTTGCCCACGGTGCTGTAAACTGTGCAATCCGTAGTATGAAACTTGTGCTGCATTTTCATGCCCCCAAATTCCGAAAACGCCACATTCTTCGTTTAACCCCTTTATTTCAGCAAGCATGGGATTGCCCCTTTCCAAGCCTTTCTCATTTCATCTACATTTGCTGTAAGTAATACTTCATTTTCTTCATTATGAATTGTTACTTCATTTGTACTTGTTACTTCTCCAACTTGGATTGCTTCTACCACTTTCTCAAACGCCTCTTTATTTTCACGTTTTACAGTTATCACGAAACGAGACTGTGATTCAGCGAATAATGCTGCTGTTGCTTCTCCATCTAATTTCACAGTAGCACCTAAGCCTTTAGCACCAATTGCACTTTCTGAAATCGCAACTGCTAAACCACCTTCAGCAACATCATGTGCAGATTGAACAAGACCAGCTTGAATTGCTTCTAATACTTGTTTTTGGCGTTTTAATTCTACATCTAAATCGATACTTGGTGATTGACCGAAAATTTTGCCGTGAATCATTTTCTGTAATTCACTTCCGCCAAACTCAGCTTTCGTCTCACCAATTACATACACTAAATCACCAGCTTGCTTAAACTCTTGTGTTGTTACATGTTTTAAGTCATGCACAAGTCCGACCATCCCAACAGTTGGTGTTGGATATACAGCTTCACCACTACGCTCGTTATACATCGATACGTTTCCGCCGATAACTGGTGTTTGTAATGTGCGACAAGCTTCACTCATACCGTCTACTGATTTCTCAATCTGCCAGAAGATTTCTGGTTTTTCTGGGTTCCCGAAGTTTAAGCAATCTGTAATTGCAAGTGGCTCTCCGCCAGAACATACGATATTACGCGCTGCCTCTGCTACTGCAATTTTACCGCCCATCTCTGGGTCTAGATAAATGTAGCGAGAGTTACAATCTGTCGTCATTGCTAATCCTTTTTCTGTACCGCGTACACGTACAACTGCAGCATCTGAACCTGGCGTAACAACTGTGCTTGTGCGAACTTGGTAATCGTATTGATCGTATACCCACTCTTTACTTGCAATTGTTGGTTGCTGTAATAAAGCGAATAACGTTTCTTTATAATTTTCTACTTTTGGCGTTTCCATTTTCATTGCTTGGAATTCAGCAAAGTATGCTGCTTCTTTTGATGGCTTATGATAAATTGGTGCTTCTTCTGCTAAAGCATCTGCTGGAACTTCAGCTACCTTTTCACCTTTATGGAATAAACGAAGCATTTTATCTTCTGTTACTTTCCCCATCGTAACCGCTGCAAGACCATACTTCTCAAATAAATCTACTATTTCTTGTTCTCTACCTTTTTTCACGACAATTAACATACGCTCTTGTGATTCAGATAGCATCATTTCATATGGTGTCATTCCTGTTTCACGCTGTGGTACATCATCTAAGTACATTTCAATACCCATTCCTGCTTTACTTGCCATTTCTGCAGATGATGATGTTAAACCAGCCGCACCCATATCTTGAATTCCAACAAGTGCATCGGATTGAATTAATTCTAAACACGCTTCAATAAGAAGCTTTTCCATAAATGGATCCCCTACTTGAACCGCTGGACGTTTCGCTTCTGAGCTTTCAGATAGTTCTTCCGACGCGAATGTTGCACCGTGAATACCGTCACGACCAGTTGATGCTCCTACGTACATTACTGTGTTACCAGCACCGTGCGCTTGCCCTTTTTTAATGTCTTCGTGGTTAATCAAACCTACGCACATTGCATTTACAAGTGGATTTCCTTCATAACATGGATCAAATTGTACTTCGCCGCCAACAGTCGGAATACCGATGCAGTTACCGTATCCTGCAATTCCTGCTACTACTTCTTCGAATAAATATTTCACACGTGGTGACTGTAATTCACCGAAACGAAGTGAGTTTAATAGAGCTACCGGGCGTGCTCCCATAGAGAATACGTCACGAATAATACCACCAACACCTGTTGCAGCTCCTTGATATGGTTCAATAGCTGAAGGATGGTTATGACTTTCCATTTTAAATACAACTGCTTGATTATCACCGATATCTACAATTCCAGCACCTTCTCCAGGTCCTTGCAGAACGCGCTCACCTGTAGTTGGAAACTTACGAAGAACTGGTTTCGAATTTTTATAACTACAATGTTCAGACCACATTACAGAGAATAACCCTGTTTCTGTATAATTTGGCAGACGACCTAAAATCTTTTCAACCATGGCAAACTCTTCGTCTGTTAGCCCCATTTCCGCATATATACGCTCTTCTTTAATTTGTGTTGGATTTGGTTCAAGCATTAACGACATATGTTTCCCTCCACTGTTTTAAGATAGATTGAAAGACTTTTAACCCTTCAGCACCGCCAAGTAATTCATCTACAGCACGCTCTGGATGTGGCATCATACCAAGTACATTTCCTTTTTCATTTACAATACCAGCAATATCTGAAACGCTACCGTTAGGGTTTTCTACGTAACGGAATGCGATTTGATTGTTCTCTTCTAATTGTTTAAGCGTCGCTTCATCACAATAGTAATTCCCCTCACCATGCGCGATTGGAATATTAATTACTTCATCTTTTCCATATTGTGATGTAAACATCGTTTCATTATTTTCAACACGCAACTGAACAGTGCGACACATAAATTTTAAGTTTTCGTTTCTCATTAACGCTCCTGGTAGTAATCCTGATTCAACAAGAATCTGGAATCCATTACATACACCTAAAATCGGCTTTCCTTGCTCAGCAGCTTTTTGCACTGCTTTCATTGCATTAGCAAAGCGAGAGATAGCACCGCAGCGTAAGTAGTCACCATAAGAAAATCCACCTGGTAGTAGAATTGCATCATATTCATCTAGATTCTCTGTATCGTGCCAAACGTAATCTACTTCTTCGCCAAGCTCATCTTTAATTGCATGGAACATATCGACATCACAGTTCGAACCCGGAAATACTATTACGGCAAATTTCACTGTGCGACAACCTCCTCAACTTCATAACGGAAGTCTTCCATTACAACGTTCGCTAATAGTTTTTCACACATTTCCTTTACCTTGCTATCTAAATCAGATACAGATTTATCAATTGTTAGTTCCATGTACTTTCCGATTCGAACATCTTGTACTTCTGTGAATGAAAGACTATGAAGTGCTCCTTTTACTGCTGTTCCTTGTGGATCTAATACGCTTTCTCTTAATGTTACATATACCTTAACTTTATACATGTGAAATTCCCCCTAAACGTTTTAAAATCTCTTCATAAGCATCTGTTAAATTTCCAAGATCGCGACGGAATACGTCTTTATCAAACTTTTCATTGCTCGTTTCATCCCATAAACGGCAAGTATCCGGTGAAATTTCATCCGCTAAAATGATTTCTCCTTCTTCCGTTACACCAAACTCTAATTTGAAATCTACTAATCTTACACGACAGCTTGCGAAATGATCAATCAACACTTGATTGATTTGTAGAGCCATATCTCGTAATACACTTACTTGCTCTGGTGATGCAACGTTTAATACACGAATATGATCTTCCGTTACAAGCGGATCTCCTAAATCATCATCTTTGAAGTAAAATTCTACGATTGGTTCTGCAAGTACAGTTCCCTCTTCCATTCCTAATCGTTTTGAAAGACTTCCTGCAATTACATTTCTTGTGACAACTTCTAAAGGAATAATACTCACTTTTTTAACAAGTTGTTCTGTTTCAGATAACTTCTCAACAAAATGTGTTTTAATTCCCACTTCTTGTAACTTTCTGAACAATAAAGTTGTAATTTCATTGTTCAAACGACCTTTTCCTGTAATCGTCTCTTTTTTCTCCCCATTGAAAGCAGTCGCACTATCTTTGTACTCTACCCAAACCATATCTGCTGATTCTGTACGATAAATTCTTTTTGCCTTACCTTCATACAGCAATTCTAGCTTTTGCATTTCGCAAGCCCCCTGTAGTTTGAAAAATGTGAATAATGTTTTTATAAAGAATGGCACAGAATGACTCTATTCTGTGCCATATGAAATTTTACGCTTCGTTTAATCCAAGGCGTTCAAAGATTGTATCAACGTGTTGCATATGATGCTCATAGTTGAAGCATTCATTAATTTCTTCTTGTGTTAACTTGCTTGTAATACGCTCATCAGCTTCTACAAGCTCTTTAAATTGTACTTGTGTTTCCCAAGCTTCCATCGCTTTAGGCTGTACGATATCATAAGCTTCTTCACGTACCATACCTTTGTCGATTAGTGTAAGCATTACGCGCTGAGAATAAATTAAGCCGTATGTTCTTGTCATATTGCGTTTCATATTCTCTGGGTATACAGTTAAGTTTTTAACGATATTACCAAAGCGATTTAACATGTAATTTAATGCGATTGTAGCATCTGGTAAAATTACACGTTCTGCCGAAGAGTGAGAAATGTCACGCTCATGCCATAATGGAACATTTTCGTAAGCTGTCATCATATAACCGCGGATAACACGCGCTAAACCAGTCATATTTTCAGAACCAATTGGATTACGTTTATGTGGCATTGCAGAAGAACCTTTTTGACCTTTTGCGAAAGCTTCTTCAACTTCACGTGTTTCACTCTTTTGTAAACCACGAATCTCAACTGCCATCTTTTCGATAGATGTTGCAATTAGTGCAAGTGTTGACATGTAGTGTGCGTGACGATCACGTTGCAATGTTTGTGTTGAAATTGGTGCTGCTTCTAATCCTAAGTTTTCACAAACATATTTTTCTACGAATGGATCGATATTTGCATATGTACCAACCGCACCAGATAGTTTACCAACACGAACTGTATCAGCAGCTTGTTTGAAACGCTCTACGTTACGTTTCATTTCTTCATACCAAAGACCAAGTTTTAAACCAAATGTTGTTGGTTCTGCATGAACACCATGTGTTCTTCCCATCATGATTGTGTATTTATGCTCTTTCGCTTTGTTAGCTAAAATGCTTACAAAGTTTTCTAAGTCTTTTAATATGATTTCATTCGCTTGTTTTAAAATGTAAGATAACGCTGTATCTACTACGTCTGTAGATGTTAAACCGTAATGAACCCATTTACGTTCCTCACCTAATGCTGGCGTTTCGGATACAGCACGAGTGAATGCAACTACGTCATGACGTGTTTCTTTTTCAATTTCATAAATACGATCAATATCAAATGATGCATGCTCACGAATTTTCTTAACATCTTCTTTTGGAATATCGCCAAGCTCAGCCCATGCTTCACAAGCTAAAATCTCAACTTCTAACCATGCTTTAAATTTGTTCTCTTCCGTCCAAATTGCACCCATTTCTGGGCGTGTATAACGACTAATCATCTTTTTCCCTCCAACAGTTGTTCTTGATGGTCCCAAATATGCAAACTCTTCGCTTTTTCTAGAGCGACTTCAATATTATCATTTAAAATATTAACATGCCCCATTTTTCGCTGTGCTTTTGCTTCTTCTTTTCCATACAAGTGTAAATAGCACCCGGTTAATCTATTCACTTGTCTTAGGACCCCTTCTATATGTTCGCCTAAAATGTTTACCATGACAACTGGTTTTAACAAATTTGTTTCTCCTAGAGGTAAATTACAGATTGCTCGAATATGTTGACCAAATTGACTCGTCTCACATGCATCCTGTGTATAGTGTCCTGAATTGTGAGGTCTTGGCGCTAATTCATTAATATAAATCTCACCATTATCTGTAGCAAACATCTCTACAGCTAGTGTTCCCACAAGTTCTAATTCATCCGCAAGTACCTTTGCATAAGCAATTGCTTTTTGAGAAAGCTCTTCTGTAATGCGAGCTGGAACGATAGATTCATGTAAAATGTTATTTACATGAATATTTTCTGCTACTGGAAACACTTTTGTTTCACCACTTACACTACGAATCACAATAACTGATACTTCTTTTTCAAAAGGCACCCATTTCTCTAAAATACATTCTGCTTTATCCACAAGATTTCTTGCTGTCTCAACATCAGCTTCACTTCTTAAAACAACTTGTCCTTTCCCATCATATCCACCTGTCGTCGTTTTTAAGACGGAAGGGAATGATAACTCAGCAATTGCTTCTGTAAGCTGATCTTGATTTTGAACTAATCTATACGTTGCTACTGGTAACCCAGCCTTCTCAATCGCATTCTTTTCTGTAAAACGATTTTGCGTTGTATTTAACAACTGACTACCTTGTGGTAAGTACGCATGTTTTTCAAGCCATTGTAAACATCTATAATCAATATTCTCAAATTCATATGTGACAACATCACTTATCTCTGCTAAATGCTGAATTGCTTTTAAATCATCATATAGTGCAACAATTTCAATATCAGCAACTTGTGCACATGGTGAATGCTTTGTAGGATCTAAAACAGCAATTTTATATCCCATTTCCTTAGCTGCCAATGCCATCATTCTTCCTAGCTGGCCGCCTCCAATAATACCGATTGTTTTTCCAGGTAAAATGATCCTCGTCATACTAGCTCACTACCTTCACGCACATCTTTTTCAATCGCTTCTCGTCTCAATTCTAATGCATCATGTATATCATCATGGAATGATCCAAGTATTTGTGCGGCAAGTAATCCAGCATTCGTTGAACCGGCTTTACCAATTGCAACAGTTGCAACTGGAACACCTCCTGGCATTTGGACGATGGATAATAATGAATCTAAGCCGTTTAATGCTTTTGATTGAACTGGAACTCCAATTACAGGAAGATTTGTCTTCGCTGCAACCATTCCTGGTAAATGTGCTGCTCCACCAGCTCCAGCAATAATAACTTTCAATCCACGTTCACGAGCCGTCTCTGCATATTCAAACATATAATCCGGAGTCCGATGAGCGGATACAACTTTTTTCTCATACGGTATATTTAATTCATCTAAAATGTCACAAGCATATTTCATTGTTTCCCAGTCTGACGTGCTTCCCATTATGACTCCAACTAGTGATTTCATATTAGAATCCCCCCGATTCAAATAAAAAAAGCCTGAAATAGAACAGTTTCTCTTTTACTATGAGAGAAAGCGCTCTACTCAGGCATACGTATCCCTTGTGAATAGAAAAATACCGAGTGACTTTCCCTCATAGTCTAACGAATAACGGTCGTTAGGTAGAGACTTGCAGGCCATATCCCCGCGATTATATGAGGTCTTATATTATTGTTTCTATGGTTATATTAACAATATTTCATAAACAATGTCAATAAATAATCGAATGTTTTTTTATTAGTAGTCAATAACGTTCGTGTTTTAGTTATATTCAAAAGAAGAATTGCAACTATATGCAAGAAGAAAAGGGAATTAGAATATATATTTCTAGAGATCTATTTTACGTATAATCGTTTAAATGGCACTTCAGTATGTTTTAAATCAATATATATACACTCTTGTATTATTATAACGATTTAATTTCTAAGGAGGATAACTGTTAAAGAAAGAACTATGCTATTATCCTATTTATTTTTCTCTATTGCAGTAATTTCTGTAATTATTAAATACTTATTTATAGCATCTCATTATTTAAAATATATACTTATGATAGTAATAATTTTTCCTATTTTAAGTATTACTTTAGCGACATTAGGAAAATCAGGAACACAAAAAATCATTGCTATTATTTTAAACAGTCTCTATTTCATTCTTTTTTCGTCTTTAGCTTTATTAAATTTATGGATTATAGCCTTCGGTAAATAAAAATAAACACAAAAAAACCTAAGTCGAAACGACTTAGGTTTTTGCTTGGCGACGTCCTACTCTCACAGGGACAAGGTCCCAACTACCATCGGCGCTAGAGAGCTTAACTTCCGTGTTCGGTATGGGAACGGGTGTGACCTCTCTGCCATCATCACCAAACTATGAAGGCATATTCCTTCAAAACTAGATAACATTGCTACATATTATATGGTTAAGTCCTCGATCTATTAGTATTCGTCAGCTCCACATGTCACCATGCTTCCACCTCGAACCTAT
>NZ_JAALFZ010000013.1:0-142235 GCF_011800505.1 Bacillus sp. EKM501B | reverse complement strand
GGAATTATTACAGCCGTGAACCCTCATATCGGTTATGAAGCAGCAGCTCGCGTTGCGAAAGAAGCAATTGCAACAGGTCAATCCGTTCGAGAACTTTGTGTGAAAAATGGTGTATTGTCACAAGAGGACTTAGAATTAATTCTAGATCCATTCGAAATGACACATCCAGGGATTGCAGGAGCAATTCTTTTAAAGAAAAATTAAAAGAAGAGGGGGGACAAGTCCCTCCTCTTTGTTTACAATATAGGAAGATTATAAGTAAGTATACAGTGGCGTTTAATGGTTTATAGAAACAAAATTAAGAGGAGCAGAAATATGATCAACACCACTTTTAAATAAAGAGGATTTATTAAAATATCCTATCATGTTAACAACAAGTTTACATGAATCTTTATAAATAACTATGACCAGCCATGAATCAATAGTTGGCCATAATGATCTTAAAGACCCATATCTTTTAATCCAGGACTATGCTCATTTGGTATTTCAGGAAGTTCTGGTACAGGAAAACCTTTTGGCGGGTCAGTTACTGCTAATGTTCCTTTGTTTCTACTTGGTGATTCACCTTGGAATATTTCTCCCATTCTTGTTGGATCTAAACTAAAATTAAATTGTGCGTTATGGAATCCCATGTCTACATACTTTCTGCACTCTGGGTATTTATTAATATCATAGTTCGGCACAGGGAAGAGTTTCCCCCATTCAACACCCAATGTCTCTAAAGCTTTTGCGAAAGCATTTTGATGTGCATTATCACGTACAATTAAAAATGCAAGTGTTTCTCTAAAAGTTTGATTGGAACTCATTTCATAAATTCTAGTTTTTTGAAGTACACCTGTAGATTCAAGTACTACGTTATCTAATAAATCGCTAATTAAGTTTCCATGACTATATACCCAAGAGCCATTCCATGGGTTGCCAGCTGCATCAACAGGCAATGAACTTTGAGCACCTACAATAAAGTGGTGAGGATTTGCATGTTTAACCGCTTCATCAAGTGGTGCTGTGTCAATACCAGCATTTCCTGGCGTAGGTTCACCAGATCCAGTTAATAGTTGATTAATTGTATGTTGTACAAGTTCTACATGGCTTATTTCCTCTAAAAAAACACCTCGAAGTAAATCACGATATTGCTTCTCTTTCCCTCTAAAATTTGAGCTTTGGAAGAAGTATTGCATCATTGTACGCATTTCGCCATAATGCCCACCTAATATTTCTTGTAAAACTTTTGCGGCAGCTGGATCTGGCTTGTCCGGCTTAATAATATTAATCAGTTCTTCTTTATAATAAAACCATGAAGTACACCTCTTTTAAGTTAGTTAACATTGTTATCGTGTTCGCTATTTGGTTACTTCATACTTTAATTCATGTTTTCACCAATTAATTACTACCTCAAAATGCAAAGTTTTTGGAAATAACTATTTTAGATATGAGATGAAAATGGGGGATAGATACTTAGCATTTAATAAAAAAGATAAGATTACGAAATGTAATCTTATCTTTTCATTAAGAATAATGAATTGTAGCTTCAAGGCTTCAGAATGACTTTTATACAATCATCTTCACGATTATTAAAAATTTGATAACCGTAGCTCGCTTCTTCAAGGGGGATTTTGTGTGTAATAATCTCTTTTGGATCAAATTCTTTATTTGTTATTTTTTCAAATAGTTCCGGCATAAAATGAATGACAGGTGCTTGTCCCATTTTAAGATTAATATTTCTAACCCAAAATGCTCCGAGTGGAAATGCATTATAATTGCCACCATAAACGCCGGTCATTTGAACCGTTCCATATTTTCTTACGGCTTTCGTAGCTATTTGAATAGGGCCGAGAGTTCCGCCTTGTAATTTCAATTTTTGTTCCAGAAATTCTAGTGGCGATTTTTTTCCATCCATCCCCACACAATCAATAACTACATCGGCACCACCATGTGTAATTTCCTTTAAATGTTCTCCCATATCGGGGAATTTTGTAAACTCAAATACCTCAACATTGTTAATCTTTTTTGCATAATTCATCCGATAATCTAAGTAATCCACTGCAATTACACGTTTAGCACCTTGCATCCAAGCAAATTTTTGTGTCATTAATCCAACAGGTCCACAACCAAGGACGATAACAGTATCACCTGGCTTAACGCCTGCGTTTATTACACTCCAATAGGCTGTAGGTAAAACATCTGATAAAAATAGTAGGGATTCATCTTCAAGCTCGCATGATTCCGGTATAACAAATGGAGTAAAATTGCCAAATGGAACTTTTAAATATTCTGCTTGTCCGCCTGGATGATTACCAAATTTCTCCGTATAACCAAAGTATCCACCAGAATCGTAATGAGGGTTTGAGTTATCACATTGACTTTCCATTTCATGTTGGCAATAGAAACAATGTCCACAAGAAACGTTGAAGGGGATGACAACACGATCGCCTTTTTTCACTTTAGTGACATCTGGCCCGACTTCTTCAACGATTCCCATTGGTTCATGGCCGATAATGTATCCTTGAGGTAAGGGCATGTTACCTTGATATAAATGTAAATCAGAACCGCAAATAGCGGTTGAAGTAATTCTTACAATAATATCATCTTTTTTCTCTAACTTTGCATCATCAACTTGTTTAACTTGTACTTGATTTGGTCCTTGATAGGTTACAGCTTTCATCTCATATCTCCTTTTGGATTATGTCTCAAAACATAATTTTATTTAATCTCTTGGTGAAATAGAAATCTTTCTTTTATTTACTGAAGGGAATTAGGAAGTATACATAGTGTTGTTATGAAAGTATGTTATATCAGTTATTCTTTCTTATATGTTTTGCCCTACTTTAAGAAAAAAATCAATTTTTATTCATAATCTAATTTCCATAAAAAGGATAATTATTATTTCATAATTTGTAGCATATTAAAAACATCGGAGGTGAAATAAGATGGCAAACAATAATAGTGGAAGTCGTAATGAATTGTTAGTTCGAGGTGCTGAACAAGCTCTTGATCAAATGAAATATGAAATTGCACAAGAGTTTGGTGTACAACTTGGTGCAGATACAACAGCTCGTGCAAACGGATCTGTTGGTGGCGAAATTACAAAACGTTTAGTAGCAATGGCAGAACAACAACTTGGTGGTAGAGCTAACCGCTAAGTAAATTGGCTTAAAATATAGCAAATATGTAAATCAATTTCTTTTGTGTATTCATAAAAATAAAAAAACTTATATTAAACAGATACTCACTCAAAGATTATTGATAATCTTCTTTCATAATCTTTGAGTATTTAATTTGTAAACTACTTTCCTAAACAATAAACACGCGGTGTTGGAAAGGTGTTTTCCATGCATAGTAGAAAATCTTTTGCAGGAAAAAGCATACTTAAAAATTTGATTTCAATATTGAAATCAATATTTATTATGATATTTTCGAAAGGTAGGAATTTAAAAATGGGTATATTAAGTGGAAATCCTCAAAATGAACCGTTACATTACGGTGAAGTATTTGACATTTGGAGCTATCTTCTTGCTGCACAGGGTGCGATTGCAAGCCATCAAGTATTTATGAATCATACAGGTGATGAAGACTTGAAGAAGTTTTTAGAAGGCTTAATTGAAAATGATATGAATTCGGAAATAGAAGAATTAAAAGCTCTTTTAAAGATTAATGGCGTAGCTTTACCGCCTGCTCCTCCAGAACGACCAGTTGCATCTATCGAAGACATTCCTCCGGGAGCACGTATTAATGATGTTGAAATTGCTGCTGCTGTTTCTGCAGGATTAGCAGCTGGACTTGTGACATGTAGTCAAGTGATGGGAAAATGTCTTCGAGAAGATGTAGGGATGCTATTTGGCCAATTTCATATGAAAAAAGCGCAGGCAGGTGTAACTCTGCTACGTTTAAGTAAGAAAAAAGGGTGGGTAGTTCCACCTCCGTTACATGTAAGAAATTCTGATCAAGCTTAATAAACAAAAATAAAAAAGTGGCATTGGCCACTTTTTTATTTTTTAGATGTATCCTTAAGTTTGGATTTATTTATTGTGGAAGAATCTATATATTCATCTGATATTTCCATAGCATATTTATCATGATGAATATGATTGCGATTTTTTAATTCATCGTCGTTACGTAGCACTAGCCTCTTCATATAAATATGGAAGAAAACTTCTGTTCCACCAATAATTAAAGCGGCTATAAATGAAGAAAGTCCAATGTTACGAGTAGCATCTAAATTAGTAAACAAGGATGTTAGTAACCAAGTTCCAAAAAAGCTTAAGCCGAAATCTGCCATTGTAGCAATCATATTTCCGTATTTAGGTAAAATGAAGAGGTCTCCGATTAAATAGGCAGCTCCCGTAAGAAAAAGAGAAATTAGTAATACTCTAGGAATTGAAATGCCTTGAAAGATACTGAGCATGATTAGCAATACTGCAGTTATCGCTGTGTATTTAATTAATAAGGCAACAATATGTTTCATCATTTTCCTCCATTGTTTAAACGTATATGGAATACAATATTTCATTAAAAACGGATTATGCTTTTATATAGCGTAACCCGTTTTAATCACCCCTTAATGGTAAGAAGTACAACCTGGGTAAGAAGCAGGCTTATACTATGGATAGTATTTGCGGAATATCGAGCTTTATTCATAAAGGGTAGTTCCATTCTTATAATAGAGATGTTGCCTAAGTACAGTGTTTTTTCATATTAAACTTAATATTCGTTGGTGTTTTGATTCATTAATATAAAAATAAACAAAGTATTTCCGCATTTAATGCATCTTTTTATCTATATATTTTCCGTAATCAGGTACAGCAATTTTATCAAATTCTTGAACCAGTGTTTTGAGGCTCGTTGATAGCAATTCACCTGACATTGGTATCCCATGTTCAGTAATAGCGACTAGAGGCTTTAATTCTTCTAATTTAATGACTGATTCTTTAGCGGCTTTCCAGTCTGTTGTTAAATAACGAGGAGGACCGCTTATTTCCTGTTCTTGAGTTATTACTTTATACAGATACTCCTGTTTCACTGTAACAAAAGCGTCCCCAGCAATTAAAGTTCGGTCTTTCTCTCGGAATAATGAAATATGTCCAGGAGTATGCCCTGGTGTATGAATCCATCTAAACTCTGGCATATGGGGAACAGTTCCATCGATAGGTAGTGCTTTTACGCTATTTCCTAAATCAATCGGTTCATTAGGGAACAGGGGAGACATTTTCGCTACCATACCACCTTCAACTGTTGGATCTGGTTCAGGATAGCTTTGTTGTCCAGTCAAAAACGGTATCTCCATTTGATGGGCATAGACTGGAACATCCCAATATTTAATGAGTTCAATTATTCCTCCAACATGATCAAAATGCCCATGAGTTAAAATAATTGCTTTTGGACGGCTATTTGTACCAAATCGCTCCTCAGTAACAGAGATAATTTCATTTGCACATTTAGGCATTCCAGCGTCAACTAAAACAAAATCATCGGTATGCGGATTCCCAACAAAACATATGTTGACGATTTGAATCGTGTAGCAAAATAAATCAGGTAATACTTCGATGCCGTGACCACTTTCAATTGAAGTTGCTGGAATAAACTTGTAATCACTTCCATAATTCATTTCCTTGTTCACCTTTTGTCCCCCTTAATATGTTTCAATACGACATTATAGTTCCCTAATTTCTCAAATCCATTTTGGGGGATTTGAGAAAAGAATTAGTGGGGATTTGAGAAAAGAATTAGTGGGGATTACAAAAAACAAAAATTAAGGTGGAGACATATCGATTTATATAAAGTGCAAACAGAAAATATTGATTTCACAAGTGTAGTTTTTACTATTTTTTGAGGAGGGGTTATGAGTTAATAAAAGGTTCATCTGAATATTTTAACGTAGGTTTATAAAGAATACAGAACAGTTTCTAATAGAAATTCATTAAATGAGGCGATTACTTGTACCGATGCTTTTCATAATCAAAGGATATTTAAGTTTTGTGATGTAATTGAGATTGATTAAATTATGCTTTTCAATAGCTATTAACAGCCCGTTCAGTGATACTAATATCTCTTACTAGCTATATGATATATTCTATTTTTTATCTAACTAACGCTCTTAGTGTAGTTTGTGTCCTTGCATTGAGTACTTCATGGTTTTTATTCATTTTCACATGTTTCATCCGAAAGAAAAACGGAAATCCCTTCTTTATTAGAGATAGGAAATTCCGGTTCATCTTTTTTATAAACAGTTCAATTGTATTTCAAATTCACATGATGATTCGGTAAATCACCTTGGATAAAGTAGGCTTTATTGATAGCGAATCTGTATTTCTTGATTGATTACCGCCTATTCCTCATACATCATTTTCCTCGTCATTCCACCGTCTACGACAAGGTTTATACCTGTAACAAAATCATTTTCGTTGGCTGTTAAATACAGACAGGCTCGTGCAATATCATCTGGTGTTCCTACACGCTTTGATAGGTGCTGTTCATGATCAATTTTACTTAATTTTGAATAATCTCCTGTTTCAATCCAACCTGGGGAAATAGCATTCACGGTAATCCTATCTTCGCTAAATGAGGCTGCGAGCGCATGTGTAATAGCAACGATCCCACCTTTTGTGGCAGCATAAGATTCTGAATTTGGCTCAGACATAATCGCCCTTGTAGAGGCAATATTCACGATAGATCCACCTTCTTTGTTATGACGCATATACTTTGCTGCTTCACGTGAACCCAAGAAAACGCTTCTTAGGTTTGTGCTTATTACATCGTCCCATTCTTCTAGCGAAATATCGTAAGGAGACTTGAATAACTCTTTTCCTGCATTATTAATTAAAATATCTATCTGACCGTATATTTGATTAGCTACTTCCATTAATCGAATAATATCTGTTTCCAGCCTTACATCTGTTTGTACGAAAAGTGCTTCTTTACCCTGTTCTTTCATCTTAGTAACTGTTTTTGCACCTGCTTTTTCGTCTATATCTGCTAAAATAACATTGGCCCCTTTTTCTGCATAATGTAAAGCAATTCCTCTCCCGATTCCATTTCCAGCCCCTGTTATGATCACTGATTTATTAGAAAAATCCATTGTAATTACACTCCTTTTAAAAAAATATAACGTCTTTATTTTTTAATATAACATACAAAAATTATCCTTCTGCATAAGCAATAGTTAATTGATTATGCCAGTATTTTTATTCTTCACTAATAAAAGGAGTAATTATCTTTTTTTCATAAGAAGATAACACAATATTCGTTGATGGCGTACCATATTGCATTGAATCATCAATAAATTGTTCTAAACTTTCTACAGAATGTGTTGCTATTTTGACAATATAGCTAATTTCTCCTGCTACTCTGTAACACTCAAGTACATCTGGATGATTGTAGCAAAAGTTAGATAATGATTTACAATTTGTTGATTTAAACAGTATAAGTGCAGAAATTGGACGATTTATTTTTTTTAGAGAAACATGTGCATGGTAACCTTCAATAATTTGTTGTTCCTCTAACTTTCGTACTCGCTCAGTTACTGACGGGGAAGATAAGTGAACCGCTTCCGCTAAATCCTTCATTGAAATTTTTGCATTTGACTGTAATAGTCCCACGATTTTTTTATCAATTTGATCCATAAATTATCCAACCTTTTTTTATAAAATAGAATAACCTAAATTCTTTATAAAATAAAGAAAAACAATCAAATATCCTTATTGAACTTATTTATCAGCCTTCTATACTTCTATAAAATAAGGGTAGAAGGAGGCGGTTTACGATATGAAAAAGATTTTATTATTATTAGCTGACGGGTTTGAAGCAGTAGAAGCTAGTGTATTTACAGATGTACTAGGCTGGAATAAATGGGAGGGAGATGGATCAACCGAGGTCGTAACAGTTGGTCTTCGGAATAAATTAACTTGTACTTGGAATTTTACTGTCATACCGGAAAAAACGGTTGATGATATTCAATTAGATGAATTTGATGCACTAGCTATTCCAGGAGGATTTGAAGAGGCTGGTTTTTATCGGGATGCATACAGTAGAGAATTCTTACATGTTATTCAACATTTTTATGCCAAGCAGAAGCCTATTGCCAGTATTTGTGTTGCATCATTAACGCTTGGAAAAAGTGGAATTCTTGTAGGTAAAAAAGCTACCACATACAGTCATCCAACGAGTAAACGAAAAGAGCAGTTAAAGAATTTCGGTGCAATAGTACAAAATGATTTAATAGTACAAGATGGAAATATTATTACATCATCAAATCCAGGCACAGCTTTTGATGTTGCGTTTTTATTACTTGAAAAATTAACATCTAAAAAGAATGCTGAACATGTAAAGGATCTTATGGGATTTTAGGCATTTATCTTCTTATGAGTTTTTGATGCTTGCTAGAAGTAATGTGAAAAGTCGCCGTGCTCTAGTTCTATTTGCTGAACCCGAGGAAAAAGAAAAAGGGTTTGATTATTACAATACTTATAATAGGAGAATTTTTATGATTATAACACTTTTCACATATATTTTGTTAGGTTTATCTTTAGCAATACCCGCAGGTGCTATGACAGTCCAAATGACGAAACAAGGAATGAGAAATGGTTTCGTACATGGTTGGTTTGTAGGTATAGGAGGAATGACTGTAGATTTATCTTTAATAGTCCTGATTTATCTAGGGTTCTCTAGTGTATTAACCAATCCATGGGTAGAAACAGTTATGTGGCTCCTAGGTTTTATATTTTTAATGTTTATTGGAATAGAAAGCATTAAAGAAGCAAAGTCGGAAGTTAACATAGATGGAGAAGATCCTAATAAATCTTTATTATCAGCTTATTTATCTGGTTTTATGATTGCTATATCACCGGCTAATATTGTATTTTGGATAGGGGTCTTTGGCCCGGTTCTCGTTTCTTCATTAGGTAATGCAAGTACATCTACATTTATATTAATAGCTGTAGGTATTTTATTAGGTATCTTTATGCATGATATGATCTTATTAAGCTTTGTTCATTTTACTAGACGTTTTCTAAATCCAACCTTTATTAAAAGAGTATCTATATTTGCCGCAATAGTCCTATTCGGATTTAGTGGTTATTTTGGTTATGAGTTTATAAAACAAGTAATGACTTTTATCTCAAAAGCATAGTTCTTATAAACTTAAATAGGGTGGTTATAAGGTAAATGAAAAAGATACGTATTTTAAACGTAACATAATTGTAAATATGTTATATCACGTAGGCAACCCCTTAGGAATTCATTGATTCCTGAGGGGTCTTTAAATTCTTTACACGTAGCCTCTACTATAATTGATGGTGTATGAGCTTAGCTCAATAGCGATGGGGTACTACCCGCATTTTAACGAAAATATACGCTAAGCAAATTTCGATATAAAAGAAGCCGAATTTTCTACTTTAAGAAACTTTCGGTTTCAATTCGTTATGACATTGCTCTATGTTGTTATAGATATATAATTTAATTAAAGTTTCAATTAGTTTAGATCATCAAAAATAATGTCTTTTTTATCTAAATTTCTTAGAACTTATATATGAGATGAATATTAATTTATAAGCATTAAATATTTGTGAAGATTTAATTGACGAACATATTTTTTTGACTTTTATTGAAAGTGGATTACACTATAAAAATTTTAGAGAATGGCTATCTATATAAAAATTACATAACAGTAGCTAATATAAATCCATTCAATAAGACGATTACTTGTACGGATGCTTTTCATAATCAAAGAATGTTTAAGTTTGGAGATGTAATTGAAGTGGATTAGAGGGGGAGAAATAAAAATAGTTATCTCTTCCTAACTTAATTATATCATGTAAATCAAGTTCGAAATAGACTGTTTATTCGTATTGACTCCTGCTACAATCAAGAACACATGCATAGTAAGGAGAGATGTTACATGAGTTCTTTCGTTCTCGATTTTCAGGAAATAGAAAACACGCAGCTTTCGCTCGTCGGTGGAAAAGGTTTGAATTTAGGGGAGTTATCAAGCGTTCAAGGGTTACAAGTACCCGAAGGTTTTTGTGTTACAACGGTAGGATATGAAAAGGCTATCGAGCAAAATGAAGAGCTTCAAACTTTGTTGCAGCAGCTAACAAAGTTGAAAATGGAAGAGCGTGCTCAAATTGGTGAAATGAGTAAGAAGATTAGAGAAGTCATTATGGCAGTAGAAATCCCTACTGATGTAGTGGAAGCAGTAGCTCATTATCTCTCACGTTTTGGAAATGAACATGCGTATGCCGTGCGTTCTAGTGCGACGGCTGAAGATTTACCGTATGCTTCATTTGCAGGTCAACAAGATACGTATTTAAATATTATCGGAGAAGAAGCGATTTTACAGCATGTAAGAAAGTGCTGGGCGTCTTTATTTACAGAGCGAGCAGTTACGTACCGCATGCAAAATGGTTTTGAACATAATCAAGTTTCTATATGTGTTGTCGTTCAAAAAATGGTTTTCCCTGAGGCTTCGGGCATTTTATTTACGGCTGATCCAATTACTTCTAACCGAAAGGTGTTATCAATTGATGCCAGTTTTGGACTTGGTGAGGCATTAGTATCGGGTCTGGTCTCTGCCGATAATTATAAAGTAAAAGAAGGCGAAATTTCAGAAACGATGATAGCGACTAAAAAAATAGCTATTTATGCTGTAAAAGAGGGCGGAACAGAGACGAAACAGATTGATCCGGTTCAGCAAAAACTTCAAACATTGTCTGAACAACAAATTTTACAACTAGCACAGATCGGAAGACAAATCGAAGCTTATTTTGGTTGTCCGCAAGATATTGAATGGTGCTTAGTTGATGATACAATTTATATAGTCCAAAGCAGACCGATTACGACTTTATATCCAATTCCAGAAGTAAATGATGGGGAAAATCACGTGTATATATCAGTTGGTCACCAACAAATGATGACCGATGCGATGAAACCACTTGGGTTATCTTTTTTCTTGTTAACAACTAGTGCCCCTATGCGTAAAGCGGGAGGCAGGTTATTTGTCGATGCTACGCAACAATTAGCTTTACCTGCTAGCAGAGATTACTTAATAAACACTTTAGGAAAATCGGATCCACTCGTAAGAGATGCATTAACGACTATAGTTGAGCGAGATAATTTTATTAAATTATTACCAGATGATGAAA
The DNA here is from genome assembly GCF_011800505.1 of Bacillus sp. EKM501B. Lineage (NCBI taxonomy): Bacteria > Bacillati > Bacillota > Bacilli > Caryophanales > Bacillaceae > Bacillus > Bacillus sp. EKM501B. The sequence goes on along the minus strand of NZ_JAALFZ010000013.1, from coordinate 131,103 downwards.
AAGGGAAGAGTGTTGGTAAAAGTGTGCCACCTGCAAATTCTCAACCAGAAATTGAAAATGATCCGGCAATCGTTACAAATTTAATACAGAATAGTCAAGCATCAATCGAAGAGTTAAAACGAAACATACAAACGAAATCAGGGCTGGATGTACTCCATTTTATTTTAGAAGACATTCAGCAATTAAAGAAAGTATTATTTAACTCGCAAAGTATAGCTATTATTATGGCAGGTATGAATGCTTCATCATGGATTAATGAAAAGATGGAACAATGGCTAGGGGAAAAGAATGCAGCAGATGTACTTTCACAATCTGTACAAAATAATATTACTTCAGAAATGGGTTTAGCATTATTAGATGTTGCAGATGTGATTCGGCCGTATCCAGAAGTCATTGCGTATTTACAGCATATAGAAGATGACAGCTTTTTAGATGAATTAATTCAGTTTAAAGGCGGGGAAACAGTTCGGGATGCAATCGATGCCTTTCTAAATAAATATGGAATGAGATGCAGCGGAGAAATCGACATTACGAAAACGCGCTGGAGTGAACAGCCAGCTACAATTATACCGATGATTTTAAATCATATAAGGGACTTTGAATATGGTGCTAGTAAACGGAAGTTTGAAGAAGGGCTGCAGGAAGCTTTGAAAAAAGAAGAAGAGCTGTTAGAGCGATTGCAGCACTTGCCGGGTGGGGAACAAAAAGTAGAAGAGACGAAGAGAATGATTTGTAACCTCCGCAATTTCATCGGTTATCGTGAATATCCGAAATACGGCATGATTCATCGTTATTTCATATATAAGCAGGCATTACTGAAAGAAGCAGAGAAACTTGTGAAAAATAATATTCTGGATGAAATAGAAGATATATACTATCTAACTTTTGAAGAACTTCACGAAGTCGTCCGCACAAATAAACTAGATTACGAGCTTATTCATCAACAAAAAAATGAGTACAAATTATATGAAAAACTAACGCCGCCGCGAGTTATGACGTCTGATGGAGAAATCATTACAGGTAAATATAAACGAGAAAATCTCCCGGCCGAAGCAATTGTAGGTTTGCCTGTTTCTTCGGGAGTAATTGAGGGAAGAGCTCGCGTTATTTTAAATATGGAAGATGCGAATTTAGAAGAGGGAGATATATTAGTTACGGCTTTTACTGACCCTGGCTGGACACCATTATTTGTATCTATAAAAGGATTAGTTACTGAAGTCGGCGGACTTATGACGCATGGAGCAGTTATCGCACGTGAATATGGATTACCGGCAGTCGTTGGAGTAGAGAATGCTACGAAATTAATAAAAGACGGACAACGAATTCGGGTATATGGAACAGAAGGGTATATTGAAGTGTTGTAATGAAATAAAAGAACATCCGCTATTATAGTGGATGTTCTTTTATTATATAGCTGACTTATTTCTTTAAGCCAGCCGCATAAAAAGGTCCATGAACTGCGATTGTTGATAAAAAGCGAGCAATCTCCTCAGGTGTTTCTTTTTGTCCAGTATTTAACCATTGTTGGATGACACCTATATGCGCAGATGCCATATAAGAAGTTAAGTATTCGCTTGGAACAAGTAAATTCTCCTTATTAATGAGAGGACCATTCGTATCTTCAAATAATGTTTTCCACATAAAGTCTTTCAGTTTTGTTTGGAAAGATAAATCTCCTTTCGGACTTAGTACAGCTCTCATAAAATCACTATTTTCATTTAGAAATGCAAGAATAGAAGTGATAAGTATAAATGGTATTGTTGGAGAAGGATTTGATCCAAGGTCAGCAATAACTTCTGGGAATTTCTGTTTAGCAATGTTAGAAAACTCGTACATAATGTCTTCTTGGCATTTTGTCATTAAATCAAATTTATCTTGATAGTGCGCATAGAAAGTACCGCGATTAATGTTTGCTTTCGTTGTAATATCTTTCACTGTAATGGCGTCAAAACCTTTTTCTTCAATTAGCTCCACCAATGCATTTCGTATGGCAGTTTTTGTACGAACAACACGCAAATCTAAATTATTATCGCGCAAAGCATATCCCTCCTTAATTTTACTCAACACATTTAGAAAATGTGTCTTATAACCAACACATTCACGATTTTTGATTATTGTATAAGGTTCAACTCGAACATATAATTCAAAATATAAATAAACAACACGTTGTTGGTTATTATAGATCAAATTAAGGGAGGAGAAAAGAAAATGTTTAAAAATAAACTTTTATTGTTATCACCAGTTATTGCACTACTTGTTGTTTTTATTTTTTCATTAACGTTATTTCCAACTGTTCAACCAAAGCCGAAAAACTTGCCAATTGCAATTGTAAATGAGGATCAAGGTGTAGAAATTCCAAATCAACCGAAAATGAATATGGGGCAAACGATCGTTGATACATGAAAAAAACAGCGAAATCAGAGGAAGAACCCGCAGTGAAGTGGGTAGAAGTAAAAAATAAAGAAGCCGTTCAAAAGGGATTAAACAATAAAGAGTATTACGCGGCATTAGTCATCCCGAAAGAATTTAGCGCAAAACAAGCGTCGTTACGAACACCACAGCCATCTTCACCTGAGATAGAAATATATATTAATCAAGGAATGAATACGGCTGCATCAACTATGGCAGGACAAATATTACAGGCGATTGTTGATAATATGAACAATACTGTTCGCGCGCAAGTATTAGAAGGATATAAGGAAAAAGGAGGTACATTAACAACAGATCAAGCTGCGAAATTAGTAACACCTATTGTAAAGAACGTGAAAAATATGAATGAGGTCGGCAAAAATAGTGCGAACGGTAACTCACCAATATCATTGTTCCAGCCGTTATGGATTGCAAGTTTAGCTAGTGCAGCGATTATTTTTATTGCGATTAGTAAAATGCCAGTAAGCTCAAGAAAAGAAAACTTTCTGTTAAAAGTAAACCAAATCGTAACAGGAGCTATTGCGACACTTGTAATTGGATTTGGTCTTACATGGATTGCGGATGGGATGGTAGGGTTAAATATTTCGAACTTCACGGATACAGCTCTATTCTTATCCATTACTTCTTTTAGTTTCTTCTTAATGATATCTGCGGTACTTTCATTGGTTGGGCTAAAAGGAATCGGTTTATTCGCTTTATTACTATTCTTCGGGGCGCCGTTACTATCGTTAGCACCTGAGATGTTGTCTCCGTTTTATCAAGACTGGGTTTACTCATGGTTACCAATGAAATTTATGATTGAAGGCTTAAGAGAAATCTTCTTCTTCGGAAAAGGATTAAGCTGGAATACACCTGTTACTGTACTCGTTTGGATTGGTATAGTAAGTATGGTTACTATATTAGCAACTGCATTCAAACGTAGTGCAGTAAAAGGGTATAAAACAGAATTGAACGCTTAAAAAAAAGCCGTTTCACTAATTAGTGAAACGGCTTTTTTTGATGAAATCTATAAGCTGAAGAATGAATATTTGCTGATAATAAAGTTTGTTAATTTTTCTGGCTTTTCCTCAATGTAAACACCTAATTGTTGAAAAGTGTTATGTTTAGAATTAAGTCGGGATTTCTAAAGGTCACGTACATTCCAGACAATCTCACCACGTTCGTCATCCCACGTACTGTGATGACGCTTAAATCCTATCTTTTCTAGTACCCGGAGGGAAGCGATATTCCAAGCACCTACAGTCGACCAAAGTCTTTGGCGCCCAGTAGCAATCGCCGCGTCCAGTACAACAGATGCCGCCTCAGTCGCATAACCTTTACCATGAGCGCTGCGGAACAACTCGTATGCAATCTCCGGCTCTTCAAGTGTGGAACGACCGATAATCAAGCCGCAGTATCCGATGAAATCGCCTTCGTCTCTTCTTCGAATAGTGAGAAGGGAAATGCCATTTTCATCTGCCTTCTTACGCATCTCAATAAGCCGGTTACGAACGGAGTCGAGGGTCGGCATGTCCACACCACGTTCGCCAATTAAATTCCTCATCCAAACTGAATCGGATTCCTCCCACATACTCAGGTCAAGTCGTTCGGTTTTTAGCTGGAACTCCATAGTTTTAAATAAAGATGGCATAGTGGAACCTCCTAATTATGTCACTTAACTCATAATAGCTTCGCACCGCATCATGTTGAACCAATCGTTGATTCGCGAATTTATTTTCCTAACTCCCGCGAGAGTTTATAGCAACAGTATACAATAGTATTATTTTATGCATAAGCAATTCCTTTGCAAAATAGACCCTTTTCTCAAACTTTTCTTTCATTCTAAAGCCGTCCCGTTAAATACACAGGCTCCTACTATTTCTAAATGCATAAAATGGTAAGCGAAAGTATGGGGGGATACGATGTATAATTCAAATTATTATGATTGTTATAGGCAAAATGATAAGTTGATTAGTGATATTGAAAAAGCTATAAATGGAGAGTATAGCGCCATAAGCTGCTATGCAAAATTAGCGAATATGGCTCCAAATCAAGTAGAACAAAAACAAATTCTTGAAATTCGTAATGATGAAATAAAGCATTTCCACAACTTTGTACAAATTTATACGAACTTAACTGGTAGGCAGCCGAAACCACAAATTACTGAAGACTGCCCAAATACGTATTTACAAGGATTAGAGTTCGCTATACAAGATGAACAAAAAACAGTAGATTTTTATTTGGAAATTTCAGATGAGACATCAGATGCACATTTGAAAGAGTTGTTACGGAGAATAGCTGCGGATGAACAAAATCATGCAGTATGGTTTTTATATTATTTTGTAAAGTCGAAGTGAGCATTAAGAATGAACGGCTAATGTGGTGCATATATTAAAAATTATTTTAAAACGCAGTGCAACAATTGAATGAAATATTTAAATGTAAGCAAAAGGAAACCGTTTCGCTAGTAGTGGAGCGGTTTTTTATGATGTACATATGTATCGACAAAATATAGTAATTACATTTGATATATAATGTATGAAACGAAAATGAATAAGTTAGGAGCAAGCATATGAAAAGAGGGATTACAGTAGATATTCTAGATGGATATGATAATTTACTTTGGAAAGTATTAAAGCCAATTGATATTACTGTATTTGATTGGCAAGTCATGGGAAGGGAGGAAGCTTATATAATAATAGGGAATGAATTAGGTCCAGAATTATTTTCAGAAGATAACGAGATCATGGAAGGATCAGAATTAAAAAAGCTAATAAAAGATAACATATATTATCTTTTATTTTTAGATCTAAAAGCATGTCCAAAAGGAGAGGTACTAGGAGAAATTGCAACATTTGAAGAATTTAAGGAGAGTAAGTGTGAAGTAGTCGTATTAGTAGCGGATGGTGAGTATATACAAATTTATGCGAAAAACCAAGAAGAGATTGAAATGATGTATGAAAACGCAGTGAATCAAGGATTTTATGTAGAATATATTACAGATGAAAATGATGGAAGGACTCGTTTGTCAGTATGGTAGCAATTTGAAAGGGGAAAGGCAATATGGAGAGCAATATACGTAAAGAATATGCAATTCGAATTGCTACTGAAAATGAAAGTGATAGTATTATCCTTTTATTAAAAGAGGTAGCACAATGGCTACAATATAAAGAAGTGGATCAGTGGCAGTATCTTTTAGGAGAGGAAGCTACGGCTGAAATACTAGAATGTATAAGAGAGAAATATACATATGTTGTTCTGAAAGAAGATGAAATAGTTGGTACGGTTACAGTTTCTCCTAAACAAAATGAATGGGATGAACATATTTTTGGTAAAGAGTAAGTTTCTAATTCATTATATATTCATAGATTTGCGGTGAAACGAAAATATAAGGGGAACGGAATTGGAGAATGGATTTTACAGTGGATAGAAGAGAATGTGCAACATGACAAAGAGTATTTGAAGTTAGATTGCGTGGGGCATAATCGTACGTTAAATGATTTTTATAAGAAAAATGGTTTTGAATATGTTGGAAGTACGGATGGGCTTAGTAAGTTTCAAAAGAAAAGGAGAATGTGAATGCATCCAATTAACGTAAGTTTAGTTGAAAAGTTAATACAGGAACAGTTTCCCGAATGGGCCCATTTAGAAGTGAAACCTGTAAAGTTTAGTGGGCATGATAATAGGACGTTTCACTTAGGGTATGAGATGAGTGTAAGATTGCCAAGTGATGCGGCATATGCACCGCAAGTAGAGAAAGAAAGTAGTTGGCTTCCTATATTAAGTAAGGGGCTTTCTTTACCGATTTCTACCCCACTTGCGAAAGGAAATCCGTCTGAAGCGTATCCATTGCCTTGGTCTATTAATAAGTGGATAGAGGGAGAAACAGTTACGAAACAAAACGTTCGGGATTTAAATGAATTTGCGGCGGACTTAGGATCTTTTTTAGTAGAATTGCAATCTATCAATGCGAGTAACGGACCTTTAGCTGGAACACATAATTTTTACCGAGGCGGACTTATATCTGTATATGATGAAGAGGCGAGAGTTGCTATTGAAAATAATAAGGATGTTTTTGACGAGGCATTATTAAAGCACCTTTGGAATGTAGCACTTAGTTCAACATGGGACCGTAAGCCAGTTTGGATTCATGGAGATGTAGCACCGGGGAATTTACTCGTTAAAGAGGGAAAACTTTGTGCTGTAATTGATTTTGGTATTTTAGGTGTAGGAGATCCTGCTTGTGATGCGGCGATGGCGTGGACGTTTTTTGATGAAAATAGTAGAAATGTATTTAATGAAGTATTACGCATGGATGAAGAAACGTGGAATAGAGCGAGAGGATGGGCACTTTGGAAGGCGTTAATTACATATGATGCGAATAGGGATAGTAATGAAAAAGTAGCAGAAGAATCGTATCGTATCATTCAAGTGATTGTGGATGATTATGAGAGGTAGTAGAAAAAGCCTATTTTAAAATAGGCTTTTTTTATATGATGAAATAGTAGAAATGGAAAGAAGGAATATAACATAATTATACAGAATATTTAGATAATAGGAGGTGTCGAATTTTGAGTGAAATTGAATTAAAGAGTAATGTAATTAAGACAGGGCAAGAGAAGGGAATTATTCTTCGGTTTATACTTGCTAGTCTCGTTGGAGTGTTTATGTTTTTCGTTCCTGTTACGATAAACGGTGCATCGTCTATTATGATTGATCATATCGTATCGTGGATTAGGGCTTCGGTTCCTGGCATAGTACCTTATTATGCATTATTTGTTATGGCAATTGGTGCGATTTATCCATTTTATACGAAGAAATGGAATGCATCTATCGTAGACATTTGTTTTTCTATTTTAAAAGTAGTTGGCGTTGTATTTGGCATATTATATTGTTTAAAAGTAGGACCAGCTTGGTTCTTTGCGCCAGATGTTGGACCGTTTTTATATGAGAAGCTAGTCATATCAGTAAGTTTGCTCGTTCCAATTGGCTCGGCGTTTTTAGCGTTATTAGTCGGATATGGATTGCTTGAATTTATCGGTACATTTTGTCGTCCGATTATGAGGCCATTATGGAATACGCCGGGGAGATCGGCAATCGACGCAGTTGCGTCCTTCGTTGGAAGTTATTCGCTTGCTCTCCTTATTACGAATCGCGTGTATAAAGAAGGAAAGTATACGACAAAAGAAGCGGCGATTATCGCTACAGGATTTTCTACAGTATCCGCTACATTTATGATCATCATCGCAAAAACATTAGATATTATGCATTTATGGAATGTTTATTTTTGGACTACGCTTGTTGTAACATTCATCGTGACTGCTATCACCGTAAGAATCCCGCCCCTCAGTAGAAAACCAGATACATATGTAACAGAAGAAGGGTTCCCAGAGCCTGTTTATAAAGAAAAAATGTTAGAACGTGCTTGGGAAGATGCGTTAGAAGTATCAAAGTCTGCACCGAGCATTATGAAAAATATTGCATTAAATTTAAAAGACGGATTTATTATGACGATGGGAATTTTACCATCCATTATGTCAGTAGGATTAATTGGTATCGTCTTAGCGAAGTTTACGCCAATATTTGATTGGATCAGTTATATTTTCTATCCGTTTACATGGCTATTACAATTACCAGAAGCAGACTTAGCCGCTAAAGCCGCATCAGTTGGCATTGCAGAAATGTTTTTACCGTCATTATTAGTAGTAAGTGCACCAATTGTGACAAAGTTTGTTATTGCAGTTGTTTCCGTATCATCTATTTTGTTTTTCTCCGCTTCCATTCCTTGTATATTATCAACAGATATTCCATTAAAAGTATCTGAACTTATTATTTTATATGTGCAGAGAACGATTTTAACGTTACTTATTATTACGCCGATTGCTTATTTATTGCTTTGAAGTTTTAATAAGATAAAGTTAAACAAAAGAAGCCGTCTGTAAAAAGAGGGCTTTTTTTGTTTAAAAGCGGGATATTCTTATTTATTTTTCGTATACGACGTAACGCTTCTTAAGAAGATTCCTAGTCCCGCAAAAAAGAACCCTAAGCATAATAAGCTGCCTGGCGTTCCCCAAGTAATTTGATCTAGCATTTTTTATCCCCTCCCGTTTATCATTATATAGAATTTATTGGAAATTATCAAAAAATTATTTTTTTAAGGGTTACTGATGGGTCTTCCTACCTTATACGAGAAGAATATATTTGAAAAGAATTCTTTTCGTTATATTTTTTTATTCTTATAATACGTTTTTGATTCTTATGATATAGTAACAGCAAAGGGGGCTTAAAAATGGAAATTATTCACGAAAGAGCAAAGTTGCGGTTAATGGATAATACTGATGTCGAAACTTTGTTTTCGATTGTAGAAGGAAATCGGGATATTTGGGCGTATTTAATCTCTAAAATGGATAGTGTGCAAGATATGCAACAATACGTTCAAAAAGCGATAAAGGGCTACGGAAGAGGTAATCAAATACCTTTCGTAACCGTAGATCAACAGTCGAATAAGATTGTAGGAAGTACACGTTTATATAATATTTCAGTAGAAGATAAGACAGTTGAGTTAGGGCAAACGTGGTATCATCCGAGTGTACAACGTACGAGTATAAATACAGAGTGTAAGTATATGCTTCTCCAGTATGCTTTTGAAAAACTGCATATGCTGAGAGTGCAAATTAAGACGGATGCAAGAAATGAAAAAGCACAACGAGCAATTGAAAGATTAGGCGCAGTAAAAGAAGGTGTGCTTAGAAATGAAAGAAAATTACCGAATGGTTATGTGAGAGATGCGGTGGTGTACAGTATTATCTCGAGTGAATGGCCAGGCGTAAAAGAACAATTGTTAGAAAAATTAGAGTTATATAAAGAAAAGTTATAATTCGTGTTTTGAAAGGTATATTGTTCGTGAGACATGAAAAATATACCTTTTTTCTTACAAAATGCTACTTTATTTTAATTCCTTTTGTTTCATCGTTCCCTTCTGAGAAAAAATTCGTTACAATGTAGTTGTATGGTAATAAACTTATGAATTTAAAAAATGTAATGAAAACCGCAAATGAAAATGAATTGATAATCCTCAATTTTAAATGAAAACCCTTTTATACATAAATAACAAGTAAAGTTCCTTCTTTTAAATAAACTCAAACAAAACGATTTGATATAAATGTTTTTTATAGAAGTATGGATGATGTACGGAGGCAATTACAAATGAAAGAAAATAAGAAGAGTAAGAAAAGACGAATCTTTCAAGTATTTTTACTAATGATTTGTTCTGCTATTTTATATGTAAGTTATGCAGCTTACGATATTTGGAGTTATCGTTTTAAAGCAAATGATGACGTGAAAACGGATGCTGGTATCGTACTAGGAGCAGCTTCGTGGAACGGAAAACCATCTCCTGTATTTAAAGAAAGAATTAATCATGCGATTTCTTTATATAAGAACGGAAATATTAAAAAGATTATTTTTACAGGTGGTACAAAGTTCGAGGCAGAACTTGAGGAAGCACGTACTGCAAGAGTATATGCAATGAAACAAGGTGTAAAAGAGGAAGATATTTTAATTGAAACTAAATCCCTTTTCACTGAAGAAAATTTAAAAAATGCGAAGCAAGTTGGAATAGAGAACGGAATACGCACATACACGATTGTAAGTGATCCACTTCATATGAAACGCGCAATGAGAATTGCAAAACATATTAATATTGAAGCGTATGCTTCACCAACGCCGACATCAGCATATAAAACGTTAGACACAGAAATTCCATTCTTCTTTAAAGAATTATTCTCGTATATTGGATATGTAACCTCTTTGCCATTAAAGGCATTGAAGGGAGATTAACATAAGAAAAGAACCTATCCTTAAATAGGAACTTTTCTTATTAGTCAAAAACATTGTATTTTTATCGGAATAGTGAAACAATAGAGAGGTAGCTTCATATAATCATAATGAAAAAGTGAGCGGTTGATGAATCGAACATAAAGGAGATTATAGTATGGCACTCTCATTTGTTGAAACAGAAGAACAATCTTTCATTATTGCACAAATAAATAAATTGATTCCGAAGTTCATGGAAAGGGAGCATCAGCTAAGTGAATTAGGATCATTTCCGTATGAAAATATAAATGATTTGAAAGATATCGGATATACGAAATTAACGTTACCGAAGGAATTTGGTGGTAGTGCGATTTCTTTATATGACTTTGTTTTATTTCAAGAGAAAATCGCGGAAGGCTGCGGAGCTACTGCATTATCGATTGGCTGGCATCTTGGCATTGTGAAAGAGCTAGCGGAAAATCGCTCTTGGAATGATGAGATGTTCAAATGGTTTTGCGAAGAAGTACGTAATGGTGCGCTCTTTAACAGGGCAGCAACAGAACCGAAAACAGGGAGTCCGACGCGTGGTGGCAAACCAGAAACAATAGCGGTTCAACAAGGCGAGAAGTGGGTTATAAATGGAAGGAAAACTTTTACAACGATGGCACCAGTACTTGATTATTTTATTATTTCAGCAAGTATGGAAGGCCAAGAAGAAGTTGGTGAGTTTGTTATTCCAAGAAATACACTCGGTGTATCTATTGAAGAAACGTGGGATAGCGTTGCAATGCGAGGGACTGCTAGCCACGACCTTGTCTTACAAAATGTAGAGATAGAAAGTCGCTTTTTTACAGATATAAAAGGCGGGAAAGTAAAACAAAAGGGTGTTGGCTGGGTGCTACATATACCAGCATGTTATTTAGGAATTGCACAATCAGCAAGAAATTATGCAGTTCAATTTGCGGAATCATACAAGCCAAACAGTTTAAACCATTCTATTAGTTTATTGCCGAATGTTAGAAGATTAGTTGGAGAATTAGAACTCGAGCTTATGCAAGCTCGCGTCTTTTTATATCAAATTGCGAAAAAGTACGATGAGGCAGAAGATAAACTATCACTGCAAGCAGAATTAGTAGCCGTGAAATATGCTGTAACAAATGCGGCGATATCTATAGTGGATAAATCGATGCGCATCGTAGGAGCAAAAAGTTTATCAGAAAAAAATCCGCTCCATCGTTACTATTTAAACGTCAGAGCAGGACTGCATAATCCACCGATGGATGATGCAACATTGTCTATGCTGGCGGATGCGGCGTTTCGGTCGTAGTTTTTAAATTTTACATTTTATTGTTTATGGATATTATAGTTGTTTTGAAAGCACGGGTTTGATTAGTAATCAAACCCGTGCTTTTTATGTGTATGAAGTACTTAGTTGAGATGTAGGTTTTTAATATAAATGATTATCATGGTTTTGTGATTGTTTCTTGTTGAAAAATTCTTATTGTAATGCCAGTTTGGAGGCTGTATAAACATTTTTCGTATTTAATCCCAAATTAATGGTCTTTCTAAGTTTACCGTTCGTAAATATTGTAAAAATTGACCTGCATGGACCGCATCATGATAGGCAATTCGTAATAGCATATCGCCTAAATATCGTTGATAGCCAACATCGCTTCTATCAATAAGTCTTGAATCTAGCTCGGCTATGCTTATTGATTGAACATATTCTATGAAGTCAGTAAAGTATGATTGTGCCAATTCAATTTCTTTTTTTACACAAGTAATCGGCTCGTCATCATACGGGATACGTATGTCGTTTATTGAACCGTTGTTTTTTATAATCATATGGTAGTAAAAAGTTGAACTCCATACATGACGAATCACCTCACCAAAAGACATAGCCTCAGGATCAGACTTCCAATTAAGAAAATTATTAGGAAGAGAATTCCATAATTTTTCTGAGCGCCTTCTCGTTTCTTTCAAATTTAATATACTAAGATCAATTGCATTCATAATACATTCTCCTTTACTATTAAACTTAAAATAATTGTATCAATTTAATAGTTAGGGTATCATCGAAATATGAATGTATATCCGAATATCTCATATATAGCTAAACTAATTGCTGAACCTACAAGAGCAATCATATTAGATTGTCTAATGAATAATCAGGCACTACCTGCTAGTGAATTGGCTTATATGGCAAAAGTGTCACATCCAACAATTAGTTCGCATCTTTCTAAATTAGTAGAAGGGAATTTACTTACAGTTGAACAACATGGTAGACATCGTTACTATCGACTTGCTAATCAAGAAGTTGCAGAAGTGCTTGAAAAGTTAGGGACAATTGCACCAACAGTTCAAGTTCGCTCTTTAAAACAATCAAGCCAACTAAAACAAATTCGTTATGCTCGAACTTGTTATGATCATCTTGCAGGCAAACTCGGTGTAGAGATAACTGAAAAATTACTAGATAGGCAATTTATAATTTTAGAGGATGGAGAATACATTGTAACGGAACAAGGTAAGTAATGGTTTCTGAATTTTGGAATAAATGTTGATGAGGCAGATACAAAAAGGAGGGTATTTGCAAAACCTTGCCTTGATTGGAGTGAACGACGCTACCATATTGCCGGTTGGTTAGGATCTGCAATAGCAAAACTGTTTTTTGAACAGGAATGGATTACAAAAACGGATAAGAACCGAGCTGTCCATCTTACAAAGAAAGGTGTAAAGTTATTGGAAGATCAATTAGGCATTGATATGAAAACTGAGGAAAGAAAAGCTTGAAATTAGAAAAGTCCGTCAAAATGACGGGTTTTTTCATTATGGTAGGAGTGTACATGAATAATAGGATGTTACCAATAATTGTTGCCAATAAAAAAATCTTTCTTTTCATTCTTCTTTTTTAAGTTTTAAAGGAGAAAGCTAGGCTTCTTATTTTTACTAATGTTATAATAAGAAAAAAGCACGAAAAGAGGTCATCTCATGCTAGAGGTTATTGCAACATGTTTAGAAGATGTAAAACGAATTGAAAGCGCTGGCGGGAAGCGGATTGAATTAATTTCATCTTATACAGAAGGTGGTTTAACACCGAGTTATGCTTTTATAAAAAAAGCGGTAGAAGCGGTAAGTATACCAATTCATGTTATGATTCGTCCGCATGCGAAGTCTTTTACATATACGGAAGAAGAAATTGAAATGATGAAAGAAGATATTATAGTTGCACAGAAGTTAGGAGCAGCTGGTGTAGTATTAGGCGTATTAAATGAACGAAATGAAGTGGATGAAGAGAAATTAGCGGACTTACTATCTGTTGTAGATGGAATAAATGTAACGTACCACCGTGCGATAGATGATATAGAAAATCCAGTAGAAGCGATGAGAACTTTAAAGAAGTTTCATAAAGTGACTCACGTTTTAACTTCAGGTGGACAAGGAAATATAGTAGAGAATATTCCGGTGCTTACAGAAATGCAAAAGGTAAGCGATGGTCAAATTCAGCTTGTAGCTGGAGCTGGCGTGACGAAAGAAAATATAAAGCGATTGCTAGATGAAACTGGAATCACGCAGGCGCATGTCGGTACAGCGGTAAGAGAAGGAAAATCATGTTTTTCTGAAATAGATCCTAATTTAGTACAAGAATTAGTTGAAATAATAAAATAAGTGCTTAAGAAAGAGGAGAAACGATGAAGGAAAATACGAAGAAAGAATTATTCTCTTGGGCTAAAACGATAGGTTTTACCCTTGTATTAATTGCTATTATTCGCGGTGTTTTATTTACACCTTCTTTAGTGCAAGGTGAATCAATGATGCCCACTTTAAAAAATAACGAACGAGTTCTCGTGAATAAGATTGGTTATAGTATAAGTGGATTAGATCGCTTTGATATTATCGTCTTCCACGGAAAAGAAGGATACGATTTAGTAAAACGAGTAATTGGTTTGCCAGGCGATACAGTTGAGTATAAAAATGATGTTTTATATGTAAACGGAAAAGCGATGGAAGAACCATATTTAAAAAAGTTTAAAGAAAAAGCAGTAGGTCGTGTATTAACTCCAGACTTTACGTTAGAACAAATCACTGGGAAAACGAAAGTGCCAGAAGGCCAAGTATTTGTTTTAGGGGATAATCGTGAAGTTTCTAAGGATGGTCGCATGTTTGGCTTTATTTCAGAAGATGAAATTGTCGGAAAAGGACAAGCTGTTTTCTGGCCGTTGGAACAAGTAAGAGCGTTATAAAGTGTGGTGAAGTATGGGAGAGATATTCTTCCATACTTTTTTATTTGCTTAAAATCTATTGATTGAATTGAAAGAATATTTTATAATTTTAAATTATATGTTTGTTTCGAAAAATGGAATTTAAGTTCCGTAATTTGGAACGAAAGGGAGATAGAATGAGTATAAATAAAACGGCAGTTAAGACAATGGATATTTTAGAGTTGTTTTATGAGCATGAAGAGCTAAGTTTAACTGAGATGGTTCGGCTTACAAATATGCCGAAAACATCTGTTTATCGTTTAATTGGCTCGTTAGAAGAGATGGCGTTTTTACAAAAAAACGAAAAGGGGAAATATCGTTTAGGGGTCGTATTTTTACGGTTCGGTCAACTTGTTTCACAACGATTATCAGTAAGAAATATAGCAATTCCTTATATGAAAGAACTTAGAGATAGTTTAGGACAGGCAGTTAATTTAATAATTCAAGATGATAATGACGCAATTTACGTTGAAAAGATGGAGGGTATTCAGCCGGTACGCGTGTATACGGCGGTTGGAAGAAGAGCACCGCTTTATGCTGGTGCATGTCCAAGAATTTTACTATCGTATTTCTCTGAGGAAGAGAAACGGAGATACATAGAGGAAGTGGATTTAAAACAGTTTGCAGATGGAACAATCGTGGATAAGGAACAATTGTTAGAAGTGTTGCAAATGGCAAAAAAGGAAGGCTACACAATTAGTTATTCTGAGTTAGAAAATCATACAGCCGCGATAGCAGCACCCATTTTCGCGAGCGATGGAACGGTTGTAGCAGGCATTAGTATTTCAGGATTAGCAATTGAGTACAGCGAAAGTAACATTTCATATTTTATTGCGAAGGTGAAAGAAACAGCGCATCGCATTTCGAAAGAACTCGGCTTTTTGGCATAGAAAGAGGGAGTAGGATGAAATTTTCTGCGTTAGGGGATCAAGCAATTATTGTTACATTTGGTGAAGAAATTAAGATGGGTATATATGAGAAAGTACAGCGGTTATTTAAAGCACTGCAGCAACATCCGTTTGCAGGAATGATTGAGTGTGTTCCGTCGTTTACTTCATTAGCTGTTTACTACAATGTATACGAAGTATGGAAGAGAAATGAGAGAAGTGAAAGGTCATATGATTACGTTCGCCAGTATATAAAGGAGCTGTGTGATTCTTATAAAGAAGAAGTAAAACAGGATGTGAAACATATTTCTATACCAGTGTGCTACGGGGGAGAATATGGACCTGATTTAGAAGAGGTCGCGCATTATCACGGTTTACAAGTAGAAGATATGATTCGAATACATAGTGAAACTACATATTTTGTATATATGCTTGGTTTTACACCAGGGTTCCCGTATTTAGGAGGACTATCAAAAGAATTAGAAACACCTAGAAAAGAAACACCACGATTACAAATCTCTCCTGGTTCAGTAGGTATTGGGGGAAATCAAACAGGTATTTATCCGCTTGAAACACCAGGTGGATGGAATATTATCGGCCGAACACCTATTACTCTATTTAATCCGAAAGAAGAAATACCAACATATATTCAAAGTGGTATGTATTTACGATTTATCCCGATAACGAAGGAAGAGTACGTATCGCTTGAGGGGGCTAAAGAATGGATGTAGAAGTTTTGCATGCAGGAATGTTTACAACAGTCCAAGATTTAGGGCGATCTTATTATCAACAGTTTGGTGTACCTGTTGGGGGTGCTATGGATAAAAATGCGCTTAGGCTCATCAATATGTTAGTCGGTAATGAAGAGAATGAAGCAGGATTAGAAATGACGATTTTAGGTCCTAAATTGTTAATAAAGAAAACGACTTTACTCGCAATTGGTGGGGTTGATATGGAACCGTTGTTAAATGGAGAACGTATCCCATTATGGCGTCCCATTTTAGCGGAAGAAGGTAGTATGCTTTGTTTTGGAAAAGTGAAAAGTGGTTGTAGAGCGTATGTGACTTTTGCGGGTGGTATACATATTGAGGGTACAATGGGAAGCAAAAGTACGTACATACGTGCTGCGATTGGTGGTATAGAAGGAAGAATGATGAAAAAAGGAGATTGTTTTCAAATTGGTACGTACTCAGAAATGGCGAATCGTTTCATTCAAGACTTACAAAAAGATGAGCGAATAAAAACGAAATGGGTAATTAGCAACAGCGTACTACCAAAGTATAAGAAACATCCTAAGCTTCGTGTCATAGCTGACTTTGAATACGATCAATTTACAGAAGAAAGTAGAAAGGCATTTTTTACGAAAGAGTATAAGGTATCTAATTATGCTGACCGTATGGGCTATAGGGTTGAGGGAGAAGTTTTAAATAGGATTGAAGAAAAAGAGATTTTATCGAGTCCTGTTACATTTGGAACCATTCAAGTTCCTAATGGCGGACAGCCGATTATATTAATGGCAGATAGGCAAACGACAGGTGGCTATCCGAGAATGGGAAATATCATTTCAGTAGATTTACCTCTTCTTGCCCAGCTAAAGCCGGGGGACTATGTTTCTTTTGAGAAAATTACGCTTGAAGAAGCGGAACAATTGTACATAGAACAGGAAGTAAATATGAATCTATTAAAGAAATTCATCGCTTTACGAAGCTGGAATTAGGAGGAATACATTGTGACTACAATCGATTTAAACTGTGATTTAGGAGAAAGTTTTGGAGCTTATAAAATGGGGAATGATGATGAAATTCTTCCGTTCGTTTCCTCTATAAACGTTGCTTGCGGTTTTCATGCGGGTGATCCGTCTATTATGCGTCAAACTGTTGAAAAAGCTTTGGAGCATAACGTAGCAATAGGGGCGCATCCTGGATTTCCTGATTTAATTGGATTTGGTAGAAGAAACATGAATGTTTCAGCAAGTGAAGTATACGATTATGTTTTATATCAAATCGGCGCATTAGACGGGTTTGTAAAAGTGGCTGGCGGGAAGATGCATCATGTAAAGCCGCACGGTGCCTTATATAATATGGCGGCGTCTAATCCGGAAATTGCAGATGCAATCGCAAAGGCAATTTATCATATAAATCCAAGTCTATTACTTTACGGATTAGCAAATAGCGAGGCGTTTATACAGGCTGCAGAAAAATACAATGTAACTCTCGTACAAGAGGCTTTTGCGGATCGTACGTATAAGCAAGATGGTACATTAACGAGCCGTACAGAAGAAAATGCGCTTATAAAAGATGAAGACGAAGCGATAAAGCAAGTACTTCAAATGGTGAAAGAAGGCCATGTAAATTCGATCAATGGAGAGAAAGTAGCAGTTCAGGCGCAAACGATTTGTTTACACGGTGATGGGGAAAAAGCAGTGCAATTTGCAGAAAGAATATACAGAACATTCGGGCATAATGGTATTTCTATATGTGCACCGAAATAAAAAATGAGGGGAAGTGTTGGAATTGGTGAAATTAATCGGGATATTATTAGTGGCAGTGGGCTTTTTATTTAGATTAAATACACTTTTAGTAGTTATGGTTGCAGGTATTGTTACTGGTATGGTTTCAGGATTAAGTTTTTATGATGTGATCAGCATGTTCGGTAAATTTTTCATAGAAAATAGATATATGTCTATGCCAATTATATTAACTTTACCGGTAATCGGAATTTTAGAACGTTACGGTTTAAAAGAAAGAGCCGAAGCACTTATAACGAAATCAAAAGGAGCAACAACTGGAAGAGTATTAATGTCATATTTTACGATAAGAGAATCATCAGCAGCACTAGGGCTTAATATTGGTGGGCATGCGCAAACAGTAAGGCCGCTCGTTGCACCGATGGCAGAAGGGGCTGCGCAAGGTAAATACGGTAAACTTCCTGAAAAATTAAGAGAAAAGATTAAAGCAAACGCAGCTGCTGCGGAAAATACAGCTTGGTTTTTCGGAGAAGATATTTTCATCGCAACTGGTGCTATTTTATTAATGAAAGGATTCTTCGATTCAGTAGGTATGCATGTCGGTGTATGGGATATGGCACTTTGGGGCATTCCGACAGCAATATCTGCACTTATTGTAAGCTGGATTAGATTTAGAAGGTTTGATAAATATATAGAGAAAACAATGAAGGCAGAAGGAAAAGAAGAGAAGGAGGCAATCTAATATGAACATCATCACAATGGATACAATCTATTATGTATTAGGGATAATTGTTGCTTTTATCGCTGTTCGTATCGCATTCGATCGTGAACATCCAAACAGATTCGGTTCTAGTTTATTTTGGGCATTGTTTGCAGTTACATTTTTATTTGGAAATGTAATTCCTTCGTTTTACGTTGGCTGTATCGTGCTCGCTATGGTCGTTTTAGCCTCGCTAAATAAAGTGACAAAATCAGAGGAAAAAGAAGTTCCAGTACAAGAACGTGTAAAACATGCTGAGAAATTAAAAAATAAAATTTTTATGCCTGCACTATTAATTCCTATTTTTACAATTATCGGTACGTTGACGTTAGGGAAAATTAAATGGGGAAATGTCTCTCTTGTTGATCCAGATAAAGTAACATTAGTTGCATTAGCGCTTGGTGCATTACTCGCATTCGTCGCGGCGATGCGTATTACAAAATCAAAAATAACAACGCCTGTTCAAGAAGGAAGCAGACTATTACAAGCTGTCGGCTGGGCTGTCATTTTACCACAAATGTTAGCAGCACTTGGCGGTATTTTCGCGAAATCTGGCGTTGGACAAGTCGTTTCTGATTTAGTCGGTCAAGTATTACCGACAGAGTATCCGTTCGTTGCTGTTATGGCGTACTGTTTAGGCATGATGCTATTTACAGTCGTAATGGGAAATGCATTCGCAGCGTTTGCTGTTATTACTGGCGGAATTGGCTTACCTTTAATAGTTCAAATGCACGGCGGAAACCCAGCAATTATGGCAGCACTCGGTATGTTTGCTGGATATTGCGGAACACTGCTTACGCCAATGGCAGCAAACTTTAATATCGTACCTGCGATGCTTTTAGAGCTAAAGGATAAAAATGCGGTTATTAAAGCGCAAGTACCAATTGCTCTTTCAATTTTTATCATAAATATGTTTATTATGTACGGCCTTGTATATCGTTTTTAATTAGGAGGATAAAACTATGAAAACAGTATTATTAACAGGGTTTGATCCGTTTGGCGGAGAAAATATCAATCCAGCTTGGGAAGTAGCAAAAGGTTTGCATGAAAAAACAATTGGGGAATACAAGATAATAAGCAAACAAATACCAACTGTATTTCATAAATCAATAAGCGTATTAAAAGAGTATATAGAAGAACTAGCGCCGGAAATTACTATATGTATCGGACAAGCTGGGGGCAGACCAGATATTACGATAGAACGTGTCGCAATTAATATTGATGATGCAAGAATTGCTGACAATGAAGGTAATCAGCCAGTAGATGTACCGGTTGTAGAAGAAGGAGCGATTGCGTATTGGTCTACACTTCCGATGAAAGCAATCGTAAAAAAACTTCGCGAAGAGGGCATACCGTCATCTGTTTCACAGACGGCAGGCACATTCGTTTGTAATCACTTATTCTATGGACTTATGCATGAACTAGAGAAACATGATAAGAAAATAAAAGGCGGATTCATTCATATTCCGTTTTTACCAGAACAAGCGAGTAACTATCCAGGGCAACCGAGTATGTCACTTTCTACTATTAGTAAGGGAATAGAATTGGCAATTGAAGTAACGATGACAGTTGAAGTAGATATTGTAGAGATTGGGGGCGCAACGCATTAAGTAAAATGAATTGTACAACACCTCCTGTAAACAACTGGTATAATAAGAATAGGAAAATACATAGAGGTGATTTTTGTGCAACAATTTGAAGAAGTACGTTTAATTTTAGAAAAAGCGAAGAAAATTACAGTATTAACAGGCGCTGGTGCAAGTACGGAAAGTGGTATCCCAGATTTCCGTTCAGCAAATGGATTGTATGCTGATGCGAATGTGGAGATGTATTTATCAAGAGGGTACTATAACCGAAGTCCGAAAGAATTTTGGAAGCATTATAAAGAAATCTTTCAAATTAATACGTTCCATCAATATAAACCAAATCGTGGACATCGTTTTTTAGCTGAGCTAGAAGAACAAGGGAAAGATATTACGATTTTAACGCAAAATATTGACGGTTTACATCAATTAGGTGGCAGTAAACATGTCATTGATTTACATGGAACACTTCAAACAGCACATTGTCCGAAGTGTAAAGCGGGATATGATTTACAGTATATGATTGATCATGAAGTGCCGCGCTGTGAGAAGTGTAATTTCATTTTAAATCCAGACGTTGTTTTATACGGAGATACATTGCCTCAATATCAAAATGCGATGAAACGTTTATATGAAACAGATGTACTTCTCGTTATGGGAACGTCATTAAAAGTACAACCTGTCGCTTCATTCCCGGAAATCGCAAAGAGAGAAGTAGGGGCAACAACTATTTTAGTAAATGAAGAGTTAACAGGACAAGAATATAACTTTGACTTTGTTTTTCAAAATAAGATTGGTGAGTTTGTTGAAGGGTTATCTTCAATGAAATAAGTTAACGAAAAAACTGAGGTATCTACCTCAGTTTTTTATTTGGGTAATCGCTGTATTAAGCAACATGAAAACAGGTCGATAATGTAGTAACCACATCTCTATAATTTATAAAAAAGGTTTTAGTCGGCAAAATAGCAGAATAGGAAGAAATGTTTTCTTTAACCAATAAACAATCGTCATAAAGTAAGCTAATATGTAGCTGTTGTAAAGGTTCTATTTCGTTTTGCTTTAAGTATAAAACTAAATCGTTAAAAAGTTGTTGCCCATATTCATCTACAGAACGTTCTAATGAAAGTTGACCTACTATGCTAGTCCACCATACTTGAAAACTACATACTAATTCTTTAAAAGAGTCTTCATTACATAATTGGGTGTTAAAAAGCTTCTCATAGAAGATATGGTTTTCTTCATGAAAAATTTGTAAATCATATCGGTTGTTAGCAATTTGTTTGCGAAGTGAATGCCATAATTCTTTGAAATTTGTTTCAAAGTCACTTGAGAAATGTAATGTTTTTGCTATGTAAGGAAAACGTAAATTTCCTTTTTTCTCTTTTTGGTTGAGATACATATTTTGAATGTAAATCATAAAGTTTAAACAATGGGACGCATTAGTATGTATTGTAAATGAATCTGTCATTTTCGTTCGCTCCTTAAGTAATGTCTTTTATGAATATATTTCTTTAGTATACAAAGAAATGTAAACTAATGGTATAAAAATCAATTTGCCCCATTTTTCTTTTAGAATAATATTCATGTTATTTTGCATTCAGGGAATGGTAATAAATAGGATATAAAAATAGAAAACTGAAAATTAAATCTTTTATTTCTTTTATAATTAATATAAAATTCTATATATATCATATAAATAAATTTGATACATAATGACTTTGCGTAGAAATGTTAATAGAATGAAGCGAGGGAGCGAAATGAGACAGAAAAAGGAACAGAAAAAACTATCGAAAAAGAAAAAGACTCATATTCCATTTCGGTTAAATGTACTATTTTTTATTGTCTTTCTTTTATTTTCAGCTATTATAATTCAATTAGGTAAAGTACAAATCATTGATGGAGAAACGTATAGAAATGAAGTAAATAAAAAGGAAGATGTAACGGTAAGCACTCCCGTTCCTAGAGGGAAAATGTTTGATCGGCAAGGTCACGTTATTGTAAATAATAAACCATTGCGAACCGTTACATATACGAAAATGAGAGGAGTAGACTCGAAAGAAGTTTTACAAGTAGCAAGAGATTTAGCCAAACTAATTGAAATGTCGCAAGAGGACATAGACAAGTTAACAGAAACAGATAAAAAGGATTTTTGGATGCAGTTAAATGAAAAGCGGGCAGCGGCGAAAGTAACGAAAGAAGATGAGAGTAAATTTAGAAAGCAAGAAATAGAAGGAAAAGAGTTAGATAAAAAAGTAGAAGAACTGCGCCGGGAAAGAATTACACAAGAAGAATTAAGTGAACTTTCAAAAGAAGACCTAGAAGTACTAGCCATTAAAAGCAAAATGAATGCGGGATATAAAATGACGCCGCAAATCGTTAAAAAAGATGTAAGTAAAAATGAATATGCTGTCGTTAGTGAAAGGTTGGCAAGTTTACCGGGGGTAGATACGACAGTAGATTGGGAACGTGAATACCCAAATGATAAAATACTGCGCTCTATACTAGGTAGCGTTTCTAATGAAAATGAAGGGTTGCCAAGAGAACAATTAGATTATTATTTAGTTCGTGATTATAATCGAAACGACCGTATTGGTAAAAGTTACATTGAAAAACAATACGAAGATGCACTACATGGAACGAAAGAACAGTCTAAAAATATTATGGATAAAGCAGGGAAGATTGTTCGAACAGAAAAAGTGACTGAAGGAAAAAGTGGAAATAACTTGATGTTAACAGTCGATATGGATTTACAGAAAAGAGTAGAGGGAAGCCTTGAAAAGAATTTACGAGCCTTTCATGCTGCAGAGCCGATGATGGATCGTGCGTTCGTAGTAATGATGAATCCGAAAAACGGTCAAATTTTATCAATGGCAGGAAAGAAAATTGTAAATAAAGATGGCGGTATGCAAATAGAAGATTATGCATTAGGAACGATGACAAGTTCTTATGAGTTAGGGTCAACTGTAAAAGGTGCTACTTTATTAACTGGATATCAAACAGAAGCGATTAAGCCGTATACACATTTCTTTGATGCACCAATGTATTTTAAAGGAAGTTCTAAGCCGAAGAAATCGTGGAAAGAATTTGGGGATATTGATGATTTAAGAGCTTTGCAAGTGTCATCGAACGTTTATATGTTTAATACGGCTTTAAAAATGGCAGGTATTAATTATGTCCCAAACAATCCATTAGATATTAAACAAGAAACATTTAATAAAATGCGCTACTATTTTAGACAATTTGGCCTAGGTGTGTCGACTGGTATTGACCTGCCAAATGAATCAATTGGTCAAGTAGGTAGAACTGATAACATACCCGGATTTTTACTTGATTACGCGATTGGACAGTATGATACATATACGCCGCTTCAGCTTGCACAATATATTTCAACCATTGCAAATGGCGGTTACCGAATGAAGCCACAAATTGTACAAGAAGTTAGAGAGCAACCGAATAGACCAGAGGATGTAGGAAAAGTCGTTCGGTCGATTGAACCAGTTGTATTAAATAGAGTGGATATGGACACTTCGTACATTAATCATGTAAAAGAAGGATTTAGAAGAGTTTTTCAAGAAGCTGACGGAACAGGTACCGGAACGTTTAAAGGTCTACCATATAAACCAGCGGGAAAAACAGGAACAGCTGAGACAGTATATGGTGGAGAAAGTGATATTGGAAGAGATGAGAACAACAACCGAAAAAAATGTTATAATTTAACTCTTGTCGGTTATGCACCATATGATGCTGATCCGGAAGTAGCTTTTTCAGTTGTTGTACCATGGGTGAATGATGATAAATCAGGAATTAATTCTGCGATTGGTAAAGAAATTTTGGATGCGTATTTTGAGTTAAAAACAAATAGATCAAATGCAAATTCAATTCCAGTAGAACAACCGAACAAGGCACAGTAAAAATAGTATCACTGCATGGAAATATATTGTGCAGTGATATATTTTTTGAGTTAAAAAGCGCTTTATAAGGTGGGAATGGATATGAAAAAGGAGATTAAGAGAGGCTGGGGAAAGTACATACTATTTATATTGGTGATAGTCATAGGCTACCATTCTTTTACTTTATGTAAGGTGGAAGGGGAATCGATGCAGCCGACTTTATATGAAGAAGACTACGTATTTGTAAATAAAGCAGTAGTACGTCTTTCTAATTTACAACACGGAGAAATTGTCATTATAAAGGAAGCGGATGAATCGAAATATTATGTGAAACGTGTAATAGGGCTTCCTGGTGATGTAATTAACATAACGAACGGAAAGGTATATGTGAACGATAAAAAGCAAGAAGAACCATATACAAACAAAGATTTATTTAACAACACACAAGTGTTTTATAACTTTCAAAAGACAAAAATTCCGCCAAATAAGTTATTTGTAATGGGAGATAACCGCGAAGTAAGTAGAGATAGTCGAAATGGCTTAGGATATATTGAAGAAGATAACATAATTGGCAAGGTGGAATTTGTATATTATCCTTTTTCAAAAATGAAAATGATAGAATAAGTGGGAGAGGAGCAAAACCCCACTTATTAAAGTTTCACTTTATTTTCTTTAAAAAACCTTTTGGATTAAATGATATGAAAAATTTATGTTTAGACTCGTCGATACTTGAAAATAAGCCAAATAACTCATGTGGAAAATGAAAGGAAATGATCGTATGTACAAATACACAATTTGCTTTATTAGAAAAAGCGATAAAATACTGCTATTAAATAGAAATAAAAAGCCGAATATGGGGATGTGGAATGGTGTTGGAGGAAAAATAGAAGATAATGAAACGCCATACGAAGGAATAATTAGAGAAACATTTGAGGAAACGGGCATAGAACTTTCAAGTGTAACGTATAAAGGGACTGTTGGTTTTAAAGGTAAAGATGAGCCCCAGGCTAGTGAAGGAATGTATGTGTTCGTTGCTGATTTGCCAGATGGAATGCAAATGAATACACCATTACGTACGGCTGAAGGTCTATTAGAATGGAAAGAAATTGATTGGATATTAGATGGTGATAATAGAGGAGTAGTTAGCAATTTACCAAAATACTTACCGACAGTATTAACAGAAGAAAATAAGTTAGAACATATGTTTACGTATGATAACCGGAATATTATTCATTACACAACTGCATGTTTGACAGAAGATGATGCGAACAAGCGATATGAAAAACAACTCATTTCTCAATAGAAGAGGAAAGTGAAAAATCACGTTTTTGCTCTCATCATATATGCGAGGTGATTATATGTTTCAGAAATACAATTCATTGGTCATAATTGTAATATGCATGATATAACTTTTCTTATTATGAAAGAGTAGAGAACATATGTAAACGGAGCAAAAAAGAGGTGGCTTTGCCACCTCTTTTTGTTAGCTACAAATCGCCTTAATCATAAAACGATGTTGCTTCACATCAAAATAACCTTTTTGTAAGATGATTTCATGTATACGATATAATTCCTCACAATACCTTTCAACAGTAAAATCAGGAATTTGCCACGGAATCGCTTTTAAATAATAGACGATAGCGCCAATGTCATAAAAGCGTTGGAAAGGGAATTCCTCTTTTGCATCTAAGATAGTAAATCCATTTTGCTTTAACTCACTGCATGCGGTTTCGAGAGACCAACTTGCAAATTCGCTATTTAGTGGTGAGCCAAACTGCTCATTAAGTTCCGCGCAATCAAGACCGCCAACTTGTTGTGTAAGAAAAACGCCACTTGGAGAAAGAATTCTGTTTACCTCAGAAGCAGCATACGATTCATGTTGATTTATAATTAAATTAAATTAAATTGACCATCTTGAAATGGCAAAGCGGTATCATCGGTCACTTCTACAACGGTAACCCCTAAAGGCTCTAATTTCTTTCGAGCAATTGGCACATTTGGAGCGTAGCCCTCAGTAGCGAATATAGTTGACGGGAACGGTTGTAACATAGATAAAAACTCTCCGCCGCCAGTACCCATATCGAGCATTGATTCTGCACGTTGCATAAGCTGAAAAGCAGTACTGCCGTATGACCACGATAAAGGCTCGCTCTTCATTCGACCTGTTTCTGAAATGAAAGAAAAATCCCAGCCGCTAAAATGTGTATTTGCACTTTCTAATAAAGTTACAAATAATGGATCACGTTTCATAATTGTATCCTCCTATTTTGTAAGTAAATGATATGGTGAGAAAAGAAAAAAGGAGGACCTCTTATGAAAGGGGAACGGTTTTACGTTTCGTGCTCGAATAGATTCATATAAAGTTACTCCTTGTGAGAATTGTTATTTATATATTCGGGTTAATTGAGTGAAAATCCTTTGAGGGTATAAAAGAAGGCAGTTGTTTAATGAAAAAATAAATTGAGTTATCTACTTTTATAGTGTAATTGTTCATTCATACGCATAAAAAAATTATTCTCTCCATAAAATAGTAAAATTATATTGGAGGTTGAATTATGAAAAAATTTAGTGTATTTTCAATAACCTTGATGACTTTTGGAATGTTATTATTTGGATTAAATAGGATAATAGATAGCTATTCTGAGCCTATTATCCTATTAGGGTATATTTCTTTTTTAATTGGATTGGTTCTGAGTATTATAGCGATTGCTAGACGTGAAGATGGAAGATTAAAATTCATATCACTTATCTCTTTCTTTGTTGTCCTGTTTTTCATTACTTGGTTTGAGTCGTTTCAGGTACTACGAATTATTACTTGGCTAAAAAATATCTATTAAAATTTAAATTGTTGGTAAAAATGGGAAACCTTAAATTTAGGTTTCTTTTTATTATATTCGATTATCAATATTAAAACTTATTAGAGCCATTAATAAAAGAAATAGATATATATACCGAGTGTAAAAATATTTTAATTCTTTGAAAACATTCAGCGATTTAGTATTCTATATATATGGAATATTTTGTTTATGCGAAAAGAGGGCAAGGTGCTATATGAAAAGAATGAAAAATGTAATGTTACTATTGTTATGTTTCTTATGTTTAAGTGGGTGTAATTATAAAGATGACGATCAGGTGAAAAAATATGTGAAAAAAAAGCACGGAATTGATGTGATTGTAACACATTGGGGTGCTATAAACGAAGGGAATATGGGGCATACATATCATACTGTTCAAGCAAAAAATAACAAAAATATTCAATTTAGAGTAGAGGTAGATGGCTTCTTATATTCAAGAATAAAAGGTGATGAATATCAATACGGAAAAAAAACATATGAGGAATATAAGAAATTTAAACCAATGCTAGAAGAAATTAAAAAATTAGGTTACGTGGAACCTGAAAATAAAAATGTTTTTCAATATATAGTGGATGATGATATAGAGGAGAAACCAACGGATAAGTTATTATTAACTTTAAAAACGAGTGACAAGATTGATTACAGTCAATTTGAATCAAAAGAATTAGATCGTTTATATGCTCTAATCCAATTCATTCAGAAGAGTAATAGAAAGATAACAACACTTGAAATTGAGGATTATAATGGTGAATCTATAGGCTTGCCTTTTCAAAATGTGCAAAAAGCTATAACGAAAGAAGAACTGCTTTTAACAATGAAAAACACAGTAAGCGGTTATTGGACATATTTGGTTCAAACTGAAACAAAAGTAGGCGTAAGGTTAAATGAAATTCAAAATGATCGTTTTGAAATTGAGGATATTACTTGTCCACACCCGAAAGACGGCAATTGTCTAGAGTATGAATTGACATTAGTTTTCAATGACAGTGAGATAAAATATAGAAATGATCCATATGTAATAGATGATTTGAGAAAGGTAGTCACTATTCTTAAAGAAGAACTATATAATAAGGAATTTAACATATATTTAAGGAACAAGGATGGAACAAGTTATTCACTCTGGCTATCATCCGAAAAAATTAAGGAAAGTAATAACATAGAAGAGTTAGTAAAATAATGATATAAAGAAGAAATTTAAAGTACTTTTTATGTTTGTTATTTCTATATTCAAAAGGAAAACCGCTTATGCTTCATTTTTGAAGCATAAGCGGTTTTGTTTAAAATACTTAAAAAGAAAAATTTTTTGGTAAAGTACCACTTTTTATTACTGTTCTTAGTCCATGTTTTATAATCCAAGGATTAATAGGATGCTGTTTATCACGTAATTGCTGTAACCACTGAAAAACGAGTTCTTTATCTTCTTTCGTAATATCGTTCATATGATTGGCTACAGATTTTTGAACATATTTAGAAGGGTCATTCATTAAAGGTTCAAGAAGCTGTAAATTGTTCTTAAAGTCACCTTTTAGAGCTCCAATTTTTTTAGCCCAAGGAAGCCTTGGTCTTGTACCTTCAGAAACTAATCTTCTAATGTGGCTGTTTTCGTCATAAATCCACTGTTGCAATATGTCTAGTGTGTCTTCATGGTATGTTTGAAGAAAAGGCCGAATGGCATATTCAGCAGTATTCCTTTTCGTTATTTCATACATGTAAATGTGCCTACTTCTGTTGTATTTTCTGGTCCTAATGTTTTCAGTAATATATGTATGGCTGCATTAAAATCTTTTTGTAAAGCATTGTGTAATTCATCTGCAATTACTTCAATACGATGCTTTAACTCTAAATTTTCAACTTTACATGTTACAGAAGATACAAAGTTTCTTTTAGAGAAAGTAGGATCGTGTTTACAAATAGAATCAGCCATTTTTTCTGCTAATTCTTCGTTAAATAAAAATTTTAACGGAACATATTTACCCATTTTTTCACCTCAGTGGTCAAATGAAAACAATTTTTATTTTTTAATCGACAATCCATAAACTAAAGTCTCACTCGGAGTCGTAATACTAAAACCTGTCGTCTTATAATCAAGTTTCACCGTATCACCAGTGTAGTCTTTCGTGAATGAATCCATTTGTACGATAAGATCTGCATCTTCATATACAACATCATCTGCGTTATATGTATCCCAAATTAAATCGACATCAACGAAAATACTACAAGAGTTTGTCATTGTCCCTCTAATGCGAATGATCTTTTTGTCTTTACGTTCTAATCTATGTATAGCTGCTTTTGCTTCATCAGTAATGCGAATGTTCATTGTATCCCAACCTTTAATTATATTTCTTCTATTATGGCAAAAACAGGAGTAATAGGGAAGCAAAGAGGTTTGCAATAAAAAACGAGCAAACAAATTTGTTTGCTCGTTTCACTTTATTTTAGTTCACATTTATCAAGTGGAATCACTTTTGTTTTTTTCGTAAATTTATATCCTAACCATAGTACTAAGAAGAGTGGTAAACCGATGTAAGAAACGAGTACGCCGTTCCAATCGATTGATTCACCCATAAATGCGCCGTAGTTTTGTCCTAAAATTACGATGATACAAAGTGTAAATGCGAAGATTGGACCGAATGGGAACCATTTTGCTCTATATGGTAAGTCTTTTAAATCTTTGCCTTGTACGGTATATGCTTTACGGAAACGGTAATGACTAATTGCTATTCCAACCCATGCGATAAAGCCAGACATTCCAGATGCGTTTAATAACCAAATGTATACAACACCGTCACCGAATAAAGAAGCAATGAAAGCGATACTACCGACAATCGATGTTACGATTAATGCGTTAACAGGTACCCCGCGGCTATCTAATTTACCAAGAAACTTTGGTGCTTTTCCTTGGCGAGCTAAATCCCAAAGCATACGAGTTGATGCATACATACCAGAGTTACCAGCAGATAGTACAGCAGTTAAAATAACAGCGTTCATAACAGAAGCAGCAAAGGCAACGCCCGCTTTTTCGAAAATAAGTGTAAATGGACTTACTGTTACATCACTTGCAGCAAGGCTTTCAGTCGTATAAGGAATTAATAAACCGATAACGAGAATCGCAAGGATATAGAATAAAAGAATACGCCAAAAGATAGAACGAATTGCTTTCGGAATATTACGCTCTGGATCAGATGTTTCACCAGCAGCAACTCCTAACAATTCAGTACCTTGGAAGGAGAAACCAGCTGCCATAAACACACCGATAATTGCCATGATGCCGCCGTTAAATGGAGCATCTGCAACAGTGAAGTTTTTGAAGCCAACAGTTTCGCCGCCCATAATTCCGAAAATCATCATGAAGCCGACAATTAAAAAGATAATAATAGTAACTACTTTAATAAGTGCGAACCAATATTCAGATTCACCAAACCCTTTAACAGATAAGTAGTTTAAAAGGAAAATAATAGCTAAACATAATCCACTCCAAATAAGAGAAGGGGTATCTGGGAACCAAAATTTCATAATTAATGTTACGGCTGCAAGTTCAGCAGCGATTGTAATGGCCCAGTTATACCAATAGTTCCATCCAAGTGCAAAGCCAAGTGATGGATCAACAAATTTTGTTGCATACGTACTAAAAGATCCAGTAACAGGCATGTAAGCTGCGAGTTCAGCTAAGCTTGTCATTAAGAAGTAAACCATAATTCCAATTGCGGCGTATGCAATTAATGCGCCGCCAGGACCAGCTGAATGGATGACACCACCGCTGGCAAGAAATAGTCCGGTACCAATTGTACCGCCGAGAGAAATCATCGTAAGGTGACGCGATTTTAATCCGCGTTTTAATTCACCTTGTCCTTGTGTAGTTTGCGTTTTAGAGGTAGATTGATTTGTTGCGCTATTCATGTTCAACACTCCTTTTCTTGTAGGTTAGGAAGGAGCGGGGGAGAAAAATACAAAAAACCGCCAAAGGAATTTGGCGGAACGTTTCACAAATAACCACCCCATCATACCCTTCCGTTAAGATAGCACCCCACGTTTACACGGTAATTTTGTAAACGTGACAGTTCTGTTCCTTTCGGAGACAGCCCCAGCTCATATTTCCAGAGAAGAAATATAAACTTCGGCAACTTTTCCTTTCAAACGGAGTCGGTGACATTCTCTGTGTCTCGTCCGTTTTACTATTAAAAGTCGCAACCTCTACCTCATCGGATTGATGAGGATTTATATATTGCTAAGATTTTTAATATATGGCAATTGTAATGACTTTCTGAATATATTGCAAGATATTTTGTTAGGAAAAGTCAAAAAATATCGGTTATTGTATAGGAAACGCTTGCAAAACTCCACCCGAACCTACTATTATGTAGCAATAAGCAAAGAAAAAATTGTTATACAAATGTTTCGCAAAAAATATTGAAAAACCCTCTAAATAAAAAGAAAATTCAGAAAAATATAATTCGACATTCATAATAAAGTCATATTATTTGTTATAATTAGAGTAACGTTTAAGCAAAAAGGGGAAATCAAAATGAAATTAGAAACAAAAAGGCTCTATATAGTGCCGTGTACAGAAGAGAGGATTCAAGTCGCTAACGAGCAAGGATATAATAGCGGTCCGCATATTGTAGGGCATGTAGAGAATGTGAAACAAGATGAGGCTTTATTACCATGGGGGGCGTGGTATGTTTTTCGGAAAGAAGATGATAGCGTTTTAGGTGATATTGGATTTAAAGGGAAACCAAACGAGGATCAAACAGTAGAAATTGGCTATGGATTTATTGAGAAATATTGGAATCAGGGCTATGCAACAGAAGCTGTAAAAGAACTAATCGATTGGGCTTTCAAAACAGGAGAGGTAGAAACAATAATTGCAGAGACACTCCTAGATAACTATAGTTCGATGCGTGTTTTAGAAAAGTTACATATGAAGAGAGTAAATGCTACAGAAACGATGATTAATTGGAAAATAGAAAAATAAAAAATACCGCTCTAAATTGAGCGGTATTTTTTTATAGTTATGGTAGCATTTGCTTCTGATCATTTGGATACTCAGCCGTTGATGCGTTAGGACGATTGGAATGATTTCGAACAGCAATGAAAATAGAAATAATAACGACAAGACCAACTGCAACGTAAGAAAGTGAAATAATAGTTGGATCCACTTTAAATGTAGTAAGCAGTGTACGAATATTTGTGAAGATAATAAGACCACCAACTAATACGCCAAGTAAATGGGGCGGAACGATGCGGACTAACCATGCAGCAATTGGAGCTGCGACAATACCGCCGAGCATTAAGGCAAATACCCAAACCCAGCTTACTTGTTCCCAGCCAAGTGAGATGAAGAAGCCAATTGTTGCAGCGAGTGAAACAGGAAATTCACTCGTATCTACAGATCCAATAACTTTTCTAGCTTCATTTCCTCTTGCTAGAAGAACGGGTGTCGTAATCGGCCCCCAACCACCGCCACCAGTTGAATCAACGAATCCAGCGAATAAACCAAGCGGCACAAGTTGTTTGGCAGACATACGCTTATTTGAAGTGACAATTTGTTTTTGAATGATGAATCGTAATAAAATATAAACCCCTAAAGTAAATAAAAATACGGAAATGTACGGTTTGATTACATCTCCAGGCAAATTACTTAAAAAACATGCCCCAATAAATGCGCCGATTGCCCCAGGTAATGTAAGCCTGGAAACTGTATATTTATCAACGTTTCCAAATTTGATATGAGATGCGCCAGAAGCTGCAGTTGTAACGACTTCAGCTAAATGAACCGATGCGGAAGCTACAGCCGGTGCAATACCAAACATTAATAATAGTGAAGTAGACGTTACCCCATACGCCATTCCGAGTGCTCCATCGATCAATTGAGCGAAAAATCCAATAATAGCAAAGACAATTAATTTCTGCATAAATAATCCCCCTGTAATAATAAATGAAAAAGACACTTTTCCCGTATGAGAAAAGTGCCTTTGGTTTTTCCAATCAGCAATAATTAAATTTGTTTCATTATAATACATATTAATCGTATAAATCAACTAGGTTTTAAAGTTTTTGAATTGAATGAAAGAAAAATAAAATATACAATAAAAGGATGGAGAGAAAGGGGAGAAAGACATGTTACGATTTGATCATCTCGTTCACACAGTTCATGGTACACCGGAGGAAGCGGCAAAACAAATGCAGGAACTTGGATTTCATACTGTATTAGGCGGAGAGCATACGAATTGGGGTACTTGGAATAGTTTAAGTTATTTTGATTTATCATATATAGAATTTTTAGCAGTTCAACATGAAGAAAAAGCGAAAGAAGCAGAAAATCCATTAGTACAAGAAACAGTGGTGAAACTACAAAATGGAGAAGGAATGCTACAAATCGCGATCCGAACAGATGCAATTGAGGAGCTAGCAGTTAACTTTAATAAGTACGGCTTACATACGATAGGGCCATTTGAAGGGAAACGTATGAGAAAAGATGGCCGACTTTTAGAATGGAAAATGTTATTCGTTAAGCAAGAAGAGAACGGACCGAAATTACCTTTCTTTATACAGTGGAATGAAACGGACGAAGAAAGAAGAAACGATTTACGTAACAGTGGGACGATTACTGAACATAAAAACAAAGTGCAACAAATTGAAACGATTCATTACGCAGTAAAAAATGTTCGAGAAACAGTACGGAAATGGAAAGAAGTAATGGAGCTATCTACAAGCTCAGTTGTGAAAAATGAAAAATGGAATGCCGAGTGTCAAAGTGTAGTATTTGGAGATATTCATGTGCAGTTTTGTGAACCGATTGGAGAAGGGCTAGTGTTAGAACATTTGAATAAGAATGGTGAATATCCATTTGCAGTAGAGTTTAAAGGTGGAAATAAACGAGAGCATGAAGTGTTAGGGAGTTTGTACATATATTGATAGAGGTGAACGTTGTGGAAGAAATGCTTAGAGAGATAGAGAGAATACTAGAATGGCCTCGCATGTTAAAAGCGACTGTTATTTCAAAAGGCTTTTCATTCGATGAGAAATATAAAATTGAATTAGAGAGTGGGGCCTCGTATTTTATTAAAGTATGCGATTCATCATATTTTGAACGGAAGCAGGAAGAATATGAATATATGCAGCAGCTAGATTCTTTACATATTCCTATGCCAAAATTAATTCATTTTATTAGTCTTACTAAATTCAATAAATGTGTACAAGTTTTTGAATGGATTGATGGATTAGATGGTGAAGATATATTAAGAACGTTGTCTACAGAAGAGCAGTATAGGGCTGGAAAAAAGGCTGGAGAAGTACTAAAAAAGATTCATTTAGTTGAAAAAGAAGATAAAAGTAATTCATGGGAAATGTCTATATGGAGTAAATATGAGAGATACTTAGAAGCGTTGAAAGAATATGAAGTAGACTTTTTTCATTTAAATACAGTGATAGATTTTGTAGGAAATCATAAAGATTTATTAAAAAATCGTCCCATCGTATTTTTACATGACGATTTTCATCCGGCTAATATAATGATTGACCAAAATGAGTTTCGGGCTGTCATTGATTTTGCTAGATTCGATATTGGTGATCCTATTCATGATTTTCATAAAGTAGCACTATTTACAACGAATATAAGCAAAC
Organism: Bacillus sp. EKM501B; assembly: GCF_011800505.1. NCBI lineage: Bacteria > Bacillati > Bacillota > Bacilli > Caryophanales > Bacillaceae > Bacillus > Bacillus sp. EKM501B. Next base: position 96,555 of record NZ_JAALFZ010000013.1, on the reverse strand, counting down.
CATTCGCGATTGGACAAGTTCACGGTTATTGCGGAGGAGAACCTGATCTACATTTTTGGAAACTGTACTCATTATATGCAGCAATGATATTCCCGGCTGATATCGTATGGACAAACCGAAGCACACCATATTTATTAGATGATATGAAGGAAAGATTAAATGGAATTTTAGAAGATCATAATCATTTTTCATCTTATATTCCAAAATGGTATCAATCAAGTGAATTTAATAAATAAAGGAGTAATTTATATGGATAAAATAGCAGTAATTTCAGATATTCACGGTAATATTCAAGCATTAGAATCCGTGTTGAATGATATTAAATTAAGAGGAATCGAGCGCATTATTTGCCTTGGAGATTTAGTAGGAAAAGGACCTCATTCCAGTGAAGCAATTGAAATCATTCGTAAAGAATGTGAAGTAGTCGTAATGGGAAACTGGGATGATTTTATTACAAAGCCGACTGAATTTGAAGCATTGAAATGGCATCAAAAACAATTATCGGAAGAACAAAATGACTATTTAAGAAACTTACCATTTTCAATCGAGTTTTATATGAGTGGGAAATTCATTCGTATGTTTCACGCTTCACCGAGAAGTTTATATGAAAGAATTCAACCACACGCTTCAAGAGAAGAACGTATTAGTATGTTCGAAAATAGTGATCTGACGGAAAATATAGAAGGGGAAAGAAAACCAGATGTCGTTTGTTACGGTGACGTTCACCAAGCGTTCGTTCAAAATTTCAGAGGGAAAACGTTATGTAATGCCGGTAGCGTAGGAAACCCACTTGAAATAACGCAAGCTTCCTATTTAATATTTGAAGGGACTTACAATGAAAAAGAAGCAGCGAGCTTTTCTATTCAACTTGTACGAGTACCGTATGATATTGAATTAGCTATCAGACTAGCAGAAGAACTCGAAATGCCAGAAATTGAAGAATACAAACAAGAATTACGGACTGCTTTATATCGAGGGTTTAAGGCAAAGTAAGCTAATAATATATCAACGATTTTTCAAATATATCTATCATAACTTAAAATATATCAATGATTTTTTCGAGATATCAGCGATTCGAGAAAGGATATCAATTTACTGACAAATAGTGACATGAATTATTATCTATAATTATATTATGTCAACTAATTATAAAGGGAGATATCATGAACCGAAAACAAAGAATCAAAGAAATTGCAGATCATATTGTAAAGCTAAATTTAACCCATCCAATAAGAGTTGGAGTAAGCGGTATTACAGCCTCAGGAAAAACAACATTTGCAAACGAACTAGCGGAAGAAATAAAAAAACGAGGATTACCAGTAACACGCGCCAGCATTGATGATTTTCATAATCCAAGAGTGATTCGCTATGCAAAAGGAAAAGAATCTGCAAGAGGGTATTATGAAGATGCACACGATTATATAGCTTTCAAAGAAAGATTATTAATGCCTTTAGGACCTAACGGAAATTTACAGTATGAAACGATTTCTCATAACTTAATAACGGATATGCCTGTACATAATGAGCCGCTATTGGCCACGCAAAATATGATATTAATAGTAGATGGAACGTTTCTATTGAAAAAAGACGTTGCGCATTTATTTGATTACAAAATCTTTGTAGATACAAATTTTGAGATTGCGAGAAAACGTGGTGCTAAGCGGGAAACTGAAGCTTTTGGCAGTTATGAAGAAGCAGAGAAGATGTTTTTAAACAGGTATCACGCGGCTTGTAAGATGTATATAAATGAGCATAACCCAAAAAGTTATGCGGATGTTGTATTTCGGAATAGTGATTTAGCAAATCCAGAAGTTATATTTCAAGAGCGAAAGTAATACATAATCAAAATTATATGTATAGCCTTTTATTTATAGTTATAATTCTCGTATAATTAAATTAACTTTAGAAAGTAAAAAACGGGGGATAAGGCAATAAAAAAACGTAAAAAGGGGACAGGGAATAGAATGAATGAAGTACTAGAACTAAAAGAAGAACTACTACAAATTAAAAATAATAATTATGCTGTACCAGAAGACGTAGATGCATATCCATATGCGCAGTGGATGCTAGATTATATCGGATCACCTGATGCTGAATTACGTGATGATTTAATTTATAGTACGCTTCACACATGGATTACAAATGATGTATTTAGACAAAAAGAGTTAAGAGGATTAATGTTACAAGCAATTAGTCCTGATTATTTATTTTATAAAATTGGTGAAAAGGGAACAGACTCTGTATTTAAACGTGCATTCTCCGTATTAATTCCACCACTTATTTTATCTGTTCATGAAAGAGAACCGTTGTTATCCGAAGAACAACTGTACAGTGTAGCAGAACAAGTGCTGGAATATGTATATTTAGAAGAAGATGTAAGAGGTTACGTAGAAGGAAAAGGCTGGGCACACTCTACTGCACATGCAGCAGATGCGCTTGATGCGTTAGCACGTACAATACAAAATCGTGAATTTTCGTATGCGATTCTTGCAGCTGTTCGTCAAAAGGTTCGATTAAGTGATTACGTATATGTACACTTTGAAGATGAGAGATTAGTAAAGCCAATTATGTCTTTACGTAACCAAAATCTTTTAACTGAAGAAGAGTGGAGCAACTGGTTACATAGTATAGCAACTGTTGAAGACATCCGACATCCGCAGCATGCTATTTTAGTACAAAATATTAGAACTTTCCTAAGAAGTTTTTATTTCAGAGCTTTAGAGACAGAGGGTAGTACAGCCTTTACAGATGATATATTGGAGACTTTGAAGGGTTTGCGTAGGTATTAAAAATTCGTTTTTCTAACAGAAAAGTACATAAAACCAACACCTCCCAACCATACTAATAAAATGTTTTGGAGGTGAGTTTAATGGACAAAAAAGACTTTGAAAAAGTATATAATGATTATTTACATCAAGGGGAAGAGCAAGCTCAATTTGAAATAGCTCAGGAAGTTACTTCAGGAGCAGAACAAATTGTTGCTGTTCGTAAAAATGATGAAGGTGATTTGATTGCTTTTAAAACAAGTAGCGGGAGAGAGTTAGATTATATGACTGCTCTTAGTGAAGCAAAATCAGGGAAGTTAGCTCATGTGGACGTATTTCATAAGTATGGTAGAGATATTATACGTAGTGAACCTGATGGAATAAAAGAAAATAACTTAGATAATTTACCTTCATTTTAAAGGGTAAACCTCAAGAAGAGAATGTTCATTACGATATTCTCTTCTTTGTTTTGCGAAGTTTTCCTTGCAAATAGACGATTCATTTTTAAAGTGCGATCATACTTTTAAAGAGCTCTCTAAATTTCTCTTTATCTTCTGCTGTAAATGGTTTCGGTCCCTTTGTACGTTTACCACTTTTTCGAACCATTGCACTTAAATATCGTGTTTGTAACAATTGTTCAATGTTATCATTCGTATACTTATAGCCTTTATGGTGTAGAACGATACAGCCTTTTGCTAAAGCGAGCGAAGCAAGACCGTAATCTTGTGTTACGATTAAATCTTCTTTTTTTGCTAACTGCATAATTCGGTAATCTGCAGCATCTGCTCCGGAATCAACATATATTGTTTCCACACCTTTAGGTTGCTGAGCATTAGAATAATGAGAAAAGCTAGTAACGAGGGTTACAGGGATTTCTGCATTCGTAGCCTCAAAAATAATTACATCTTTTACAGGGCAAGCATCTGCATCAACGTAAATTTTCATTTTTATCACTCCTATAACTAGGTTCGTGTTGATGATAATGGTAGATTTAGGTTTTGTCAAACAAGTAATATCTTCCGCAATTTAATACATATGTATTTGTATAAAATGAACGAATATTTCGAACTAAATAACGAATATACTATAGATTTTAATAAGTGGTTATATGTAGTGATTTGAAAATTTCTTAATACGAAAGTATTAGGAAATTTTATTTGAATTTCATTCTGCGGATTGATTTTTAATAGTGTTTATTTGGATAAAATAGCAATAGAATATATATAAATAAAATGTATTTTAAATTAGAGGATCATTTCATGTTACTGCTCTATGCAATGGTTTCAAAAGATAAGTAAGTCTGAAATTAATCAGGAGGGCCGAATGAGGAGTTTCGATTTATCACAAACAACTATTAATATATCAAAAAATGATCTTATTCATAAAACGAATGATGATAAGTATTGGGTGTATGAAGTGATTTTTCAATCGCATGAAGGCATACCACCTCATAGCCATCCATTTGGAGAAGATTGTGCGGTTGTGTTGTCAGGTCATTTGGATTATTATATTTCAAATAAAATAATGATTCGTGCATCAAAAGGAGAGATAGTGTTTGGGTGGAAGAACCATATACATGGCTATAAAAATAATGAAACAGAACCATTGCATCTATTAATTTTTGTTGCGCCGAATAAAATTGGGCTAGAATATTTATCTGATGATGATCCGAAAATTGTGCACGTACCGGAAGAAAAGCGAATAATGAAGCTTTCCGAATATCAAGTAGTACATTCTCCTTTTTCTTCTTTTGAAAGAATAAAAATAGATGGTGAATATTCAGAAGCATATAATGAGAATGGACTTATGGCGTTTATTGATATCGAAAATAAACAAATGTATATATTTGAGGGTGAGAATGTGGAGATAAAAACTTCAAATCCCATAATATTTATTAAGTATACAGCTAGATTGTGAGAATGGAGAGTTGCTTTTCTCTATTTATAATAAATATGTAGTTAAGAATATTAAAGAGGAATATTTTACAGAAAATAGGGGATGAGTTTTATTATTTAACTTGTAGATAACGAAATAGAAATGACCATTTATTGAGGAGAGCGATATTTATATGCAGTTATATTTTTATAATGAAAACTTCAGAAATATAATAAATCAATATACATTTTCAGAAGAGCAGCTTTGTTATACAGGTTTACCTAAAAAGCTTGTAAAACTATCGAGTGAGGATTCAAATCGGCATTCAATTTTAGCTATGAAAGATAATGAGCTTGTAACGTTTTTTGTTTTACATAAAAATGACGGGGTTAAACCATATACAAATAATGAAAACTCTATTTTAATAAGAGCATTTTCAACAGATTTTCACCATCAAGGGAAAGGATATGCAAAACAAGCTTTAAAGATATTACCTGACTTTGTCCGAAATAACTTCTTAGGTATAAATGAAATTATTTTAGCAGTAAACGTTAAAAATGTAGCTGCACAATCTTTATATAAAAAATGTGGTTTTTGTGATAATGGGGTTAGAAGGATGGGGCGGAAAGGTGAATTAATCATAATGAGTTACAATTTATAAGAATCATTCTTAGAAGTGGGGAAGAAAGATAAAGAAAAATGAAAAATTTCGAAAAGAAAGCCCCTGTATCAATCATCAGGAGCTTTCTTATAATTTAATTTTGGAATTAAGCTTCTTTTCATTATTTTTTGCTTACTTATTATCTGGAGTTAATGAATAAAGAAGTTTTAAATGTATTAAAAAGTTATTTTATTTCCCACAAACCAAAATAGCCTCCCGCAAACGAGAAATACCTTCCTCAATTTGATCAATATCCACTTTTCCATAAGATAAACGAATATAACCATCTTTCGCGCCGAAAATACTACCTGGCATAAAAGCAATTTCTTGTTTTAAGCTTTGCATAATAAGTTGTTTTTCGTTTATCGGTTCTTTTAATTTTCCCCATATGTATATTCCACCGGTCGGATTTGAAAAAGAGATTTTATCATGAAGTTGCTCGTTTAGAGCTCGAACAATAACGTCTCTTTTTTCTGCTAGTTGTTTTCGTAACGGTACGATATGCGACTGAAATGGTACAGTTTCGAAAAACTGCTGCATAAGCCACTGCGGGAAAATACTCATTCCTAATTCCATTTGATGCCTTGCGTCGGATAACCTTTCTACTACAGATTGCGGAGCGACGAGCCAGCCGACTCGTAATCCTGGCGCAATCATTTTTGATAAAGAATGTACATAAATAACTGTTCCATTTTCATCAATCGATTTTAAAGTAGGGCAAGGTTGTTTCTTTTCTAGCGTCAGCAAGCTGGATGGATCATCCTCAACAATTGCAATTCGTAAATCTGCGCAAAGTGATAATAGTTTTTTTCTACGGTTTGGATGAAGCATCGTTCCCGTAGGATTTTGGAAGTTTGGATTTAAAAAGATCATTTTAATACGATGCTTTCTATATAATTCTTGCACATCGTCTGGATTAATACCATGTTCATCAACAGGTAACGGGAAAATACGAATACCTGCTGATTGGAATAGCGGTAAGGAATAACAGTGCGATGGACTTTCGAAAGCGACGGCATCACCTGGATTTAATAAACATTGCACGATAAGGTGAAGTGCTTGCTGGGCGCCGGATGTAATCATAATGGATTGTTCAGTCGCCTCAACTTTTAAATATTCTTTCATATATTTTACGACCGCTTGTCTTAGCGGGAGATAGCCTTGCGGATGATCATAACTTAATGAATGCGTTAACGGTTGTTCTCGTAAAATTGTTTGTAGTTGATCGTGTGGGTAGAGATTACAACCGAGTTCTCCGTTTGCGAAATCAATAATATTTTCATTTTGTTGTACTTCTGCCCGAATATGGCGAAGTAACGGTAAGTTTGGTAAGAACGTACCGCCTTCTACGAAATTTCTCCAGTTAGGCGTTAATGTTGGAGAAACGCCCCACATATGTGTACTTACACGTGTACCTTTACCAGTCGTACTTTCTACAATTCCCATAGCACGTAGTTCGTTATAAGCAGTCGTTACTGTACTTCGGTTTACATTTAACTGTGTAGCTAATTTTCGTTCGGAAGGTAGGAAGCTTCCTGGAGGAAGTTCTCCGTATGTAATACGTTTTTCAATAAAGTCAACAACTTGCTGATAAATAGGGATTTTACTGTCGTTATCTAGCTTCCATTCCATACAAACGCCTCCGCATCTCTTATATACATTCAGTATAACAAATTGGCTGGGTAAAAAAACAGCCAATTGGACGGTGTTATATCCAGCCAATTTTACTATGCTAAATATGGAAGGGGAGATTCGGATGAAACGATGGCAAATGGAATGGCTCCTAGTATCTGTTGCATTAGTATGGGGAGCAAATTATACAATAGGAAAGTATGGCGTGGCATATATGTCATCCATTCAATTTAATAGTTTACGATTTTTAGTAGCATCACCGGTATTATTACTTATTACTTTTATGATGGAACGCTCATTACGTATTGAAAGAAAAGATTGGTTACGATTAGTAGCAGTCGGCATCGTTGGAACGACAATGTATCAAACGATGTTTATGCTATCTGTGAAATATACTTCAGCAACGAACGCTTCATTATTAATTGCAATGTCACCTATTTTTACAGGGATATTAGCAGTATTGCACAAACAAGAACGTTTTTCGATGAAAGTACAAATTGGTTCAATCGTAGCCTTTATTGGTGCAGCATTCGTTTTATTAACAGGACATACAGGAGGAGCTACTTACGAGTATGCGTGGCTCGGAAATATAATTGGATTAGTCGCAGCAATTGCGTGGGGATGGTATCCAATTTTAGCGCAACCACTCATTACAAAATACTCCGCAATGAGAGTTACATCATGGTCTACTTTAATTGGAATTGTACCTCTCGTTATATACTGTTTACTCAATGTAAACACACTAACGTGGCCAGTAGATATGCCAAGCTGGGGATCACTAGCATATTCAATCGTCTTTGCGACCATATTCGGACTTGCAATGTGGTATGTCGGTATTAGTAAAATAGGCTCAACGAAAGTAATGGTTTATATGTATCTTGTGCCATTGTTTGCAGTGATCTTTGCGGCAGTAACAATAGGGGAGCAAATTAATATGATGCAACTAGTTGGCGGGCTTATTATCTTCATCGGTTTATATGTTGTAAAAAAAGGTGGAATCAAAAAGCCAGCTCTCAATTTGAAAAAAGTAAGTTAACAGTAAAAAGGATCTCTTTCATATAGAAGGAGATCCTTTTTGTTTTTGTAATAAAAGCGCTTGTTCAACGGCCCATTTTTGATGATCGTGTATGAGAAGCTCTATAGCATACAATGGAGACATCCACCTTAGAACATGATCCTCCTCACAGTTTTCAGTTTGTTTCTGCACCATATTCGCAATATAAAAAAATCCATCGTTTAAATAATATATATCTTCCTTTTCTGCATAAAAATATCGAGCCGCATTACCGATATACTGATCAATTTTAATTGCCCATCCTAATTCCTCTAGTAGTTCACGGTGCAAACATTCTTCTTTTGTTTCATTACCTTCCATACCGCCACCAGGTAAAAAGTAACGGTCTCCTTTTTGGATAACAGCAATCTTTGAAGAAGATGATTGAAAAATAATCGCATAACAACTAGGCCTTAATGTATAATGAACGTTAATTTTTTTAGAGCCAAATGTGAGTTTTGAAATCATAAAACACGACCTTTCTCTATAAAATACATAAAAGGAATATTAAGGTAAACGTAGAATTGTATAAGTATAATCTTAACAGATTGGAGTGATAACAACATGATAAATCGAAAATGTTCAAGATGTAAAGAAATAACAGGTACGATGCACGGTGGTAAAAAAATTAAGGAAGAATTTCTATGTGAAGACTGTTTGCAAAAAGGAATTGAGAGCGGAGAAATCGAATTATCACAAGTGGAACAAGAAAAAACCTCGTATCTTTCTATAAAGATATTAAAAATAACGAGTGTTATTTATTTAATAGTATCAATTATAACTGCTTTTTCTGCTGGAGCATTTATACAAGATCCAGGGCTTGGTGGAATATCTTTTTCAATAACAGGTACAGTTGGTGTTATGATAATTGGATCCATATTCCAGTCTGTTCTTGTATTTTGCGGGATATGGGTATTCATCCTATTAGTAGAAACAGTCATTAAAATTTATGAAAAAATGAAGTGAGTGAGAGGGAGAAACATATGCGAGTAAGAAATATCCAAGGGGAAGATTATGTAAAGATTCATTCAGTTTTAAATGAATGGTGGGGCGGGAGAGACATGGTTGCCATGTTGCCAAAACTGTTTTTTGTTCACTTTCAAGAAACGAGTTTTATCATTGAAGAAGAGGGCGAAACGTTAGGTTTCTTATGCGGATTTTTTTCACAAACATATAAAGATGAAGCATACGTTCATTTTATCGGTGTAAATCCGAAGTATAGAAGAAGAGGAATCGCATCGACATTGTATTCTTATTTCTTTGATGTCGCTCGTGCAAATAATCGTAAAGTTGTAAAAGCAATTACGTCACCAACTAATAAAAAGTCGATACAGTTTCATCAAGAAATCGGTTTTCGAATTGAGGCTGGGGATGATGAGGTAGAGGGTGTATCGGTACATACAAATTATGATGGGAATGGCGGAAGTAGAGTTTTATTTTTGAAAAATGTGTAGATAAAAGGGGAATGATTGCATGGATATGCAGCAACGGAGAATGTTAGTAGCAGGAATCGTTTTAGCAGTAGTGTTAGGGGTAGGCTATTTTTCGACAAACGTATTACAAACTTTCTCAATCGTATGTTTAGCAGTAGCGATTGTATTTGGGGTTATAGGGAGCATACAAAAGAAACGTCAAAACAAGAATTAAAAATTTGAAAATTTTATGATCCCTTAAAATTTCTCGTTTTAGGGTATTTGTTTTTCTTAGCTTAATGGCGATTGGATTGTATCACAAATTCTATTAAATTAAGTTTATATCAAAACACCATTCTTGCCCTGTTGTTGCAGACATAATGATATCTTTTTTTATTTTGTTAATTTGATAGAAGTGAGTGGGATGTCAAAAGCAATTTCTGTAAAATAATTTCATCAAAAGAAGGGGATTTATATGCATTTTGAAAGAGATAGATATTTTTTGGAGATGGCATTGGAAGAAGCAGAAAAGGCATTAAAAGAAAACACATATCCAGTAGGAGCAGTTATTGTTGATGGAAATAATAATGTCATTGCAAGAGGAAGAAATAGAGTGCATCCACAAAAAGACATAACAGCTCACGCAGAGATAGACGCTATTCGCAATGCAGGGGAAGCAATGTTTGATGCAAAAATAAAAAATGAGAAGTTTACTATTTATAGCACGTTGGAACCGTGTCCAATGTGTACAGGTGGTATTTTATTCGCAAAAATACAGAGAGTAGTCTGGTTACTAAATGATGACTTAGGTTTTGGTGGATATAAAAAGATAAAAAATGCTTTAGTTTTCGAAGGGAAATTTAATAAAATCGACATAGTGGAAGAACCATTTGAAGACTTAAAAACAAGACAAAAAGAACTTATGAGACAATGGGAGCTAAATCCCAATAATATTATTAATTTGCGTAGGGCTATAAAAAAATAGTTGTTTCTTTCAATTAAATCGGGATACTGCCACATTACCATCAATTTAAAAAATATAGTGAAATTATATCGATTTAACAAGAGAATATGGAAGAATCTATTACGAATAGAAAGCCGTCCTAAAAGTATTCTAGGATGGTTCTTTTTGTTGTGAGGAGATAAAGAGTATGGAGAATAAACAGAGTAGAAATGAGTATGTAAGACGCATACATAAGGTTCAAGATTATATAGAATCAAACATAGACAGTTCATTATCCATTGAAGAGCTAGCTGATATAGCAGGATTTTCGAAGTATCATTTTCATCGGATTTTTAAAGGAATAGTTGATGAGCCATTATCGCGGTATGTGAATCGCTTGAAACTAGAAAGGGCAACACATCTACTTACATATCGCGCAGACATGACGATTACAGATATTGCGTATCACTTCGGATTCACAGATTCAGCAGTTTTTTCCCGAACATTTAAAAGTCATTACGGTGTAAGTCCGTCTCAATATCGAAACGATAATAGCAAGAATTGCAAAGACGTAAGGGGAATTCCTCAATACAATGAATGTAAGAAGGTTCGAGGAAATGTTGAAATTGTAACAGCGGACGATATAAACGTCGCATACATAAGACATACAGGTACATATGAAGAGTTAGCTATAGCTTTTCCAGAAATGATAGAAAAATTATTTCGTTACGCGGCGAAGAAAAACTATCATGTATTTGAGGATACGAAAGTATTAACCATTTACCACGATCATCATGAATTTACTGAGGACTATCATTTAAGAACAAGTCTATGTGTAACAATTTCAGATGAATCCACAGTAGAAACGAACGACGTTGGAATAATGGTAATACCTTCTGGAAAATATGCAGTAGGACATTTTGAAATATTCCAAGATGAATATAAAGGAGCATGGGATTTCTTATACGGTGAATGGCTGCCAAATAGCGGATATAAACCGAGAGACTCGTATCCTTTTGAAGTATATAGAAATAATCCAAAGCAGCATCCAAAGCATAAACATATAGTTGATATATATGTACCTATCGAACCTTTTTAATCATAGGTTAAAGGGGAAAGAATAATGAAAACTGCTGAAAAGTTAGATCAGATTATAAAAGAAGAATATGAAAATATGAATGGTATGTTAGTAGTGCGGAAAGGTAATGTTATTTTTGAAAAATATTATAACGATTACGGACAAAATGATACATTTCATGTAGCGTCAGTTACAAAAACGATAATCTCTGCGCTAATTGGAATATGTATAGATAAGGGCTATATAAAAAGTGTTGATCAAAAAGTAATAGAGTTTTTCCCTGAATATAAAGTAAAGTCATCTGAAGTAACAGTGCGACACCTACTTACAATGACAGCTCCATACCCTTTTGTAGACTGGCAGGAACCGTTAGAAGAATTATGTACACAACCAGACTGGGTACAGTATACACTTCATAGAATGGGGAACGGTGGAGAGATTGGAGCTTTTAAATATTCATCTGCAGGAGCGCATGTACTATCAGCAATGATTACGAATGCAACAGGGAAAAGTGCACGTGAATTTGCGAATGAGTACTTATTTCAACCACTCGGCATGAGCGAAATTCCAAACTACAATATGAAAGCATTTGGATTCGATGACTTATTCGGAAAAGATGTGAAAGGATGGGTTCACGATCCAAACGGTATTTCGACGGGCGGCTGGGGACTAACGTTAACGGTTAGGGATATGGCTAAGTTTGGACAGATGTATTTGAATGAAGGTATTCATAATGGAAAACAAGTTCTATCAAAATCATGGATAAAAGAATCAATAGCGATGAATTCAAATCAATATGGTTACTTATGGTGGTTACGAGAAGAAGAGGGTGTCTATTCGTATTGTGCAATGGGTGATGGTGGGAATATGATTTGTTGTATTCCAGAGAAGGAATTGGTGGTGGTGATGGCTTCTGAAGTTGTGCCAGAAACAAAGGATAGATGGAGATTAATCAAAGAGTATATACTTTTAAAAGAGTAATGGTGAACTTGTAGAAAAATTTAAACGCTCCCCGTAACTTTCCGCAATAAAAAATCGTTAAACATTAGGAAGGGTTATTAATCACGAATGGGGGAGAACCATGAAAATTCTAATTCTAGGCGGTACACGATTTTTAGGAAGAGCATTTGTAGATGAGGCTTTACAGAGAGGGCATGAAATTACGTTATTTAACCGCGGAACAAACAAAGAAGTTTTTCCTGAAGTGGAGCAGCTGATCGGTGACAGAAATGGTGATGTATCAAGTTTAGAAAATCGAAAATGGGATGTTGTTGTGGATACATGTGGGTTTTCTCCGCATCACATTAGAAATGTTGGAGAAGTACTTAAAGATAATATTGAACACTATATATTCATCTCAAGCCTTTCCGTATATAAAGATTGGATTCCGCATGACATAAAAGAAGACTATATATTACAACCTGAACCGACGGAAGAGCAAATAAAGGCTGTAGAGAATGGTGAAATATCTCCTTATGAGCATTATGGTGCGCTGAAAGTATTATGCGAAAAAGAAGCAGAGAAGTATTGGTCGGGGCGTGTTTTACACGTAAGAGCAGGACTTCTTTCAGGAATGTTCGATTATACAGATCGACTTCCATACTGGATCGGGCGTGTAGCAAAAGGAGGTAAAGTGTTAGTTCCAGGAAGAAAAGACCGTTCAGTACAGATAGTTGATATAAAAGACGTCGCAAACTGGGGACTAAACATGGCAGAAAACAAAAATGCAGGTACATTCAATGTAACAGGTCCGAATTATGATTTGACGATGGAAGAGCTATTAAATACGTGTAAAAAAGTTACGAATAGTGATGCTGAATTCGTTTGGATAGAGGAATCGTTTATGAATGAACATAAAGTGCAGCCTTGGACAGAGATGCCTTTATGGCTTCCAGAAACTTTTTCATTAGAAGGTGAAACGAAGCCGTGGAAAGGTGGATTTTCAATTAGTATTGAAAGTGTTGTTAAAGAAGGACTTACTTTTAGAAGGTTAGAACATACAGTTACAGATGTGTATGAGTGGATGAAGAGTGTGGACGAATGGGAATTAAAAGCAGGTATTTCAAGGGAAAGAGAAAAGATGTTATTGGATAAGTGGTATGAAATAAAGAGAGTTTAAATAAGAATCTTGTGAAAAAAGGACTTTGTTTATTGCTTAAACAGAGTCCTAATATGAATCTACCACTCAATCGGTTCTTCTCCGTACATCTCCCATAGCTTAGGAAACATCTTTTTTAAACCTTCTTCATCGTCTTCATTCCAGTCAAATTCAAAATCTACATCGTCGAATTCTTCATTAGATAAGACATGGTAAAGTGTAAAGTAAGTATCATCTTCGTCACCAGTTTTTTCTGCATATACAGTGAAACCGAAATATAAAGAAAGTTCTTCTATTTCTGGGACGTCATACTCACTCAAATTTTCTAATACAGGAATTAATCGTTCTGGATCTTCAATACAAGCTTCGTATGTCTCTTTTCCTTGATATAATAACCATCCGCGGAAGTAATCGAAAGTATCATCTGAACAACCACCCATAATAATATAGGCTGCTGCCCATAAACGGGAGGTATAGGAATCTTTCAAAAGACGATGCATATGCGTATCAAAAGCTACAATTTCATGTACTGTACGTTTAGCAAGGTGGGAAGTAAGCCATTCTATTTGTTCTTCTTGGTCTTCACCTTTCGTTTTTGCACGATTAAGTAGTTCCCAAAATTCTTCTTCTGTTATCGTTTTTTCTTTTATGAAATCTTCCCCAGGCAACGGGTCTGTATATCCCTTTTTACGTTTGGAAGCAATTAGTTTGTTAGCTTCTTTCATACATTCTTCTTCTGTTTCAAACTCTTTCGCTTTCACACTGCCAGCTGTGCCGATTTTTCCGTAAAACACAACATAGTCTTTTTCTTTCACAACGATTTTCCAAAACTTATTTGATTTCTCAGTTTGCTGGATTAATAACGTTTCCATCCGTACCCCCATAATGTTTTCTAGTGTGCAATATGATTGTAACATATGTATATACACTTGTAATGATGAAAAGTAATGGTTCAGAAAATTAGGAAATGATTGAATGAAGTGAATAAATTTAGTAACCTTATTTGTACAGCAATTACATAATTGTTTTGTAATAATTCAATATTTGTATAAGGGGGGCGTTAAGATTGGATCTTACGTTTAAAGTAGAGGAAACATGTTTTAATTACCGCGTCGGAGCAATTTGTAAACTGGATAATAAAATACTTATTCTTCAAAACAAAGGGGAACATTATTGGTATGTACCAGGCGGAAGAGTGAAAATGCTAGAAAATAGTGAGGATGCGTTACAACGAGAACTTGCAGAAGAACTAGGTGTTCCTATTAAAGGGAAGAGATTAATATGGTCAGTAGAAAATTTCTTTACACTTTCTGAGCGAAAGTTTCATGAAATTAGTTTTTATTATGAAGTAGAGCTACATGAGTTACCTGCGAGTGGAGCGGATCAATATATTTTGGAAGAAGAGGGTAGAACGTATTTGTTTAGATGGGTGCCAGTAGAAGAACTGCATACATATAACTTACAGCCTGCATTTATAAAAGAGAAAGTAAAGGATGTATCAGTTCACACAGAACATATCGTATTACAAAAGTAAACGTATTACAAAAGTAAACGTATTCGGAGGAGAAAACGGTGAAGGGGACTAAAAAAGAGGTACATATAAATGACAAAGTAATTCGTTACACACATATCGAAAAAGGTTCTAGTACGGTTTGTTTTATGTTTTCAGGTTCAGGATACAATTATGATAAGCCGTTATTTTATTACGCAACGATGTTAATGCTTGAACATAAAATAGATGTTGTACATATTCATTATTCTTATGATGGACAATTAATGAATAAACCAATGGAAGAAGTAACGAAAGTAATGATGGATGATATTAATCCTGTAATAAATGAAGTATTAAAAGATGAGCAATACAACGAGACTATGTTTTTAGGGAAGTCACTCGGAACAATTCCGATTGCAAATGATTTAATGAAGAGAGAAGAATTCGCGCAGTCAAAAATGATACTACTTACACCTTTACTGACGTTTGATACAATTTTTGATTCTATCTTACATAGTCGACACGAAGGGTTTTTAGTTATTGGGGATAAAGATCACCAATACAATGCAGATCAAATTGATCAGTTATATAAAACGAATTTACAGATTGAAGTTGTCAAAAATGCAAATCATTCTGTAAATGTTGGGGGATATGAAACGGAAAATTCAATTGAGGCTATAGCGAAAATAATAGGAAAACTTAAAGAAGTTGTTAGGACAAACTAACCTATTAATACATGCAAAAGAGGTGCGAATTGCACCTCTTTTACTTTAATAAGCCTTCAAAACATGAAGTAAATAATCCTTACGATTCAGCGGATTATAATCAACACGTTTTCGAGTAGGGAAGGGAGCCATAAGTTTTGTGAAACCAGCTGGCTTCGTTGTAAATATGCCTTCTCCTTCTGTAAATGAATGTAGTATTCGTTTGAAACTCTCTGTTTTCGCAACAGGTAATGATCCTGTTAACTGATAAGAATTGTTATTGAATATAGGCTCTGCAAAAGTTGCTGGAACGGCAGCGAGCTTATACATTGCGGTACTAATTGCTTGCTCCGGTACAGTTAATTCAAACGCATTAACTGGTTCATATACATATGTTGCAGCTTGTTTTAAAGCATCCATTAAAACGAGCGGTGTTAAGTTTCTAAAGTCACTCGCTGTTGTAACAGGACTAGCATAACCAGTATGTGTTAACGTGACGATAATATCTGTAACTTCCCACCCATATAATCCTTGTTTTAACGTTTGAAATACCGTATCTTCAATCGCTTTATGAAATGCTAAAGGTAGTGAGCCGAGCTCAACACCTAATTTATATGTTATACCGCAATTAAGTTCACCACGTTCAACTTTGAATCCGATTGTTGCGTAAAATGGATTCTCTTTTTCACCCATTACTTCAACAGAATTGCCTACGCCAATTGGTTTCTCGATACATACAACTCGCGTATTTGAAAAATTAACCTGCAAATTATATTTCTCATAAAGTGTTGTTTCAATTACTTCTTTTTGTACCTCACCGAAAAGGCGAATATATAGTTCATTATGAACATCGTCTTTCCAAACTTTAATGAGCGGATCTTCTTCACATAGTTCCATAAGAACAGCGTATAAATTATGAATTTGCTCTTTAGGTACCGCATCAATGGCAGCTTCCATTTGTGGTTCGGCAAAGTGAATATCTTTTATATAATCCGTACGTTCACCGATAATATCACCAATTTTAATATCATTCAGCCCCCACACTTTACAAAACTCACCGCTAGGAACGGTAGAAGTTTGAACGGTATCTCCATTATGAAATAGGCACATTTTTTTTATCTTTTCTTTATGGAATAGAGACTTACTGCGCTGTATATTAACATATTTTCTAACATGTAAGCTACCTGAAAAAACTCTTATATAAGCAACCTTTTCTCCAGAAGGTTCACGTTCAATTTTAAAAACAACACCGGATAATGGTTCCTCTTGTGCCGATGTAAGAGCTGGAATGAGAGCCGGAAGTTTTTCAAGAAGTTCTGTTACGCCCATACCAGTCATTGCTGAACCGAAAAAGATTGGATACACATTCGCTTGCTGTATTTGCTGTTCTAGTTTTTCTCTTAATAGTGCGTCCGGTATTATTTCGTTATTTACATATGATTCAAGTAATGATTCATTAAATGGTGCTAACAGTTCCATACAATCGTCATATGATTTGTATTCAATGATCCGGGCTTCTTTCGTTCCTTCGTTTAGAACAGAATAGAAGGGGAATGCTTCATTTGAAAGAACCTCTTTTATTTGTTTCATAACTTTTTCATTGTTTGCGCCACTACGATCAATTTTATTAACGAATAAAATAGTCGGTATGTTTAGTTTCTGTAATGTTCGCATTAAAATTTTTGTTTGTGCTTGCACACCTTCAACGGCAGAGATAACTAAAATCGCACCGTCTAGAACGCGGAATGATCGCTCCACTTCAGCGATAAAATCAGCGTGTCCAGGTGTATCAATGACATTTACTTTTACAGCATCAATAAAGAAAGAAACGACAGATGCTTTAATCGTAATTCCGCGTTGTCTTTCTAATTCCATTGAGTCAGTTTGTGTATTACCACTATCTACTCGGCCAATTTCTTTAATCACATTCGTTTCATAAAGAATACGCTCAGTCAAACTCGTCTTGCCAGCGTCTACGTGCGCGACAATCCCTATATTTATTGTTGTCATTTGTGAATATCCTCATTTCATTTTCCATTTTCAATTCCTCATTTCTATTTGTATATTGCCGCATTATCAATCACTCTCCAGTTCTTTAAATTAGTATTATTATAGTGCAATTAACATTATTTGTAACGCTACAAAGCGCCTTAATTTGGAAAAAATAAAATGAAAACAAAATGCTTGCATTCTAAATCGATATAGATTATATTAATTGACATATCAACTATTGATACATCAAATGTTTTTATTTTGATTGTAAAGGAGGGTTAATTTGACAAGTTCATGCTCAAAAGAAGCGATTATTTTATATAAATTACACTTTCTAAATAAAGAAGTAAGTTCGAAATTTGAAGGGTGTACGGGTATGAGCCAGTCTCGATTAGAGCTTATACTTCAGTTATATGAAGTAGGTGAAATTAGTCAAAAAGCACTTCAACAAGAAGTGAATATTGATAATGCTGCGATAACAAGGCATTTAAAGCAGCTTGAGGCCAATAAAATGATTGTAAGACGTAAAAATCCAGATGATAACAGAATTACGTTAGTTTCTCTTACTGAAGAGGGACGAAATAAAATTCAAGCATTTCAAGAGGAAAAAGAACGTTTTGCAGCATCTGCATTTAAAGGATTAAGTGAGGAAGAACGCGATAATCTTTTAAATATGTTAAATCACATTCAAGAAAATATAAAAGAATTATAAAAAAGGGAGAATACAACTATGACTAACTCAGTAAAAACAAATGATTTTAACGAAATTTTAACAGGACGTCGTTCAATTCGTAAGTACGACCCTTCAGTGAAAATTAGCAAAGAAGAAATGACAGAAATTCTTACAGAAGCAACACTTGCACCATCTTCAGTAAACATGCAACCATGGAGATTCGTAGTGATTGCAAGTGACGAAGCGAAAGCAACACTTGCGCCACTTGCAAAATTCAATCAATCTCAAGTAGAAACATCTTCAGCAATGATCGCTTTATTTGGTGACTTAAACAACTTTGATAACGCAGAAGAAATTTATGGTACAGCAGTAGAGCGTGGACTTATGCCAGCAGAAGTAAAAGAAGATCAAATGAAAAAACTTTCAGCTTACTTCTCTATGGTTACACCAGAAGTAATGAAAGATACAGTATTAATTGACGGTGGTCTTGTAGCGATGCAATTTATGCTAGCAGCTCGTGCGCACGGTTATGACACTTGTCCAATTGGTGGATTTGAAAAAGACCAAATTGCAGAAGCGTTTGGACTAGATAAAGAACGCTACGTACCAGTAATGCTAATTTCAATCGGGAAAGCTGCTGACAGTGGTTACCAATCAGTACGTCTTCCAATTGACAAAGTTGCTGAGTGGAAGTAATCTAATTAGGTCATAGAAATATATGGAATATGAAAGGGGAAACACCATGATTATTATTCACGCAATATTTCAAGTAGACCCAGCAAAACAACAATCATTTTTAGAAGAAATTCAGCCACTCATTCATGGTTCAAGAGAAGAAAGTGGAAATGTATCTTATGACTTATATAAAGATACAGAAAAAGAAAGTGTTTATACGATGGTAGAAGTATGGAAAGATGAAGCAGCAGTTGCGAGCCATAATACGAGTGAACACTTCACATCTTTCGTTAGTAAAGCAGCACAATTTTTAACTGCTCCGCTTAATATAAAAGCTTATAATGGAGAATTAGTAAAATAATAAGGTAGAAAAAGATGACTTTAGCATATGGCTGAAGTCATCTTTTTTTGTATAAGTAGAATCCATTTTGGACTCAGTTATGTTGATAGATAAGCGTTGCTCGCATCCTCAGTAACAGTGCTGAATTGTATGTTAAATTCGAACATTCGGTTTATTGGGATATTTTTCCGTGGTATAATTTTCTTGTAAATAAAAGGTAGAGGGGAGTAAGTAATGGGAGAATTTCAAAGTAATTTGCATACGGCAACGCAACTTGCAACGAAAATGAGAAATGCTTCAGATAGGATGCAAAGTGCTACTAGTCGCTCTATAAATAAGGCAACGCGTACGACACTATCTGTGAACTTCAAAGCACAAGAAGCAAATCAACAAAATTTACAAATCACGAAACAATTTTGCGCTACTTTTCAACAAACGATTGATAATATCCATTCCGTAGCAAATGAATTTGAGAAAATGGATACTGGACTTCAAAAAACTTTTCAATAATGTAACAACCTACGTAAAGGGGAAAAGGTAGGGAGAAAAGATGAGTCAAGAAATTGAAACGAGAATCAGTCAATGTAATCAAAAATTACGAATTATATTTGAAGAACAAAATGAAAACCGAATCGCGCTGCAAAATCAAGAACGAGCTGAGGCTAGTTTTCATGAATGGAAAAATAGAAGCAATCGTTTATTTAACCGAATACTAGAAACTTGGTATGGTGACAAAGAAGCATTTCACCTTTTTACGAATATGCGGCAAGAAATCGGGCAGTACGAAAGAAAACTTACATTCGAATTAGAAAACGAAAAAGAGACGTTGCTTAAAGAAAAACGGCATCTCAGCGAGAAAGAAAACAACCTTTCCTATGAACAGCAGCAACTACAAAGGGAGGCCAATACATGAGTTTAAACATGTATTTGGGAGAAGTACAAAGTCAAACTCAAAGTATGAACGCTATATGTAATGCTACGATTCAAAGTATGGAACAAGCCATTCAATCTATTGATGCATTTGCGATAGACACAGTATTACAAGGACAAACATACAGTAGTGCAAAAGCCTACCTTGTCCAAACATTTCGGCCATTAGCGCAAGGAATCATATGCTTATGTGAAGAATTAATTCGCCAAAATGAAGCATTTCCAAATGAGTTCCAAGCGAAAGTTGCTTCGACAGATGTGATTGAACAAGAAATAAGAGAACAAATAAGGGGAATTAATCAATCGATTACAAGTATAGAAGCAATAGAAGTACTTACACCAATGCCCGGAGTAGGTGCAATTGTAACGGTATTAGGTGCAATGAGAAAAAAACTGGAAGAAAAACTAGAGCATTTATATGAATTCAATCATTCATCCAGCAACAACTACAGCACCGCTCTCCAATTAGCAGCTAGCATCACAGCCGGACTCGCTGAAGTGCAAAGTGGGAAAGGATTTAGTCCTGTGAGTGGTACGTTTAGTACACAAGGGTTGAATATGGATTGGGTGAGTTCGATTCAGGGGATTATAGAAGAAACAGCTCGAAAAAATGATCAGTCAATTAAAGATATAGAAACAAATAACATAATTGAGAAGAAATCTCCGGTTAGAAATGCTTGGGACGATGCGACAGACAGTATAGTTGGCACGTTTGAAACAGCGAAAAAGATGTGGGAAGCTATTCAAAGAGGATCGGGGAAAGCTATTGGTGATGAAATCGAGTCCGCAATAGCTTTAAGTAATATGGACATAGGAACTTTTATTAATGTAACCTATGCACTTTTCCATTTGGATGAAACTGCAAAAAATATGTGGCATGCATTTTCAAATAAAATAAAACGAGATATGATAGAGGGAGATGCAGAGAGTCGTACAGAATTGACTACCTATGGATTAACACAAATAGCTACCACAATATTAGGCGATAGGGCACTAAATAAAGTAGGCCATATCACAAAAGGAGCAAAAGCATCAAGTGGAGTAAGTACATTTGCTAACGCAGTAAAACTAGCAAAAGAATTGCAGCCTACGCTTGAAATGTTACAATCATTTAAGAGAGAGGCTTCCTATGCATTCTCTAGTATTGGTGGAACTATCATAACCAAAATACCACAAGGTGAATTGATAGAAGCTTATTATAAGTTTGCGAAGTCTAAAGATGGTGGTAAGGGTAAACCTAGCAGTAACAAAAACACAACTGTAGATAATTTTGATGCAAAAACAGCTACCAATAAGCAAAAAGGGAATTATGGTGAAATAAAATCTAGTGACAATTTATTGAATAATCAAAGTTTAAAAGAAGCTGGATTTGATTTAAAGCCAGTCGGAAAAAGTACACCATCAGGCATAAATGATAAAATAGTAAAAGGGATTGATGGATTATACGAAAATGCAAATGCAGAATCAAAGATCAAATATGTTATTGATGAAGCTAAATTTGGCAGTTCACAATTAGGAAAAACTAAAGATGGACGACAAATGTCTAATGATTGGTTGAATGGTGCGAAGACCAAAAAAAGTAGAATATTTAAAGCTGTTGATGGAGATAAGAAATTGGCAGATAAGATTAAAAGAGCGCTGGAAAGAAATCAAGTAGAAAGAGTACTATCACAAGTCGATAGTACCGGAAAAGTAAAAACATATAGATTAGATGCAAAGGGAAATATTATTGGAGAATGGCCATAATTTAGAAGCTAGGAGGAATCAAATAGAATGAGAGATTATTTAATTATAGAAGAAAAATGTAGAGAAGGAATTGAATATAATAAAGAGTTTATTCAAGAAAATAAAGAGGATATTAAAAGTTTAGAAGAAGATGAGAAAAAGGGAATTCAAAGATATTCTAAGGATAATAATAGTATTATAGAAGGAACCTACTTATCAAGCTTTAATTATGAGTTAGAGGATATTATTGCAAAATATTCCCTAGGAGAAGCTATCCATACAATAGAAGGAGATTTTGACAACGCTCTTATTGATTTGGGGCATATAGGGGAAAGAGAAGTTGGATATTTAAATCTAATTTGGATGATATCTCTAGGAATTTTATTAGAGACGGAGAAAAAGAATCTTGTAAGTTTAGCTAAGCTAGTTGAGAAAGAAAATATGAACGATGCAGTAATTGATTTCCTCTTATGCGCTAGTGATATCGGATACACAAAAGTGACGAATAGATATTATAAAGAAAATCCATATGCAAAAACGAGAGAGATTATAGAACTTGCACAAATAGATAAAAAAGAAGCATCTAAAAGATTACAAACGTACATGGAGAAAGAATGGTTTAAAGGCCATTATGATTATGAATGGAAAAATGCGCATAAAGAACCTGGATATGTAGGATATTGGAGCTTTGAGACAGCTGCAATAGTAAAGATACTCGAACTTGATGATACAAGTTTAAAAGATAATAATCATTATCCATATGATTTGGCACATTATAAAAATGAAATGAAATTTAAGCATATAGACCTAAGTGAATATCACTATGAAGATGAGACAGAAGAAATCGAGGATATAGTAGAAGGAATTGAACATAATCCTGCATTGGAAAATATTATTCCGCCAAAATGGCATTCATTGGTCAATGAATTGATTCATGACTATGAGAATATGGATGATAGTAGTTTTTATGAAAAATACAAAAAAACGATAGGAATAGGTCAAGTGTGGTTCTTATCACAAGAGTATGAAGAAGAAAATGAGCAAAAAAATCTATTAGGAAGTTTAATTGTGTTTGCCCTGACGGTAAGAGATTATATATTACAACTGGACTATAAAGAAGATTTAGAAGACTACATTGATAATCTTAAAAATTTCTGGAATGGATCAGAAACAAAGTTAATTCAATTTATTTTAGAGAATGATCAAAATTATTATGCATGGGTACCAAAAGAAGTAAATATCACAAATATGTATGAAGTGAAGATAGAGAGTGTCGATGTAGAGGAAGTTCTATAATAAGCAAATTAAAACATTGTGTATCATGAGTAACGTTGAAAAACTAATTTATAAGGAATTTAATGAATTAAGAGGTTAAAAATAGTGGTAGTTTGGAGAATCCAACTGCCACTATTTTTGTGTTTACGAATGGTTCTGTAAATTAAGTAGAGTATTTCAGAGTATATATATTATGTAGGAGAAGTAAATAAGTTAAAGGCGCTAAATAAAATCGGTCATATCGCAAAGACATCAAGTGGAATAAGTACAATTGCTAATGCAGAAAAACTAGCAAAAGAATTGAAGCCTACGCTTGAAATGTTACAATCATTTAAGAGAGAGGCTTCCTATGCATTCTCTAGTATTGGTGGAACTATCATAACCAAAATACCTCAAGGTGAATTGATAGAAGCTTATTATAAGTTTGCGAAGTCTAAAGATGGTAAGACTTCAGAACCATACGATATAGTACCGTATAGGCCAAGCAATTCACCATTAGAAAATCATCATGGAGTTATGGATGTATGGGCTAAACATAATGTCCCTGATTATGTTAGTAGAGGGGCGAATACTCCAACTATAGCTTTAACTAAAGAGCAACACAATGCTACTAAAGCTGTTTATAGACAATGGCTCTTTGAAAAAACAGGGAAAAAGGTTGGAGGTAAAGTAGATTGGAAATCTGTTTCACCAAAAGAAATACAAGAATTGACGGAAAAAATGTTTGATGCTGCGAATGTACCACGTTTAGCTAGACAAGAGTATTATAGGGCCTTTAATCAATATAATTTTAGGGAGTAATTTAGATGGAAAATATTAATCAGTTGATTAAAAAAGTAAAATCATTACCTAATTGTCGAGTTCAGGAGCCTACAGAATTACCGATAATTGATAAGAATAAGCATATGCTACCAGGTGATTTAAAAGAATTTTATAGTCTTTGTGGTGGTCTAACTTTATTTGAAAATGAGGAATATCCTATTCATATTGTTACCCCAGAGGAGTTTATTTTGGCTAATCCCGTAATTGTAGGAGAGTTATGTGAAGAAGATATTTCATCAAATTGGTATATTATATGCAATGATGGTAAGGATGAATATTTAACAATAGATCTTAGTGAAGAAAGACTAGGTAGATGTTATGATAGTTTCTTTGATCGACATGGAATAGTTGGGGAGTCGCAAATTATCGCAACTTCATTCACTGACTTACTTGAAAAACTTATTAAGAATAATGGACAATATTGGTATTGGCTAAAGAGTGAATTTGAATCACTTGGAGATGCTTATGATGATCAAGAGTGAAAAAGAGAGCCTTTAAGTGGGATAAGAAAGTGAAAGAGTTTTTGAAAGTATGTACTCTATGATGGTTGTACCATCATGGAGTACTATGTGCAATGATAGAATAAGAAAACGAGGTACGAGCTTTGGCGAGATGACATTTTACTGGGTGCTGAATATAAACACATGGAATATATATTAAACTAATGAACTCGTACAAACTCGTAAGTTTTAACGTAGTAGTTGGCACGACATAGAAAAGGTAGTTGGAATGGAGAAAATCCAATTGAAGGTCGAGAATATTATGTCGAGTTAGAAATAGGAAATACAGTAGTGTGGGGAGAAGAGTTTTAATATTAGAAATATTATTGGTGTTTATAGCGAAAGTCTATATAAGGCAAGTTGAGGAATGTAGATTGAGTGAGCAAATTCAATAGAAGTGGAGAACATTTATTTGAAAACAATAATCAAAAATATAGGTAATAAAAATATAAAAGCTAAAGTAGAAGAACCTTTAATTTTTCATGTAGAAACACTATTTAATTTATTATCTAAAGTAGAAGATAAATTAATAGATGGATTTTCAATACAAATTGGATGGTCTGTTTATAGTTTATATAAGTATGAAGAGTATTATCAAATTATTACCCGGGATTATACTAAAAATCCTTTTAAAGATAAGACGGAAGACTTAACGATTGCATTATGGGTACAACTTGAGCAATCACATTGCTTACGCCGATTAAATATGGAGGGGGAATTAATAAAATTTAATGATAAGATTGTGATAGCGAAAGACGTGTTGCAACAAGAAGAGTTTTATTTACAAAGATCTAGTGGTTGTGATGAAGATGATTCGGGTTGGTATATAGGTCCTATCAATGAAGAAGTATCAGGAGAATTAGAGACCATATACGCCTACGAATTATTAAAAATGAAACCTGCAATTATTCAAGTACTAGCTTTACCTTATAATTATTTAGTAGTTTTTGAGAAAGACGAAATTAAATCGATTTTAAATGAAAGTGATATTGATATTTGGAGTGAAATAGAAAGATAGTGAATGTATATAAGGTGTTAAATACCCAATATGAAAATTACGTGAGTTAAGCACCTCATTGTCAATATACGACAATAGGTGCTTTTTTGCGTGCAATGAAGAAAAAATAAAAGATTCATTTTCACTCTATTTCATCTTTGAAATACATGTTATAATTTGGAAAAAATATATTCTTAATTTTTAGATAATTAAAAGGTGGTAGATTACTATATGAGTACATTAAAGAAAATTACTAACAATATTTCGAAAGTTATTATAGGAAAAGATGAATCGATTGAACTGGCAGCTATAGCTCTTATAGCAAAAGGGCACATTTTATTAGAAGATGTACCTGGGACAGGAAAAACAACATTAGCGAAAAGTTTGGCTAAAAGTGTGGACGCTAAATTTCAAAGAATACAATTTACAGCGGATACTTTGCCTGGAGATGTTATTGGTCTTGAATATTTTCATGTAAAGGAATCGGATTTTAAAACAAGGTTAGGACCCATTTTTGCAAATATCGTATTAGTGGATGAAATTAATCGAGCTGTACCGAGAACACAATCTTCGTTACTTGAGGTTATGGAAGAGCGTACTGTTACAATTGCGAAACAGACACATTCATTACCAGAACCTTTTTTAGTTATAGCAACGCAAAATCCACTCGAATCAGCGGGCACATTTCTGTTACCAGATGCTCAGTTAGACCGGTTTTTACTCACAATACGCCAAGGTTATCCTACGAGAGAAGCTGAAAAGGAAATGATGAATCGGTTTCAAATGAATGATCCATTAGAAACGTTACATTCTATTATTTCAAGTGAAGAAATTATTACGATGCAAAAGCGTGCAAGAGAAGTGTTAGTAGGGAATGATGTGCAAGATTATCTCCTTGAAATTATTGAAGCAACTCGTAACCATGAGTTAATTGAAATTGGTGTAAGCCCTCGGGGAACGTTGGCATTTATGAGAGCAATTCAAGCACGGGCAATATTAAATGAAAGAGATTACTGTACACCAGATGATATTAAGACGCTCGCTGCATCAGTTTGTGCTCATCGTTTAACGTTAACGATTGAGGGAGAGATGAAAACGACGAAAGAACAAATTATGAAAGAAATTCTTCATACGATTAGTGTGCCAGTGGAGAATGTACGATGAATCAACAGCTTGTGTATACACCTTTAGCGGAGCCTTTCGTAATGGGGGTTATGTCAGTTGTAGCCGTTATTTTAAGTGTATTTTCAAGTAATCTACTGTTTTTATCTCTCGTATTTTTATATGTAATTTTAATAGGTGCTATGCATGTATATATACGTAAAGTATCTCGTGTTGAATGGGAATACAGTCAAGGGAATTCGAATGTTTTTATAGGTGAAACGAATATGTGCAAAATGAAAATTTCAAACAAGTCGATATTTCCTATTCTTAATATCGTATTTCGATTTAAATGTGAAAATAAGCTAACTTGGAATCATGATGAAATAAACAAAAATCATAGTACAGGTTCAAATTATTATATGAATTTTAATTTAAAAGGAAGGGAGTCAGTTTCATTTGATTTGCAAGCTGTAGCGTTAAAAAGAGGCATCGCGAAATGGGAAGAAGTTGAAATTGTTATTACTGATCTCTTTGGATTTATAACGAACCATATAACATATAAACAAGTTGATACGCCCTCTTATTTAGTCTTACCAGCTGTTCCGAAAATACAAGTTCCTGAATTACAAGAATGGTCACGAGGATTTCGAAAAGCGATGTCTTCACCCTTATATGATGAAACGAAAGTAATGGGAGTAAAGTCTTATGAAAATGAAGATTTTCGTTCCATCCACTGGAGTGCAACAGCGAAAACAGGGACGATAACTGCGAAAAAGTATGAGCGAACACAATGTGATAAATACGCGATTTATCTCAACTTGCAAAATAAAAGTGGTGTTTCTTTGCGAAATGATATAGAGGAACTAATTGAATTAATAGCAGGTATATGCAAACAACTTCTTATGCAAAACTGTTCGTTTGAAGTATGGATCAATAGTGTAAAAGATAACGGTTTGCTACATATAAAAAATGGGGATAATCGGAAACATTTGCAAAATGTATTAAAGGTACTTGCCTCGATATCAGACCAAGATACGCCTATATCTTCTTCTTACTTTTACACAGCAGGCTTTCGTCGAAAGGAACTGGATGCGGTTCCTTTAATTATTGGTACTTCACCAAAGAAATACAGTAGAACGAATAAATGGATTGTAATGAAAGAATAAGAAGGGGCTTATGTCATGGTGAATAAAAAGCGGCATATGAAAGTGAAGTTATGGAGTGTAAGAACTTTAATCATAATTTTCTTTGCGATTAGTGCGATAACGTTATCACAAGGTGTTGTGTATGTACAGGACATAGTAAAAGAGCGTTTTTTCAGTAAGACTAAGACAATATCGGAAAGAAATTATGACTTTACTAGTATAGGTGAAAATTTTGATGATTCCAAAATAGATGAAGATGAATATGAAGAAGTAGAAGATACAGGTATAAGAACGAAAACGGGTAAAAAATTTCAACCTTTCGAAAGAGAAAGTCTATGGAGTGACGTGCTTGCTGTTCTTTCAAATATATGGATTACTATAGCTTTTTATGTGATAATTGCAATATCAATTATATATGCCATCTACAAGTATATTAGGAAAAAATTGACGAAAACAGAAATAGTACAGGAGAAAGAATTGATTACAAAGCAAACTGCGGTAAGAAGCATAAAGAATGAAAAAGTCATTCATCAGTTAGAACAGCCGTTACCGACAGATAAGATAAGAAAAACGTTAGTTGAATGGGGAAGAACATTACCATTTCATGAACAGAGAAGGTCCTATGAAACGATGCAACAATGGTTAAAAAGAATTTGTAGAACAAGGGATATTATCTCGTTATATGAGTCTGTTCGTTATGGTGAAAAGACGTATACGGATTTAGATGTGGAAGAAATAATGAAGTGGGTAGAGGGAGATGGGAAGGTGGATACATAAATATTCACCTTTTCTTTTTTATATGGAAATTTGATTAACATGAATTATTTTCTTATATGAAACCGTATTCAAATAGGTAAATAAAATTAACTTTATTTACTTATACTTCAGTACATGTTAACCTATACTTAATTTTTATAAATCATAATTAATTTTTGATTTTTTAAGGGTGTGAAAATGTAATGAAATCGGTATTAAAAAGCATACTTATTTCCTTTGTTTTTTCAGCAGTAGGTATGTGTTGGTTACTGTACGTATTATTCAAAGGGGACGGAGACTGGTTATTGTCTTGGATAGGTGTATTAATGGCATATTTATCTTTATATACTTTAATAGATTTATATTGTAAAAATACATACGATAAAAAAATAAATAAATGGCTTATAAAAACAGCGGTGACTAGTTTTAGTTTTTCTGTATTAGGAATCTCATTTTGTATCATACATGAGCTATTAACACCATGGAGTCTTAGTTTAATGGTGTGGTATTGGTTGCTAATGTTAGTATTATTTTTAACAACTATAATATCATTAATCAGTTTAGTATTTGTTAATCGTAAAAATCACAATTTCACCGTTGGATATAGAATGCTCATACTTCTAAATGTATTTCTTACACTAGGACCAGTATTATGGCCGCTATTACTTTCTATTATTGGAAATGGTATGAATGCTAGTGCGGGCTGGTAAAAAGGAATATAAATTAGTTGTGTAAAGAATAGGATGAAAAGTTGATATAGAATTTTAAATGTTTAAGAGAACATGTTTACATAAAAAATGAAAACATGTTCTCTTTTTATTTGCATGCATAACTCTTCCTCAGTTTACCGTATTTAAATTTAAACGTAAGTATTTCGTAAGGAATGGATAAGAAAAAAGAGAGATTTATCATATAGGATGAAAGTATAGCTTGAATCAATCCGATATTAATGGAGGAGAGAAAGCCTTATGAAAAAATGTAATTCAATTAAGTTAGCAAGTTTTGCAGTTTTATTAGCGGGTACTGCTCTATTTACACCTGGTTTTACTGTGACTGCAGAGTCAACTCAAAATATTTCTAGTTCGTCACAAGTACATGATCAAAAGAATCGTAATGGCTGGAAACAAGTAATGCAGGAAACAGTACAGCTTGGTGCTGTAGGAATATTAGCTAAGACGTCTAATAACGGAAAAACTAGTAGTTTTACTGCTGGCGTGGCGGACTTAAGTACAAAGAAACCGGTGAATTCGGATTATCGCTTTCGGATTGGTAGTGTGACGAAGTCGTTTACCGCCACGACTATTCTTCAATTAGTAGGAGAAAATCGCTTACAACTTGACGATCCAATTGAAAAGTGGCTACCGGGTCTCGTGCAAGGAAATGGGTATGATGGTAATCAAATTACGATACGACAACTTTTGAATCATACGAGTGGTATCGCTGAATACTTAAAGTCAAAAGACGCGGACATAATGAATTCGAAAAAAACGTATACAGCAGAAGAAATAGTGAAAATAGGTCTTTCGCTGCCTCCAGATTTTTCGCCGGGAAAAGACTGGTTGTATTCAAACACAGGATACGTAATACTAGGAATGCTTATTGAAAAAATAACTGGAAATAGTTATGCGGAAGAAATCGAAAAGCGAATTATTGAACCTTTGGACCTATCAAATACGTTTTTACCAGGAAATTCACCCGTCATCCCAGGAAAGAATCATGCTCGTGGATATGTGAAAATGGAAGGAACAGGCGAGTTGAAAGATATTACGTATTATAATCCAAGTTTAGCTAATGCAGCTGGAGATATGATTTCTAATGCCGATGATTTAAATAAGTTCTTTTCATCTTTACTCGGTGGTAAGTTACTGAAGGAACGCGAGCTAAAAGAAATGCTTACTACAGTTCCTATAGAAGGAAAAGGGGTTGGTGACGCATACGGTCTTGGAATCTATGAGACTAAACTTCCAAACGGTGTTTCAGTTTGGGGGCATGGAGGAGGAATTCCTGGATTTACAACTTTTGCTGGGGGAGTAATTGGAGGCAAACATACATTGGCTATCAGTCTCAACTCTATAGGTGGGGTCGATATTGTTCCGCAGTTTAATAAAATGATGCAAATTGAATTTAATAAATAGATGAAAAGAAAGTGAATGGAATTTTGTTATAGTTATATTTAAAAGAGGTGCTTTTTTAAGTTCGCAACTATGGACAGTAGTTGCATTTATGATATGGCATCAAGTGTATTTCAAAGTGAAAATCAATCTTAATGCTTACGATAAAAATAAAAAGGATGTCAGTTACATGACATTCTTTTTATTTTGGATAAAAAAGGTATATAGTTCTGAAAATTGTTATTTTTTAAATTATTAAATATAATAAAGGATATAGGGGCGCCAATAGGGGAGTTATGAATGGAAAATACTTTAGTTAGTTAATTATTTCTCGTTTTAATCAAAATGATTATGAGTTGATTTGGAGTTGAATACAATGGGAGAAAATCATTATAAATGGAGTAATAAACAATTACGAGAGCATGTTGAAGTAATAGATGGTAAAAGAAGTCCGCACATTTTATGTAAGAACGCAACTTATTTAAATTCCTATATGCGCGAGTGGATGCAAGCAAATATTTGGATCTATGATGACCGGATTGTTTATGTAGGGGAAAAGCTGCCAGTGCAACTGCATGAATGTGAAGTCATTGATTGTGATGGAAAGTATGTAGTTCCAAGTTACATAGAACCTCATGCACATCCATATCAATTATATAATCCTGAAACTTTAGCGAATCATGCGATGCAGTTTGGGACAACAACTTTTATTAATGATAATTTAACTTTATTTTTCACATTACAACGTGAAGAAGCATTTCGTTTATTAGATGAATTTGAAAAGATTCCAGCAAGTATGTATTGGTGGTGTCGTTTTGATGGACAAACTGAATTGCAAAACGGGGAAACTTTATTTAATCGTGAAGAAATAATAGAATGGCTTAAGCATAAAGCAGTTCTTCAAGGCGGCGAACTAACAGCGTGGCCAAAACTATTACATGGCGATGATGAAATGTTAACTTGGATGCAGGAAACGAAGCGATTGCAGAAGAAAGTAGAAGGACATTTTCCAGGTGCATCTGAAACGACTTTAGCGAAGTTAAAACTGTTAGGTACAGATTGTGATCATGAAGCGATGACAGGGCAGGAAGCTTTCACTCGTCTTATGCAAGGTTACACTGTTTCCCTAAGAAATTCTTCAATCCGCCCAGATTTAGAAGTTTTACTGAAAGAATTGTTGGAACTAGGTGTAAAGCAGTTTGATAGATTCTTTTTTACAACAGACGGCTCACATCCTTCGTTTTATGAGAATGGAATGACAAACGTTATGATTTCTACCGCGATAAAACAAGGAGTGCCAGTAATAGATGCATACGATATGGCAAGTTATAATATTGCTCGTTATTATAATATGGAACATGTACATGGTTCGATTGCGACAGGTAGAATTGCTAATATCAATATTTTAGAAAGTAAAGAAAATCCAGTACCAATTAGTGTCCTTGCAAAGGGGAAATGGGTGAAGCGTGACGGTGTAAATACACATGAGGCATTACATATAGACTGGAGTAAACATAAAGTAACTCCATTATCATTAGATTGGTCAATAGAAAAAGAGGATATGATTTTCTCTAATAAAACGGGGATACACTTATTAAATAACGTTATTACAAAACCATACACTAGTGAAATCAATATAGACTGTGATGAATTGTCCACAGATCATGATGAATGTTTCCTTATGATGATTGCTCGTGATGGCAGTTGGCAAGTGAATATAGCTGTCAAAGGTTTTGCAAAAGAACTAGGTGGGCTCGCTAGCTCTTATTCTGGTACAGGTGACATCATTCTTATCGGAAAAAGAAAAGAAGATATGCTTACAGCTTTTCGTAGAGTAAAAGAGCTCGGTGGTGGAATGGTCATAGTAGAAAACAATGAAGTGTTACACGAAATAGCATTACCATTGCTCGGGATTATGTCTAATTTAAAAATGAGAGAATTAATACAGGAAGAGAAACAGATGGTGAAATTACTACAAGAGCGTGGCTACGCGTATGATGATCCAGCATTTACAATTTTATTCTTTTCTGCGACGCACTTGCCTTTTATACGAGTAACACCTATAGGATTATATGATGTGAAAAGTAGTAAGGTAGTTGCCCCGCCCGTGAATTTGATAAAGCAATATTAAAAGGAAAGATCCTATAAAAATTTTATTTTATAGGATCTTTCTTATTATTAGCATAAGAATATTGTAAGCCTCAAATGATATAGTATCTAAATCATTTGAGGTGATATGTAAATATGAAAAAAATATTTTACATTTTAAGCGTATTTATTCTGTGTGTATCGATACAACACGTTGTACATTCCCAATCAGATGCACCAGAGTTATCTTCGGATTGTCTCGAAGAAAGAAAAGTTAGAGATGAAAAGTATGTGAAGAATATAATACAGGACATTAAATCCACATTTAATTTAAATATTGATGAACATAGTTTTTGGGAAGTAAGTAAGAGAGATCTGGAGGCTGCTCATTTGATGTATGGTGGAAAGGAAAATGATTCTTATTATACTTCGCTAACTAAAATTTATGACAGTGGTGGATTTAGCGAACAGCCCAGCCTATTTGTGAGGGCGCAAGAAGCATTTTTACTTTATAAAGAAAAAGATAATATCAATGTAATGAAACGCCTAAAACTAGACGTTGAAAAAGGGGAATGGCTCGTTATAAAAACGAAAAAGAAGAAAGGGAAAAAAGTGAAATTTAAGCCGTTGCAATGTGAAAAAGATTATATGAAAAAGAGAAATGAATAACAAAATACTTATTCATGCTGTTTTTATTCAACGATATTTTGCTGTTGATTTGAAATAGAAAAAGGTAAACAAACATATTAGCTTTATGGAATATGTTTATTTACCTTTTTTTGAGAGATTTAATAATTGGGGATTATTTACTGCCTAATGAATTTATAACATTCAATGAATTTGTTCTTCATAAACATTAGATTTTGTGTCAAA
The DNA here is from genome assembly GCF_011800505.1 of Bacillus sp. EKM501B. Taxonomy (NCBI): domain Bacteria; kingdom Bacillati; phylum Bacillota; class Bacilli; order Caryophanales; family Bacillaceae; genus Bacillus; species Bacillus sp. EKM501B. The sequence continues at coordinate 62,835 of NZ_JAALFZ010000013.1, read as the reverse complement.
TGATTTATACATTGCCGAAACACCTATGTATATTTTATTCTACAGTATTTATAAAAGAATGTTGGCTATTCATAAGAAATATGATTGGCACGGTTTTTGCTTGTATTACATGTAAGGAAGGGAGATTGTATGTAAGGAATCTGTACTCGTAATAGTATAAAACAAGCTACTATTGCATTATTAATCATAGTTGTATTTATAGCGGAACTGTAAATACATACAAATAAGTGGGTTTTTGGTTTTGGAATTCTGAATTTTCTTTTAAATTATTAGGGGGCAATGGTATGGTTAAATATTCGAAAATTTCTAAGTGGATTCTTGGTGTTGGATTAGTGACAATAACATGTAATGGTTTGCAAATTCAAGCAGAGACAAAAGAGAAAAACGTGAAGAACGTATTACAAATGGAGCCGGTAGGAATACAGAAATCTGTTAATGAATTGGCGCACCCTTCAAAAGTACAAGAAAATGCATCTTTTACAAAACGGTTAAAATTAGCGGATTTATCGCAGCGTCCACTAGCACCAACCGATAATATTAAGCCGTTAGCTGAAGAAAAAAAGTATTCAATGGCTGAGTTAAATCAATTAAATAATAAACAATTAACTGATCTTCTTGTGACAATTAAATGGTATCAAATTCCGGAATTATTTCAGTTTAATAGTGATAGTCTTAAATTCTATCAAGATGATAGCCGAATGCAAGCAATTATTAATAAACTAGCAGAACAAGGACAAGCTTATACGAAAGATGATTCAAAAGGGATTGAAACATTAGTAGAAGCTCTACGTGCAGCATTTTATTTAGGTTTTTACCATGATGAATTAAGCAAACTAAATGAGCGTAGCTACCATGATAAATGTTTACCAGCTTTAAAAACAATTGCAAAAAATCCAAATTTCAAACTTGGTACATCAGAACAAAATAAAGTAATTGCATCATATGGAAAATTAATTGGAAATGCATCAGCAGATGTTGAAACGGTTTTATATGCAGGTGAAATTTTTAAACAATATAACGATAATCTTGCAACTTTCATTGAAGACCGAACAAAAGGAGATGCTATATATGAGTTGATGAAGGGAATTGACTTTGATATTCAGACGGATATGTACACGACTGGCAAAGAGCCAAAAGATACGATGTGGTATCGAAATATCGATAACTTTATTAATGAAATAAATCGTTTTGCACTACTTGGTACAGTAACAAATAAAAACGGATGGTTAATTAATAATGGAATTTACTATGCTGGCCGATTGGGCAAGCTTCATAGCACGCCGACAAAAGGACAACAAGTTGTTACAGATACAATGCGAATTTATCCATATTTAGGAGAGCAATACTTTGTTGCGGCAGAACAAATTACTACAAATTATGGAGGAATAGATGCGAATGGAAAAACTGTAAATTTAGATCAAATTCGAGAAGAGGGTAAAAAGAAATATTTACCGAAAACGTATACGTTTGATGATGGTGCAATTGTCTTTAAAGCTGGGGATAAAGTTAGCGAAGAGAAAATTAAACGTCTATACTGGGCGGCAAAAGAGGTGCGTTCTCAATTTTATCGTACAGTTGGTAGCGATAAACCACTTGAAAGTGGACATGCTGATGATGTGTTAACGATGGTTATTTATAATAGCCCAGATGAGTATCAATTTAATCGTCAACTGTACGGATATGAAACGAATAATGGTGGGATTTATATTGAAGGGACAGGGACTTTCTTTACATATGAACGTACACCAGAGCAAAGTATATATAGTCTGGAAGAATTGTTCCGCCATGAATTTACGCACTACTTACAGGGAAGGTACGAAGTTCAGGGATTATGGGGCCAAGGGGAAATGTATCAAAATGAACGTTTAACATGGTTTGAAGAAGGGAATGCAGAGTTCTTTGCAGGTGCAACGCGATTAGATAGTGTAGTACCACGAAAAAGTATAATTGGTGGGTTATCTAATGATCCTACAAAACGTTATACAGCATCACAAACATTAAATGCGAAATATGGAACGTGGGATTTTTATAATTATTCGTTTGCACTACAATCATATATGTATAATAAGCGCCCAGAAATGTTCGATAAAGTACATGATTTAATTCGCGCAAATGATGTTTCAAGTTACGATGAATACCGTGCTACATTAAGCAAAGATAATAAGTTAAATGAAGAATATCAATCTTATATGCAAATGCTTATTGATAATCGTGATAAGTATACAATTCCACAAGTATCAGATGAGTATTTAACTCAGCATGATCCAAAATCGCTTTCGGACGTTACTTCAGATATTACGAATGAAGCGAAACTAAAAGATGTGAAAGTAACAAAGAATAAATCACAATTCTTTAATACATTTACACTACAGGGGACATATACAGGAAGTGCGGCTAAAGGAGAAGTTGAGGACTGGAAAGTGATGAATGAAGCAACAAATGATATGTTGAAACGCCTTTCAGGAAAAGAGTGGACTGGATATAAAACATTGACTGCTTATTTTGTAAATTACCGTGTAAATAATGCTGGGCAATTTGAATATGATGTTGTGTTTAGCGGAGTGAACACGGAAGAAGGTACGGCTGTAGAAAAAGAACCAAATAATTCATTTGAAACAGCAAACCCACTATCTTTGAATATTTTGTTAAGAGGAACCTTGAGCGATCAAGATCAGGGGGATAAATTTGTTATTGATGTAAAGGATCAAAAAGATTTACAAATTTCTGTTACGAACGAACAAAATCTTGGATTGAACTGGGTATTATATTCTGAATCAGATTTAAATAATTATGTAGCTTATGCAACAAAACGTGATGGAAACAAATTGCTTGGAAATTATAATGCAAAGCCAGGGAAATATTACTTAAGTGTATATAAGTATGGTGGTGGAACAGGGAATTATACGGTACAAGTAAAATAGTTTACTATAGTTTGTTTTGAAAGGCTACTTATTGCATTTTTTAGCGAAATAAAGTATTTAATGTTAAACATTAAACTAATTCAATATATCCCTGTTCTAATTATAGAACAGGGATATATTGGCTTTACATTTTTAAATTAAATAATCTCATTGGATTTTGATAAGAAAATAATTAATATAGATTTGAATTCTCATTCGTAAAGCATGTTTTAATCTTCTTAATGCTCTTTCATTTTTGTCTCAATGTTTGTTTTCAAATCAGTGGATACTCGATTGAAATACCCCAAAACGATCTTCCTAATATCATCGGATATAACTTTCAAATCACTAGCTAAGTTTTCAGCGAGATGTTCTTTTTCTATTGGCTGTAACTTCGTATAAAATTCACTAGCCTGCGTAAAGTTATCCTGTTTCGTTATAGAAGTTCTTTCAAGTTTACCTTCAACGTACCTTCCTTCACCGGTTGTAATTTGATTAGCAGGTGTCCAATCTTGCTGCTGGTTAATCGTTAATTTGCGAAATTCGGGACCAATTCTTCTTCTTTGTGAATCACTGTAAATGTTAGCGCGCCCTTGCAGCATTTTATCATCTGATAGTTCTGCACCATCCAGTAAATTAGAAGGGGAGAATGCGACTTTTTCTACTTGTTCCATAAAATTTTCAGGATTTTTATTTAATACCATTTTCCCGACTGGTATGAGAGGATACGTTTGTTCATCCCATACTTTTGTGTCATCTAAAGGATCATAAGAAAGGTGCGCTTCATCTTTCGGATCCATGAGCTGGACGTATAAACCATACTCCACTGGTTTACCATTTTCAATAGCATCATATAAATCTTTCCCGCTATAATCAGGATTTTCGGCAGCTAGTTTAATTGCTTCTTTACTAGTAATGTACTGTACACCTTCAAACGGGTACCAATGATACTTTACATACTTTCGATTACCTTCCGCATTTCTCCATACATATGTATTAACACTATGTCCTGGAATGTGGCGAAGACTTTTGGCCGTACCATTATTAGAGTATAAACGGACAACAAAATGAATAGATTCAGGTGCTTTAGCGACAAAACTCCAAAATCTATTAGGGTCTATTAAGTTATTTTTAGGTGAAGGCAATAATGCTTGAATCGTTTCAGGGAAACGCATCGGATCACGGACAGAAAAAACAGGAATGTGATTACATAAAAGGTCAAAAATGCCTTCTTTTGTATAAAATTTTGTAGAAAAACCGCGTACATTTCTAGCAGTATCCGGTGTTCCTTTCGTACTAACAGCTAACGAAAATCGCACCATAACAGGAACTTTCTCATTAGAATTTTGTAAAAAACTTAATTTAGTATGTTCAGACATCGAATATATCGTTTGAAAATAACCGAACGCACCAAATCCTTTTACATGAACAGGTCTTTCTAAAATTTTTTCATGAATAAATTCTTGTAACGTCTCGTGAAGTACACTATCTTGCTCTAGAACAGGTCCACGTGAACCAACTGTTTGTGAGTGAAGGGTAGCTTGTTCATTACGTTCGCCTTTTTCATTAAAGTGATTCCCTAGTAAAGATTGCCCCTGTTTATCATAGTTTTCATTCATCGATATAGCCTCCAAATTTATTTCGTCTATTGTTACTAAATATGATTTTATAATCTTGATTATGTATGATATGCAAAGTAGTAACAGACCGCTAGATGAAAAAAACGTGTATGTAGTGGACCTGTTGAAATAGAAGAAATTATGGAAAAATGAATATCGTGAAGAAAATTACTATTAAAATTTTAATCTGAAAAATGAATTTATACATGAGTTTATAGAGAATGAACAGAAATAAACAGGGAAAATAAATAGGAGGAATTTAACATGTCGGATTGGTTTCAATTAGATAAAGAATATATGATGTCTACGTATTGTCGTACGAAGGTTGCAATGGAAAGAGGAGAAGGATGTAAACTATATGATGTAGATGGTAAAGAGTATTTAGATTTATTTTCTGGCGTAGGAGTAAATGTATTAGGATACAATCATCCTAAAATTGTACAAACGACAATGGAGCAAGTTACAAAATCGTTGCATCTGCCGTTTCATTTTTTAAATCCAGTTGCGATTGAATATGCAAAGAAATTAGTGGATTGCTCATTAAAAAACGGAAAGGTCTTTTTTACAAACTCTGGTACGGAAGCGACAGAAACAACTTTGAAATTAATTGATAAATATAGAGCTCATACGAATGAAGAACGTGAAGGAATTGTAGTGCTGAAGAATAGTTTCCATGGGCGTACGTTAGGGGCACTTCATTTTACGAGACAAGAAAGTGTATATCAAAATTTCCCTAAAACATCGATTCCTGTATATGAAGTAGAGCGCGAAAATATAGACCAATTAGAGGAGACTATTATTAAAGAAAAACCAATTGCGATTATGCTAGAGCCTGTTTTAGGAAGTGGAGGAATTTATCCTTTATCAAGTGAATATTTACATGGTGTTCAATATTTATGTGAAAAATATAATGTACTTCTTGTCGTTGATGAAGTTCAAAGTGGTATGGGTAGAACGGGAAAACTATTTGCTTATCAAAATTTTAATATTACACCAGATATTATTCAAATTGGTAAAGGAGCAGGAGGCGGGATACCGCTAGGAGGAATTATTGTAGGCAAAAAGTTATGTGATGTATTTTCACCAGGAGATCACGGGACAACGTTTGCTCATTCATCAATGGGAACGGCTTTAGGGTTAACGGTATTAAACACATTGATTGAAGATGGTTTAATGCACGAAGCGTATGAAACGTCACTATATTTAAATGATAAATTACAAGAAATTCAGAAAGAAAACTCTTATTATATTCAGGAAGTACGTCATGCTGGTATGATGTTTGGAATTAGTTTAAATGATACAAATGAAAATGTGAAGAAATTACAGGTAGAGCTAATGGAAAAAGGGATATTAGTTGACGTAACACAAGGGAATATTATCCGTTTACTTCCTCCATATATAATTACAAAAGAAGAAATTGATACATTTATTACTCAATTTATTACTTGTATGGATAAGGTTGCTACTGTAGTAAGTGCTTAAAAATTAAAAGCTATATTTTATATAAAGTGCACTCTAATTGTTGGGGATAGTTTACAATTGGGGTGCATTTTTTATAGTTGAATTTTGTAAAATATAGTCGTTTGTATATGATAACGGAAAAATAGAAGGAATTTCGTTATATTTGAGTGGTGAAGAAAAGGGAAAGTAAGTATAAAGATAGTAGATAAAGCGGGTGGTTTAAATAACTAATGATAGAACGTTTTGAAAATAATAGCATACGAATATATAAATAATAAGAATGAGGTGATATATTGGAAAATAATGATATTCAATTTACTTCTTTACAAATGAGAACGGATAAATATGGTTGGGCTAGTATTCAATATACAAATAAAAAGCAGGCTATCTTATATACTCGAAACGGAGGAGTAGAATGGGATATTGTCAATCCTCTTAATTCAATTGTATTATTTGGGTATCCAATAAACGCTCGAAGCTCTTGGGCATATGGTTTAACAAAAAAGAATGACGATTTATTGCCAGCTATATTTTATACAGTTAATAGAGGAGAAAGATGGAGTGAGTTTATTTTACCGGTTGAAGAAGATTGGGAGAAATCGACTGATGTTCAAGTACAATTGCATGCTACGAATATGGATAGTATATGGATTGTATTATCTAGAAAGCTTGCATCAAATAAATTTGAACATAATTTATACTATTTGAAAACGAAAGGGAAAGTTTGGAAAGTAATAAAAAATATAAGTATTAGTGATAGTATTTCAGGGATAACATTTATAAACGATCTAATTGGGTTTATTTCACTACAAAAACATTATGAAACATCAACGGTATTTAAAACAATAAATGGTGGGGAAAGTTGGCATCCTATAAAAGATATTCCAAGTCTTGAAGGAATTAATAATGGGACTGCTATGGCTTATAAAGCAATCTATAAAAATAAATTATTAGTAATACCAACTAAAAAGAATGATGATGTATTTTTAATGAATTACTCATTTGATAAGGGGAATTCGTGGCATATTTCAAATAAAACAATAAATACTAGTAAAGTGGCTGTTTCGTTTTTTAGTTCCTATTATGGCTGGGTTATAAATAGTGAAAATGGAAGTGTATATCAAATAATAAAAAAAGGATCAAAATGGATCAAAGTATCAAGTAATCCATTATTAAAAAATGTATTTTGTTTGCATTTTTTTAATCGGCGTAAAGGTTGGGCGTGTAATAAAAAAGAAATATTTACTACAAAAGATCGCGGTATAACATGGAAAAAGGTAGTATATAAAATTAATAATATTGATAAGTTTATTTAAAAGAGTCCTAAAGAAATTAGGACTTTTTTTATTTTTAAATGGTGAGAGTTGTAACAAACAATGATAAGAGAAAAGAGGTAAGTGCAGAACTTATATTTTCAAAAATAGACGGTTGTTTTTACACAGTATAATTCATTTTTGAATATGTTAATAAAGTAGCGAATTCACAGGAAATGGTAATACTTAATATTTTATGTCACATGATGTGTAAAGGGGGCGTGTAATGAAATCGTTAACGGTTATTATTTTGTATAGTGAAAGAGAGCAAATATTAGAAGAGTCAATTCAATCTATATGGAAGCTAAATCCTCTTGAAATTATAATTTTCGTTCCTAACGATAGAAGTAATTTGTATGAAATAGCAAAGAAACATAAATGCCATATTGTTTTGATGGATAAATATAGTACGTATTATGATGGGTATGAAGCTTCTGTAAAGGCAGCAAAAGGAGATGTATTGTTATTTGTAGATAGTAATTTTTTATTATCTTCAAATGAAATGAAGAATTTTATTGAGCCAGTCGTTACAAATCAGGCTGATGTAGTATTAAACAAAATAGATAAATTTATAGAAGTTGATAAATGTCCAAATATGGATATTGTATGGAGAAAAATGTTAAATGAAATTTTAAGTCGACCAGATTTAAAAAGCAATTCAATACTTTCGTTACCATATGCGCTTACGAAGGAAGTAGTGGGAAACATCGGCTTTAATTATATGGAAGATATCGTTCTATCTTATATGAAGATTGTGAATCAGGGGTGGCGGATTAACGATCAATGTGCAATAAGAACGTTATCTAAAGATGAAATGTTCGAAGAAGAAGGGTATTTATTTAAAAAAGAATTATTAGAAAATGAAAAAGAGAAAGTGGAAAAATATTTAATTGGTATATCCAAATGGATAGAGAAAAAGGGAAGAAGAGTAGGTTTTACTGATGCAGGAAAAAGAAGAGATATTATTCAAAGATTAGGTGAAAGCAAGCAGTATCCTTCGTATCATCGAGGCTGGGGAATGCATTCTTCAATTTATAACGGGAAACAACTTTCTGTCATTATACCAGTACAAAATGAAGAAGAGACTATAGAACAAGTAATACTTGAGGCGAGAAAAATAGAACCACTAGAAATAATTGTCGTTGTAAATGGTTCGACAGATCAAACGGCTAATATTGCTAAAAGACTTGGTGTTACTATTATTGAATATAACGAACGACTTGGTCATAATGTTGGACGTGCTATTGGAGCGCTTGAAGCTACAGGAGATATTCTTTTATTTATTGATGGTGATTTTAGTGTTTCAGGAAGTAATTTGCATCATTTTACAAAAGCAGTTTCAGCTGGTGTAGACATAGCATTAAATGATTTGAATCCGATGTTACATCCTCCGTTTTATGTTGTAGACGTCGTAAAATATATGCTTAATTTAGCATATAATCGTCCAGAATTAAGCAATGGCTCATTAGTAGCAATTCCACATGCTATGAGTAGATCATGTTTAGATGCAATAGGCTGGGAAAGCTTACTATGCCCTAGTCTTGCACAAGTAAAAGCTATATTACAAGGGTATAGAGTAGAATGTGTACATTACGTTGATGTTGTAAAACCGAATAGAATTCGTTTAATGGAGAATGTAAGTCACAATGGACATCCTCCGGCAGTATTAAGAATAATTGGTGATCACGTTGAAGCTCTCTCTTACTTAATAGAACATCTTGAAATAGATGGAAAGGGTGATTAAACTGTTAGACCAGTACAAAAAAATTAACATTTCATATGAACAATTATGGCAAATGGATTTTCAAATTACAGAACCATTTATACTCAAGGTTGATTGGGATAAAGTAACGTATGAATTTTTAATTCGTATTAAGCCCGATGCTTCTAACACTATTGTTTTTGGATCCGGAGCAGGTGGGTTTCAAGAACAGCCAATTGGTCCACCTATTTTTCATCGACATTCTTGGATGGATGAATTTGAAGATACTGTTATATATTATAATGACCCTACGTTATATCTTGGGAAATTATCTTTAGGCTGGGGACAAGGAGAGTTAAATAGATTTTATTTACAAGATATAGCAAATATTTTAGAAATAGTATTTGTAAAGTTAAAAGTTGATTCGAAAAATGTGTTGTTTTATGGCAGTTCCGGGGGAGGATTTATGTCTTTAATTTTAGCTGGATTCGTTAAGGGCTCCACAGCTTTAATTAATAATCCTCAAACAAATTTATTAAAATGGATACCTGTACCAATAAATCTAGTTTTCGATTTGTCTTATCCAAATTTATCAAGAGAAGAAATTGAGGAGAAATTTGGCGAAAGAATTAATGTTGTGAAATTTTTTAATCACATTAAATATGTACCGAATATTTATTTTTTACAAAATTTCGCGTGTGAATTTGATGTGCAAAATCATTTACTACCATTTATTTCTGAATTAGAGCAACTTGATAAAGACACGGAAGTAAATCAAATTATAATTGACTTATATTTTGATAAAAAAGCAGGGCATGCAGCTGTAGGGAAGAGTGAAACAATTGAATATATAAAAAAAGTAAAACCTAATCAGACTGTAAAAGAAGAACAAAAAGAAGTGGACCTATCAGTCGTTATAGTTTTAGGAGAAGAAAAATCAAAATTGAATCAAATTTTAAATAAAGTGCAGCATATAAAACCAATAGAAATTATTATTGTAGCTGATGATAGAATGAGTGCGATACAATCTATACCAACATTTGTTGAAAGTAACGTTGTTGTGATTGAGGAGAAAAGTAAACGGAAAGCACCAGTTCATGGGGCAAAAATCGCCAATGGTGATGTAGTCTTATTTTTAGATGGGGAAGATGTTATTTTTTCGGTAGAATTAGAGCGATTTATAGAACCGATACTGAAAAAGGAACAGGATGTAATCTTAAATAACATAGACTCCGTATGTTTTGAAAAGATGAGAGTAGAATGGCCAAGTATTGCTATGGTGTATAGAAAAATAGTAAACGATGTATTGGGGCGTATGGATTTAAAATATGATTCGATGTTATCTATGCCATATGCTATTACTAAAAAAGCAATTGAAGACATTGGATATGATATCTTGCAGAACCCTATTCTGTCCCAAGTCACTCTTATTGAGAAAGGGTGGCGACTACAATCCTCGTCAGCCATCACTAACACCTCCTTGAATAATATGCCCGCAAACGAAACCTCTTTCTATAAAAATGAATTAACTAAATTAGAAGTATATGAGATTAAAGAAAATATAAAAGCTTTGGAGAGTTGGTTACAACGAAAAGATGATAGAGGTAACTATACAGATGGAGGAAGAAAAAGAGAAATTATAGAGCAGTTAAAAAAACAAAAGAATTATTCACGTTTCCATAAAGGATGGGGAATGAATTCATCAATTTATAATGGAAAACAGTTATCAATTATTATACCAGCACAAAATGAAGAATCAACGATTAAAGAAGTTATTCTTGAGGCAAGAAAAATTGAACCGAAAGAAATAATTGTTGTCATTAATGGGTCAACAGATCAGACAGAAGTAATCGCTAAGCAATCAGGGGCAACAGTAATTGTTTATGAAGAAAGATTAGGGCATGATGTAGGACGGGCAATTGGTGCACAAGAAGCCACAGGGGATATACTTCTCTTTATTGATGCTGATTTTGCTATTCCAGCAAAAGATCTTCATCCGTTAACGCAAGCTGTTGCGGATGGTGTTGATATGGTTTTAAATGATTTAAATTTAAATCTTAGATTTCCTCTATATATTGTAAGTTTATATAAATATATTTTGAATATTGCTTGTAACCGTAAAGATTTAGGGGTAGGATCTACAATTGCTGTTCCCCATGCTATTAGTAGAAAATGTTTAGAGGGAATTGGCTGGGACACTCTTCACACAGCGTGTGTTGCACAAGTAAAGGCAATATTAGAAGGGTATAAAGTCGGATGTGTCCATTTTGTAGATGTAATGAAACCAAATCGTATTCGGCCACAAGAGCATTTTGCGACGATAGGACATCCACCAGCTGTATTGAGAATTACTGGGGATCATTTAGAAGGACTTTCATATTTATTGAAGAATAAGGATTTTAAAGATTTATTTTAAAAGGTAATTTTGTCTATTGAATGAGTAACTTAAACATTTCATTTATGCAACTTGACGATATTTAGTATTGCAATGAAACTAAAATCAAAAATTTTTATTATTTTTAGCTCAGGTACAAGTGAAGAGCATGTTTCACTGACTGATAGTAAATGAACAAGTAACTAAAAGGTAAAGGCTTCTTTATATATATGAAGAAGCTTTTATCTTTTTTATTTTAAGTATGGAAGGTAAAGGGTAAATAAAGTTGTATTTTTATTTTTGGATAAATCGATATTAGATATAAGAAAGAAGGGAATATTTTGTCTTGCATCAATAAAAGTTGTTTTAATATTTCTTTAGAAACTAAAGTCAATCCAAATGGTGGCGCAGAAATATTCGTAAGGTGCAATGATGAAAGTTTGTCTAATTTTAATGTAATACCATTTATCGCATGTATTTCTATTGCAGTGAAAGATGATTTGAGTTTCTTAGTTAATTTAGATAGTTTAATCAAACGTTAATTGCCTATAAAACGAATAGTAAAATAGCATCTAATTTACAAGACTTAGTAAGAGAGTCGTGTCCGAATTTGATTAACTGCATATATTGTTAAAAGAAAGGAGGGAGAGTTATGGCATGTACTACGAATAATGTTTGTTTAGATGTGTGTCTTAAAATTACAATTACCCCTGGTAGTGGAATTGATGCAGTAGTCGATTGTGGAGGCACATGTGGGACAAGTCCTACTATTGTAATTAGTCCTAGTGGATCAATTGTTATTACTTTACCATTAGTTGCATGTTTCTCAATTGCACTAAAAGATGATTTAAGTGTTGACTCTTCATTAACAAGCCTCTATTTTCAAACTTCTTAAGAAAGATACAGAAATGAAAAGCCTGCCTGCTACTTTTCTTTTGATCTAATGTGAAAATAAAAAAGATGGTTACAACCATCTTTTTTATTTTGCTATATATTTAAAATAAATTCATATATTATTTGGTGGTAAGAATATACAATTAAAAGCATTCAGTGTTTCTTTTTTGTTCGATGAGGTAAGAAATTGCTTCTATATGATCACCAATGATTTGTTGCGTTGCTAATGAAAGGTAGCCTTCCTGCGAGAAGTGTTTTTCTGGTCGAACTCGATTTATCTTGTCAACGTCGATAGAATGAACATTTTGTACATGCAATCCTGCTAAAATTGTTTTAACTTGACTTAAGGTTGGTGAAAGAAGAGAAGCAAACCCAATTGTATCAATGCATTTTCGACTAAAAGCATGAGGGACAGCAGTTGTGGAGCCCATACCTAAATCTTTTCGATTACATGCTAAATTAACAACATGCTTACATGCAGTTACGATAGTATAAGGAACACGATACATGTAGTAGTGCTCTAATTTATTTAAAGCTAAATCGGTTCCATTTTGAACAGATTGTACAAATGGTAATAAATCAGAACTAGGAATTAAGAAATCACCATCAATAAATAATAATATATCACCTTTTGCAAAATATGCACCAACGGCACGTCCGGTATCGATGCCGAGTGCTTCTTTGTAAGTAATAACTGTTGCACCGCAATTCTTCGCCAATTCCTCTGTTTTATCTGTTGATCCATTAACAATAATGATGATTTCTAAAGGTTTTAATTTCTGCACCTCAAAAATGATAGATTCTATCGTTTTTTCTTCATTTTGAACAGGGATAATGATGGATAATTGTTTATTTCCATAAGTATTTGAATAAAACTCTTTACCTGTAATTATTTTGGATATAGCTCTTTGTTCGCCGTTTTGAAGTTCTAAAATAATATCCCGCCTTCGATTATTATCAGTATGGTTTCCTCTTGAATCTTGTAATATATTTACCCAATTTTCAATTGCTTCTAGGTGATAACGAATGAGTTGTTTTGAGGGGAAGGAGGGAATTTGCGGTATAGAAATTTTAAAATGATTGCTAATGCGAAAATTATTTTTAATAATTTTCATTTGTGCTAATATCGGATTTAATAAACTTTCTGGAGTAATTGCTTCAAGAATTTTCTTTGTTACCGCGTAGGGAGGAAATAATAGTGAGTTAACATGTAAATCTGGACGATGAAAGAAATGATTCGTAACTTGCTGCCAAATCATTTCTATAGTTGGCTTTTGCTTTTGATAAAAAAAATCATCTAAATTGTTTAATACTAAGTCAGCTGATTTATCTAGTAATGGTTGAAGAAATTGTTTAAGTAAGGAAGGGGGGATATTGTAATTTGCATCTAAAAATAAGAGGTACTTACCTTTTGCTTTTTTGGCACCAATTACATAACAATTATTTGATTCTGTCGGTTCTTCTAATGTGATAATTTTACAATTGTAAGATTGTGCAATATCAATGGAATCATCGATACATCCGTTAATAGTAAGGATAATTTCTAAAGGCTGTAGTTGTTCACAGGCTTTCAAAATTTCAGGTAAAACTTTTATGTTATGCTGTATACGAATAATAATAGAAATTGGATTTTTACACATAAGTAGTCTCCTTTTTAATCAGAGGTAGTTATTAATAAGGTTAGATAAAATAGGAGATATATATTTTATTATATACGTAACGACTATTTAGTTTTATCAGACTTAGAATTTTCATTACTTGAATTGGAACCTTTATTTATTCCAGACGCGAGTAAATTATTGAGAACGCTAAGGTCTAATTGCATAGGGATTGAGTTTTCGGATGTAGTTTTCTCATTTTCTTTTTTTGTAGTTAATATAGTCTTTATATTTTTTATTTCTTTATATTGTTTTAAGGTAATGAAAAATCCAGAAATAATGAAGAGAAAAGAAACAGTAGTAAGTAAAAGTATTATTTCCAACATAAAAGAGCCTCCTTTAAAACTATAATAATATTATAGTTAAATGTAATAAAACAGAATTCGAGTTAATGAGTTCACTTTTTAAATATATGCAAATCTTAAGTAAAAGTTACTGATTTCTAAGTTAGAGGAAGCAATTATAGAAACGTTATAAATATAAATAAATGAAAGTTTCATTTGTAGTGTAAAGGTATATATTATATAAGCTAAACGTCATTTTATAACAAGTTAAACAGGGTTTAATTTTATATAAAAAGAGCATTTAATTGGACAAATAATTAATTATGTGAAATAATAATAACAGATAAGGAGACGTTGTTTTTCCTTAAGTGCTTCGAATTAATTTTATTCAATAAGAGAAGGTGTGCTTAAAGAAGTTAAATTAAATAAGGAGCTGTTTTATTATATGCAACAAAATAATGATTTAAATTTTGAACCTCAAGACGTTAATATTGTCAATCCTAAACAAGCCAGGAAAGCAGTAATTGCTACTGGTATAGGGAACGCAATGGAGTGGTTTGACTTCGGATTATACGCGTATTTAGCGGTAATTTTAAGTCAATTATTCTTCTCAGGTGTTGATAATAGTGGATTGCAACTTGTACTTACATTCGGTACATTTGCAGCAGCCTTTCTCGTTCGACCAATCGGAGGTGTATTCTTTGGTAGAATAGGAGATAAGTACGGCCGAAAAATCGTGTTAAGTACTACTATTATTTTAATGGCACTTTCTACATTATTCATCGCATTACTACCAACCTATGAACAAATTGGTGTATGGGCACCAATACTACTTTTAGTTGCCCGAATGATTCAAGGCTTCTCTACAGGCGGCGAATATTCAGGAGCAATGGTTTATATCGCAGAATCTTCTCCAGATAAAAAGCGTGGTATACTCGGTAGTGGTCTTGAAATTGGAACACTCTCAGGTTACATTGCTGCATCGGTAATTGTTACCATTTTGACGTTATTGTTAACAGATGAGCAAATGCTCAGCTGGGGATGGCGTATTCCATTCTTAATAGCTGCACCAATTGGTTTGGTCGGTTTATACTTACGCCGTCATCTAGATGAATCTCCAATCTTTGAAGAGATGGAAAAAGCACAAGAGGAATCTGAAGACAATGAACAATTTTCATTCATGGATATTATTAAATATCACAAAAAAGACTTCTTATTAAGCACAGTAATTGTCGCCTTCTTTAATATTACAAATTATATGATTCTTTCGTATATTCCTTCTTATCTAACTCAAGTACTTAAAGTCGAAGAAACAACAGGCTTATTAATTATTTCTATTACGATGGCACTTATGATTCCACTAGCACTATATTTCGGTAAATTAAGTGATAAAATTGGTAATAAACGCGTTGTGCAAATTGGTTTACTTGGTTTAACTGTATTTGCAATTCCAGCATTTTTACTAATAGGTAACGGACATATTGCAGCTATATTTGCAGGTATTTTCGTACTAGGTTTCTTCTTAAGTGTATATGAAGGAACATTACCTTCATTATTACCATCACTCTTTTTCACTGATGTACGTTATCGAGCACTTTCGATCTCATTTAATATTTCTGTATCGATATTCGGTGGAACAACACCGCTCGTATGTTCATACTTAGTTCATGCAACTGGTAACCCGCTCGCACCGGCATTTTATTTAGCAGGTGTAAGTATTATTGGATTAGTTGTATTTAGTGTACTATTCGTTACGACTTCAGGGCGTGCGCTAAAAGGTTCATATCCTACAGTAGAAACGAAAAAAGAAGCACACCTAATCGCTAAAGAAGACCCTGAAGAAACACTTTGGTGGCATGAAGAGTCATTAGAAATTGAAGCAGGGAAGAATGCTTCAATTTAAAAAGCAACGTAGAAGTATAAAAAGACTCCTATGAATATAGGAGTCTTTTTGTTACGTTATTTCTTTCGTTTCTTCAAACTTTTCTGATAGGCATAAAGCTTATGAACCTCTTCCTTAAATTCATGCAGAAGTACAATGCTTTTACCATTTGAATAACGCACCGTATTATAAGCATCTATAATAATATCACTTTGAATATTTACATCTTCTTTATCATTTATTCTTTCTAGCCAAGCCTCAACAGTTTCTCCCCGTTTTCTATTTAAAGGAGAGGTTAACTTACTCTCTAGCTTAAAAATTTCCTTCCGAATTTCGTTATGTGGCGGTTTATTTCGTTTAAAACGATTTTGGCTCATTCCTTCTTTATCAGTAATGATAGTAGATTCGAAGACGTGCATATTTGGTAAACTTAAATGTTTTCGTTTTTTTAATATTTTCCAAACGACGTAAATAGCGATAGCTGTACAGACTATTATTGTAGCGCTATTTATGAGTATTGGATCAAAATCAGGAATTTTTTTCCCGTCTTCAATTTTTGGTTTTAAGAGATGTCCTTTATTTGCCCAAACATCTTCAGTATCTTTTAATTCCGCTGCTTTAATTAATGGCATTAAAGCATAGCCGACGCCTAATGCGACTACTTCCGTTATAAAACCAAAAATAAGTCGAATGAAAGGAAATACTTGAACAATTAATATGCTCATTAAGCCAATCGTAATGATAGAAGCAAAACGTAATAGTTGTTGTTTGCGATTTGCCCCGGTTAACCAAAATGTAATTATAAGATGCAAGGCTAACATTAATAGTTTCCACAACGGTGGAAAGGGTGCATAAAATATAGTTGAAACAACAAACCATACAATACCACCTAAAGATTTTTGAACTGGATATCCAGGTCCGATCGCATGTACGATAAAGAAAAATAGTGGTAATATGATTGTGCCAAAAAGAGAAAAAGGTAAAAATAAAGAGAAAAGAACGATTTGAAGAACTAAAAGTATTACAAATCCTGTTGTTTTTTTCTGCATAAATTTATGAATAAGAAATACTCCAATATAGCCTGTTGTTAAAAATATTGCAATACTAATTAGTTCATCTCTTTCTGTTAATAATGAAAGCAGGAGGAGCAGAATGAAATCATGAATGTGATATAGCCAAGTTTTCAACTGGTTCCACCATCCCTTCACTAGTAATGAGAAACGTTGGCTGCGAGAGAAGAGGGAGTTCATTTCTTTGTAAACCAATGTATATCATTGTAGACGATCGTTCTCTCTTTCTCTTTACATAATGAAGGAATCCTTGTTTCGGAAGTAACGTACTATCATCTGAAATACGGGCTAATTCTTCTAAAGCTTTTGCATATTGTGTTTGTCCTTCATTTAACGGTACATGTAATGCACCGCCTTCTGCTAATACACTAATAAACAATTCAAACGGAATGTGGTGCTTCGTTGTGTACTGGAAAATGTATGTTGCATATGAAATAAGTTCTTCTACATTATCTTTCCAACCAAATCCACGATCGGCAGCTAAAGAAAGACAAATCGTCCAACTATAATTTTTTACAGGTTCATATTGCTTCGCTTGTAATTGTTGCATTTTAGCAGATGCCTTCCAATGAATAGAGCGGAAAGACTCACGCTCATATCGCTTTACACCGATAATAGATGTTTCATCATTGTAAAAAGAAAAATTTGTTCGATAAAATCCATTCAAAAGTTGCTGAAGTTCTTGCAAACCTGCTACTTCTTTAGGAGAAGGATACACAATAATTTCAGTCCTTAATTTATCAAAAACAGGTAAATGTACAGTTAATAGATGAAATGGATCTTTTAATACACATTCAAACTGTTCAATTTGAAACACACCACGCTTCGTTGCGGTTAATGTTAAACCCCATTTTTGTGCCGAATGTGCGGGTTGTGAAAATGGGAAAGAGAATAATGTTTTTGATATTTGTTCAATGCCTTGCTCTTTATGCGGTATAAGGGACGAATTTAAATGAAAGTAACAAACACCATTAACGAGCGGTATGCTGGCTCCATTTTTTAAATGAATAAAAAACTGTCCAGATTCCTCAGGAAAAAGCCGTGTAGTTTGTTTCTCATTTATGATTTGAAACTTCTTCTCTATGAAAGCGACATATTTATAAATAAAAATCGCAAATATATAATAGAAGAAAAAGAGAAACATAAGCATTCGTTGCGGGAAAAAGAATGTGAAAAGTAACGCGATTGGAACGGTTAGTTGAATAATATGGAGTTGAAAAAATAAAGGCACAGTTACAACACGCTGTCCATTCATGCTTGCTCAATCTCCACAGGTACGTCAACTTCTTTTAAAATACTTTTCATAATATCATTTTTTGTCGTACGCAGGGCACCTTCCATTGATAAGACGATACGGTGATTCCAAACAGAAGGAACTAACAATTGTATATCTTCTGGTGTGCAATATTCTCTCCCGCGTAAAAAGGCTAAAGCTTGAACAGCACGTACTAAAGCTAATGTAGCACGTGGGCTTACACCGTTAGCGATATAATCATGATTTCTTGTAGCATGAGCAAGTTTAATAATGTAATGTTCTAACGGTTCCGAAACAAATATTTCTTTTACTCGTTTTTGAGATTCTAAAATATCTTCTAATGAGATGACAGATGTGACACTTTCTAATGGTAAATCGTTCCGAAAACGTCGCATCATTTGTAGCTCATCTTCAGGAGTAGGATAACCGATTGAAATCGTAATTAAAAAGCGATCAAGCTGTGCATCTGGAAGAGGGAAAGTCCCTTGTGATTCAATTGGGTTTTGCGTCGCAATAACAAAGAACGGTTTCGGCAGAGGCGTAGATTGTTTTTCGAGTGTCACTTGTCGTTCTTCCATCGCTTCTAACAAACTCGACTGCGTTCTCGGCATTGCACGGTTAATTTCATCTGCCAGCAAAATGTTTGTCATAACTGGTCCAATTCTTAATTCGAATTCGCTTGTTTTTGGGTTGAAGTATTCAATACCTGTTATATCACTTGGAAGTACATCGGGGGTGAATTGAACGCGAGAAAAACTACCACCAATACTTTTGGAAATGGTTTTTGCCAGTAACGTTTTCCCAGTACCAGGCACGTCTTCGAGCAATACATGCCCACCAGCAAGAAGTGAAACGAGCAGTAGATCAATAACATTTTCTTTCCCAACAAACACAGATCCGATGTTTTCTTTCAATTTATTTATCATATGTACCATTCCTTTCATTATAAAAGAGCTAATATTTCTATATTTTAACAAATTATTCAGAAAATTTGTATGGTTTTTTAATTCAAAGAAATGGATATTTAATTATTAAATTACTCTTGCATATTTTGGAATATGATTATACAATATCGATATACGATGTATCGTAAGTCGATATATCATAAGGCGATGTATCGGAGGTAGTTATAATGAATGCGAAGGCGCAAAAATATATTCCGTTAACTGAGGCGACATATTACATACTGTTATCACTAGTGAAACCAATGCACGGATATGGAATTATGCAAATGGTAGAAGAGATGACAAATGGGGAAGTAAAGCTCGGGCCTGGTACTTTATACGGGAATACGACGAAATTACTTAAAGAAAAATTAATTGTTGAAGTTGCCTCTACAGATAGAAAGAAGTGCTATGAGTTAACGCCGTTTGGGAGAGAAGTGTTAGAGTTAGAATATAACAGATTGCAGAGATCTGTAAGGAATGGAAATAGTATATTAGGGGAGTGAATGGGAAATGGAGACAAAGAAGGTATTCAAACCTTTTGCGATATGGAGCTTGGAAAAAGAAGAAGCTTTTTTAAGAAAAATGCATCAAAAAGGATGGGCTTTACAAAAGTATAATGTAATGTATACGTTTAAGAAAACTGAACCAAAAGATGTAGTATATAAAGCGGATTTTAGACTGGATTATAAAGATTCAAAAGAAAAACAAAAAGAATATATTGAAATATATGAAATGTGTGGATGGAAACATGTAACGAGTTTTGCGAAGTGGAATTATTTTTGTAAAGAAGTAGACGAGGAAAATGAGTTACCTGATATTTATTCAGACAAAGAAACGAAGATACAAAAATTTGTTGAATTGATACAGTTCGTTGCAATTATGTTTGTAATGTTAATTCCAGTGCTTTACTTATGTTTTCTTGGAGTATCAGAATCAGGATTATATAAAGGTATGGTTGGGTTTTTAGTTTGTATATATTTATATGCGTTTATTAATTTATTTAGGAAGATTAAAAAGTTGAAAAAGGAAATATTTTAACAAAGAGTGATATTCTTAGAGAAGATTATTGATGGGAATCAACTTCTCTAATTTCTATATATATTTATTTTGTTCATTCTTTTTTATATA
The DNA here is from genome assembly GCF_011800505.1 of Bacillus sp. EKM501B. NCBI lineage: Bacteria > Bacillati > Bacillota > Bacilli > Caryophanales > Bacillaceae > Bacillus > Bacillus sp. EKM501B. Next base: position 42,348 of record NZ_JAALFZ010000013.1, on the reverse strand, counting down.
ATAAAAGACCAACTTTTTAATTCATAGAACTAACAGTTACAAAGATAATACCAGTAACAACACCTAAAAAAATCATAAATGAAGAAGAAATAATCAATAATAACGAACTAGCAATTAATATTAATTTATTAGATTTTTAATTTTTAAAATGGTAGTAAAGTAAAAGACTATAAATAGTAGAAACAAACCATATTGTTAGACTGTAAGGAGTCGTTATTTTCTCCCAATCGAAGATCCAAAAGTAAAAGATGACTATATGACAAGTTAATAGTAGAAATGTTGATGAAAGCATTATCTTTTTATTTAAAATCATTTGTTTTACCTCCCTTATTTAAAAATGACCAAAAGAGTGTGAAGGTTAATATATAATAAGGAAGAAATCCATTTTTAATTAACTTATTAAACGAAAAAATCCCTTATAGAAAAATCTATTTCTATAAGGGATAATCATGTTTTTATTAGAAAGACTGATTTTGAGCAGGTTTAATAAATTGTTCTGGGTTTTCAACAAGCCCACATACAGCGCATTGGACACGGTATGTAGGTCCTTGATAGGCCATATGAAAAGCATTCATCGTTTCATTTGTGTATTCTTCTTCTACTTGACCAGTTTGTGGATTTAATTTGACTGGTTTTACTTGTTGCTCAAGAATATTAAAGCGGGTACGGTTTGTTTTACAACTTGGACATAGCATTGGTTCCATATGTATACACCTCCATTTGTATCATTTCTTAAAATCTTTAATTTTATGCAAGCAAAAAACTTTCTCAATATAAATAGGTGTTTAATGTATTTAAAATTCAGAAAAAATAAAATATAATAAAAGTACGAACTGGTTATGTCCAAACCAAATCTCCTGTTTTATGCCAATAAGCTGGGGGGCCGAGAAATCGGCCTCATTTTTTTTGCTCATTACTACAAGGAACAAGGTTTTTATGAGACTTTTGTCGAAATTTTAGGAATAGATACAAAGGGGGATGTAAAATGAATTTGAAAATGAAGTACATCATTTTATATGTAGAAAAGTTTGAGGCATGTTTAAGGTTCTATAAAGATATTTTACAGTTACCTATAAAAGCAGAGCACGGAACATATATTGAATTTAATACTGGAACTACCATTTTAGCGATGAATACGCGGCAAGATGTGAAAGAATTAACAGGACTACCGCTTACAGAAGGTGAATTACAGTCTTCTCATTTCGAATTAGGATTCGTTGTTGAGAATGTACAAGAAACGATTGAGCAATTTAGAGAACAAGGAATCAAGATTTTAGTTGAACCTATTGTAAAACCGTGGGGACAAACAATTGCCTACATTGCTGATCCAGATGGAAATTATATTGAAATTTGCAGTTCATTAGAATAGAGGGAGAAAGAGAGATGGGATTTCCGAAACTAGAAACAGAACGTTTACGACTAAGAGAACTTACACTATTAGATGCAGAAACGCTGTTCCAATATTTCTCGAAAGAATCAGTTATACGTTATTTCGGAATGGATTCTTTTGAAAATATTGAGCAAGCGAAAACAACGATTCAAACGTTTAAAAATCGTTATGAAGAGGGCAGTGTATTTCGCTGGGGAATCGAGAAAAAAGGGACGGGCCAATTAATCGGAACGTGCGGATTTCATTTAATTAATAATCATCATAAACGAGCTGAAATTGGTTATGAATTAGACGATACATATTGGGGACAAGGGTATGCAACGGAAGCGTTACAGGCAATTTTAACTTACGGGTTTGAAACATTGCAACTTATTAGAGTTGCTGCTGTTGTATATGTAGAAAATAAAGCTTCTCAAAAATTATTAAGTAAAGCAGGATTTCAAGAAGAAGGATTACTTCGAAAACATATGATTCAAAATGGAGTTGCTCATGATACCATTTTATATTCTTTATTAAAAGAAGAGTGGAAGAAGTAATGAGTACAAACGAACTTATAACGATTATGAAGAAGCATAGGGAAAATAGATTCATTTTAGGTATAGATGGTTTAAGTCGATCTGGAAAAACAACATTTGTAGCCAATTTAAAAGAAAATATGAAACAAGAAGGCATTCCGTTTCATATTTTCCATATTGATGATCATATAGTGGAGCGTAATAAACGATATCATACTGGATATGAAGAATGGTACGAGTATTATTATTTACAATGGGACATTGAATGGCTAAGGCAGAAATTTTTTCAAAAGCTACAACACGAAACAAAATTGAAATTACCTTTTTTTCATGAAGAAACAGATATATGTGAAATGGAAAAAGTACAGATTCCTATTGTAGGCGTAATTGTTATTGAAGGAGTTTTTCTGCAGCGAAAAGAATGGAGAGATTTCTTTCATTATATGGTCTATTTGGACTGTCCAAGAGAGACAAGGTTTCTACGTGAGAGTGAGGAGACACAGAAGAACCTTTCAAAGTTTGAAAATAGGTATTGGAAAGCAGAGGATTATTACTTAGAAACGGAATTGCCGAGGGATAGGGCGGATTTAGTCATCCAATGATTTGAAAATAGAAGGTGAATAGAATGAATATTTTATGGGATTTTGATGGGACGTTATTTGATACGTATCCTGCATATACAATAATGCTTTCTGAAATATTAGGTGACTCAGTAGAAAAACAAGAAATATACAAAAACTTAAAAATATCATACTCTCATGCAATTCAGTATTATAATATTTCATGCGAGCAGGAAGAAAAGATTAAAGTTTTGAAGGGAAAATTCACGCCAAAAGATATGAAACCTTTTGCAGGTGTCGAAGAGGTTTTGAAATTTGCAGATAAAAATGTGATTATGACCCATAAACATAGGGCAGGAGTTATGGACATTTTAAAATATTACGGCTGGGAAAAATACTTTGTAGATATGGTTACAATTGACGATGGCTTTCCCCGAAAGCCCAACTCTTTAGCTTATAATCATTTACATAAAAAGCATAATATTGATTTAGCTATTGGAGATAGAGAATTAGATTTATTACCTGCAAAAGAATTAGGTATTTCAACATGTATGTTTCAAGGTAATTGTGATGTAGCGGATTATTCTTTATCACATTACTCGGAGTTTTTTAAGGTAGTGAGTGATAGAGAGTTTTCTTTATAAAAGAAGTTATTAATAAAGACTGAATCTTTTATTTTAAAGGTACAGTCTTTATTTTTTAGAACTCTTTCATTTTATTCCGCATTAACGGGCAGCCTGATTGCTTCAACTAATAATCAGTGGAGGGTGAACAAAACCTCCACTGATTAAAGTTTCACTTTATTTTCTGTATATAATAATTACTAGAGATTAAAGGATAATCGTCCATCTTTATTAAGGAAGTGGCCAGTTTATTTTAACTAAATTATGGTTATTCATGTTAATATGAACTCATAGCTATATAGAAGGGGTGGGGTTAGTATGAAAACTGAAATAGTTCCTAAAAAGAAGTACAGTATAATAAGCTATGCATCTTTACTCATCGGCATTTTGTGTTTTCTATTCGTTTTTATAACGCCAACAAGGATAGCCAATGCAGGTAATATAGTTGGGGATTATATTACAATTGCCCTGACAGGTGTAGGTATCATGCTTTCAATAATCACAATGACGAAAAGAACAGAGAAGAAGGGAATTGCTATTCTTTCATTAATACTGTCCTCATCATTTTTTATATTTTGGATCATAGCAATTATCCTATTGTTTACTGGTCAAATTAGTTTTGCGCCGTAATGTGTAATAAAAAGAGTCCTTCTCGTATGATATCGGGTTCAGTTACAGGAGAGAAAATATAAAATAACACACAAATTAGGGATGTAAATCACATATGATTTAGCACCCTTTTTTTATTGTTATTATAGTGTTTAAGCACTTTTATATAGTTAAATAGTGTTCTAAATAAAAAGATAAATGGAAAATTTATGTTAAAATAGTTGTAGAGATTATGAAAAAATGTTCTTAAACTAACAGTCAGGTTACTTTAAGAAAGTTTTTTCAAAGGAAATGGTAAATATCATATTTTGAAGGGGTGATTGCAGTGGAGTAAGTGATTTTTTTAATCTTAGTTAAATACTTTGAAGGAAGGCATTTATAACTATGAATACAAAACTAATAATAGTAGAAGGGTTACCTGGATTTGGAAAATCAACCACTGCAAAGCTAATAAATGAAATTCTAAGCCAAAATAAAATTGAAGTTGAACTATTTTTAGAAGGAAATTTGAACCACCCAGCCGACTATGATGGTGTATCTTGTTTTAATAAATTTGAGTTCGATAGATTATTATCTAACAGTGGGGATTTTAAAGAAGTGCTCCTTAAGAAAGTTCTAAAAAAAGGAAGCAATTATTTATTACCATACAGAAAGATAAAAAATGAGTTTGGTGACCAGTTTTCGGACGAATTATTTAACATTATTTCTAAAAATGATATATACGAATTACCATTCGATAAAAATGTTGAATTAATTGCTGATAAATGGAATGACTTTGCTGAAACCGCTCTAGAAGACAATAAGGTTTATATCTTTGAATGTTGTTTCATACAAAATCCATTAACTATTGGGATGATTAAATATGGTGAACAAAAAGAAAAAATAATAAATTATATAATGAAAGTTGCAAAAATCATAGAGAATTTAAATCCAATGTTATTGTATGTAGAACAAGATAATCTTGAATTTTCATTTAGGAAGGCGTTAAAAGAAAGAACTCCAGAATGGTCCACAGGAATTATTGACTATTACACTAACCAAGGCTATGGAAAAGAACATAACCATTCAGGTATAGAAGGAGCGATAAAAGTTCTTGAAGCTAGAAGGAATTTAGAATTAGAAATATTCGATATGTTAAAAATGAAAAAAGAAAAAATCAATAATACAAAATATGAAATTGACTCATATAGGTCAATGTTAAAAGATAAGTTAGCCATACAAATGGTGAAATAGCTTTTTACACTAACTGGTGCTTTAGTTGAATAAGGAAATAAAAACGCTCAGAATATCTTCTGAGCGTTTTAGTTTGTTATTTCTAATGGTTATTAGCATTTTTCTCTTCCTACACTGAACCCATTACTCATATGAAGGACTCTTTTTACTCGGTATCTTCAGGTTGATATTCTAAAATATCACCCGGTTGGCATTCTAATGCTTTACATATTGCTTCTAAAGTTGAAAAACGGACTGCTTTTGCTTTTCCATTTTTCAAGATAGAAAGGTTAGCCATTGTAATTCCAACCTTCTCCGAAAGTTCTGTTACACTCATTTTTCTTTTTGCTAACATTACATCAATATTAATAATAATTGCCATATTATTCACCTCAGACCGTTAAATCATTTTCTGATTTTATATCTATAGCATCTTTTAATAGTCTTTGGAGAACGGCAGCAAAGACCGCGATTACCATTGAAGAAAAAATCATAATCATTCCGATAATAATAATGCCAGGGGCATCATCTCTCTCTGCCACGAGATAAAAAAGTGGCATACCTAATACATATAATACACTAATTGCCAATGCGCTGTACTTAATATTTTTTAAAGCTTGAACAGATAGCTCTGAGAATGCGTTATTTTTATCAATATAGTTTAAAAGCTTAAATGTTTGGTACAGTGCGAAGTAATAAGGTATTGCTGTTGCGTATAAATTGATAAATACAAGATATTTAATATATGCAATATCTGGATATAATTCTGCGGCAAAATTTCCTATTTTAGGGACTAAAAAAATGCACATAGCAAGAACGGGGATTCCGATTAGAATTACAACGGTCTTTAAAAAGAGTGTGGATCCTTGTTTCATAAAAAGCACCTCATTTATTTAATATCTTATTAATTTAACATGAAATTTATTGTTTAACAATAAATTTTTATTTCTTTTAATCGAGGATTTATTGTTAAACAAGTAATTAATGAAAAGGATGTTAAATCTTTTTTATAAGATAAATGATACATATCGATATTTAATTAAAGAAAGAGAAAGTAACTATTGTTAGCTTTATGAGAATTGGGAACTAATAAAACATATGTAGGTTTTGGTATGGAAAAGGAAATAAGGTGTATTGAAATGAATGCAAAGTTTATGGAGGAACAATCATGTTGAATTATGGTGTGAAGATGAAAAAGTTACTATTAGTGGGAGCTATAATAGTAAGCGTATTAAGTACGGAAAGTATGATGAATTATCATGCGGCCAAAGCTAAGGTGAAAAAAGTAGAACACCAGCCTAAAAATATAATTATGATGGTTATGGACGGAACGAGTTCAACGGCGACAACATTGGCTCGCTGGTATAAAGGGGCACCGCTTACGTTAGATCAAATTGTAACAGGAGGTGTTCGTACGTTTTCGGCGGAATCAGCTATTACAGACTCAGCGCCAGCAGCAACAGCTTTAGCAACTGGAAATAAATCGAATTCAGGATATGTAGGTATATTACCTTCTATTGTAAGTTCGCCTAGCTTACAGCCAATAAAAGAAGAAGAAAAGTTACGGCCGGTCGCAAACGTATTAGAAGGCGCAAAATGTACTGGTCGTGCAACTGGCATTGTTGCTACATCTGAAATTCAGCATGCTACTCCGGCCGGATTCTCTGCTCACCATGTCAATCGCAAACATTTTGACGTAATTGCGAAGCAGCAAGTATATCAAAATATAGATGTCGTATTAGGCGGGGGAAAAGCGGCGCTGTTACCTATGAAAAGTAATGGAATCCGAAAAGATGGTGAAAATTTAGTAAAGGTGATTCAAGACAAAGGATACGATTTCGTTGAAACGAAAGATGCGTTATTGAACTCCAAATCTAATAAAATTTGGGGCTCTTTCTCACATCATGCTCTTGCGTTTGATATGGATCGTATAGCAACAAATCCAGAACAACCAACACTTTCTCAAATGACAGAAAAAGCAATTCAAACATTATCAAAAGATAAAGATGGCTTCTTTTTATTCGTAGAAGGTAGTAAGCCTGATTGGGCAGCTCATGCTAATGATCCAATTGGGATGATTAGTGATGTATTAGCATTTGATGAAGCGGTAGCAAAGGCGTTACAATTTGCGAAGAAAGATGGGGATACGATGCTCATCGCTTTAACTGATCATGGTAACAGCGGCATCTCTATAGGGAATAGGAATACGACAAAAGGATACAATACTACACCGGTTTCTGTATACATTGATCCATTGAAAAAGGCGAAAATGACACTTGAAGGAACTATAAATAAACTGAAATCTGATTTATCAAATGTAGAAGATGTAGCTAAACTATACGGTTTGGATAATCTAACTCATGATGAAAAAGAACAATTAAAAGTGGCAAAAAAGAAAATGGATGTAGGACGAATTTTTACTACATTATTGGCTAATCGTGCAAATATCGGCTTTACGACAGGAGGACATACAGGTGAGGATGTATTCTTACATTCTTATGGACCTCAAAAACCAGAAGGCTTAATCCAAAATACAGACATTGCGAAGACGATGGCGAAAGCGATGGGCTTTAACTTAGAAGAAGTAACGAATAAAATATTTTTAGAGAGTGAACAAGCCTTTAAGAAAATCGGTGCAACTGTAACAGCCGACAAAACCGAAGGAGCAAACCCGTTACTCGTAGTAAAACATAATAAAGTAGAAGCACAATTATTTGGTAACAAAAATATAATTCGTATCAATGGTAAAGGGTATGAATTAAGAAGTATTATTGTAGAGAGTAATGGAAAGTGCTATGTACCAGAAGAAGCAATTCAACTATTTGTAAAGCATTCTCGTTAAAAAATTGCCAACCAGTTAAGTTAACTGGTGGCAATTTTTTGTGTTTATTCTAAATATAAGTGTTCGAATTGTTTTGTAAAGTTTTCCATATGAGACTTGTATAAATGTTAAAGGGAAATTATATTTTTTTCTTACATTAAAAAATTTCGTTTTGTAGAATAAGAAGTTATACATATAGTAAAGTCTAATGTGTTATCAATTAATATTTACGAAAAATATATTAATACTTTAGAATTTCTTTAATGTTCATTATTTTTTATTTAAGGTTATCCGTTATATTTATAATATGTTTATTTCAATTTATTGTATTGAAGCTCAGTTTTATATAATTATAAAGCAATCATCAAAATAAAATCTCCACTAGAGTAAATTTATTATTTTTTTGCGGAAATTATTATGCAGCTAAGAAAACTGTAATTTATTGAATTAGAAATATATTAGAATTTAGTTGAAGAAAGAGAGAGGGAATAAAATGAATATAGTGCACTTACGTCCTAAACAGCGGTCTAAGTATCGCATTATGCTAGGGAAGTGGTATTACTCTACAAAGAGGTACATTCAGTGGTTAGCAGACGGAAAAACATATGCAAAAAGGTTTCAACAAGAAAAGCTACCTTGTACAGCAATTCAGCACCGAACGATATTACTTCGTAAGCTCAAAGATGTAGATATGTGGTATCAACAGAATAAGGTTGTTAATTTGAAAATTGCTGTTAAAAAACTAAATGGTATCGTCATTAGACCGGGAGAAACATTTTCTTACTGGCGTTTAATAGGTAAGCCAACGAGGAAAAAAGGGTATGTAGAAGGTATGGTATTACATTACGGATCTTTTCAAACAGGTATTGGAGGAGGTCTTTGTCAGCTTTCGAATTTAATATATTGGATGACTTTACATACACCACTGACAGTAACAGAACGATATCGTCATAGCTTTGATGTCTTTCCTGACTCTAGGCGCACTCAACCGTTTGGGAGTGGGGCGACTTGTTCCTATAACTATTTGGATTTACAAATTAAAAATGAAACGGACCAACTGTATCAACTTCACCTTTATATGACAGATGAACATTTAGTTGGTGAATGGAGAACAGTCTATCCGCAACTTTATCAATATGAAGTGTATGAGAAAGAACACTCAATTCAACCTGCATACTGGGGCGGTTATATACGACATAATGTGATTCAACGTAAAGTATATAATCAACAGAAACAGTTAATAGAAGATCAATATGTAACAGAGAATCACGCTATAATGATGTACGAACCACTATTAGCTTGTAATAATGAGAATAGTGAGTAATATGGTAATCCATAGATTAAATAGTATAGAAAATATTTAATTCTTATTTTTATTAAAAAAGTATGAATCCCAGATTTACTGGATTTTGATTGTAACTAAGAACATATAAAAGTTCACTGTTATTTATAGAAGAGTCTGTTTGTTTTTATATCTTATGTATTTCACCCTGCATAAAAAAATATTTCTCAACATTTTATTTGTTGAAAAAGATTGAATATTCGTATTATAACGAATATTATGTTGTTATCGGCAAAAAACGATAATTTGCAGACACTGGGGAGGAAATACATTGAAAAAGAAAAAGAAAAAGAAATTAAAACCATTAGCGGTATTAACAACAGCAGCAGTACTAAGTAGTACGTTTGCTTTTGGAGGTCACGCAGCGTATGCTGAGACACCAACATCATCTCTACCAATAGATGAGCACTTAATACCGGAGGAGCGTTTGGCTGAAGCGCTAAAACAACGGGGGGTAATTGATCAATCTGCATCACAAGCTGAGACTTCAAAAGCTGTCGAAAAATATGTTGAGAAAAAGAAAGGGGAAAACCCTGGGAAAGAAATCTTAACAGGAGATAGTCTTACGCAAGAAGCCTCTGACTTTATGAAAAAAGTAAAAGATGCAAAAATGAGGGAAAATGAACAGGCGCAGCAGCCTGAAGTAGGCCCAGTAGCTGGACAAGGTGCAGCATTGAACCCTGGGAAATTAAATGGAAAAGTACCTACTACATCAGCGAAGCAAGAAGAATACAATGGAGCTGTTCGAAAAGATAAAGTACTTGTTTTACTTGTAGAATTTAGCGATTTTAAGCATAACAATATTGATCAAGAGCCAGGATACATGTATTCTAAGGACTTTAATCGTGAACATTATCAAAAAATGTTATTTGGTGATGAACCATTTACTTTATTTGATGGATCGAAAATTAACACATTTAAGCAATATTATGAAGAACAATCTGGTGGTAGCTATACAGTTGATGGGACTGTAACAGAATGGCTTACTGTTCCAGGAAAAGCATCAGATTATGGTGCTGATGCGGGTACTGGGCATGATAACAAGGGGCCTTTAGGACCAAAAGATTTTGTGAAAGAAGCATTAAAAGCAGCGGTAGCAAAAGGAATCAATTTAGCAGACTATGACCAATTTGATCAATACGATCAAGATGGTGATGGAAATAAAAATGAGCCAGATGGTATTATTGATCATTTAATGGTTGTACATGCTGGCGTTGGTCAAGAAGCTGGCGGCGGTAAATTGAAAGATGATGCGATTTGGTCACATCGTTCAAAACTAGGTTCAAAACCATATGCAATTGATGGCACGAAATCTTCTGTTTCGAACTGGGGCGGAAAGATGGCTGCATATGATTATACAATCGAGCCTGAAGACGGAGCAGTTGGTGTGTTTGCACATGAGTATGGCCATGATTTAGGCTTACCAGATGAATATGATACAAAGTACTCAGGACAAGGTGAACCTGTTGAGTCATGGTCTATTATGAGTGGTGGTAGCTGGGCTGGAAAAATTGCAGGAACAGAGCCAACGAGTTTCTCGCCACAAAATAAAGAGTTTTTCCAAAAGAATATGAAGGGGAACTGGGCGAATATTCTTGAAGTAGATTATGACAAACTTAGCAAAGGAATCGGTGTTGCAACATATGTAGATCAAAGTACTACAAAATCTAAACGACCTGGAATTGTTCGTGTTAACTTGCCGGACAAAGATATAAAAAATATCGAATCAGCGTTTGGTAAGAAGTTCTATTACAGTACAAAAGGAAATGACATTCATACAACACTTGAGACACCAGTATTTGACTTAACAAATGCAAAGGATGCTAAGTTCGATTATAAGGCATTTTACGAACTTGAAGCGAAGTATGATTTCCTTGACGTATATGCGATTGCAGAAGATGGAACGAAGACACGCATTGATAGAATGGGCGAAAAAGATATAAAAGGCGGCGCGGATACAACTGATGGTAAGTGGGTTGATAAATCATACGATTTAAGCCAATTCAAAGGAAAAAAAGTAAAACTGCAATTTGAGTACTTAACAGATATTGCAGTAGCTTATAAAGGATTTGCGTTAGATAATGCAGCCTTAACTGTAGATGGAAAAGTTGTTTTCTCTGATGATGCAGAAGGTCAGCCTGCAATGACGTTAAAAGGCTTTACTGTGTCTAACGGATTTGAACAGAAAAAACATAATTACTATGTAGAGTGGAGAAATTACGCTGGTTCTGACACTGCGTTACAATATGCACGTGGCCCAGTATTTAATACAGGAATGGTTGTATGGTATGCGGATCAAAGCTTTACAGATAACTGGGTAGGCGTTCATCCAGGTGAAGGGTTCTTAGGAGTAGTAGATTCTCATCCAGAGGCAATTGTAGGGACATTAAACGGACAACCTACTGTGAAGAGCAGTACGCGTTATCAAATTGCCGATGCGGCATTCTCATTTGATCAAACACCAGCATGGAAAGTAAATTCACCAACACGCGGTATCTTTGATTATAAAGGATTACCAGGAGTGGCAAAATTTGATGATTCTAAGCAATACATCAACAGCGTTATTCCTGATGCAGGACGTAAGTTACCGAAGCTAGGACTGAAGTTTGAAGTGGTAGGCCAAGCTGAAGACAAGTCTGCAGGTGCAGTTTGGCTTCATCGATAAAATAAGGTAAAAAGAAGAGAAGCTGCGATAAGTCGGTGAAACTGACTGATTGCAGCTTTTTTCTTCTTGTGAAAAAACTCGCTGTTTTTTATGTACTTATTGGAAAAATATGAAGTTTCTTTGATACATAAAATGCTCCGTCTGTCCAATTATAGAAGCTATTTTGGACGTAAGAAATTTGTAAGTAATGAGTAAGAAAAAAGAGATTTTCATAGTATAAAATATTTATTATAGCTACTTTTAACACCTGATACTAATAGTGTGCTATAATATGAATTAGCAACAAAAAGGAAAGGAATTAGAACAATGACCTTAGAAAATACTAAAAATTTAAAAAAACAAGTTGCTCCTTTTGAAAAATCAACGATTAAAAAAAGTGTTTGGCAACTGATCAACACAATCGTGCCATTTATTATTTTATGGTACCTTGCTTATAAAAGTTTGTCAGTTTCTTATTGGTTAACATTAGTTCCAGCACTGTTAGCCGCTGGATTTATGACAAGGATTTTCATTATTTTTCATGATTGTACCCATTATTCATTCTTTAAAAGTCGACGTGCAAATAGAATAGTTGGAACGTGTATGGGTGTTTTAACATTATTCCCATTTGATCAGTGGGGGCATGAGCATTCTATTCACCACGCTACGAGTGGTAATTTGGATAAGAGGGGTACAGGGGATATTTGGACGCTTACAGTAGATGAATATGTAGCAGCACCATTTAGACTCCGTTTAGCATATCGTTTATATCGCAATCCATTCGTTATGTTTGGGTTAGGCCCGATTTATGTTTTCTTGCTTAAAAATAGATTTAACCGAAAAGGTGCTAGAAAAAAAGAACGTATGAACACTTATTTAACGAATATTTTAATCGTTGCTATTGTAGGAATGCTTTGCTGGGCAATTGGATGGCAATCGTTTCTTTTAGTACATGGTTCTATATTTTTAATAGCAGGTTCAATAGGGATTTGGCTGTTTTACGTACAGCACACATTCGAGGATTCTTATTTTGAAGAAGATAAAGAATGGGAATATGTGAAAGCGGCAGTGGAGGGAAGTTCTTTTTATAAACTTCCAAAAATTTTGCAATTTCTAACGGGTAATATTGGATTTCATCATGTTCACCATTTAAGTCCAAGAGTACCTAACTATAAACTAGAAGAGGCACACAACAATACCCTTCCTTTAAAAAATGTACCAACAATTACGCTTGCTACAAGCTTGCGTTCACTCCGTTTCCGTCTTTGGGATGAGAAAAGTAACAATTTTGTTAGCTTTAAAGATGTCAAAAATATAATTAAAAATAATGTTTCTGTTCGGGTGAAATCTGAACTATAATTGCATCGTATATAAAATTCCCCTTAATCATTTTCGATTTAAGGGGAGTTTTTGTTTAAAGATTAGATGCCAGATAAGAAGAAAAATTAAATGTTTCAAATTGTAATGGAAGCAGATTAGGAATTGCTAGTACGTAAGTACAAATACAAGATGACGATAAATGCATTATGTTAACAATTGGAGTTATCATGAATTTTCCATTACGATAACTGTTCATAAATCCGACGAAAATTAATAGCAAAAGGGGGATCGTACAACAGTATATCTAAAAAATTAGAAAAGACTTGAACGGAAATTTCATTCATTTTTCTTGGTGTTCCGCATTCCATACACTTAAATAGGATGCATATTCTAATTCATCTGGATTGTCATGTAACATAGAAATGAATTCTAATTTATTTCTATCACAATCTAGAAAGTATACACTTGCAGCGGGCATCCACCTTTGGACAATTGGCTCTTGATTTCCTTTTCCTTGACTTCCTATCACTTCTATTCCACGCTCCTCTAACCACGCTTTAGAAGTCATTAAAAACTCTAAATTTACACCAAAAGCAAAATGTCTCAGCTCAAAGTCTTCGATATTATTTACTTCCCATAGTCCAAGCATTTGTTTTTTATTTTCTCCGACCCAAAAGAAAGCCACTCTTCTTTTGGAGAGTTTTCTTGCTAAGGTTAATCCTAGCTTGTTTTGATAGAAATTTATCGCTTTTTCTAAATTTCTTACATGTAAATGAGTTTCGTATATGTTCTGTATCATTATGATCATTCCTTTCTTTCTTGATAACTACCAGTTGAGTAATGAATGTAGTTCTAATAATGTACAGCTATATCTGATATACCTATTTATTATTATATCGAAATTGAAATACGATAAATCCAACTGAGGTAGCAAGTTCAAATGAAAATTTTACTACTTTTGTAGGAGAAGAGAAAAATCCATTAAATTCAGGTGAACTCATATTTAAATAATAAAAAAAGACAACACATGAAGTGAAACGCCACGTGTTGTCTTTTTTGTATCGTACAATATTACGAAGTTTCGCTAATTTTAGTTTCACTTTGAGTGTTAGTTGCAATTCTTTTCTTAACTTTAAAGTGATAGTAAGTATAGCAAAAGATGATAAATGGTACAGTACAATAAATGCCTAGTCTTTGATCTGGGATAAAGATAAGACTTACTAATATAATGCCATACAATCCAAAACCAAGAATTGGTACAAGGGGATAGAGTGGAGTTCTGAACTTCAAGTCGTCTAATTTTCCACCTTCAGCTAAATAGTGTTTGCGGAAAAAGAATTGAGAAACACAAATTGACATCCAAACAATAATTGTTATGACTCCAGAAATGGAAATTAACCATAAGTAAACCGTTTCAGCAGCTACGACGCTTGTTAAAAGAGAAAAAGCAGAAATAGCTATTGTCATGATTAAAGCGTTGAGAGGAATCCCACGTGATGATAATTTCTTTAAAAATGCTGGAGCCATTTCGTTTTTTGATAAAGACCAAAGCATGCGAGTAGCAGCGTATAGTCCTGAGTTTGCAACAGAAAGAACAGCAGTAAGAATAACAAAGTTCATAATATCAGCTGCATATGGAATACCGATATTATCAAAAACAGCAACGAATGGGCTCTTTGTGAGTCCTGCTTCTTCCCAAGGAATTAAAGCAACAAGAACAAAGATTGCTAAGACGAAGAAAAACATTGTGCGCCATATAATATTTCTAATAGAACGAGGTAAAGTTTTTGCTGGATCTTCACTTTCACCTGCTGCGATTCCGACAAGCTCTGTACCTTGGAAGGAATAATTGACTGTAACCATTGTTAATAGAATAGCTGCAAGTCCATTCGGAAATAAACCACCATGATTTACGAAATTTGAAAGGAGTGGAGCTGGTTCGTCGCCTTTTAAATCAATAAAGCCGAACATAGCGGCGCCACCAAGAATTATAAAAGCTATAATGGCAGATACTTTTATACTTGAAAACCAAAATTCTGTTTCTGCATAACTACGAGCAGATAATGCGTTAATAGTAAAGATTGTAACGCCAAATATTAAACACCAAACCCAAACAGGAATATCAGGAAACCAGCGCTGCATTGTAATACCGGCAGTTGTAAATTCAAGACCGGTCGTATTCGCCCAGCTTAACCAATACAACCATCCGATTGTAAAGCCAGTTGCAGGATTGATGAATTTAGTGGCATATTCCTGGAAAGAACCCGAAACAGGCATGGCTACAGCGAGTTCACCAAGACATAGCATAACGAAATACATTAATAATCCACCGGCCATAAAGGCAAGTACGGATCCACCAGGTCCAGCTTGACTTATTATAAAGCCAGATCCGTTAAATAACCCCGTTCCAATCACACCACCGAGTGCAATCATGAATAAGTGTCTACTTTTCATCGTACGTTTTAATTCATTGTTTGTATTGTTTACTTGCGCCATTGTTTTCCTCACTTTCGTAGTTGATAGAATAAAGTTTGATGTTTTTCCGTATTATGGAATGTATTCCGTGATGTGAAATCTTGTTATAATTTTCAGATAATTAAAAAGAAAAGTCAATATTTTTTTGTTTGCGTTTTCAATTCGTTGTTAGTGATATATTTTTATTGTTAGAAAATTGAATAAATATATTGATTTCATTTCGAATGTTTGCTAAATTGATAGTTAATTAAACGTACTAACATACTACGAGTAAAGTTGAGGCGAGTTATGGTACAGTCCATTGATCGAGCGATAAGTATTATTAAATTATTGAATTCTACAAATGAAAAAGAGTACTGGGCTATTTCTGATATAGCTGATGGAACACATCTCCCGGTTAGTACAGTACATAGATTACTTAACTCTCTAATGGAGCATGGGTTAGTTACACAAATTTCAGAGACAAAACAGTACAAAATTGGACCAATGTGGATGGAAATAGGGTTGCGTCAATTGGAGAAGGTAGACTATAGATCTGTTGCAAGAGAAGTGATGAAACGTTTGGCTGCTGAAGTGGAAGAAAGTGTCTATTTGAATATTCCAAACGGAACACATTCTATTATCATTGAAAGAATTGATAGTCCTTTAAAAATTCGAGTTATTGATAATCTAGGGGAACAAATTCCACTTTCAATTGGTGCCGCAAATAAAACGATGCTTGCCAATATGAAAACGAATGAAATGGAACATATTGTAGAGCATTTACTTTCTTCATTACCAGAACAAAAGCAAATTCTTCTTAATCAAATAAAGCAAATAAAAAATGAAGGATATGCTGTCAGTTATGGTGAAAAAACAGAAGGGACAGCTTCAGTAGCTGCACCTATTATCGGATTTAATCATAAAGTAGTAGGAGCATTAAGTGTTGGGTTAATTAGTCATCGTATTAATGATGATCGACTATCTTTTCTTATTAGCAAGGTAAAACAAGCAGCTCATGAAATATCAATAAAAATCGGCAGTACATCAGAACTATAATTTTGATAGCTGTCGTCATTTTTTATTCATATACTGGAATTCGTTTTCATAATGTGGAAAAATAGGGGGATTTATATGTCAAAGTGGCAATCAAAAGAACAATTGATTCAATTATTAAGCGGTCTTGTTGAAATTCCTAGTATTACTGGTTCAGAAGCTGAAGTAATATTGCCAGACTTTGTTGTGGAACAGTTATCTGATTTACAGTACTTCAAAGAAAACAAGCATCATTTACAAAAAAATCCGACAGGGGACGGACGATTTTTTGTTACAGCACTAGTAAAGAAAAGCGATAGTACAAAAAATACTGTAATTCTAGTAAGTCACTTTGATGTTGTAGATGTACAAGATTACGGAGTGTGGAAAGAAGATGCATTTAATCCTAAAAAGTTAACATCTATGTTTTATTCTCATAAAGATGAACTTCCAGACCATGTACGTGAAGATATAGAACATGGAGATTGGCTGTTTGGTAGAGGAACAATGGACATGAAATGTGGCCTCGCATTACAAATGGCAATGATTGAACAAGCATGTGAAGGAAGATTCGATGGGAATGTTCTTTTATTGGCTGTACCAGATGAGGAAGTGAATTCGGTAGGGATGAGGGCCGCTGTTCCGAGACTGTTAGATTTAGCAAGAGAGCATAACTTAGATTATAAAACGGTCTTAAACTCAGAGCCTATGTTTTCAAGACATCCTGGTGACCAAAATAAGTATATTTACACTGGCTCTATTGGTAAAGTGTTACCTGGTTTTCTGTGCTACGGAAAAGAGACACATGTAGGTGAACCTTTTGCAGGTTTAAATGGGATTTATATGGCTTCATTAATAACAGCAGACTTAGAGTTAAACACAGACCTTTGTGATATTGTAGAAGGGGAAGCGAGTCCGCCGCCAACTAACTTACTTCAAAGGGACTTAAAAGAGGATTATTCTGTACAAATTCCGCATCGTGCAGTCACATTATTTAATTTGTTTTTATTAGAAAAATCAATGACAGATGTAGTTTCATTGTTACGTCAAAAAGTAACAAAAGTAGCAGAGAAAATAGAAGAGTCGTATGAAAAACATGCATATCGTTTTTCTAAATATAATCCATTTATACCACCTAATCTCAAAGTAAATGTATTAACTTATGAAGAGCTTATCACATATGCAATTGAGCAACATGGACGAGAAAAAATAGATCATATTCAATCTAATATTATAAAAAATAGAGGAGATAAAGATGATCGTGCGGTAACGATTGATTTAGTAGATAAATTAGCGATTTTATGTAAAGAAAAGGCACCGATGATTGTACTTTTCTTCGCTCCGCCGTACTATCCAGCTGTGAGTTCACGCAACAATCCTTTAATAAAAGAGGTAGTTGTAGAAATGGAAAAGTACGCACATTACAATCATAAAATTACATTTGAAAACCAAAATTATTTTGGGGGGATTTCAGATTTAAGCTATGTAGGCTTGCAGTATCCACTGGATTCAATGAGTTCGCTTGTAGACAATATGCCATTATGGGATAAAGGCTATTCAATTCCGCTTCAGGAATTAGAAGAGTTTGATGTTCCAGTATTAAATATGGGACCGGTAGGAAAAGATGCACATCAATGGACAGAACGTCTAGATGTAAACTACGCATTTGAAACACTATTAGATATGTTACCGAAATGCATTGAAAAATTATTAGTTTCTAATAAAATTACACAATCATAGTAGGGAATAGGTAAGGGATAAAACAGAACCTTTAAAGAAGAGTCAAATCAAATTATTTTAATATAATTAAAAAGTAGAACGGCCAAGCTCAATTTTATATGAGTTTGGCCGTTTATCATGTAGTGAATTTTTAATTAAAATTATGTGAATTCATAGCTAACGTAATCTCTTTTATAGTTTTATTTTTTAGTTTGACCAGATAGTTCAACAGACTTTTGCGTACAACGCTGCATAGCTGAAATAATCGCTGTTCGTAATCCTTTTTCCTCTAATGTTGCTACAGCTTCTATTGTCGTTCCGCCAGGAGAACAAACCATATCTTTCAATTCACCTGGATGTATTCCTGTTTCTAGTACCATTTTTGCAGAGCCTAACACAGCTTGAGCAGCGAATTTATATGCTTGATTTCTTGGCATACCATCTAGTACAGCAGCATCTGCCATCGCTTCTATAATCATATATACATAAGCTGGTGAAGAACCACTTACGGATGTGACAACATCCATTAATTTTTCACTTACGATCTCTGTTTGACCAAAACTATTGAAAATGTTTAGTACATCTTCTAAATCTTTTTCTGTCACCATTTCATTAGGGCATAATGCAGACATTCCTTCTCCAACAAGAGCAGGAGTATTAGGCATTACTCTTACAACCTTTACTTTTTTATTAAAGGCATTTTCAGTACTTTCAATACTTTTTCCAGCAGCGATCGTAACGATGATAGCATCGTTTTTGATTACTTCTTTTATTTCATTAATTATTGATGAATATAGGTCTGGTTTGATTGATAAAATTAAAATATCAGCATTTTTAGCTACTTTATTGTTGTCGGTAGTTGTAGTTAGCCCATATTTTTCACTAGCATTTTTTAAATTAGCAGTGTTTAAATCTGAACAAATAATTTGATTTGAAGACACTATATTTTTGTTTATCATTCCGCCAATCATAGCCATTCCCATATTTCCGCAACCGATGAATCCAATTTGTTTATCCATAATAACTCAATCTTGCTCCTTTTATAATCAATTATATCGGTTTGATATTATTTTCTTAGAATAAGAATAACATCCCTGTGCAATATAAAGAAACATTCTAAGAGAATATATTCCTTTTTGCAACACTAAAAGACAAAAATTAATTATATTCGACATTATGTAAATATATACACTATAATGTAAGGTTTTATGTTTATGAATATGAGTTAAACTTATATCATTTTGTATTTTCATTCAGTAGGGCGATAATTTCATACAAATAACTTGTGGCTCTATTTATTTTTAAAAATACCTCTTGACACCGAATCGAACTATATCGCATAATATAAAAAAATTAGATTGAAAATCGTTGAAGGGAATTAGTACATATGTCTTCTTGCGAAAGAGAGTGGAATTCACCGGCTGAAAGATTCCTCGTATAGAATATATCGAACCTATCCCTGAGTCTTAAATGAAAGTTTAGGCGTTCGCCTGCGTTATAGGCACCAAGTGGATATCTATGTATATCAATTAAGGTGGTACCGCGGAACAATGACCGTTTCGTCCTTTTTATTTTATTAAGGGCGAAGCGGTCATTTTTATTTTGCTCTTAAATACTTCAGTGCAGCATTGATGAGAATAGATATAGTTACAAAGTGAATGAAGTGTAATTTATAAAAAAACTTTGATTTTAGACTTGGGGGATAAAAAAGTGAAAAAACAACGAATTGTTGTAAAGATTGGGAGTAGTTCCTTGGCAGATAGTCATGGAGGCATCTCTACAGAACAGCTTTCAGATCACGTTGCCGCATTGGCTCGGTTGAAAGAAGATGGGCACGAGGTTGTGTTAATTACATCTGGAGCCGTCGCTGCAGGTTTTTCAGCGCTAGGATATCCTAGCAGACCTGTAACGATTAAAGGGAAACAGGCTGCAGCAGCTGTCGGACAAAGTTTGTTAATGCAGGCGTACACGGAGGAATTCCGTAAATATGGCATCGTTACTGCGCAACTTTTGCTGACGAGAAGTGATTTTTCTAGAAAAGAACAATATAGTAATGCTTACGCTACGTTAGGAGAATTATTAAACCGTTCCGCTCTTCCAATTATTAATGAAAATGATTCCATCTCTTTAGAGGAGCTAACGTTCGGTGATAATGATATGCTGTCAGCTTTAGTAAGCGGGCTTGTTTCGGCGGATATGCTTATGATCTTTACGGATGTGAACGGGTTATATGACAAAAATCCTCAGAAAAATGCGGATGCAAAAAAATATTATTTTCTTCCTGAAGTTACGGAAGAAATTTCTTCTCTTGCAGGAGATGCAGGCTCAAAACTTGGGACTGGCGGTATGAAATCAAAAATCGATGCTGCAAAGACAGCACTCTCTCTTGGTGTGAGTGTATTTATCGGAACAGGACGTGGACAGGAAAAGTTTGTAGATGTTTTGAAGGGTAAGGGTGATGGAACGTATGTTGGTAATGCTCCTCAAAAAGAAATGAAGATGAACAAGCAATGGATTGCCTTGCATTCGCTTGTTAGCGGACAAATTGAAGTAGATGCTGGGGCAGCTACTGCCATCATTCAGCATGGGAAGAGTTTACTTCCAGCTGGTGTTACGAATGTATCAGGATTTTTCCAAGTGGGTGAAGTTGTAGAGGTTGTAACGCAACAAGGGCGCGTAATAGGAAAAGGACAATGCACATATAGTGCAGAGGAACTAAGAGATGTAAAAGGTATGCAAAGCCAAGATATTCAAGTAAGAGGCGAGAGACATAGTTATGAAGTCATCCATAGGGATCATTGGGTTTCACTTTAAAAAGGAGGAAATAAAAATGAATGAAGTGTTGGCAAAGGGGATAAAAGCAAAAGAGGTTGCTAGAGAACTTGTGCTTAAAACTACAGATCAAAAAAATGAAGCACTTGCTGCAATTGCTAATCAGCTGATAGTAGAAACAGCTTATATTTTAGAAGAAAACAAACGGGATATTGAAGAAGGTAAGGAGAAAGGATTTTCTCATTCACTCCTTGATCGCCTTTTGCTGAATGAACAACGAATTGTTGATATGACAGAGGGTATTAAGCAGTTAATTGAATTACGTGATCCTATTGGAGAATGTGTAAGTGCATGGGAACGACCAAATGGACTATCTATTCAGGAGATGCGCGTACCACTTGGTGTTGTCGGAATGATTTATGAGGCAAGACCGAATGTAACTGTTGATGCTGCTACAATTTGTTTAAAAACAGGAAACGCAGTAATACTACGTGGTAGTTCTTCTGCTATACATTCTAACAAAGCTATCGTTAGCGTTATTCACCGGGCGCTTAAGCAAACTAGCTTGCCTTCAGAAAGTGTACAGCTCATAGAAGATACAACGAGAGATAGTGCAAAACAGTTGTTTACATTGAACGAGTACTTGGATGTTCTTATACCAAGAGGCGGTAAACAATTAATTGATACAGTAGTGAGAGAAGCGTCTGTTCCAGTACTTGAAACAGGTGCGGGAAATTGTCATATATTCATTGATGAAACAGCAGATAAACAAATGGCGTTTAATATTATTATAAACGCAAAAACGCAGCGTCCATCTGTATGTAATGCAATTGAGACGATTGTACTTCATGAGAATTGGGCAGAGCAATATGGTAGCGAGTTGTTTTCTTCCTTGAAGGAAAGAGGAGTGGAGCTACGTGGTGATAATAAAGCAGTGGCGATTGATCCTTCTATCTTACTTGCGACAGAAGAAGACTGGGAAACTGAGTTTTTATCTCTCACACTAGCAGTGAAAGTGGTTTCCACTGTTGAAGAAGCGATTCATCATATAAATACGTATGGATCTATGCATTCTGAAGCGATTATTACTGAAAACGAGGAAAACGTCAGCAAGTTTTTTACTTCTGTAGATGCCGCGGCACTTTATCATAATGCATCGACTCGTTTTACAGATGGATCCGAATTTGGATTCGGAGCGGAAATTGGTATCAGTACACAAAAGTTACACGTAAGAGGACCAATGGGGCTTCCAGCATTAACTTCTACAAAATATGTGATTCGTGGAAATGGGCAAATTCGAAAATAATAATAAAAGACACTCAATTGGCTTGGGTGTCTTTTATTATAAAAATTATTTACCATACAAATAGCCCAACGAGCATAGCACTTAATAAAGAAACAGCCATCCCGCTAACAAGAAGCTTCCAAACATTTTTACCGATGACTGATGATTTTTCTCCGCCAAATAATGAATTGTAAGTTCCGTAAATCATACCTACTGTACTAAAGTTAGCAAAAGAAGCTAGAAATGTCGTTGCAACCGCAACCGTATGCGGTTGTAACGACTTTAAGTTTGATTTTAAATCCATCATTGCAACAAATTCATTCGTCGTTATTTTGATCCCCATTAATTCAGCTACATACATAGCATCACTGCCTGATAAACCGAGTAAAAATGCAAAAGGACTAAAGATAATGGAGAAGATTTTTTGAATTGTTAACCCCGTTACAAAAAATCCTAAAATCCCATTTAAACATGCTGTTAAAGCTACATAACCAATTACCATAGCTAAAATAACGATAACCATATTCATCCCAACTAACATACTGTTTGAAATAGTAGAAAAGAAATCCTTTTTTTCATGTTTTGAAGGTGTGTAAACAACGTCTTCTTCTTTCGAAACTTCCACAGGATTTAATACATTGGCTAAAATTAATGCGTTAATACAATTTAATGGAATGGCGCTGAAAATATATGTTGCTGGCACCATTGATAAATAAGCGCCAAGAATGGATCCGCTAACGCTACTCATACTCATAATTCCAAAAGTTAATAATCGATTTTCTTTTAACACAGATAATTGATCACGAACAACCGCAAGTGCTTCGGTGTTTCCTAAAAACATCATTTGAATCGAAAAGAAACTTTCTAATTTTGGTAAACGAGAAATCTTTGAAATAACTGCACCTACTTTATCAATAATCCAAGTTAAGATTCCGAAATAAGATAGAATATCGAAAAAAGTAATAACAAAAATGATAGGAAGTAACGCACTAAAGAAGAAATCAATGTGCTGACTTTCCATAGCTGAAGGAAATGCAAATCGAATACCTTCATTCGCACATGCTAGTAGCCAACTGAAAAATGACGCAATTTTATTAATGATAATACTGCCGAGCTTTGTGCCTAACATAAACCATGTAATAAAAAGCTCCAATAGGATGAGAATTACAATTGGTCTCCATTTTATATGTTTTTTATTAGGCGAACATAAGAAAACGATTAATATGACAACGAAAATCCCTAACATATTCAATATGAAATGCATGTCAACAACTCCTTGAGGCTTATTATTTGTATATAAAAAAGCATCTATTCTTCCAAATTTGGATTATGATTAGAAGTTATGAAGCATGTAAGTTATGTTAGGAATCAATGTATTTTAATTTGCTTTATTTTGAGCAATCGCAGTAATTATCGAACAATTAGTTGTTTTCAATTGTTTTGTTAGATATTAAACGTATGCGATTTTAAACATCGTTTATCCCGGATTAACGGGCAGTAAGACTTTTACCTCAAAATTCAGGGAAAGCAAAGAAGTGAAGTGGGGATGGGCTGCCCGCAAAATCCCGATTGGTAAGAGCTGATTAAAATTTCACTTTATAAATAAGAACGGTGAGTTGGCCATGAACCTTGAAGTTTCCGAAGCTGTATAATTTGTCCTGTATGATAAGCATCATGCAAAAGGATATTCATATATTGTTGCCAAACTGGTAGAGAAGGACTTAGTTGATCTAGTTCTGCTTCTTGAAGGGCGGTTAATGAAGATTGTAAGGCATCATGTACTTGAAGCGTTCGCTTTTCTCTTCAATAAACCTTCTCTATAGTTGAACAAGAGAGTGAAATACAACGTATAATTGAGCCATTAAAAAATCTCATTTTTAATATGATATTTAATAATCAAGGCTTTCATTGAGTCAGAATGAAAAGAGTATAAACCTTTTTCTGTTTGCTCATTGATTAAAGTTTTTTTAAAGTTGCAAAACGGTTCTAAAAATATAGAAGGTAAAATTCGATAAAAATAGAATATGTTATATAGCAAACAAGGAGGGGATAAAAATGGAGGTCTATCACATAACGAGCAGAAAAAGGGAAACATACAACGTTCAGGTGAAATATTCGATACTTTTCGAATGTGCACTTGGCATTGCAGCGATTACTCATAAAAGGTTAATTGATACTCTTGAAAAGACTCAAAGTGAATGGGAAGAAATTAAGAAAGCATTAACAGAAGAAATGAGAGAACACTTACAGTTTGTAGAAGAACATAATACGTGGAAAGCATTACTCCAGTTATTGTATGAAGAGGATTTTCAAGATTTATCGCAGTTTAATTTTAAAATTGATTCATTTTCAGAAGAAGATTTGAAATTTATATGTTTACCGTTTTTAGGAGAGAAGTATGAAGAGAAAAGACGTTTAGCTGCAACGGGAGTTGTATGTGCAATACACGAACTAAAGGAACTAACAGATAATCATCAGTTTTTTTCTACTTATATTAGCTTTATATGTAATGTAGATGTACAAGTGCTGAAATCGCATTTAATCGCTGTTATGACAGGTTGGTATGAGAGTGTTATTAAAAGAGAGGAAGAACAAATACTTTCTATATTAAAACGAGATTATGAAGCGAAAAATGAAATGAATAAAAAGATGAAGCCGGAAGAGTTTGTCGAGTGGGCGACTGGCGGAGTGAACTATATGCCAGAGCCAAGTGTTCATCACGTACTTCTTATTCCGCAAATGACGTACAGACCGTGGAATATTGAAGCGGATATTGATGATACGAAAGTATTTCATTATCCAGTTGCGAATGAAAGCATTCATCCTGAAGATCCGTATGAACCGAATTATTTTTTAGTTCAAAAACATAAGGCTCTTGGGGATGAGGCGAGATTGCGAATTGTAAAAATGTTATTTGAAAAAGAACGTACATTACAGGAAATAACGGAAAGATTACAGCTTGGTAAATCGACTGTACACCATCATTTGAAATTGTTACGTGCAGCGAAGTTAGTTGATATACATGACGGAAAATATGTATTAAGAAAGAAAGCAGTACAGTCTTTAGCGAAAGAATTAGATATGTTTTTGAATAGATAATTAACAACGAGAATGTACATAAAGGGAGGAATATAAAAGAAAAGTTGGTGTGTGAAATTGAAAAATATATTGAAAAATCGTTCGTTCTTTTTTATGTGGATTGGTAGTGCAATCTCTGAATTAGGAGGGGCTTTCGGAACGTTATGTAATTCAATTCTAGTATATGAGTTAACAGGATCGGAAATGGCTTTAAGTAGTATGTGGCTATTATATTTCATCCCATCACTCATACTGCAATTAATAAGTGGCCCATTTATTGATAAATGGAGCCGGAAGTGGATTATGATTTTTTCACAATGGATACGGGCGTCCGTATTCTTATTACCTTTGGTGATGCTAGTTACAGGTAGTATAGAAGTTTGGCACATTTATGTTGTTCAAATTGTAGTGGGACTTATTACACCTCTTTATACACCTGCAAGTCAAGCAATTACACCGAGCATTGTAAGTCAAGGACAACTTCAAGACGCAAATGCGTATATTGATGGAATGACTCGTCTCATGATGTTTCTTGCGCCAGTATTGGGCGGAGTAGTCATTCATTTCATTGGAACAGAACTTACATTATCTTTCGTATGTATTTGTCTATTTGTTAGTGGTGCTTTCTTACTTTATATAAAAGAAAAGAGAACTACAACAGATATACGAAAAACGTGGCTAGAACAATTTCTTCAAGGTTTTACATATTTTTTTACAAAACCAATCATCGTTTGGCTCGGTATATTTCTTACTTTCGTGCAGTTTGGAGTAGGGGTAACGATGGTCATAAATCTTCCTTATATAAAAGACGAGCTGTTAGCGGGATATGCAGAGTACGGCTATTTTATGGCAGGTTTTCCACTTGGCTACGTAATTGGCTCAGTATTAGTCGGAAAAGTAACATATAAAAGCCGGCGTATACTTATGCTTGGAGGATTGTTTATAGGGGGACTCACATACATTTCATTAGGATTCAATCATAGTATTATCATTGCAATACTAATTGAAGTAATAGCAGGGATTTGTATTGCATTTTTCAATGTTCATAACACAACAATATGTCAACAAATCGTCCCAAATAATATGATAGGACAAGTATTTTCAGTGCGTTTATTTTTTATACGATCCGCTATGCCATTAGGTGTGTTAGTAGGGGGAATATTGAGTGAAATGTGGGGAGTAAGAGCGCTATATGTAATTATCGGTGCAATTATATGTGTTACATCTTTAATAGGGATGTTACTTCCATATTTCAAATTTTTAGATGAGGCGATAGAAAAGAAATCAGCATAATTCAAAAAATTAAAACTTTACAATTGAAAATAATTATCATAATCAATTATAATAGAAGAATACTAGTATTCGTATAACAAAGAGGGAGTGGAATATATGTTTATCGAAACGAAAACATTTACAGTAAAAGAAGGTACATCAAATATAGTTGTAGAACGTTTTACTGGAGAAGGCATAATTGAAAAATTTGAAGGCTTCATCGATTTAAGTGTTCTCGTTAAAAAAGTAAGACGCGGTGACGAAGAAGTTGTCGTAATGATTCGCTGGGAATCGGAAGAAGCATGGAAAAACTGGGAAACAAGTGAAGAACACTTAGCTGGACATAGAGCGGGCCGTGGTAAACCAAAACCAGATCATATTATTAATGTGGATCATGCGGTTTATTATGTGAAATCATCGAAATCGGCTTATCAACAGTCGTAATATACAAGCAGAGGATACATGTTGTAGAAGCAAACATGTATCCT
This sequence comes from Bacillus sp. EKM501B, assembly GCF_011800505.1. Classification (NCBI taxonomy): domain Bacteria; kingdom Bacillati; phylum Bacillota; class Bacilli; order Caryophanales; family Bacillaceae; genus Bacillus; species Bacillus sp. EKM501B. Next base: position 15,209 of record NZ_JAALFZ010000013.1, on the reverse strand, counting down.
CTTTTTTATTACTGGGGGGATGGGAATGATAGGAAATCTTTCATTCATTTAAAAAACGTTCTAGGCTATAGAAAAAAATATTAGACTTATAAAGCATAGTCTTAGACGGAACGCTTGAATATTTTCCCTTACATATTTAAGTGTTATGGAAATGAGTCTATATACCTTCTGTTTAAAAGGAGATGAGTACATGAAGCTGAATCATTTAAATTTATGTGTTGATGATTTATCAGAAGCGAGACATTTCTTTGAAACATTTTTTGATTTTCAATTTTTGGAGCAAAAAGGGAAAGCACTTGTAGTCATGAGTGATGAGAGTGGTTTTATACTTGTACTAAGTGATCCAAAAGCATTTAAAGGGAATAAGGAAGTTACGTATCCGGAAGCTTTTCATATTGGTTTTTTAGTGGATACATCAAGTGAAGTGGATCAAGCGTATAATCGTTTAGTAGCCGGCGGCATTGAAATAGACAAGGGACCTTATTTGATGCGAGGTAGTAGTTATGGTTTTTATTTTACAGTATTTAATGGCTTATTAATTGAAGTGTCTTGTCTTGATTATAGAGAAGGTAAGAAAGTTTCAAAGCTTAATAGTAATCATCTAGAGTAATCATTTGAAGGTGTATAGAATTTAAGTATGTATCATATTAGAAGACGGATTAAGAAAGTTTCACTGTAAAGTAAAAAAGACAGACTAATAAATAGTCTGTCTTTTCACATTAATTCTTCACATCATCATAAAGTTCAAGTGCCTCTTTCACATTCAATCCATTTTTCACAATGCCATGTATCGCTTGAATCATCGCAGCTGGGTGCTCGGATTGCCATATGTTTCGGCCCATATCTACTCCAATTGCGCCTTCTTGCAGCGCATTGTACGTAATGTTTAATGCGTCTTCAATTGAATCTAGTTTTGGGCCACCCGCGATGACGACTGGGGCAGGGCATGTGCTCGTTATTTTTTCGAATCCTTCACAGTAATACGTTTTAATAATATCAGCACCCATTTCAACACATACGCGGGAAGCAAGTGCTAGAAAGCGAGCTTCACGTTTTTGTAATTCTTTTGCGACTGCGGTAATGCCGAGTACAGGTAGGCCGTAATCGTGAGCTTCAGAGACTACATTTGCGAGATTTGTAACAGTTTGTGTTTCATAGTCTGATCCGACAAAAACAGAAACGCCAACGCCAATTGCGTTTTGCTTCACTGCTTCTTTTACAGGTGTAACAATTGTTTCATTCGCTAAATCTTTACCGACGACAGTAGCACCGCCAGATACACGCATAACCATCGGTGTGCTGCAGTTTTCAGGAATACAGGAGCTAAGTACACCACGCGTTAAAAAGAGAGAATCCGTGTAAGGAAGTAAGTTTTTAACTGTTTCAAGTGGTTGTTCTAGTCCGTGAATTGGTCCTAAGAAATAACCGTGATCTATTGCTAACATTACCGCTCTGCCATCAGGTAAAATTGTATTTAATCGATTTTTAAATCCCCAAGTCATTCCAAATCACTCCTTCGTTAATGTTGGATTTTCCGTTTGTACAGTATCTTTATTTGGTAAATGTGGTGACTTAATAAAAACAGCTTTAAAAGGTTTGTCAGAATGGTTAATAAGATAGTGAGATTCATGAGGACGAACTTGCAGGACATCACCTTGTTTAATTGGAACTCTTTCATTATTCACATAGAAATCTATTTCACCTTCTAATGCATAAAAGACCTCTTCGCACGTCGTATGATAATGGTTTTGAAACTCCTGGCCCGGTTGAATGACAACAAGGCCAAGATCAATATTTGGACCTTGTATTAAATATTTCGGCCCGTTATCACCGAAGCGATAGGAGAAGTCATTTTCATTCGCTTTTAACATACAGTTCACTCCTTTATGTAATGTGTTACAGTGCACCAGGCGCAATCCACATATGTGAGGTGAGCCCTTTATCAGCTAAAGCGAGCTGACTGTCATATACAGTTTTCCATGTTTCATAGAACTCTTTATATAGTTCGTGATTTTCAGTAACTGGTTCGAATGTTTGCTCCCACTGTACAAACTCTTCGGCAGTTTCTTCCATAGATGAATATATGCCAGCACCAACTCCAGCAGCAATCGCAGTTCCTAAAGCAGCTGCTTCTTTCACAACAGGTACTTTTACAGGAATACCGAGTACGTCTGATAGAATTTGTGGCCATAGTTTTCCTTTAGCGGCACCGCCAGCAAAAATAACTTCAGAAGGGAATGTGCCAGTTAGATTTTTTATTAATTTTAAGTTTCCAAGTGTAATGAAGGCTGCATTTTCTTCAATAGCACGAAACAGTTCTTTTTTTCCGCATTTGTCAGCGTCTAAACTTAAATTTAAAAAAGAAGGTGCGGCATGACGCCAAGAAATGTAGTTCATAACGTTTGAAAAAGTAGGGATAATGCCATGTGAACCGACAGGTACGTCTTTCGCTTGTTCTTCTAGTAATTCATAAGCATCTACACCGAGTTTATCAGCAAGTTTCTTTTCTTCTTGGCAAAAAGCGTCTCGAAACCAGCGCATAACGAGACCTGGGAAAAAGGCGATTGTTTCATATTGCCATAGGTTCGGAACGACGTGACAATTTACTCGAATCGCAGCATGTGGATCTGTTATTGGCTCAGTAACATTCACTTCTTGTTGCCAAAAGCTACCCCCGCATATTAACGTTTGATTTGGTTTCACGATTCCTGTTCCGAGCGATGCCATTTGAGCATCTCCACCCCCGGCGACGACAGGAATCCCTTCACGTAATCCAGTTAATGCTGCACACTCTTTTGTAACGTTGCCAATTACTGTACCAGCTTCATTTACTGTTGGTGAAAATGGCAAAGATAGACCGCACTCCTTAGCGACATCGTTATCCCACACTCTATTTTGTAAGTCAAAAATACCTGACGTGCATCCGTTTGAGGGATCAATTTGTAGTACGCCGCTTAGTTTATATAAAATCCAATCGTTTAACATTGTAAAAGAGTAAATATTATTATAGACGTCGGGTTCATGTTTTTTTATCCAGAGTAGGCGTGGTAAAGCACCTAATGAAAAAGTTTGACCAGACTTTGTATATAAATCTTTTTCAAGATGTGACCGAATTTCTTTTAATTCACTAACTTCGACGGATGCGCGCCCATCAACATTTGCACACGCCCATATTTCTTGCCCATCTTGATCATATAAAACAAATCCTTCTCGCATACTTGTAGCGCTAATAGCAAGAATAGAAGAGGCAGGAGTGTTGCTTTTTTGAAGCACCTCTTTCGTACATTCTTGTACTAGCTTCCAATTTTCTACTACATCAAAGTTCATAGAGCCTGGATAACGAAGGTCAGATTTGTGAATCCATTCTTTTTGACTTACTGCAATTTGATTACCATGTAAATCAAAAAGAACTGCTCGAATGCTCCCTGTACCAGCATCAAAAGCTAATAAATGGGACATTAACAATCACCATCCTTTCGTAATAAGGAGAGGGCAGTTTCCTCATCGGTAATTAATGAATGAATAAACTTTCCTTTTAAGGCACCATAAATTGCATCTATCTTTTCAGTACCTCCAGCAACACCGACGACATGCTTCATATTGCGCAAAATAGAGAGGGGCGTGCCAATTAGACGATTGTGATGCGAGAGCTCTAATAAATCGCCATTTGTATTATAAAATTGTCCTAAAATATCGCCAGCACCGTTTTGACTACGAATATATGTCATCTCACGTAGTGTTAATTTTTCTTCTTTTACAATCGTAGCGTCTTGAGATAATCCCCCAATACCGACAACAGCCGTATGAGCAAGTGAAGCGACTTGAAGCATATCTTTTACACTCGGTTCTGATAGAATACTTTGTGCCATTTCGGTTGTAGACGCTAGAAACGGCGTAGGGATAATGTGAAGTTCGCCTTGCATGTAGTGTAAATAGTTTTGTTTTCTCGGGAGATAGTGATTTACCCCGCCTGTTAGCGTTACGATTGAAAGGTTGATAGAACTTTCAAAATGAATGTTTTCTAGCATTTTGCTAATTGTTTCTCCCCAGCCAATACCGAGTAAATCGCCTTGCTGGAGATGAGTTTCTAAATATTGTGCAGCAGCTTTTCCGAGAGAAGCGTGATAATTGTTTACTGGGGTAGGGATAATAAAAGCATCTTTTAAGTGGAATTTTTTCATTAGGTCACGCTCAATACTTAAACAGTGCAAACCAGTCCCTTTTACGTGAAATGTAACGATACCTTCACTCCGCGCTTTATCTAATAACCGGACGACTTTATTTCTTGAAATATGAAGAAGTGACGCGATCTCCTGTTGTGTTAATTGGTCTTTATAATAGTACCAAGCTACTTTAGTTAATAAATTTTCTTCAAAGTTCAGCTGAGTCATACTCTTCATCCCTTTCAACAATTGACCACAGCTTAAACATATGTACCATATATTTTGTTTATTCCAGTTGAAACGATTAATAGTACGTAGAAAAAAGTGTTCTAGATATAAAAAAAGGAATATACAATGCTACAAAACAAGTAGAACAAATAATCATTTTCTCAAAAAATGTTCTGGGTAAAGGCAGGTGACATCATGTGGAGAATGTGCCCTTATTACAAGTGAAGAAAATGAGTAAGGCGTTTTCGAATCAACTTGTGCTAAAGGAAGTGAACTTACAAGTAGAGCATGGTGATATATACGCTTTAGTTGGTGGAAATGGCGCCGGGAAATCGACATTAATGAAAATATTAACGGGGTTATATTCGTATGATAGTGGAGAAATGTATGTGAAAGGAAAGAGACAGCAGTTTGCAAATCCAAAAGAAGCACACCAAGAAGGGATTTATTTAATACCACAAGAACCGCTCATTTTTCCGCATATGACCATTGAAGAAAATATATGTATTGGATTAAAGGGGAATAGAAAGAAGCTTAAAGTAAAAGTTCAGCAATTAATTGACAGTTTAAGTTGGGATATTGATCTTAATGAACAGGGAGAATCGTTATCTATTGCGCAACAACAGTTAGTAGAAATCGTTAGAGGATTAATAAGAGAAGCTGAGATTCTTATTCTAGATGAGCCAACATCGACATTAACAACACACGAAATTAAGAGTCTTTTTGTGTTGATGAAAAGTTTACAAGAAAAAGGAATTGGGATGATTTATATTACGCATCGTTTTCCAGAAATCTTTGAAATTGCCAACAAAGTAGCAATACTACGTGATGGAATGGTTGTAAGCCAAGGTGATGTATGTGACTATACATATGACATGCTGATGGAGGGACTATTGCCAAAAGGATATAAACAGAAAGAGAAAATAGAAGTAGTTCAAGAGACAGCAAAGACGAAAAAAATATTAGAAGTGGTTGATATAAATGGTCACGCATTCGAAAATATATCATTCACTGTACATGCGGGTGAGGTTGTAGGTGTTGCTGGCATTATAGGATCTGGCAGAACGGAATTAGCAGAAGCGATATTTGGATTGAAAACTATAAAATCAGGGTCTATCTTATTGGGGGGAAAATCAATTGATACGTGTTCTTTGCATAAAAGGCTAGACGAAGGACTAGTTTATGTGCCAGAGGATAGGGCGAGGAATGGAATTTTCTCAATTGCTTCTGTTAAAGAAAATATTGCAGCAGCAAGTTTATATCAAAATAATCGCTTTTTTATAAATCAAGAAAAAGAAAGCGCTTTAGTTAATTCGTTTATAGAACAGTTCCGAATTGTTGTACAGAATATGAATAAAGAATTGGCATCTTTATCAGGAGGTAATCAGCAGAAGGTCGTGCTTGCGAAGTATCTTGCATGTAATCCTAAAATTATTATTCTTGATGAGCCGACTCGCGGAATTGATGCGAAAGCAAGGCTTGAAGTGTATGAGACGATAAAAAAAATGAAAAGGGAAGGACTCGCAATTTTATTAATCTCTTCAGATGTTGAAGAAATTATCCAATTAGTAAACCGTGTATATGTAATGAGAAATGGGCGATTTGTTTCTCATATGGAAAAAGAACAACTGAGTGTGAATGAAGTTACACGCCTTGCATACGGAGGTGTAACGGAATGAAACGTATGTATAAAATGCACGAAACGTCTATCATAATGTTACTACTAATTTATATAGCTATTGTAGGGATGATAAACCCTAGTTTTATTCAATTTACCTCGTTATCTTTACTGATGAAATCAAGCGTTATTTTAGTCGTGCTAGCAATCGGTCAATCGTTCGTCTTATTTACGAAAAATATAGATGTATCAGTTGGTTCAAGCATGGGATTAAGTGCAGCAGTTTGCGGAATGATGTTAACGAATGGGTATAGTGCATTCTTGTCGATATTTGTAGCTATTATACTTGGGGCCATTATCGGTTTCGTAAATGGTATTGGAGTTGCGAAGTTTCGGGTACCAGCCATTATTATGACATTAGGCATGTTAGGAATTGTTAGAGGTGCAATGTTAATTTTCACAGGCGGGAAGTGGATTGAAGATATTCCAAACGATTTTAAGCAGCTGTCATCTATCATCATTCTTGGTTTACCTATAACTGTATGGTTCGTTCTTATTATTTTACTACTACTATACTTTTTTTTAAGAGAAGTGCCATTGGGAAGATACTTTTATGCGGTAGGTGATAATGAAGATGGCGCGAGGCTTATTGGTATACCTGTTAATAAAGTGAAGATATATGCGTTTATGATTTCAGGCATAAGCGCTGCGCTCGCTGGTTGCATATTTGTTATGAATATCGGGTTCGTTCCAAATCAAACTGGTACAGGAATGGAACTACAGGTGATTGCAGCTGCTGTGCTAGGAGGAATTCATCTAAAAGGAGGAACAGGTTCTATATTTGGAGCTGCACTAGGAGCATTGTTTTTAGAAGTGATAAGCAGTTCACTTATCTTTTTAAAAATACCAGCATTTTGGAATAATGCTATTTCAGGTTTTTTACTATTACTTATTATCATATTAGATAGCGTCATGAAGAAGTGGAAAGCAGAAAGGAGAATGAATCTATGAAGTATTTTTACAGATGGGAAGGTGTGTTAATCATATTACTTCTTATAGAATTCATTCTCTTTAGTTTTATAAACAGCAATTTCTTAAATATTAGTAATCTCCTTTTTAGTACAAATGATTTTCTATTCATAGCAATCGCGGCAATTCCAATGACTTTCGTTATTGTAACAGGAGGAATTGACGTATCTGTAGGATCAATTATGGGGCTAACCTCGATTTTAATTGGTGTGTTTTGGATGAATGGAATTCATATTTTACTAGCAGTAATAATGGCACTTATAGTCAGTTGCTTAGCAGGAGCTTTAAATGGGCTTATTATAAAATTGACAGATGTAGAACCACTAGTCGTTACACTCGGAACGATGTTTTTATACGGAGGAATTGCACTCGTCATTTCAGGAGGGGCAGGTGCTTCTGGATATGAAGGGATAAGCGGCTTACCTGATACTTATGTACAACTAGCAAATGGTAGTTTTATAGGAATACCCAATTTATTATGGCTACTTATTTTATTAACAATTGTATGCACGATTTTGTTTCACCGAACGATATATGGGCGCCACGTAAAATTAACAGGCGCGAATGAAAATGCAGCAAAATACACCGGGATTAAGACGAAGAAAGTAGTAATCATTGCTTACATACTTTCTGGGTTAGGAGGTGGATTAGGAGGAGCTTTCTTAACTGCATATTTCGGTTCTGCACGTGCTGATATAGGAAGCGAAACAATATTACCAATTATTACAGCAGTTGTATTAGGCGGGACACTTATTACAGGTGGAAAAGGAAGTATTTTCGGTACTGTACTGGCGAGTATTTTCATTGGGCTCATGCAGTATGGCTTGCAAATGACGGGTTTAACAAATGAACAATCCAATGTAGTAATAGGTATTATCCTTATTCTTTCAGTTATTATGAGACATTTCAAATTACATCAATTTTTAGCGGGGAAAAGACAGAGTTTGCATAAGGGGGAAATGTCATGAAGAGAAAACTAGGGATTGTATTGATTGTATGTATTTGTTTAATCGGTTTAATTGCGTGTTCTAGCCAAACGGCAGATAAGAAAAAGGCTGATGATGTGAAATTTGCATTTATTCCGAAATTAACAGGAGTTGGTTTCTTCACATCGGGAGGTGAAGGAGCAAAGGAGATGGGAGAGAAGCTAGGCGTACAAGTGAAATATGATGGGCCGTCTGAAGCGAGTGTATCAGGGCAAGTAAAGTATATAAATAATTTTATTAACCAAAACTATGATGCACTTATGGTTTCCTCTACATCAGTTGATGGTTTATCGCAATCACTACAACGTGCTAAGAAAAAAGGAATGACCGTCTTAACATGGGATTCTGATGTGAATCCGAAAGATCGTTCTTTTTATATAAGCCAAGGAACACCAGACCAACTTGCTAACTTATTAATAGAAATGACTTCTAAGCAAATTGGAGATAAAGGAAAAGTAGCATTCTTTTATTCTAGCCCGACAGTAACGGATCAAAACCAATGGGTAACGAAAGCGAAAGAAATTATTAAAAAGAAATATCCGAACTGGGAAATTGTAACGACGCAGTACGGTGAAAATAATGCACAAAAATCTTTATCCGTAGGGGAGAACATATTAAAAACGTATCCAGATATTAACGCAGTTATTTGTCCAGATGCAACAGCACTCCCAGCAATGGCGCAGGCAGCTGAAAACTTAAAAATGGATAAAAAAGTAGTGGTAACTGGATTTTCTACACCGAACGTTATGCGTGATTATGTAAAACGAGGAACAGTACAACAATTTGGTTTATGGGATGTAAAACAACAAGGTGCTCTCGCAACGTATGTAGCAAATGAAATTGTTGTAAAAGGGAAGAAGTTAAAAGTAGGGGATAGCTTCGAAGTAAAAGGAATTGGAAAAGTGAAAGTAGAGCCAAACTCCATTCAAGGATATGATTATGAGGCAGAAGGGAACGGAATTATCGTATTACCAGAACGAGTTGTATTTACGAAAGATAATATTGATAAGTATAATTTTTAGTAGACAAAAAAACGTCCGAATATATCGGACGTTTTTTTATTTCTGCATTAATTATGAACAGTTTCTTTTTCGTTTAATCCAAGTGTACGACCAGTAGAAGTGTGAAGGTCTTGGAACAATCTTGGATTTTCAGTTAGTGAAATGCCATATGAAGGAATCATTTCTTTTATTTTTTCTTCCCATTCTACCATGCGGCTTGGGAAACATTTTTCTAATACTTCGAGCATGACGTGAACAGCAGTAGAAGCACCTGGTGATGCGCCTAGTAATGCGGCGATTGAGCCGTCAGCTGCACTTACTACTTCTGTACCAAATTGAAGTGTTCCTTTACCGCCAGCATCAGTATCTTTAATTACTTGTACACGTTGTCCAGCAACTACAATATCCCAATCTTCACTTTTCGCGTTCGGAATGAATTCGCGTAATTCTTCCATACGTTTTTCATGTGATAACATAACTTGCTGAATTAAGTATTTTGTAAGTCCCATTTCTTTTACACCAGCGGCTAACATCGTTAAGACATTATTCGGTTTTACAGAACCGATTAAGTCAAGATTTGAGCCAGTTTTTAAGAATTTAGGTGAGAAGCCTGCGAATGGTCCAAACAGTAAAGCTTTTTTATTGTCTATATATCTCGTATCTAGATGAGGTACAGACATTGGCGGAGCGCCAACTTTAGCTTTACCGTACACTTTCGCATGATGCTGCTCTACAACTTTTTGGTTTTTACATACCATAAATAGTCCACTTACTGGGAAGCCACCAATATGCTTTGATTCAGGGATACCAGTCTTTTGAAGTAGAGGTAGGCTACCGCCACCGCCGCCAATAAAGACGAATTTAGCAGTATGATGCTCAATTTTACCACTATTCATATCGTGTACTTTTACTTCCCACAAACCATTTTTCGTGCGCTTAATATTTTCGACACTATGCTTGTAGTTTAGCTCGACATTTTTTGTTTTTAAGTAATCAAACAACATACGTGTTAATGCACCGAAGTTAACATCTGTTCCAGAGTCAATCTTCGTTGCCGCCATCGGTTCATTAGATGTGCGACCTTCCATAATGAGTGGAAGCCATTTTTTTAATGTTTCAGGAGCATCAGAAAATTCCATTCCTTGAAACAGTGGATTTTTTGAAAGCGCTTCAAAACGGTTTTTTAGAAACTCAACATTTTTTTCCCCTTGTACTAAACTCATATGAGGTAGTGGCATAATAAAATCTTGTGGATTACGAATTAATTTGCTCTTTACAAGATATGCCCAAAATTGTCTTGAAAGCTGGAATTGCTCATTCACTTTTACAGCCTTACTAATATCTATAGATCCGTCAGCTTTTTCGGAAGTATAGTTCAGTTCGCATAGCGCAGAATGCCCTGTACCTGCATTATTCCATTCGTTAGAGCTTTCTTCCCCGGCACTTGCGAGTTTTTCAAAAACTTTAATTTCCCATTCTGGTGCTAATTCTTTTAGTAATGAGCCTAACGTTGCACTCATAATTCCTGCACCAATTAAGATAACGTCTGTTTTTTGCTGCATGTTGCTCATGATAATCTCTCCATCCCCTATATTGGCAAAAAAGTGTAGGTGTTTTCTATGTCTAAGCCGTAAAAGAGAAACACCGCCTAGGCCCCACCTAGGTGTATACCTTTTTTGTCTCAATTATATAACCATCTCATACTCTATTATAATAATTAATAGACTAAAATATCTAGTGTTATCTGATAATTTTAAACTATTTAACGTTTTATTCGCTAAAAATCTTATTTAACAAGCTCTTTTAAGGTGGTAAATAGAAAAAAATTACAGTTTGAAATTATCTCGAAAAAGCTTACGTATCCTTAAGTGACTAAATCGAGTACCTTTTTATGGGATTATTCTTTCTGTAATGGTAAGATTATTCTGAAAAATAAAAAGGAGGGACTCTAATGTGTACAAAAGAACAAATTTCAAACTTATTTCGAAACTTTTCAATAAAGGAATGTAAAGGGTCAAGTGATTTATATGAATATTTATCAATGAAAATTGCTGAAGATGAGGAAGTACTTACACTATCGTCCTATGCTCAGGTAGGTCAACCAGTCCCAAACTTACTATTAGGTGCAGTACATTATTTATTGCTAGCAGGGAAAGAACATCATTTAAAAACGTATTATAGTAGTTTAGTTGAAAATGCTGATACAAATTTAGATAAAGCTTTTAATCATTTTAAAGATTTCTGTAAAGAGTACCGAGAAGAAATCATTACTTTGTTACAAACGAAACTCGTTCAAACAAATGAAGTAAGACGGTGCGCATACTTATACCCAAGTTTCTGCTACATATTTAACAAAGTGAAGAAGCCGTTAGCGTTAATTGAAATTGGGACAAGTTCTGGGTTGCAACTGTTCTGGGACCAATATCGTTATTCGTACGGGACGGATGAAATGTACGGAAATATAGATTCAAATGTGCATGTAACTTCTGAAATAAGAGGGGAGAATGTGCCGCATTTTCTAAAAGAAAGCCCATCTGTCGTAGAAAGAATCGGACTGGACTTACATGTGAATGATTTACATAATGAGGAAGATTATTTATGGTTACGTGCTTTAATTTGGCCAGAGCATAAAGAAAGGTTTGAGATGTTTGATCAAGCTGCATCTTTAGTGAAAAATGAATCTGTCCAATTAATAGAAGGAGACGGTGTAGAGCTATTATCATCTATTATTGAACAAATAAGTGAAGAAGCTGTTATTTGTATTTTCCATACACACGTCGCAAATCAAATACAAGAACAAGTAAAACATAAGTTAGAAAAACAAATACAAGAAATTGGCGCAAAACGTGATGTATTCCACCTGTATAACAACATGTGGGATCGTGACCTTCATATTGATTATTATATTAACGGAAACGAATATCGTGAAACGGTTGGAGAAACAGAAGGGCATGGGAGATGGTTTAGCTGGAAGATTGGAAATGAGACGCTTATTTAGATTAATAGGGGCGCCCTCACTTGTAAAAGAAGGGACCATAGGCTCAAGCATTGACTAAATGGTTAAGGAATAAATGTATTAGTAACATACAAAAAATGCTTCGGAGAAATCCTAAGCATTTTTTGAATTACATTTAAACCCCATAATGGATCATGTACTTCTGTTCTGCTGTAGCTTGTACAATTTTTGAAGCTAACTCATTCAGCTCATCAGATTTTCTGAAGAACTTTGAAGATGTAACTGTTTCATAGAAAATTGCTAAAGATTCAGGAGGGATAATTGTAATCCATCAACTTGTGATCCGATAAAGAGATTTTTTAACACTTTTTCAGCGTAAATTTTATCCTCTGTATTCATTCTTGAATTCCTCCTTTTCATAAAAATATACCTTATATTTTTATTGTAATAAATAAATTTTCATGTAAAATGAACCTTTTGTGAAAAACGAGCGAATATAGTGTGAAGGATCATGAGAGGGGAACGGAGCTTTGGATGAAGTACAATTAAAAGAATGGCTATATAAACGAAAGTATGTTGTCCAAAAAAGAGTTTGAGAAAGTGTTACTTTGGATTGTTGAATAGATATTTAGTAAAAGAATTAACCAATAATTATATTATGTAAACTTTATTTATAAAACACCCATTTAAAAAATGGATGCTTTATATTTTAATATATTAGGTGTAATATATAGTTTGAAAAAGCGGAATACTTTGCGGAAAGTTAAAAATATTTTTCGGATCATATTTCGCTTTTACTTCCATTAATCGGTCAAAGTTGCAACTGAAGTATGCATCTGGCCAATTTTTAATGGATAGGTCAGGCGTATTAACGTAGACACCTTTTGTAAATGGAAGCATCGCTAAGCGGAAGTCTTCAACCCATCGAATACTTCCAGCGGCACCTTCTGGTTGCTCCCAAGTAGCGAATATTGACATGTTTGATAGTGCTTTTCGGTAAAAGTAAGCAGTTGCCTCATTTGGCACCTCAGCAACAGCACCGCCTAATCCGTGGGAAAATATGGAGGTGGTAAAAAAGGGTAAGTTAAATCGTAATTTCTATTTGATTGCCTTCTGGATCACCTATTACACTTTCATAATAGCCATCTCCAGTAAAACGTGGTCCATTTAATAAAGGATAACCAGCATCTTTTATCACCTTTGTCAGTTCATTCACTCGTTCTTCACTACCGACAGAAAAAGCCATATGAGCATAGCCAGTTATGTTTAAATTAGGCTTATTTTCAACCCCTTTTTTACGCATAAGTTCAAGCCTTGCTCCAGATTCGAACGTAATAAAATAAGATTCAAATTGTTTCATTTCATTATGGTATAACGAGTTTGCTTTACCATTAAAGTATTTTATATAAAAATCACGCATACATTCTAAGTCATTTACCCAAATTGCGATATGTTCAATTTTCATAGGTTTCACCAATCCTATCTGTATCAATTAGGCTTCCACTGTATTAAATTTGCATTTGCATTGCAACAATTTTGCTTTGCTATTAAAGCTAGTTGTTAATTTTTGATTATGTACGTACATACAATATGTAATTAAGTGAATGACCATCATAGTAATTACAGAAAAGGGTGAATACAGTATATGAATCAATTTGAGCAAATGATGTACGTTGGTGTCATCATGTCTATTGTACTATCTGTAATGATTTTAGGGTCCTTATATTATAATCCTCGACTTTCATTAACTGATTATCCGAAAGATATTCAAAAAGTAGTTTTTCCAAAATCGATTCATGAAAAAAAGCAAACCATTTATTTTAATATTTTATATAATACTATTCTTTTCGGTACTCCTTTCATTTCTACATATATACTACATAAGCATGAAAAATTAATGTATATGGATGCCTATTTACACACTTTTGGTATTTTAATGATTTTCAATTTAGTAGATTTACTTATAATTGATTGGCTAATTTTTTGCTGGATTACTCCAAGGTTTGTTGTGATTCCTAGTACGGAAGGTATGAAAGGATATAAAGATTATAAGTTTCATTTAAGAGGGGCTATAGTCGCTACTCAAATTTTAGCAATCGTAAGTTTATTTTTGGCGGGAATTGCTACAACTATTTAGTGTGAAGAAGGGCATGGAGCTTTTATAAAAGATAAGGAGATTTATAATATATAGAATTAGAAATGAGAATTTGATAGTATTGGAGTAAGGAGTTTTAATAACAGTATATTAAACAATATTAATATACTGTTGCAAATGTTTTGATATTATGTAAGATTATACAATTTTACGAAGGCATTTGGTAAAATTCAAAAAAATTTAATGGAGGCTAATATGAAAAAAGTAATTGGCGCAGCAACAGCAACTGTTTTTGGATTGGGGGCGTTTACCACAACTGCTACCGCAGAAACAATTGTAACAGCAGATGTACTTAACGTACGTGAAAAACCGACTACAGAATCAAAAGTGGTCGAAAAAGTAAAGAATGGGCAAGAGTTAAAAGTCATAAATACCGAAGATGGCTGGTCAAAAATTGAGTTGAATGGTAAAGAAGTGTTTGTAAGTTCGGAGTTTACAAAAGATGTATATCATGTAACGGCGAATTTGTTAAATGTACGCACTGAAGCAAACACGGATTCAGAAATTCTTGGCAGACTAAAAAAAGATGATGTAATTGAATCAACGCATCAAGTAAAAGACGGATGGCTGCAATTTGAGTATAAAGGAAAAACTGCTTATGCAAACGTTTCTTTCCTATCAAGTACAGCACCAACTGAAAAGAAAACTGAAGAGAAAACGAAGCAAGTAGCGAAAGTACAAAAATCAGTTAAAGAAAAGAAAGAAGTAAAGACGCAGAAAGTAGCAAAAGCGAAAGAAACAACGAAAGCACAAGAAATAGTAAAGCCTAAAGAAGAGTTAAAAGTCAAAGAAGAAGTAAAAGTTAAAAAAGAAGAGAAAGCGCAAGAAATAGTAAAGCCTAAAGAAGAGGTAAAAGTCAAAGAAGAAGTAAAAGTTAAAGAAGAACCGAAAGTGCAAGAAATAGTAAAGCCTAAAGAAGAAGCAAAAGTCAAAGAAGAAGTAAAAGCGCAAGAAATAGTAAAGCCTAAAGAAGAGGCAAAAGTCAAAGAAGAACCGAAAGCGCAAGAAATAGTAAAGCCTAAAGAAGAGGCAAAAGTCAAAGAAGAACCGAAAGCGCAAGAAATAGTAAAGCC
>NZ_JAALFZ010000012.1:0-145563 GCF_011800505.1 Bacillus sp. EKM501B | reverse complement strand
ACTTCTAATCTAAGAGCAAAAGCAAGTTTATAAAATACTCTAGCCTTAACACGTCGATAAGTACGCTCGCTCATGCCGATTTCGTTATATACCATATAATCACATACATCTTCATCTTCTAAATAACGCTTAATGATGATGTCTCTTTGATCCTTTCCTGCACGTCCATTACCCAAACGACTAAGAAACTGGTTAATACGAAATGATGTTTGCTTAATCCACTCTTCTCTTTTACTTTGTTGAATATTAGCCATCGCTATATCTTCTAGTGGCTTCCCTACATCATTTGTAGGCCCGTGATATCTAATTTCATAAGAAGGAGTGACTTTCATTTCTTCACGCATCATTCCAAACTGTCTATATAAACGTACATTTTCGAGAACACCTTCTAATTTTTTCTGCGTTGCTACTCTATCAATTTTTGGTAAGAAAGATAATTGTTTATTCATGTAAGACCCCTCCTTTTTATTTTTAAATTACTTTTGTCTTATTGCTCCGCGTCTTCGTTCATAACAAGGTCTATGCATCCCCATTAAATCCTCAATTTCACGAGTACTTAATTTCTCTTTTTGTTTTTTCTTGTTTTTCTTCTTTCCTTGCTTGGATTGCTTTTTCCATTCGCGTAATTGGGCTTTTAGTGCCTTCATATTTCCTCATCTCCCTTTTCAAAATAAAAAGGACACCTCTTCCTAAAACAGCTTTAATTGCTGCTTTAATGAATTGGTGTCCTCTAGTTTTCTAGCCGGACTATATTCTGTTTGCTTTGCTTTAAAAGGATTATTTTGTTTGGTGTTCTAACAAACTTCATTTTTAAATTTTCTGGTTCTAATGAACCTCTAGACACATACACCATATACTAATTTAAATACTTCCTAAAAAGTAGGTGAAAACTATGCCAGCTATTCTTGGAAACCTTGTCGTACAAACCAGTAACGGTTCTTTCAACTTAGGTGATTTTTATAACGTTTCTCCAAAGGAAAACACAAAATCTTATAACGGTTCAGGTGCATCCAATGTTTCATTTATTGCTAATACGTTTAACGGCGTTAGTGCAACAAACACATTCGATGCTGATGTTGCAGATCAAGATCAAATAGTATCAAACTAAAATTACTCATTCCTCTCCACCCCCTGAATAAAACTCAATATTCCGTAAATACTATAGACACATGGTTATCTTTCCTCTGTTTTTCTTGGGTGAGCAGTTAGCTTTTGCTAGCTGCTCTTTTACATTAATGAACCGTCAATTATAATCGGAGCATCTTTATATTCATTAAATTCTTCTTCCCATTTATGTTTTTTCTCAATTGAACATATTGCATTTAGTGTGTTTATAAATATCTCAAGAGCTTGTTCTCTAGCGATCTCTGAAGGAATTCCTTCTTCTTTAACTTGTTCTACACTATCACCTGCAACATTTTCTACATATACTTCAATTGCTTTATCTGCATCTCCATCCACTGCAATTAACGCATAATATTCATGCTTATTAAACTCAAAGTATTTCATATCCGTTCCTCCTTGAATAAAATTTAGTGTTTCGTTAATAATAGACATAGGCTCCATTCGTCACGAATCAACCTTACACTTAGCATCATTTTTTAATATTGGGGCCAGGCAGTTAGCTTTTGCTAACTGCTTTTTGTTTTTCTTCCTGTCTCTTTAGGAAATTTTTCGCTTTCTTAATAGCCTCTGCCCTTGTTTGACCTTCAGCTATGCCTTTTAATCCAGCGTCATCCTTCATGCACAACATCTTTTTCTTGCCATTATCCATAACAACCTCAACATGCGAATAATAAGCACTGTGCAATGTATCGTCTTCAAGAAGAAAACTCATAAATTCCGCACCGACTTTTCCTGTAAACTCTTTAACCTTCCTCATATCCATTCCTCCTTGAATAATTCCATAAGCTTTGTCCATACTATAAATACACTTGTATTCTGAACTTCCTTCTTAACGTTTTTTTCGGAGAGCAGTTAGCTTTTGCTAGCTGCTCTTTTATTTGCACATATCATTAAACACCGAATACCTTATGTTTGAAAGTGCTCTGTTTTATCAAAAGGCGATTTGGCGACAATCGCCTTTTTTATTTCTACAAAATGAAATTTTTATACAAAATACACACAACTAAATTCACATAATTTCATATGATATATTGCATCATTTCTTTTTAGAATGGATAGTCGTTACAGAAGGGCGCTTTCCGAAGCGCTCTTTTTTAATATCCCCTGCACTAAATAATTTTTGAATTATATCTTAATTTCGAGAACACTCACAAGTCATAGGTTTACAATAAGTCTCGGTCAGAAGAGCACTTATATATGGTGCTCTTTTTGGTATGGAATTTAAAATAGAGGCTTGCTCTTAAAACCTATTATGTAATTTTCATAGGTTTTTTCCTTACACCCCTGTGTCTGTTTACTCATAAGTTGTTAAAGTATAAATATAAATTGATAGTTAATTTATAAGGGAGGTGTAAAAATGAGTAAATTTAAAAAGCATTGTTGTCACATACCCTTTCCTTTACCTCAAATAGGGCCTACTGGATTAACCGGTGCTACTGGACCTTCGGGACCTACTGGAGCTACCGGACCTTCAGGTGGACCTCGGGGACCTACCGGACCTACTGGAATTCAAGGTAACCTGGGACCTACTGGACCTCAAGGTATTTCTGGACCTCAAGGGATTCCTGGGATTTCTGGATCTATTGGTCCAACTGGACCTTCTGGAATTCAAGGTATCCAAGGCATCCAAGGCATTCCTGGCATTCAAGGCCCTATTGGACCCACTGGAATAACGGGGGTCACTGGAATTCAAGGGATTCCTGGTATTCAAGGGATTCCTGGCATTCAAGGCATTCAAGGGATTCCTGGCCCGACCGGACCTCAAGGGATTCCTGGCATTCCTGGTTCTGAAGGTCCAACTGGACCTTCTGGAGCTGTTGGACCTACCGGCCCTTCCGGGGGACCGCCAGGACCAACGGGCCCGACTGGACCTTCCGGGGGACCACCAGGACCAACCGGAGTGACTGGCCCCACTGGACCAACTGGGTCACCAGGACCAACCGGACTTCAAGGTATCCAAGGTATCCAAGGCATTCCTGGCCCCACTGGACCTCAAGGAAGTCAAGGGATTCAGGGGATTCAAGGTGATCCAGGGCCTATTGGTCCTATTGGACCCACTGGAATAACTGGGGCAACTGGAATTCAGGGTATCCAAGGTATTCAAGGTAATCCAGGACTTATTGGACCCATCGGCCCGACTGGCCCAACTGGGCTTCAAGGTATCCAAGGCATCCAAGGCATTCCTGGGCCTACTGGATTACCAGGAACCGCTGGAGCTACCGGACCTACTGGGCCTGCCGGTCTTACAGTATCTGGCTTATCCCAGTATGCTTATGTTTTCAATACAGCAGCTCAAGTTGTTGCCTTAGAAGCACCTATTCTTTTTAATTCACACGGTAGAATCACATCCGGTTTTACTCATACGCTCGGAACTTCTCAAATGACAGTTATTAATGCTGGAGATTATAAAATTTCTTTTTCTGTATCAGGAGTTGAACCTAATCAATTTGCCCTCTTTTTAAATGGGGCTCCCGTTACCAACTCCATTTATGGATCAGGTGCAGGTACTCAACAAAACAATGGGCAAACAATTCTCACTTTAGCAGCAGGTGATATTATTACCCTTAATAATCATACTTCCGCTGCTGCGGTTACTTTGCAGACTTTGGCGGGTGGAACACAAACAAATATAAATGCTTCGATTGTAATTGAAAAATTAAATTAATTTAATCATTTATTTCTTGAAACTCTGCCAGTAAATAACCTGGGATGGATTCTTTTTTCAACAAACAGTTAGCTTTTGCTAGCTGCTCTTCTATTTTGTTCCTACTCCTATTTCCTAAAAAATCTTTACTTTATTCCTCCTTGAATAAAATCAATAATTCAGCATATAATATCTATGCATCTAGATTATTACCTTTGTATCGAGCAGTTAGACTGGGCTAACTGCTCTTTTATTTGTGACAAAATGAAATTTTTATACTAATCTTCCTCAAGTTCTGTAACAGTTATATAATTTCTAGCATTCTTCCGACTTGCTATTCTTCTTTGATACGCTGGCCTTGTATAAAAACGAACTGTCGCAGGAAGTACGCCCATATAATCAGCGCATTCCTGTATAGTTCCGATACATAACAATGATTCACCTTTATAAACGACGTACTCCTTTACGTTCACTGTTCAACGCCCCTTTGCTCTAAAATGAAGTATTTATATAAAGTTTTCTCAACACTCGCATACTGGAAGTGCATTTCCTTTTATGGTAACGTATTGGTAATCCCATAAAGTTCTATCGTTCCATTAAAAGGACCCGCACCCCTAATCGGGTCCTTTTTAATGTTTTCTACTAAAATAGCGTTTTTGTTATAAACTCATATTTTTCGTTGCCCTACATTGAAACTCTTATATATGGTAAAATATAGTAATAGTATATTCTAAGGAGGTTTTAACATGCCGCACGAAGTTTGGTTTCCTATACTCCTAGCAATATTCGTCGTATTTTTCCTTGATAAAGAGGAGAAACACAAACAATAACTTTATTTCTTTGTTCCAGCTTAAATATATGTAAGCAATATTTAAGCTGGTATTTTTTCAAATAACGATTTTATCTAAATCCATTCACTAATCTCAGACTTTGACATACAATAATAGTGCCTTTCTATATAATGTGAGTTCGTCACTGTCGTTATAATGAGGCATAAGGAGCGCTCTCGATTAGCGCTCTTTTTATTTAAATAAAGATTTCATTTTTAAATTACACCTATCAAAAAAACATACATATAATATCTTGGGTGTTCTTTTTCAACCTTATTTTTAGTCAGAGAGCACTTTTAAAAGTGCTCTTTTAAATTCAAATAACTATTTTGTTAAATTTCATAAATACAATTGCTTGTCCGTTTCACTCTACTTAACTCTCGCATTTACTATTAGTAATACAAATATTCAGAAGTGATATATAATGGATGAGTTTTTATCTTCTGCTGCACTAAATCCAGATGCAATTGGTCCCACACTTCCACCTGTTCTACCTTTTCAATCCCCAACTGGCCCTACTGGGGCTACTGGGTCAACCGGACCAACTGGGTCAACTGGGGCTACTGGACCAACTGGACCAACTGGACCAACTGGATCAACTGGGGCTACTGGACCAACTGGACCAACTGGATCAACTGGGGCTACTGGACCAATCGGACCAACTGGACCAACTGGATCAACTGGGGCTACTGGACCAACCGGACCAACTGGATTTAATCTTCCTGCTGGACTTGCATCTATTTCCTTAACTTCTAACGCCAACACAGCATGTGTATCCACCCAAGGAAATAATACTTTATTTTTTTCAGGTCAAGTATTAGTAAATGGTATCCCTGCTGCAGGGGTAGTAGTCAGCTTTTCATTTAGTAATCCTTCTCTAGCTTTCATGGTTCCTCTTGCTACCATCACCAATGCTTCTGGTAACTTTACTGCTGTATTTTTAGCCGCAAATGGACCTGGAACAGTAATCGTTACTGCTTCACCCCTTGATTCTCCTGGAACAATGGCTAACGTCACTATTACCATTGTGAATTGTCCGTAATAGCTTTATTTTTATGGAATAAGCAATCTCTGATAAGATAGGCACTGTAAATCAGTGCTCTATTTTATTACTGGGATATTCCTTTCAAATGAAATCTTTAATTTAAACTTTCTTAATAAAATTCAAATTTGATTATTTTCTTAATGCCCTCCTTCCAATATTGCTGTAAAATCTATTATTGGAAGGAGGTGGAATATATGATAATTATCAATATGCTTGATGGTGAAAAAATTGAAATCCATAAAGATACTATCTTAGTTGGAATCGATAATGCTCCACGTACCGATAAACCCAATGAACGATTATTTTATCTTCAGCAAATGTACATAGGTAATTTGCAAGGTGATTTCGAAAAAGAAGGCTCTGCGATTGCTACCTCAGACGAAAGATTAGGAATTGGCGGATTCCTTCTTTCCCATGATATGTTTTCAATTGGTGAAGGCAGTGATGCAACTTTATATCTTACATCAGCTGTTAAATCTATCAGCGTAGTCTAATATTGTGCCAGCGTGCTAGCTTATGGGCTAGCACGCTATTTTCTTTTTCTAATCCCTTCAATAAATCAATGCATTTATTATTGAATTCATTTCTTGCCTGTACCTCATCTTCTGGTACAAGTACAGATACAGAGCCTTCAGACTCATTTTTATATTGAACATTGGAATATATGTTTCTATAGTAATCGTTCATTTGTGGAACTTGACCATCTAATGTTTTCGCTCGAAATACTTCAATCATTTTCGTTTTTTCCATTTCTGATCATCCTTTATTTAGAAATTTATATTTGGTCTTACTTCACATCGACACGCGCTTGACTTGCTTCTCCACTAAAGCCATTCGGATATCTTTTAGATAATTTTGCAATATTCATTTCAGCAATATCTTGTAACGTATATCCCAGTTCGTGGGCCATAATTGATAAATAATATAGAATATCTCCAAGCTCTAAGGCTAATTTATAAGTGTTTCCGTCCTCTTCTCCTGGACAATGCGACGGTTGGAAACCATGTCCATGATAAATTGCTTTTTTTACAATATCGGCAACTTCACCAGCTTCGCCTGTAAGTCCTAAAGCTGCATTTGAAACTCGTCCTCCAAAATCAGTTTTGTTATTCCAAGTTCGTAAAGTTGCTTCCTGATAATCATTTAATTCATCAATCGATAAGATACTTGCAATCTGTAAAACTGTAGCTTCATTTATAACTTCTTCCCCATTTTTTGCTTCACTCATTAATTTAGTTGCTTCTAATACACCATTTTCCATAATGTTCATTTTGATTTCCCCTTCCTATTTAGCAAATCCCTAATCCTATCGGACGATTTTCAATTAAATACTTATCAGCTTGATCTATTACAAGAAGTGCAACTTCCGCTTGGTGTCTCCTTAACGCTTTTGCCATCTTTGGTAAGCTCATACCTTGACTCCACATTTCACGAAAACGTACTACATCTCTTTCATCCCAAATGAAGTTAGCTTCTTCTAAAGCGATGTATACCTTCAACCGTGATTCCTTCATCGCTTCATGATTTCTCGCTACACTCATAAGCGAACCTACTTTCTAAAATCGATTATTTTATCTTTTCAGTAAACTTAGTATCTACACGATCAACTTTACCGTTTACCCAAACCGCCACTTGCTCACCGAATCCACTCATTGGCGGATTTACTGCTGTTACATTTCCGTCCTTCACTATTAAAAGTTTGTTGCTACTAACATCAATTTCTATTTTTTTCATATGTCCATCTCCCTTTTACTACCGCATGTACTCGACAACATCAGGTTTAAATCCACTTCCTAAATAAACCCTTACCGGAATTATTTCTTTTTTATCCCTTGCTGCCTTACACAATTCTTCAGCTGTATCCCAATTAAAAAACTTATCTACAGCTCTTTGAAATCTCCAAATGGCCATTACATATTGTTCAAAGATGTCATAACGATCATCTTGTTTAGTTGTGCGTGGTAATTCATCCGTACACTTTGCATTCGTTGGAACTCGGACGCGTACATCAGCGTATTTAGTGCGTCCAGTTCCTCTCTTCACATTTGCCTTCACTACATCGAACTCACAAATTGCTGGCTCTACATCGAAAATGTTTAGTTGCTTAGGCATGTGCCATCCCACTCTTCTGAATAAGATCCAGTAATTCAATTGCACCTTCCTTGCTTAAAAACATTCGGCCACCTAGCAACTCTATGTTGTTTTCAGAAACTTCACCCGTTACAAAGCATGACTTTTCATGTCTTCTTAAAACGATGTTTTCACCATCCACATGAAAATCTAGTGCCGTTCCTTCGGTAATACCTAAAGTTCTGCGTAACTCTACTGGAATTACTACACGACCTAGCTCGTCCACTTTTCTTGCAACACCTGTTTTTTTCATATCTTACTCCCCTTTAGTATTTTTATATTTATTTAGAATCTCATCCAAACGTTTCTTATTATTTTCAAAATCATCGCTTTGAGTTTGCTGTGGCTGCTGTATTGGCTCTTGTTCTTCTTGTTTGCGTAACCAATCCGGTACAACTTCCGTTCGTTTGGAATAACCTTTACCAGTACGTTTTTTGCTTTGTTGTTGTCTTCGAAATGATGCTTGTGCTACTTCTACATCTTGAATTGTTTTAAAGCCTTGTTGATGCCAATCTTTTAAAATTCCTTTTGTATAAGACCAATTACGCTTATTGTTTTCTAAAGTAATTTTCATTGCTTCAACTACTAAAGATTGATTAAGTTCATCTATCCATTGATTAATTTCTTCTCCCATGAATGGAGAGATATGTCCGAAATTTTTCATATAAAAATCGATTGCAAGATTTTCTACTACTAAAGGTCCTTTTTTTTCTTCTTTTTCTTCTTCTTTTTCTTTTTCTTCTTCTTGTCCCCCAATCGTGCCACGGTTCGTTAACGTATCGTTATACGAGTCGTGAATAAACGCTTCAATTAGCTTTTTTATGGACTTTTGCTCTATATGTTTGCAAATTGGAATCAACAAAGATGTATTTTTCACTTCTTTTAATTCTTTCTTAATTAAATCTTCAACTGGTTTTCCAGCTTTTTTTAGGTTGTATTTCCCCCAATTAAAAATGACTAATTCTCTGGTTTCATTATCGTATTTTATTATCTTGTGATAGTCTTCGAAACGTTGCATCAAAGCCTTTATAGTTTCATGTGAATAACCTGTTTCAAAAGCCATTTGTTTTTTTGTTATTTGATACACACCAATTTGTTTAGTTTGTGGATTAGTTAATAAATATAAGAAAAAGTACTTATCTTCTGGTGTGAAATCTTCTTGCACTTTCACATCATTCCAAAATGAAGTGTGTACTTGTCTAAATATCGCCATCTTTTTACCTCCTAGTACAAATTGCAATATATGCTTGTCCACTTTTGATAATTCGTTGAATTCTATAATACGGATAACAAACACTAAAATATTGCTGTATCATCTGTTTTAATTCATCTTTGCTTTTTGCTAAGTCCCAAAACTTATTAGGTAATAGCACTTGATATTCGATTAAATCCATGTACTATTTCCCTACTTTCCGTGGTATACTTAGAACAACTTATTTTTTAGAAAAGGACCCATTGCCGTGGGTCTTTTTATTTTGTTCTACGTCACTCCAAGCCCATTGCTTTATTGGTTCGTAAGTAATGTAAAGCAACCATGCACTACATACGATAAACATTGCGAATATAACTAATGATGTTGTATCTTCCACTAAATCACCTCCTTTTGTGCCTCAAGCCAGGCTTCTAAATCCTTTTGCAGAAAAAGTAGTTTACGCCCTTCTCTTATTACTGGAAACCTAGGGTGATTTGCTAATTCATACATTCTGCAAACCGCAATGTTGAGATAAGCTGCGGCTTCTTTCACTCGCATAACCTTATTTGGTTGTGATTGTTGTTGTAAGTCAGCTATTGCTGATCTGATTTCCTCTCTTACAATTTCACGAATAGATTCTTTAATAAATTGTTCTAAACCCATTTTCTTTCACTCCTTTTAAAATAAGTTTCACACAATGAAACTTATTGTTTAAATTTTTTTTCTTGTTCCTTAAATAATATAGTTGTTTCTTTTCCCAATACTTTAGATATATTAACTGCTACATCATAGTAAACCCTTAAATTCCAATTGATTATTTTATAACAGTATGACTTCGATATCCCTACTCTTTTAGCTAGTTCATGATATTTAAGTCCAGATTCTTCAAAGGCTTTTTGAAGTTCTGTTTTAGGTGTATCGGTTTGCATCTGATCACTCCCTTCTGATGCTTACAAATCCATTATATGTTTCATTGTATGAAACTTCAAGTGTTTTTTATAAAAAATTTCAGAATAGGAAACTTTTTTGTTCTTTACGTTTCTTGTCAGGAAACTTTATAATAAACTTAATAGGATTTAGGATTATCGAAAAGTCTTAATAAGGGGAGTTTTTTTATGGATATGAAAGATAGAATAAAACAAATTCGTTTAGAACATAAAATGAACCAAGAACAATTTGGTAAAGAAGTAGATCTTACTAAGGGTACCGTTTCAAAATTCGAAAATGGAAAAGCCTTCCCGAGTCGTGAGACAATAGAAAAAATAGCGAAAAGATTTGCCGTTCCTGTGAACTACTTATATGGAGAAAATAACGAAGCAAACCAGGATGATAATAAATACGAGAAATTTAAAGAAATTATGGCGTGGCTAGAACCCCTTCCAAAAGATAAAGAAGATATGGCATTAGACCAGATGTTAGCTATCGCTCAAGCCCTGAATAAACATCATAAGAAAATGGAAAAATAGCCTCTCGAATTAGGATAGGCTATTTTTTTTAATCTCTGCAATATATTCCTCTAATTTTTCAGGAGCGAATTCCTTTACTGTATCTAAGAATAGCATTACAATTTCTTCTTTTGTCACTACTAGTTCCCCCTTGCATCCTGTTATTTATACGTAAACTTTCTAAAAGTGGAAAGTTTTTGTCGTTCCAGTCAAAATGTTTCCATTCCCTTTAAAGCAGAAATGACACTATCTATTAGATAGTGTCATTTCTTGTATTTATATAATTATCCGCCTCCGGGACCTGGATCAATCATGTATAGAATTGTTTTTTGTTCTTTAGCGCTTTGTACTTTATCTTTTTCTGTCACTTGAAAAGTTGTGATAGAAAGACAAGCTACAACTACAATAGATAACACTACTTTTACAAACTTGTTTTTCAAGTGCTTCACCACCTTTTATGTATAGTTTAATTATAACATTTCAATGCTTCTTTTGGTAGAAACATATAGAAGAAATCACCTGATTTAGAAAAACTTTCAAGTGATAGTTCTAAGTATCTCTTCCCTTCTTTGCCTCCAACCGCGAGCCCCAAATAATACAATTGAAAACTACTAAGATACCCGTTGTTACTTTTTAAGGTCTGTAAAATTCTAATTGCTTTTTCATTCTCACCTAACCTTACATATAAAAAGGCTCTCTCGGCTTCATCTAAATCATCAAAGTTAATAGTATGTAAATCTCTCTTATGGTATATCCTTAAAAACAAAAGTGTATTAAATACTTTTTCTCTTCTTAATTCTAGTTTCTTATTAGGTGGATCACCAATAACTTTTAGTGACTTTTCCATGTACTCTTTAGCTTTCTGATAATCGGAGAAAACATAACTTTCTCCAATTTTACAATACGCTACCGCCTTAGTACTGACATAACAATTTGTCTCGTCGTTTATTATATCAAAACATTGTTGACGAGATTCTCTTAACTTATTTTCATGAAGATTCACAAAAATCTCCATTTCTTTTATTCTTAACAAAAATGAATCTCTTAAAGAGCGACATTTAATTTTTATAATATCAGGTAATAATTGTTGAATATATTCATTCACCATCTTGTAATTACCTAAATCAAAAAAAGAATATATTGTGTTTAGAATCAACATTATTACAAGTTCATTATCAGTATATTTTTGAATTTTTCTCATTTTATCAACTTTCTCAAAGAATACCTTGGGTGTAATCGTATTTTCACTTCTTTCTCGCAATGTTTGGTATAAAGGAACCAAGTTTAAGTTTATTCGTACTGTTTTCGAAATACCTTTTTTCCTTTCTTTTTCAGTCTCTGTTTGGTTGCTCTTAAATTTATTTATCTGTTGCATAATCATATCTTGAAGTTCATATTCTCCAAACATATCTAACACTTCTAATGCCAATTTTAAATTTTTGTGTGAAAGTGTTGGTATGCACTCTTTGATGCAGTTTCTTCTAAACTTAATATCTTTAGGCTTATATAACCTAAGTGCATCCACAAAGTGCATAAAATCAAATTTACCCTTTTTATTAAAATAACTATTTACAGTTGTGTGCGTTACTTTAAAACGCATTGCTAACTTCCTATTTGTATAACCGGATGATTTTAGACTTTCTTGCATATCGTTAAAATCCAATGAAACTTGCACAATCTTTGTCCTCCTTATGGACAAAAGACACGTCATCCCTAGTTTTTACATTTACAGAGAAACGTGTCATTATATCTAAGTTGTGTGTTATACTAATGTACGAAGACTTATGACAGTTGTTTTCCCTACTGTGGTTAGGGAGACGGTGTAGGGGTGTTGCAGCACCACTTACACAGTCATGGGTCTTTTTTATGTCCATTTTTTAGTTATTTTCATAATATCACAAAAATTAGGAATTTTATTTATTTGCTAATCTGAAAATTATTGAGAAAGTTTAATAATTAATATAACAAAGTATTCTTTTATATTGGATAACAATAACATCTCTTCCACTCATTAAACTTAATATAATATATAATGGTTAGCTTGTATTTTAACAACTACATCACATGTACTATTGCAGCTATTTATCAAAAACTTTTAATTTTATTTCCATGAATACAGCAAAAAAAGAGGCCCTATGGCTCTTTTTTTATTCCTTAATAACAATCTAAATATGGTAAAATATACCCATCGCTGATATGTCCAAACATGTAATTTTCATAGCAGCAAAATTACAACTAGACTTATACAACATGACTCAAAACAAATGAAGGAGTGTTTTAAGTGAAAGGACATATTCGAAAAAGAGGAAATAAATATTGCATCGTTATAGATATCGGCCCTGATCCAGAGACAGGAAAAAGAAGACAGAAGTGGTTTTCTGGATATAAGACAAAAAAGGAAGCACAAGCCGATGTGGCAAAGAAGATTACAGAGTTGAATGAAGGAACTTTTATAGAACCATCTAAAGTTACGTTAAAGGATTATCTAAATCATTGGCTAGAAATTAAAAGTATGAGCATAGAAAAGAGTACCTTTGCTGGCTATAAGGCATTTATCAACCAACATGTTATACCTAGTATAGGAATGGTTGCGCTCCATAAATTAAATGTTATACACATTCAAAAATGTTATAAGACTGCGATAGATAAAGGGATTGCAAATAATTCTATTCTGCTTATGCATAGAATTTTAAAGAGCGCTTTAAACCTTGCCGTAAAACAAAATATTATTTCTCGAAATCCAGCAGATTTTGCTGAGATACCTAAAAAAGAAAAAACCCCTATCCAGACTTGGACAGAGGAAGAAGTAAAAAAGTTTTTAGCTCATTCACAAGAATCACGATATCACATTGGGTATCTACTTGCAATAACTACAGGTATGCGTCTGGGAGAAGTTCTAGGGTTACGATGGCAGGACATTGATTTTGAAAAACATACCGTTACAATAAATCAAACATCTGGTCATGACAATAAAATCAAACAAACCGCAAAAACAAATTCATCAAAACGTACAATTCCTGTACCTAACGAAACAATAGCAGCCTTAAAAAAACATAAAATTTTAATCAATAAAGAGAAATTAAGGTTTGGTTCTGCTTATCTAGATCAAGATTTAATAAATTGTAATGAGTTTGGAAGAATCATAAAAAGAGCACATTTCAGAAAAAGTTTCATTAGGATGACACACAAAGTAGGTATAAAAGAAATTAAATTCCATGATTTAAGACATACACACGCAACTCTACTATTGAAACAAGGAGTTAACCCTAAAATCATCAGTGAGCGATTAGGTCATACAGATATTTCAATGACATTAAGTGTCTATTCTCATGTTTTACCGAATATGCAGGAAGAAGCAGTTAAAAACTTCGGTAAAAGTATCTTTGGATAACCTATGTTTGCAAAATGTTTGCATTTCATCAAAAAAAGTCAAACAAACCTTGTCATATCAAGGTTTGTTTGACCTATCATCTTATATTCTTGATAAAATCTCCGAATCCCTATTGAAATATTTAATAATGGAGCGTTCTCACCACCGCGGGTTATGCATTGAAATCGATATACATAGGAGAAAAAATCTTGTGTTTTTTCATCTTTTATCGGCTCTGACATCGCCTCACAAATATTTTGTGATCTAAGAGGAGAAAAATAGAATTCTTCTTCATTTGTATTTTCTAAATATATAGGACGCTCACAAAAAATATGTGAGATTAAAGCGGGTATCCACTTAGAATACGTTTCATTATCATGTAGTACTGGCAAATTAGAAATCAAATCGGATTGCCATTCATATTTTGGTGGTTCTACTAATCTATTTGGCTTCCAATCATGAATAATCTCATACCAACTTTGAAAAATATAATCGAGCTGCTCTTGTTTAATAGGTTCTTTTGATACAATCCATGGTGTATTTTCATTTAATACGTACGGATTATGCTGAATAAACAATATATCTGAAAACATATCATACAATCTTTCATTCAAACGTTTCAACTTACTCGTTAATAAAAATGTCTTATAATGTATCTCTACGATGTCCAGCCATTCAATAGGAAAGTATATAAATGATACCTTTTCATTTAAAAGGGGTTCTACTATATTTTCAAATGTTAGCAGCCTTAATTTTTTCATAAAATGATTCCTTCCTTTCTTCAGTTGTCTTGATTATCAAAAAGCTAGAACAATAGTTACTTAATCCAATCCATTTAAATCAAGTATTTAAAAGAAAAGTAAAAACTATTTATCTGAATAAAACATTATCAAATCGACTCTTTTAACAATTAAAAGTAATTATCATATACAGCACCTCATTATATTTATATTTTAATACATTTAAATTATACAATTTATATAATGTATTGTACTTATCATTTACAAAAAATTTACAAAAAACTAAAAAAGAACACCTTAAATCGGCGCTCTCTTTACAAATATTAAGCGTTATGTAATTGAACATATAGATAACAGTAATCCTCCAAATGAAATTGTTCCTAGTAAACCTACTACAAATCCTGTTAAACAAATACAATCAGCAAGACAAATAGAAGACTGCGATAATGGAACGAATGACCTACTTGTACCCGAACCATATTGTTTTATCTTCTCATAATTCATATCTAACATTAAATGTAGACATGTTACACCATCCTCAATAGTATGTACAGATTCTTTTTCTAATCGCTCCAATAATTTACTATCAAAAGCAACTGCTAGAGGGTACTGCTTATCCGATTTCATATTTTGATAAATTAGTTGCAAACGAGATAATATATTATTTTTCTTCTTTTCAGATGTTACTGTACATTTCATATTATTAAATTCATTTAATAACAGTGATAATTCATCTCTTTTTCCGTATAAATCTTTAGCTATTTTTCTCTTTAGTTTATACGAATGGAAAATAGATTTTAGTTCAACCATATTCATACACTTCCTAATTACATAGTATTTACCCTATTATTTTGTAGATAAACAGTACTTTTTAATCTTATTTAAAATACACTTAAGCAACTTATTTTACTATCGATTAACATTACATTAACCTTACACGGTTGTAATAAAATCATTAGCTAGAAGGAAGCAATGCCCAAACTAGACAGATATTTAATGATAAAACCATAAGAAAAAAACAATGATTAGATTTTAAATCTAGTCATTGCTTTATCCATCACATCTTGATTACATCTATATATCTTATTGTTACTCTTTCACTTGAATCATTGAATATATCCATTAATAATGGCTATATTCTTTGTCGGCACGTACATATAACTAATGTTTTTTAATTGATAAAGTGAAACTTTAATCAGCTCTCACCAATCGGGCTTTTATGGGCAGTCCGCCACCTAACTTCTCTTTGCTCTCGCTGAATTTTTTTGGGGATGTTACTGCCCGCAACTAGCAAGATAGATGTTATCAATATTCATACGTTACAATAGTACCGGTAGTATCAGTAAAACCATCAAAACAGTTAGAGCAACCACCACAGCCGCCACAACCGCCACAACCGCCACAGCCTCCGCAACCAAAACAACCGAAGCAACCAATACAACGGAAGCCACCACAACGGAAGCCGCCACAACGACCTCCACCACAACCGCCACAACGACCACAACCGCCACAGCGACGAGCAGCATCTTCAATATAGTAATATGGATATTGGTTTTGCTGGTCCCAATAGACAATATTTCCAGACCGGTAATCATTAAGGCTTAACGCTTGTAGTTCTTGTTGAAACTGATTCATTTTCATAACCTCCGTTTATAAAATACAACCTCATCGATACTTCCCTATATTCCTGTTCGTTACATCTAAGTAGAAATAGCGCTATAAACTAAGTTCAATACGTACACCAACAAAGTATGACTTATCACTAGATGATGCACCTTGTTCATATACCTATTTTTACTATGGGCTCATTTTTATAAAGTGAAACTTTAATCAGTGGTGTTTTGTTCATCCCCTACCTAACTTCTTTGCTTCCGCTGAATTTTGAGGTGGGGGGCTTACTGCCCGGCAAATAGCGGGATAAATAAAAATTAAAAAATATGAATTCTAGCGTCATATCTTCATACTTACTAAGTTCAATTAATTTCTCAACAATTATGATGCCATATCCTATATATTTCCGTCTGCTGCTTAGATTTTTCTGTACTGTAAATGGCTTTCGCTATAACACCTCCAAGTGACCGGTTTCTATGACGGTTAAGAAATTCCAACAAAAAAAAGCCCTAATTAGGGCTTTTCATTCTATTTCTCCAGCAAATCTCTATATGAAATTGCTAATTGAAAAAAGACACATTTAGATTGATGCGTCTTTTTTTGATGCCTCTTTTGTGAAATCATATAAAGCAATTGCGCCTAAAAGAACAAGTATCCCTTGAGGAACATCTAGCAAAATAGTTTTCCAAATTTCTGGAATTACCCATTTAATATCTGCTGCTGTTTCAAGATATGTTTGGAAATAGCTGATTGTAAAATTAATTATCCCTAAAAATACAAACAACGATAAACCAAATCGAATTAATTTCTTATTTGTAAACATATAACACCTCTCAAAATTCATTGGATATTCCTGCTTTTGCTTCTTTATATTTCCATATCTCTATATCTAATTTTAACACATAAAGAACTCAAAAAAATACGATATGCATATTTGCATATCGTATTAACAACACTCCATGATAATTTAGAAATTCCTGCAAAGAAAAAACAACTCCGTTACAGCTAACAGCTCGGGTTTCTTTTCTTATTTAACTTCATACCACCAACATTTACGTTCTTTGATTGTAAAATAAATGTGACAGAAGTTTATCCAGTTAATGCGTAGACAAGTAAATGAGCTAAATTATCGATATTCTATTTCGCCATATCCGTAGCACTAATGACTTTACGCAAATTTGACAAGAAAAAATATATAGCTAGGTATGATCCATACCTAGCTATAACATTACTTCTATTCTTTATCCAATTACGTCTTTTACGTCTGTATCCACTGGCCACTTTTCTAATGTATAAGCCATTTCCCAAAATGAATATTCATATTGACTGCTAATAATAAAATGCTGTTTCATACGCTTGCGGTCTGTCTCTGTTACTTTTTCAGCGATAGTATCTAAACGTGTAATTTGCTCTTCAACTAGCGTACGGAACCAATCAGATCCATAAGCAGAAATCCATTCGTTATAAATTTGCTCTTCCGGCTGGCACTCTTTTAAGCGTTCGCCAATTTCATAATACAACCAATAGCAAGGTAAAATTGCTGCAATGATATCGCCTAAATGTCCTTCGTACGCAGCACGATACATATGTGAAGTATATGCGTATGCAGTTGGAGCAGGGATAAAATTATCTTTTTCTTCTTTTGTTATCCCTAATTTCTTCGCAAAATTCTCATGTAATGATAATTCCGCCTCATATGTATTTTGGGCATGGTGTGCCATACGAGCTGTCGTTTCTAATTCAAGAGCTTTTGCAGCTCCTAATGTTTGTACTCTAGCAAAATGACTCAAATAATATGAATCTTGAAGAACATAATAGCGAAAACTAGCTAAATCTAACGTTCCTTCACCAAGTTTTTTTACAAAAGGATGGTTAAAACTCGCTTCCCAAATTGAATCTACTTCTTTACGTAATGATTGTGAAAAAGTCATTTAAATCCCTCCAATAATGTATAAAATATAAGTATTTATCCACAATTATTAAAGCTGTAAAATAAAAAAACTTTCTTTACAGGCGTAAAGAAAGTGAAATCGACAGTATTTATTTACTCATTAAATAGCAACGTCTTTCCCACTTCCCTACGCTGGCATTAACCAGATCAGGTACTAAGAGTCTCAAAATCACATTTGATCTCAGCCTATAAAAGGCCCCCCTAGTGGATAAATATTTTGTTTTTATAATGTATTCATCATAGCATACTTCGTGAAACTGTCAAAAAATTAGTTATATAATTCCCTTAAAACCCTTCTTCTTTTCTAACTTTTAATGATGTTTCAATAATCATATCTAATAGTTCGCTATAACTAATTCCCGCCGCTTCTGCACTTTTTGGCAATAAACTTGATTGTGTCATCCCTGGTAATGTATTAATTTCCATTACATATGGAATTCCGTCCTTCACCATCATATCAACTCTTGCATAAACACTACATTTTAATGCTTTATAACAAGCAAGTGACGCTTTATTTACACGTTCATTAATTTCTGCTGGAAGTTCGATAACTTCCTCAACTGTACTAGTATCATCATATTTTGCATTGTAGTCAAAGAACTCGGCTGCATGTCGAATTGAAACTATAGGTAACTGTTTTCCATCCAGAATTGAACATGTAATTTCATCACCTTTTATATACTTCTCAATTACTACTTCAGAATCCCATTCGAATACAGTTTCTAGCATTGAGATCAATTCATTTTTATTATAAACGATTTTCACTCCGACACTCGATCCGCCAGAGTTTGGTTTTACTACTAATGGAAATCCTAACTTATCTAACTCATCAAGATTTAGATCCTCCATTTTTGTAAGTTCAATCCAATCTGGTGTTTCTACACCTTCATAACGTAAAATCTTTTTCGAAATATTTTTATCCATACATATACTGCTAGATAACATATTACTTCCGCTATAAGGAATCCCTAAACTCTCCAGTGTTCCTTGAACTGTCCCATCTTCTCCGTATTTTCCATGTAACGCGAGCAACGCAAAGTCAATGTCTTTCGCTTTTTCAATTAAATCCACTTTTTCATTTAATGTAATTGGAACTATTTCATACTTATTTTTATCTAAATGAGCAATCATTTCATTCCCCGTCATAATTGAAACTTGTTTTTCAGACGATACCCCGCCCATAATAACGCCGATTTTCATTTTCTCAACTCCAAATTTCATTTTTTAATGTATCACCAATTATTTTAATTCCCCGAACTATTTCTTCTTCTTTCAAGCGCGAAAACCCTAATCGGAAAGTGTTCGCTCCTTCTCCATCAGAGTAAAAAACATCTCCAGGTGAAAACGTAACGCCTTTCTCATAACACTTTTGTAAAAGTGTGCGGGCATTCATATGCTCTTCTAGTTCTATAAATAAATGAAGTCCACCATCTCCAGTCATTCTTTTGAAATGAATGTACTGGTTACATGCCCCGACAGCTAACTCATATTTTTTCTTATAAACAGATCTTGCCTTTTTTAAATATTTCTCAAAATATCCCTCATGTAAATATTGAAACAGAACAGCTTGATCTAGCGTAGATGTGTGAATCGTTCTTGCTCTTTTTACGCTTTCTAAATAATGAATCAGCTCTTTATCTGCAATAATCCAGCCTACACGTAAACCAGGGAAAAGTACCTTTGAAAAGCTACTAATATAAATCACATTATTGCCAGCTCCCGCAAAAGTTAATAATGGAGCTAAATGTGAACCTGAATAACGTAATTCTTCATTAAATCCGTCCTCTATAATAGGAACGTTGTATTTTGAGAATAACCTCATCAATTCCGTTCTTTTCTCTGAACTCGTAACAATACCGGTTGGATTATGATAAGAAGGAATTAAATAAGCAAAATCAAAATCTTTTTCACGCAAACTTTTTTCAACTTCATTCGTATCAATACCATCCTCATGCATATCAATCCCATGAACTTCAAGTCCATGTAAACGGAAAAGCTTAAGTGCAGCGTGGTGAGTTGGATTCTCACAAATGACACGACCGGATTTTTTTGATAAAGAAGAGAGTACAATATCCAATCCTTCTGTAAATCCATTTGTAATTAGAATATCTTTATTCGAAATGTCTACACCTTTCATTTCCATGTAATGAAGTAAATAATTCATTAACGGTCTATATCCCTTTGCATATCCGTAGTTCAATACGATGTCTCCTTCAATGGACATACGAGTAAGAAAAGCTCTTTTGAAATTTTCAACATCAAATAGCTTCTCATCTGGGGCTATACTATTAAAAACAATCATTCCCTTTTCCCAACGAACACCATGTTTCATTAAATCTAATTCATCCGCTAATGCGGTCACTGTATTAAGTTTATTTTTCCAATCTATTTCAACAGATGAAGTGTTAGATATATCCACCTTCGCAACAAAGTTCCCTTTTCCTTTAACTGCATAAATGAGTCCTTCTTGCTCTAAATCTGCATAAGCAGCGAGTACAGTGTTTCTACTCACACTTAGTAATTCACTTAGTTCCCTTGTTGATGGGATTTTTTGATCCCCGAGCAAATGCCCTTTCATAATCATCTTCTTCAAATAATCTTTCAATTGAATATAAACAGGACGATCTTTAACAACTTTAAAATCCTTAAACAATTCCTTACCCCCTGCAATCATTTTTGCATATTTATTTCATTCTCAAAAGGTCCACGACATATGTATTTTTTATAAAGGGCGGTACGGTCTTACAAATCTTTTCGATATAAGTTAATTACATCTTTTAAAGCTGCAGCTGCAGCGCCTCGTGGATTAGAAGCCCCACCAATTGTAGTAACTTGTCCCATCGTATCTGTAAAGAACGTAATTCCTTTTTCGGTCCCATTTACTTTTGCTAACGGATGATCTTTCTCTATTTCGCACGGTTCAACATTTAAATTGACATTGCCACCCTCATCCTTATATGTTGATGCTATTAATTTAATAATTTTATGTTGTTCCTTAGCATTTCTAATTTGCTGTTTTGTAACGTGCTCGATTCCTTTTATATGTATATCAGTAAGTGTTTTCTCTGTTTCCATTAAGCTGTTTGTCAAAAGTAACAATTTACACGCACTATCTGAACCACTTATATCTAATATAGGGTTTGTCTCAGTAATTCCTTTATCTTGTGCTTCTTTCAATGCTTCTTCAAATGTCATATCTTCCTCATACATTTTCGTAAGAATATAATTAGTTGTTCCATTTAATATTCCTTCTATTTTTTCAATACTGCAACCGGCTAAACTAAATTGTCCGATATCTAGGGTCGGTAATGCAGCGGCTGTTGCACCGCTATATCGAATTCGTACATTGGCGCCTCTTGCTGCTTCATTTATTTCTCTCCAGTTTGTAACGAGCGCCCCTTTAGAAATTGCTACTATATCCATCTGTTTCTCAATCGCTTGTTTCATATATTGTTTCCCTGGATTTCCATCTTTAAGATTTGTAACTGTTGATTCTACCAATACAGTACCACTTATGCTAGTTGTTGCACGTTCCTTCGGATGATACTCTAAATATTTTTCAATTGCAGCGGTACCGCCACCATACATCAATAAATGATGAAGTGATAAGCCGTCTTCATTATGTATTGCAATATTTCTCCCTAATACGCCACTTACAACTAATTGAATCCCATATGTTTCATATATATATGAATATTTTTCATTTAATAATTTTATAAACTCTCTGCCTACTGTTCCGTATCCTGATAATACAACTTGAATTTTCATAATATCCCCCCATATTTTTCTACCAAATCCCTCTTTCAATATAATATAAAGCGCTCTCGAATTCCATCGAGAGCGCTTTATTATTACCTATTTCGGTAAACGTGATAGCTTTTCAGCAATTGTTCTATAAAACTCTTGAATGCTAGAAAAACCTAATGAGTCTGAAACACTTAATCCTACCATATCGAGATGATCCCAATTCGCTTTCGTTTCGATATGATTCCATTTTCCAATCTGTAATGACCCATTATTATTTACAGCAACATTAGAAGATGGTGCAATCATAGAATTCGTATTTACTACACCATCATTTTGCCACCAAGAAGTATCAACTAACGGACGGTTTTCTTCATATCTCGCATAAGAACCTAAGAAAAATGCATTCCCCATCAACACTTTATTCATCGTAATATGCGGTAAATGTAAACCTGTTATAGGTGCTGCTTGTGATGCATGTCCACTATAGGATAAATAATACACATCTGGTTGCGTCTTTACCCAATTATTTAACTCCTTTGCACCATCTGTACTTAAATCCCATTGACTTATATCTTTTGTATTTTTCCAAAGTGAACTATTTAGAATACGATTACTATATTGGAAAAAGGACTCTCCAGCATTTTTCTTTATACCCCATTGATCCAATTTAAAATCATATAATGATAAATTATTGTTTCCTCCAAAGCTTGCAGCTGTAATGAGTAAATCTTTAACGAACGGTAGCAGAAGACTACCATCCGCAAGTGTTGTACCGTTGTGAGGGGTTGCTAATGTTGTAACACTATGAACATATGATTTTCCGCCTTCAAATAGTGGTGATATTTTGATGTCTGGGTGATTTTTCACATAATTCTTTTCTTCAAAACTACCTTCTTTTAATAGCTGTACTAATGTTCTAATCGTTTGTCCACCCATGCTATGTCCAACTAAATGAACTTTATTTGTTTCACTCCAATTCGGCGCAAAACCACTATAAGTTCTGCCAAAACGATTATGTCCATGTTTCTCAGCATGTACGGCACCATAGTCTACTGTCCCACCGCTAATTTGTGCATACAATTCACATGCACGATCCCAGTTACTAGAAACAGGTCCAACAGCTGCGGTATGTACCGTATAACCATTGCGTTTCAAATCTTCCTGTATATCATGAACACCACCCCAATATTTTACGCCAAGCATTTCTTCTCTACCCCATCCAGCAAATCCATTCACCAATATGATTGGATAATTATTTTGTTGCCTCTCTTCAGCGTATGATATTTTCGCTGCGAATGAACATACGGTCACTAATGCGAAAAAACATATTTTTAAAAATAACTTCCCCATACTTTCTCCCCCTAATAAAACGTTTACATTTTTCTTTTTTAAAAAATTAACAGAATACTTTAACAACTTAAACATAATGTAAAGTATTTTATATACGTTGTATATATAGAAAACATATACAAATGTTGATAAATATTAATTCAAGTAAATATTTGCTTTTTACAATACAACTTGTAAATCTGTTTATTTGAATTTATAATTAGATATAGTTGCCTCATGTTAAAAAGATTTAAAAACCATAAGAAAACTAATCTCATTGCTTGAAAAGGAGGAAAAAGCATGCAAATCGGATCAAATATTCATACATTATCTCAACCTACTAAAATAACTCCATCTACTCTTGAGCATAATACTATCTCTTCTACTAAACTTGAAAGTAAGAAAATAAATGATCCTATCAAGTTTGATATTCGTTCATCTGAAAAAGAAATGAAACAGCCTGAGCATAAATTTAATGAATTAGATTTATGGAAGATGTTAAAGGATAAAGGTGTTCCTTTATGGATTATACTTGAAATGCTACAAAAGGCTCGTAAAGAAAAAGAAGCACAAAATAATTCAGTTCAAAATTCAAATGCGATTGAAGAAACGAGTGAGACTCGATTAAATGAAGTAATGTAAAGCATAATAATTGATTTGTCTATAAACTAAAAAGAGTTCGAAGCTGATGAAATTTTTATCAACTTCGAACTCTTTTTTAAGGTTTTTCGCCAATCGTTACAAAGTGAAAAGATACTTCTCCTTCCAAACCTTTAATTAACTTTTTTACTTTGACATTTTCATTAACCAATGTATTATCTGTCGACATTTTAGGTTTTTCGTCACCTAGTGATTTTTTCAAATGAAGAAGATGCATTTTCATTTCATTTGCCTTTATTTCTTTATAAACACTATTTTTTGCTACAATCATATACCATTCCGTTGAATATTTACGATTGTTACCTATCCAAGCATCACTATCGTATGTAACAGGAATCTCTTCCTCTCCTATTTTAATACTTTTCATAGTCTTATTGTCTTCACTTGTAAATAATAGCGCCCCTTCTTTGGGGAATTTCGGTAACGTATCTATAATATAATTGGAGCCATTATCTTGTTTTCGAAAAAGTTTTTCTTTAATCAATGCTTGTGCTGTAGATTCATTTAAAATTAAGACATTTCCATTTCCAACTTCCCCTTTTTTCACAGAAAACACTTCATTTTCTTCCGTAATTTCCTGATAACGATTAATAATTGGTGAAATATTATTTTCATCTCCAATAATTAATACACCGTTTGCAGGAAATGGATTTTCCTTTTTAGAACATGCACTAAAACTTATTAATAATAGTATCGTTAACATAAAAATAGTTAAAGTTCTTTTCATCTCGTTTCCTTTCATCATACAGTTCATTTTTCTACATACTTTATTGTAGTCTTACAAGCTAATAAATTCTATTGCTCCATAACCTTATAAAGCTTTTGCAGATAACGCCAACGGGTTATAAAGAAATATAAAACTTGTATACATATAAATGAAATTAAAATAACGATAGAGCTATTTATGATAGAAAAATCGACTAATTGCTGTAATGCTATATAAGCGACTACAGTATGAATCACTGCAACGACAATTGGTAAAAAGAACATTAATAATAACTGTCTCGTTACAATTTTTTTTAACTCACCTTTACTTAATCCCATTTTCGAAATCATTTTATATTGCTGCTGATCGCGATCCAAATCTGTATATAATCGGAAATAAATAAAACTAGCAGCGAATGTAAAGAAGACGATTCCGACTAAAATACTTACCATAAGTAATAAACCATTCTTTTGCTTTGCTTCCAACAAGTTTAATGTTAAAGCTTCAAAGTAGAAATCTCTGTCCCTAAGATCTTTATCGAATATACTCTTTAATTGATTGGAAATCTCTTTCGTTTTTATCCAATCATCTACAACAAATCCGTAAGTACGATATGGAATTTCTTTATTAACTGGGTCACTAGTAAGAGGCATTCCATCATATACCTGATCTTGAACAGCGATATAAATAGTTCTAGAATCGTGTGGTAAAACTAAATTTTCTACAGCTTTTTTCACATGAAATGTCTTTGTCCAGTCACCTTGAATGACTTCTATATTCTTTTTATACTCGCCATTTTTAAATTCTTGTTTTTGTGATACGACTCCAGGAATTAATAAAATTTCATCTTCTTTTTCAATTTTTTCTTGTTGATAGCCTAGTGCTTTAGCAAGATCGTTGTATTCACTTAACTTCATTACATTTACGCCATTTTCTGTGTATATATATGAAGATGAAGCCATTCGATACGGAATATTAGCATCAGAAAGGTGCTTTTTTATAATAGAAAGATTTTTATTCAATACTTTGTCATTTTCAAGACTTCCATACAAAAATGTATAGGGATTTGTCATCCTTACTAAATCCCTATTTCCAATTGCGGCTGTTGTACCAATTGCTGTAAATGCAACTGCTGAAACAATAGATACTATAAAAAACATCGTTGCATTATCTTTCATACGGTAAATTAATTCAGAAAATGTTAATATATTTGTTCTCTTTAAAAAGAAAGATTCTCTCCTTTTAGCAAGGCGCAATATATACACGCTACACTGTGTATATAAAAAGTACGTTCCTATAATTACTAGGAGCACACCTATTCCAAGCGTAATAAAATTGGTACTTGGTATGAAGCGAAATACTGAAAAATATCCATACCCTATACTAATTAAAGAAAGTAGCGATAATAAAACTGAAGATTTCGGTTCAGGTTTTGGCTTTTCCTCTGCTCGAATAAGTTCCACAAGTTCCGTTACTTTTATCATTTTAAATGTAAATAATGAAACAATTAAAAACAAGAAAAGAAATGTGATAACAGTTAATAATACAGCCCGCACTGGTATATAAAAAGGTAAACCATTATTAATCATTAATACACTTGCACTTATCAATAAGACTAGTTTAGAAAATATGAGTCCAATGAAAATCCCTATACAAATTGAACCAAGTCCAATCAACATATTTTCAATTAATAATAATTTCTTAAGCTGTCTCATTGACATACCTTGCATCATTAAAATGCCAAATTCTTTCTTACGCGTTTTTAAAAACGAACTAACTGAATATAAAATGAAGAAAAATGAAAATACAAAAATCAATCCTTGCGAAACTGAAAATCCCAATGTACCAAATGCACTTATTGTTGCACTTGTCGATTTCAACTCACCTTGTAAATCGGGATGAAATAATAAAAGAGCATACGTAAAGAAAATCATAATAGAAAATGCACTACTTAAAAAATGGGCAGCATATGTACGCTTATTGCGAAAAATATTATTAAATGCGAACTGACGAAAAGTCATGCCTTTTCCCTCCTAACAAAGAAAGGACATCCATAATCTTTTGATAAAAAGTTTGCCTACTTTCACCACAATAAATTTCGTTATATAGTTGACCATCTTTAATAAAGATTACTCGGCTGCAAAAGCTCGCTGCATACGGATCATGTGTAACTAACATCATCGTTGCTTTTTCTTCTTTATTTAGAGTATCCAGCATCTCCATTACATCATTTGAAGATTTAGAGTCCAAGTTCCCTGTTGGTTCATCTGCAAGTAATAATTGCGGCTTATGAACAATTGCACGAGCGATTGCTGTTCTTTGAGCTTGTCCCCCTGATATTTCAAACGTTCTTTTATTCAATATATCTGTAATATTTAACTTCTCTGCAATCTCTTCCAATCGCTTGTTCATTTCTTGCACAGAAACACCATCTAAAGTCATCGGCAATACGATGTTTTCTTTTACAGTAAGTGTGCTAAGAAGATTAAATGATTGAAAAACAAATCCTAATTGTTTTCTGCGGAATAACGCTAATTCTTCTGATGATAATTGAAAAGGATTTGTGCCATTAATAAATATTTCTCCCGATGATGGAGAATCAATAGTAGATACCATATTTAATA
Organism: Bacillus sp. EKM501B; assembly: GCF_011800505.1. Taxonomy (NCBI): domain Bacteria; kingdom Bacillati; phylum Bacillota; class Bacilli; order Caryophanales; family Bacillaceae; genus Bacillus; species Bacillus sp. EKM501B. The sequence continues at coordinate 118,414 of NZ_JAALFZ010000012.1, read as the reverse complement.
ACGTTGTTTTTCCGCTACCTGATGGACCCATAATTCCTACAAATTCACCTTCTTGAATTGATAAATCAATATCTACTAATGCTTTATAAGGTACTTTCCCTTTATATACTTTACTAATACTTTTTGCATGTAAAATTTCCATGTATATTCTCCCTTCATTTCCACTGCTCACTATAGAGTGTAAATGAATTATCTTACAGCTCATATTGATTCATCTTTCATTTACCTTACACGCTTGTAAGATTTCTAAAAAAACTGACAACATAATTATTTCAAACTAAAATTAACGCATAACTATCTTATAATAATTGTATAGTAGTAGGAAATATAATGTAAAATAAATCTTTATTATATAAATGAGAAAAGACCGATTGCTATCGGTCTTTTACTACCAAACGTTATATTTTTATCCACTCAGATTTTCTCAATATATAATGATTATATATTTGATTTTCTATCCTCTGTTGGCTCTTATAAATAAACCCGCATTTTTCAATAACTTTATTTGATGCTACATTGTTAATTAAAGCAATTGCGTTAAGGACATTTAAATTTGTTTCTTTAAACAAATAGTCAATTAAACCTTTAGTCGCTTTTGTAGCATAGCCATGATTTTGATATTCATTTGAGATAGCATACATTATCTCTCTGTTTAGTGAAGGGAGTTCTTCTTTCATACCTGTGCAGCACCATCCAATGAGTTCATTTGTAGCTTTCTTAAATATTCCTAGCTTTAACGTATGATTATCTATGTTATTCGTAGTTTTCACTGCATCAAGAAATGCTTTGTTTGCTGGTATTTCATAATCTGCAATCCAATCCACCCTTTGTTCTTTCGTTGATTTCCAGTCTGGTAAAAATTTTGCTATTTCCGGTTGATTTGCTATTTTATAAATACTCTCTGCATCTTTGACCGTAAATTCTTGCAAGTATATATCTCCACAATCTATTTTAAATAACTTAGTGAATCTCTCTTCTCCCATGTTAATCCCCCTTACTTACGTTATAGCTCTTTAATCTGCTTCGTAAGTTCCATAAACCGTTCATCCAGTGCTTTATATTCTTTGTCTTTAGAAGTTAAAAAGCTTAATTTCCCTAATACTTCTTGTCTCTCTGTTTCTAACGTTAAACGTAGCTCTTCAATATCATCTCTTGTTTTAGTAGGTTCTTCTAGCTGCTTTTGTATCGTATTGTTTGAAAACACGAGTTTTGTGTTAGTTGTTTTCTCCAGAAAATATCGATCGTGAGATACAATTACTAATGTTCCGTTATACTCAGCTAATGTATTTTCAAGTTGTTCACGTGAAGGTAGATCCAAGTGATTCGTCGGTTCGTCTAAAATGAGTACATCTTTTTCATCTAAAATATAAGCCATTAGCTTACATTTTACTCTTTCTCCCATACTCATATGCTCAATCGGCTCTTTCCATTGAAAAGCTTGGAACCCTAAATGTTTCATTAAATTTTGGACTTTTCCTCTTTCTTCAAACGTCTTTTTAAAAAATAAATTTTCTGGTGTTTTATCAAGCGGTAAATCAAAAACTTCTTGTGTTAAATAGCCGATGTTTGCAGATGGTGAAATCCATATTTCTCCTTCAGCAGTTTCCGTTCCCATAATCATCTTCAGTAATGTTGTTTTCCCACTACCGTTTGGTCCAACAATCGCAACTTTCTCACCGTGCTGAATTGTAAAATTAACGTTTTCAAATAATACTTTCCCATGAAAATCTTTTTTTAATTGCTTCACTTCTAAAAAACGTTTTCCTACTTTTTTGTTCGCTTGAATAGAAAACTCAACTGAATACTCTTCTTTCACACGTTCTACTTTCACTTTCTCCAGCTCTTTTTCAAGTCGTTTTCGTTTTGACTTCACTTGTGCATCCATTCGCTTCGCTTTTACACGATAGAATTCTTTCACACCTTCTTGTTTTGTAGACTGCGCGTGTGCCTTTTGTGACCATGAACTCAATTCTTTTATATGTGTTTCTACTTGTTCTATCTTTTTTTGCTGCTTTTCATATTCACGCTGCTGCGACTTTCTTTTTTGCTCACGTGCTTTCATGTAGCTCGTATAATTACCACTATGCTCAATTAATTTTTTGTCCTCAATTGACCATATTTTTGTTGCGACAACATCTAAAAAATATCGATCATGTGATACAACGATAACTGTACCTTTCATGTTTTTTATTTGTTTAATGAGAAATCCCGTACTGATCTCATCTAAATGATTTGTCGGTTCGTCTAATATTAAGACATTAGGATTTTCAGCAAATCCTTTTGCTAATCGAATTTTCAGCTTTTCACCACCACTTAAAGTATGAAAATCGTTCGTTGGCACGCCCCATTTCGCAAGAAGTTCTGCTTCTTTTGCAATTACATCATTACTAATAAAAGATTCTATTTCTTGCTCAACATATGCGGTTGTCATATTCATTTGCTGCCATTCAACAATCCCTTTTGAAGGCTCAATCTTTCCATTTATTAATTGAAGTAACGTTGATTTACCAGCACCGTTTTTACCAATTAATCCGATAACATCCCCTTGTTTTACTGTCACATTCATTTTCTCTAACAACATATTTTCTTTTATTTCAACATAAACATCATTTAATTTTAATAGTTCTTTCATAATACCGATCCCTTTCATTAAGGGAGAATAAAAAAATCCTCCCAAATAAATTTGGCAGGATTAGTCGTTAAAATATTTACACCCAAATAAGCTATTACGTAACATAAATAGCAATACCGTTCTATGGAAATTGGGCAGACTAATCCTATTTTTTAGAAATTGAAATTTATTGAATTTCAACATTTAAAAATAAGATTAGTTAATCATCGTCCACCCATCATTCCTTTCTGTCATTAATAACCATATTGTACCATGATAATACTGTATGCGTAAATATTATTATTTGTACTTCAAAAGCAATTATTTTTCTTCAAGTTTATTTTTACAATTTCATGTGCTCATATCTTTAATTTTTACTAATTTGTATCATTTATTCATATGAAAACTTTTTAAAAAATACAAAACAAGGCTAAAAAACTTATCTCCAACGTTCTTTAGCCTTGATCACTTTTTACACATTAAAAAATATTACTCGTACTACCGTACCTTTATCAACTTCTGAATGGATTTCTACACTATGTCCTAATTGCTTCGTAATTTCATATACGAGATATAGCCCCATTCCTGTTGATTCTTTAAAATCTCTACCGTTTTCTCCTGTAAAGAAAGGTTTGAAGACTCTTGGTAAATCTTGCTTCGGTATACCTACGCCATTATCAGCAATTTCAAGTATAACGGTATTACCTTCCTTACAAGCTTTCACTTTAATCTTTTCTCTACTACCTGATGAATATTTAATCGCATTCGATAGTATTTGCCCAATTAAAAATTGTAACCATTTCGCATCACTTTCTACAGTAATGTCCTTATCAATTTCAAGCTCTGGATATACAAAATTCCGGATAAAGAACCGTTTATGCTCATGTACCGAATCATTCACTATTTTATGTAGTTGTACTCTTTCTACATAAAAATCTTGTGTAAATGCTTCTAAACGTGCGACATACAGAGCCATTTCTAATCCCTTTTTTAATCGATCAGTTTCCTCATTTATACTTTCAAAACGTGAATCTACTTCATCCTGTGTAATTAATTCTATTACAGATAAAGGTGTTTTCATTTGATGAATCCACTGATTCATAAAGGTTAAATGGTCATTATTTTTTCTCTCTTGCATTTGCAGCTGATTTTGATAATGTCGATATTGCACCTCAAGTAGTTCTTGAAGAGCAGCCGATACAGCTGCAAAATCAGATTTTTGAACAGATTCATCCAAAGATTGCATCGGGTTTGCTAAGCGCTCATAAAAAGAACGATGTGTAAAATAACGAAACACTAAATAACTTCCCATAAAGAAAGCCCCTAGAAACATTGCATATAACGCCGTTGTAATATGATTATGCCCATCAAACCAATATACGAGAAATATAGCTAGTAGTTGAATTATAGTAAAGCAAATAAGTGGTATATGATCACGTATAAACAACCTTATCATTTTTCTATACCAGTATCCCAAGTAATATGCAATCTATATCCAACACTACGAATCGTTTCAATCGCACCTTCTATATGTAACGTTTGTAACTTTTTACGCACACGTGTTGTATTTACACTTAATGTATTATCATCAACATAAGATTCGCTATCCCATAATTTATTTAACAACACTTCCCTACTCACAACACGCGGATAATTTTTCATTAATGTCTCTAATAAAATAGCTTCGTTTCTCGTTATATCAATCTCTTCGTTTCTAAGTTTCAATACAAGTCTTTCAGGATATAAACAAAGGCCTTGTTGCTCAATCATTCGCTCTTCTAGTTTCGGTGCATAATCTCCATATGCACGTCTTAAATGACTACGAATTTTCGCCACTACAACTTCATAATGAAAAGGCTTCGGAATAAAATCATCGCCACCATTTTCTAACGCCATAACTTGATCCATCGTTCCTTCACGAGCCGAAATGAATAGTATCGGACATGTAGAAACACCGCGAATTTGACGACACCAAAAGTACCCATCAAAACTCGGTAAATTAATATCTAATAAAACTAACTCTGGTTGTTCATCTAAAAAAATGTCTAATACATTTTGAAAGTCCGATACAATAACTCCTTGATAACCATATTTCCCAACATGTGTTGATAATAGTTCTGCAATTTTCATATCGTCTTCTACAATCATAATTTTGACCATTATTGAACTCCTTTTTAATCCACATTCTCAAATATACTTATATAAAATAAATACTACCTCTTTTCACAAAATCCGTAAATTAAAAAAGGATGCTTTTATACAAAAGTATCCTTTTTCGTCCCTTATCTATTTAATATGAAATTTACTAAAAGTAAATCCTAGTTTCTCCACATAATCCATTCCTAGTTCCATACGCGCTGTTTTCAGCGGATCTACAACTTGGCAAACTTTTAAATTACCTGCTGCCGATAATAAAAGCGTTGCATCAGCTTTAGACATTGCTAATTCTTCATGTAAAAATGTCACCATATTACGTACAGCACGATTTGCTGCATCATCTAGCAATTTTTCTGAAGCAATCGTCATTACTTTTTCTTTTTGAATAGCCATTGGTAGTGGCCATTTTTTCCCTTTTATAATTTGAACTGTTACAGTTACCTCACCAGCAACCTCTACACCACTAACACCAATTTCACCATCACCCATCGCTGCGTGTAAATCACCTAACGCTAATAGTGCTCCTGGGACATTAACTGGTAGTAGTAATGTTGTTCCTTCTTTAATCTCTTTACAGTCCATATTCCCGCCGTGATCATGCGGTGTGCCACATGAAATGCTCTCTTCTTTCGGTGCAGTACCAATTACCCCAATCATTGGATTAATCGGGATTTGTAGTTCACTTGAAAACAAAACATGTTCATTATGTATTGGGACAATTTTCACTGTATTTTCATTTAACTCATCACCCATTACACCAAGGTTTGCACCTGTAGTTAAAACGCCCTGCTCTGCAATTTTAATCTTTTCAATCGTTACGGCTAATATATCGCCAGGTTCTGCTCCTTTAACATATACAGGTCCAGTCGCTGGATTAATTCGGTTCCAATCTAATTCTTGAAACACAACATCTTCAGAATCGATTTGATTTTCAAAGCAATCATATGTTTCAAATACAAGACTGCTCCCAATTTCCACTTCCATACAAGGCTTATTTTCTGGTGACATTGAGTAAATGATATGGTCTTTATGAATTCGATACATAATACCTCTTCCTTTTATATTTATCTACTATTACTAATTAGCTCTTTTTATACAAGCTCCTCTTAAAATTAAATGTTATTTTTATGTAAAAAAGCACGCAGATTGTTTTATAACATACACTCTTTACTATAACAGAAAGGTGGTATCACTATGCCCCTTATTCCATACAACGAAAGTGATGTTGATTTACTAGCTCGTTTAATTCGTGCTGAAGCTGAAGGCGAAGGTCGCCAAGGTGAGGAGTTAGTTGGATGCGTTGTAGTAAACCGTGTATTTTGTGATTGCTTAGATTTTAAACAACTCCGTACCGTACGAGATGCTGTATATCAAAGCCCCGGCGGATTTGAAGCAGTACAATATGGATATTTTTATCAACGCGCTCGTGAATCAGAAAAAGAAATCGCACGAAAAGTTTTACAAGGTCAATGGCGCTGGCCTGCACGATGGGCTCTTTGGTATTTCCGTCCAGTTGGAGCTTGTCCACCTGAATGGTATAATCAGCCATTTGTAGGACAGTTTAAAAGCCATTGTTTTTATGAACCAAGTGGTGATGAATGTCCGAAAATGTATTCACGATAGTAAAATTTGCAACGCAAGTACTTAGAAATTTTGGTACTTGCGTTGCTTTTAACTGTGTTTTAGAAATCTAATAGTGTGATGAATTTTTCTATGCCTACTACATGTATTAATAATGGTATACGAGGACCATTTGATTGATTCATAATGAGCTTATATATAATAGTGAATAATTGTTTTTGATTTTCTTTCATTATTTTTTTATTTTCATGATGACAAATCGCATATAATTGCTCCATTAAGTTAGAGTAATCTTTATTAGAACGAAGTATTTTACAAACTTCTACTAGCCATTCTTTCTGCCTTTCATCTAATGTATAGTAAAACTCTTTATTTTTCTCCTGATTTACCGCAATTAATTTTTCAGATTGAAAGTTTCTTATCCAATACTCTGCGCGATTACTTATCGCTCTCATTTCATCTAATGCATAGCTCCTATCTATTTTCTTTAATATCCCCTGTAAAATCGTAGAATCAAAATTTAATAATGGTAACGTTCCTGCTACTTGATTAAATTTCGGATATTCTTTAAACTCGCTATCAACTTTAGAGAGTTTAATTGCATCAAATAAATCTTCATTTTTGAGCGTTTTATTTTCATAGCTATCTTTCAATCGTTCATACTCTGTATAATTACGAATCACATCTTCATCCAACCCAATATGAAAAGCAGCGCCTGGTTTGTATTTGGCAAACATAAAGAGAATTACTTCTGGTATATACACTTTCAATAAATCGCTTGGTGTAATGCTATTCCCTGAAGAACTAGACATTTTTTCATGATTCCCTTTAATACCAATGAAATCGTAAGCAACGTAATGAGGCGCTTCACGATTGAATATTTTCCTTGCAATTTCTTTCGATACATTATAACTGCCTGTTTCTGATGAATGATCTCTTCCACCCGGTTCAAAAATAACATCCTCTATCATCCATCTCATCGGCCAATCGATTTTCCAGTTTAGTTTCATTTTATTTGTATTTAATACGGATAACTCTTTTTCATTTCCGCATTCACATTCATACCGGACTGTTTTTAATACTTCATCAAAATGTGTAATAGTTGTTGTATCTTTTCCACACCTCTCACAATATAATGTAGCTGGATAAAAATCGTTTCGCTCTTCTTCACTAGACTCTCCAGTTTTAAAATCCATTAAAATATCATATATTTCTTTTCGTTTATACAAAGCCTCTAAAATATTTTTGTTATACCTTCCGCTTCTATATTCATCATATTGATAAATAAATTCTACTTCAATTCCAAATGCTTGAAGCGATTTTTCAAACTCTTTTTCAAAATGCTCCGCATACGAGTTATGACATCCAGACGGATCTGGAATATCACAGTATGGCATACCAATATACTTTGCAAAAGATGGATCAATATTTTTTGGAACTTTTCTAAATCGATCATAATCATCCCACGAAAATATAAAACGAGTCTTTTTCCCTAAACCTTGAAGTGCTCTTACTACGAAATAAGTCGTTACGATTTCACGAAAGTTCCCAATATGAACAGAACCTGAAGGACTAATTCCAGATGCACAAACAAACGTTTCTTTATTTGGATGTTTCCTAATTAATTCATGTGCTACTTCATACGCCCAATGCATTTATTGCTCACCTCAATTATTTTTTGTTTTCGTATTCTCAGTTTTATGCAATAAAAAAACTCCCACCCCCAAGATTATTCATCTTGAGGACGAGAGTTGTTAGCTTCGCGGTACCACCTCAGTTTGTTAATATGTCACCATATTAACCTCTTCAGGTACGGCAAAATATGCTTATACCCTATCTCTATAACGGGAGAACCCGTCGCACCATCCCTAAATAAATTAGTTCCTTGCGCAGCTCCAAGTCTTTTTTCGTTAAGATGTATACCGCTCTTTCTCAGCTACCAGAGCTCTCTGTACGTATTCTTTCTTAACTACTCTTCTCTTCCATGCCATTTTAAATATTAGTTTTTTAATATGATAATTTATAACACTTTTATTGTCAAACTTTTCCGAATCAAAAACATATAATTACCTAAAAAAATTCTTTATCGCTTCTAATTGAATTTTATGACTACACTCATCACAACAATATGCCCCGTTTGGTTTTTCTTTAAATCGCTTATATTTTTCACTGCCTTCGTAAACACGAAATATATTCTTACAAGAAAAGCAAACAATCTCATAAAACATCATATGCATTTTCCTCTCCTTGTTTATACACTTTTTTAATCACTTGTGAGAAGGTCATTTTTCTACAGCATAAATTTTAATATCCTTTGACTAAAAGGTTTACCTCTATTCTTATCGAATTATATTAATATCTTATAACGCGAGGTGAACATCTTGTTCAGTAATATAGAATTAGTTTTAGATGCTAAAGCAAGTTTAGCTGAAGGACCATGTTGGAATGAAAAAAAGCAACTTTTATATTGGGTTGATATTATGGAGAGAAAATTATGCATATACAATCCTACCGCTAATACGAACCGAGTAATTGCACTCAATCAACAAATCGGCTGTGTTGTTCCATATTTAGAGGATGTACTACTCTTAGCTATGGAAAAAGGCTTTTATTCTATTAATATAAATACCGAAAAACTGACACATATTTTTGACCCTGAACCACATTTAATAGAAAATCGTTTCAATGATGGAAAATGTGATCCAGCTGGTCGTTTCTGGGCAGGTTCTACAGATACATACGGTATGAATGCTGCAGGTTCCTTGTATTGTTTACATCATAATTTAAGTGTAGAGAAAAAAGTTTCACATGTAAATACATCAAATGGAATTGCTTGGTCACCTGATCATACATACTTTTACTTTATAGATACACCTACTAAAAAAGTGGTTCGCTATCAATATAATATACGTACTGGAGACATTCATAATCCAATTGATGTAATCATTTTCTCTGAAAATGATGGTCTACCTGATGGTATGACAATTGACGAAGACGGCTGTTTATGGATTGCACATTGGGGAGGTTCAAAAATAACTAGATGGAATCCATCTACTGGAGAACAAATATTAAATATTCCAATTCCAGCTTTATATGTAACATCATGTACATTTGGAGGACCTAATTTAACAGATTTATATGTTACAACAGCCAGAACAAGAATGACTGATGACGAATTAAAAGAGTATCCACATGCTGGTGGTATTTTTCGAATTCAAACAAATGTTAAAGGCTGTCCCACCTATTCATTTTGCAATAAAAATATTGGAGCTGAAACAATGTGAACCGTATCGATTACATAAGACAAGAAGAAAAGAAATATCACGGCCTTTGCTATGAACAATATAAACTATTTGAAATTGGCTCTTGGCTGTACAAACCGGTTAAAACAGTTATGGACTTGATGGATCACTTTGAAGGACAAAACAACTTGCAAGTACTTGATCTTGGCTCTGGCATCGGTAGAAATAGCATTCCAATTGCACAAATAATAAAAAATTATAATGGCACTGTTACATGTGTTGATTTACTTGATTCCGCTTTAACAAAGCTAAAAATTTATAGTAAAGAACATGATGTATTCGAGGTTATAAAAACAGAACAAGCAGAAATTGAAAACTATCATATTGACTCTAACGCTTATGATTATATCGTTGCAGTATCAAGTTTAGAGCATGTTAAATCAAAAGAAGATTTTAAAAAAGTGCTCCATTCTATGAAACAAGGGACAAAAAACGGCGGTATTAATTGTTTAATTATTAACTCTAACATACAAGAAATTGTTTTAAAAACGAATGAAGAATTAGAAGCTTTAATTGAAATTAATCTCCCAACTGATGAAATGATACATCTATTAAAAAGTATTTATAAAGGATGGAAAGAAGTAAAAGTTGAAATAAAAGAATTAGCTTATAATATGGTTCGTAATGAAAGACACATTCAATTAAAAACAAATGCTATAACGTTTGTAGTTCAGAAATAATCGTATAATAAAGATATGGTTATTTCTCTCAGATTTATTTTTATTGCACGAAATTTGCAAGTATAAATATTTATGAAACAAAAAAATAAAAGAGCACTTGTTTCCGCAAGTGCTCTTTTGGGGATTTTGAGATACCCTATTAACGAAAGTTAAGGTTACTTAAAGTTAAAAGGTATTTATATTATATGCTTGTCCTTTTTATTTGTGCATAATCAATATATAAACATCTTTAATCATTCTTAATAACTTTTAGTTATCGTTCTTTCATACATTTTATCATTAAGAAATTGATTGAAGGTTTATTTACTATGTTCTTATTTGGTTCATCAATTTCCGAAACTTGTACTAATCCATATTGATTAAAATCTTTTTTTATAGATTCAGAATCATAGAAGAACATTTTTACACCTTCCATTATCTCATAATAATCTTTATCCAACTGTTTTCCTTTTCCGTACATGGGAGCTTTTTTAGAAACAGTTGTAAAAACCATATATCCTCCTGGTTTTAACTGATTATAACAATCTTCAATAAATTTCTCTCTTTCGTGTCCATTCAACAAATGAAGAAGTGCATGACTAAATATCCCATCATACAGTTTATTATCAAAAGGCATTTTGTTTACTGAACCGTGATACATACTAACATCTTCTAGTCCGTTTTCTCTTGCTAAATCGATCGCTGTTTTCGAAATTTCAATACCTGTTACATTTATACTATTTTCGATAAATACCTTTGCGTTTCTACCATATCCAATACCGGGAACTAATATGTCCTTAATGTTCTTTTCTAGAAAAAAATCTTTTGTTAAAATTGCAGATTCTGTAGGTTCAAATCCCCACATTGTTTGTTTCTCAATAAAACTTGATTCCCAAAATTCCATTTTATTTTTATCTCCTTATTCTTATCTCATGTTTAATATCACATGAAAGACCTATTTATTTTAACGTTGCTTTTTTCACCACAGTCACTATAGCTCCATTGAATATAGCATATTAATAAGCCTATATCTAATTTAAAGATTGGCTGAATATCTATTCTAAATATTAACTTTTACATTTAGAAAAAATAAAAAATGCCAATAATTCAATTGTATATTGGCATTTCACATAAGAAATTATCTTTTTATTTTGTGCTGATCTAATGTTTTTTCTAACATTTCTAAAGTTATCGGTTGAGCTTTCTCTATTAATTGATAACCAATACGCCCATTCGGCTCAGCTGTAACTTGCTGCAAAATCTTTAAATCATGTATTCCTTTTTCTCTTAATTGCATATAAAGTTGTTGTTCAGACATTTTTGCCTTCATCAAGTTCGCTTTAATAATCTCTCCATTTTCAACAATTACAAAGCTACTGCCATTTAGGAATTGTTCCGCCTTCCTTGATTTCAGTTCAAAGAAATGAATGATAAGAAGTACGCTTGCAAATATTACAGCTGCAAATATAGATGGGACTACTTTCCTACTTAATACAGGCTCTACAATAATACGCGCAATTGATACTACTATAATGATTTCAGCTCTTGTCATTTGGCTAACAGATTTACTACCTGTCATTTTTAATGCAAGAATCCCAGTGAGAATTAAAATAATGCTTTCAACAATAATATGCATAATAGCCCAATCCTTTAATGGTAAATGTTATTAGCATTCTAGATGCACTTTAAACTTTTTGGTGAAGATTAAAACTTACATATATAGAAAATGGATCTATTTAGATCCATCTTTTTTCAATAAGAATTTGATGATCTATTTTCTATTGTCAAAAAAACAAAAGCACCCAAATGGATGCGTATAGATTAAACTTATTCATTATTACTTTCTCCACTTTGATCATCAACTGATTTCGAGTCTAACATGCTGCCTATATCAGGCGGTAAAGCTAGCTCTATACCAGCTACTGGTTGATTATCTTCATTAAACCATTGTTTCTTAAATTTACTCAATTCTTCATTTTTCTTATTTCCATCCATATTACCCCGCCTTTTATGTACGTGATATTAAATACTTTACTTAATATGTACATTGAGAAAGATAATATACGATTTGTACATAATGAAAGAGCAACAACCCGTTGTGCCTATTAAAAATTAACAAGTACATGCTACTCCTCGTTTTATTATCATATTAATGACAAAATATATGTGAGCTACGTGACAAGTACGTTGTCATTTTATTCATATGAGACAAATACTTTTAAAGGAGTAATTATTCCTTGACTTAATTCCTCAAAACATTTTTCAAGTGCAGTATAATGAATTTCATGTTGAAAAATCTCTTCTATCCATGGCGTCTGTTCTATTTGACTAAAACACCAATCTGCATGTTTTTGGTAACCATATCCATCACTTGAACCAATGATTTTCAATTCTTTTCGATAAAAGTCGGCGGTTAATGTTAAGTCTTCTATATTACCATCAGAAAGAATACATATCGCTCTATTACTATTAATAGCCTTTTGTAATGTGTGAAACCCTCTATTTGTAGCAAAACATTCCAAACCGTAATTATATGTTTCTATTATTTGTTTTTCTGAATCAAAGAGGTTTTTCGCACCAAACTTCTTTGCAAATTCTCTTCTATTTTTATTAGGCTCAACAACATCCACATGCTCAACACCTATATAGTATTTTAAGAAATAACAAGCGAGTAAACCGATAACTCCCATTCCAGTAATAAGAACTTTTTCATCCTGTCGTAGGTCTAGCTTCAATACCCCTTTAGCAGCATCACACGAAAGAATAGATAATAAAGCAACTTTAGGTTTTATATAACTAGGCACTCGAATTACTTTATCTCCCTTTACTATTCCTATCGTTTCATGCCCATAAAAAGAAACTACTTTATCACCTACGTTTAAATTTGTTACTTTATTACCAACTTGAATAACTTCACCATAACTTTCATATCCAGTTTTTCTAGGATAGATAGGATTTGTATCTGAAACATCCCATTCTTTATACTGTGGTAACTCTGCTCCAATACTTATTGCACCTGCGATTGTTTTTACGATAATTTCATCATCCTGTATAGATTTAATTTCGCGCGTTTCCCACTTAAGCCGTTTTGGTCCTTCTAAAACTAATTTATTTTATTCCATTTATAACCCTCTCATTTTATAAAAAAATATTCTCACTACATTTCAAACAATGTATAATAAATTCATCTAAAATTTAAGCTATAACGTTGGCTAGCACCCAACAGTGATAATATGATAATTGAATTTGATAGATATGGAATTAATGAGTATGTTATTGGCTTTAACTGTTCTCTACACGAAATACAAACAATGTATTTAAATGTTAAAAGTGAAGAGTTATCTAACGAAGATCTTCTAAGCTTATTTTGTGTACGGTATCACTATGAAAAACTCCCCAAATTACTACAAGAAGAAGTCCTAAGCGATGTTGTCATTGATTTAGATACAGACTATATTTATATCCCTAATAGATAACAATACACTAGATTAAATGAATAGAAATTATGATTCAGCTAAGTGTTTAATAACATAAGTGAATGCCCAAATTAATGTCGCAAATTGAGTGACAAAATACATTGTCCATTCAAAACCAGTCAATTTTCTCTCTCGTCTAACCCTTTTTAAATATCTGTAAAATATAAATGTACTTAAAAACATTAGTAATAACGATAATTGCTGTAAATCATCGACTATACGTACCCCCATAGACTCCATCACCCTCCTATTCAAAGTAAATGCTATACTTTAAGGATATCACCTATTGGTAGTTTATTTCCATTTTGTTTTTATATAAACAAAAAGAGCACTCAACAATTGAGTGCTCTAAAAAGTATTATCGTAACACTTTTCTTCTACTTTTTATAACTCAGTTCTATCACTTCCGGTGTATGATTGTTATCATATTTCCTTTTATAGAGGTAACGTCAGGAAAATACGAATATACAACGTTAAGGAATTTTCATTACTTTATAACCATTTTTAAGTTATATTCAATAACCATGCTTTGACATTGTCTAGAGCATGGTTATTTTTTAAATAAATATAAATCTGCTTAGTTGATTTTTTAGTTCAGCAATTTATTGAATTCATTAACTGGAAGAAGTATTCAGGTTTGTGAGTTTTATTTAGATTATACCATGAATGTAATGTATCTGGTGCAAATACATCTAATTTTTTCAGTACTTCCATCGCAAATTCCAGAGGAGCTATTCCTGATGCAGTAACTAAATTCGCATCAGATACCGCAGATCCCAACTCATAGAACTTTTCTCCTTTATAGTTAGGACATACCATTTTAGTGTATTCTAAATTATTAGTTGTATGCTTTCTAGTATCTAAGTATGCCATATTTGCAAGGGCCTCAGTTGCACCACAAATTGCAGCAACAATAGTACCAAACTTTAAAGCTTGGCCAACTCTTTCCAAGATAGGTTGATGAATCTCTTCACTCCAAGTAGTCCCTCCTGGTAAAATTAAAAGATCTTTACTCTCAAAAGTACATTCATCAAGGGAAATATCTGGTTTTATGCTCAGTCCCCCCATAGTAGTAATCATTTCTTTATTAGCTCCTACTGTAATTACTTTTAAAGGTACTAAATCTTTTTTAAAATATCTTCCTGAATTTAGTTCGGTAATTAAATATCCATATTCCCAGTCCGACATTGTATTAAATACATATAGAAAAACTTTTTTTGTTTGCATCCCATATCACTCCAATCACAATTGATATGGATATTATAATATAACTTCCCTGACAGTTAACGTCAGGGAAGTTATCATACTTCATGAAATTTTATTAATTCCGACAGAACTTCAATAAGTCTTTTCTTAAGACTTATTGGCTCAATAACTTTAATAGATTTATTGTACGGTAAAAGTAAATAAGGTACATATGTATGTATCATATCTTTTTCAAGAAGAAAAACTGCTTGATTTGAAGTTCGCACTTGTAAATAATGTCCTAAAAACCAATGTCGGCAAATATCATCCAATACACTTTTATCCCCACTAATAACCAAAGAAATAATCCCTTCCTTATCTTCTATAGTTGGAAGAAGATTTTTTATAAAAAAGTCACGTGCTGAAAAATTTTCTGGCCGGTTAAACTTATTTTCGGTTAGCATTAAATTTTCAATTCGATCTACCCTAAAACTACGGATATCATTCCTAAGATGACAAAATCCAATCACATACCACCTATTATTCCAATAGATAATTCTGTACGGATCGACCAATCTATAATTTAATTGCTTTTTCCCACTTTTATAATAAAGAATTTTTACTGAATACCCATCAGTTACGGCCTCCTCCAACTCCTTCAAAAAATGTTCCATAGAGGATGAACTAAATCGACTTATTACTTCTAGACTACTTAAATGTCGGTTTATCTTTGCTTCCTGCTCTTGATTTGAGTATTTACTTAGTTTTGAAATGGCCCTATTTAATGCTTCACCTCCATAATATCCGGCTTCTTCTGCAAAAACAGCAGCGTGAAATAGTGAAGTTTGCTCTTCAAAATCAAAAAAAAGAGGAGCCTCAATAAAATTGTTTAATAACGTGTATCCACCGTTATGTCCTGGTTCTGAAATTATAGGTACACCACTTGTTGAAATTGTATCAATATAACGATACACAGTCCTTATATTCATCTCTAACTTTTCTGAAATTTGTTTTGCAGTAATTTTTTTACCTGAGCGAAGCATCCATAGAATCGCTAACATATTATCAATTTTAGGCATGTAATTCCACCTCTCTATGGAATTTATCCCTTATTATATATTTCTGATTTTTAGTATAACTCATCAACTGTTCCTTTCCGATAGCTTTCTAAATAATGAGGCCCTAGACACATTTGTAATTTCACAAATTTGATTTACATTCATATCTACCTCTTCATAAAGCTTTACTGCATAATTCATTCCTGCATGATTTTTATGGTATTTCTTTAACCAACCTTTAAATTTCCCTTCTTTCTTATTCAGTTCAATCCCTTTATGTTTCCACCTACGGATCAGATCACGTTCTAATTGGTTTACACCCGCCATAACCTTAATTAAGCATTGGCTTTAGGAATTATCTTCTAATAAATCGATCCATGTATCTTTGAAGGATTATAATTATCATCCTTATTATAATATTCAGTTACAACAATAGCTTCAATTATTATAGCGATACACACAAACAAAAGAATTATTTTGCGTCTCACAACAAAGCTACTTATTCATTTTTTTCTTTTTTAAATTGGAAGGATATATGTTCCAATTGTTTGATTTCCTCTATTATTTTACGAATTCCTTCTTCAATCCTATCTTCCTTTACATTCGATACGTTTAACTTTAATAGTCTTTCTTTCGGAAAACCTCTCACATAATTTTTATCAATTGTATCAATACTTATTTGTTTTTCACTTAGTCTTTGGAAAAACATTTCTGAAATACTCGTTTTATGTAATTTTAAACAAGTATGAATTCCAATTGTATTATGCTTTTTATATGTGAATAAAAGTGGGTTTTCACTATGAGTTCTTTCTAGTGTTTCTGCTAATTTTTTAGATCTATTGTGATAGGAAGATTTAATTTTATTTTTATGACGTTCAAACATACCACTCTTTATATAAATTTCTAAAGCCGCTTGAGAAATCATCGGACTATCAATATCTAGTATTTTTTTGTATGTATAGAAAGCATTTGCAATGGATCGTGGGATGACCGCAACTCCAACCCGTAAACCTGGAAAAATAATCTTCGAATAACTTTTCAAATATATGACATGACTACAATTATCCAAGCTATATAACGGATCTGCTTTTGAATCAGTTTCTAAATCTGCTAAATAATCATCTTCCACTATAAATACATTGTATTTCTTAGCCAATAGTGTGATTTTTTCTTTCTCATCTTTAGAATAAGACGTTCCAAGCGGATGATGATATCTCGGTATCGTATAGAAGAATTTTATTTTTCCAGTTTGAAATATTTGCTCCAATTCATTCAAATTGATACCTTCATTCGTACGTTTAATACCGATTACAGGAACTTTATTTATTTCTAGATAATCAATATATAGATGATATGTTGGCTGTTCAATTAATACAGTTTCATTTCCATTCGGAAATGGTATAGAAGTTAATATAGCAAGTGCCTGCTGAACACCTGACGTTATAAAAATATTTTCTTCTTTTGTAAAGACTTGATAATTTGCTAGTTGTTTTTGAATAACTGGTATTAAAGATGGTAACCCTTTCGGCGTTCCATATACAAACAAATCATTTTTATACGTATCAATAGCCTTATTAATACAATGTTGAAAATCTAAATATGGGAAAACATCTGGATCTGGTGCTGAAGAAGCGAAATCAATTATCACGTTATTTTCTATGGTATTTCCAGATTTTTTAACAACGTAGTACCCACTTTGAGGCACGGAATAAATAATATGACGCTTTTCTAATTCGTGAAGTGCTCGTATAACTGTTGCTTTATTACATTCATATTGTGTAACGAGTGACCGTATAGACGGTAATTTCTTTCCTTCTTTTATCACTCCATGTTGAATCATGTTTTCTATATCATTTAAAACATGTAAATACTTATACATTATGACACCTCTTACGTTTATTTTGTACCGGTACAGTTTGTATTTGTTCACATTGTAGCACTAGATCAAAAAGATTACTATGTACGTATACTGGCCAGTAAGAAATTAACTACTATGAGGTGAAATTATGAAAAATACAACAAAAGCATATATATCAGCATTACTCTATTCATTTATTATTGGATTTTCCTTTTTATTCGTGAAACTAACACTAACCATTACAAGCCCTCTTGATACTCTGGCTCATCGTTTTACAGTTGCTTTCATAGCAGCAAATATTCCGGTTATTTTTGGATTCGTAAAGTTAAATATATCATTAAAAAACATACTTTCCCTTTTACCAATTGCGATATTTTATCCAGCACTTTTTTTTGCTTTTCAAGCTTTTGGCTTAGTGTATACAAGTTCATCTGAGGCGGGAATTATACAAGCGGCGATCCCTATATTTACGATGATGTTAGCTTCCTATTTTTTGAAAGAGTATACGAATACATCACAAAAAATCTCTGTACTCATCTCCGTCATCGGTGTCATTTATATATTTATAATGAATGGTCTAGGGGCTTATGAAACTAGCGTCATCGGCGTTATTCTTATTTTGTTATCGGCATTATCATCTGCTTTCTATAATGTATTAGCACGAAAAATGGCGAATAATTTCAAGCTAATGGATTTAACCTACACAATGACAGCGATTGGCTTTATTAGTTTTAATTTAATTGCTATCGTCAGCCATATAAACAAAGGGACATTAACTATATACTTTAAACCATTTATGAACGGAACATTTCTTATTTCCATTTTATATTTAGGTTTGCTATCTTCTTTACTAACCGCATTGTTATTAAACTATTCGTTATCTTATATTGAAGCAGCTAAAATAAGTGTTTTCAGCAACTTATCTACACTTATTACAATTATCGCGGGTGTTGTATTCTTACATGAACAAATCGCATACTATCACATCATCGGAACAATCTTGATTGTTCTTGGAGTAGTGGGCACAAACTTCTTAGGAAAAAAAGGGATTGTAGTAAAGAAGAAGAATACTTCCTTAAGTAAATAAAAAGTGAGGGATATATATTGCAACGTGTAAATACGATTGATATTAGTAATGTACTAGAATTAGAAAATACTCTTTCTACTTTATTAAATGAAGTGATTTCTTCCAAGCTAGAACTTGAAAACTGGTTAAAAAAACAATCTACTTTCATTTGGGAAATTGAAGAACAATTAAAATCGCACTATATCGCTTTCCAATGTAATACAGATAATAAAAAAATTAAAGATACTTACGAATATGATCAACAATATGTACGACCTCTTTTGAAACGTTATCAAAATTCATTTGATAATAAATATTTAGAGTCACCTTTTCGAATGGAACTTGATCTAAATACGAATAGCTTACTAAATAAAAAAATAAAGAATGCGCAAACATTATTTTGTGAAAAGAACATTGATTTAGAGATAACTGAAGACAAACTAGTAACAGAGTACTTCGAAATTACAGGTGGTTTAACTGCACTATGGGACGGTGAAGAAAAAACAATTACTGAACTACAGTCTTACTTACAAGATTCAGATCGTGATATACGAAAAAAAGCAAAAACGCTTATTTCCGAAAAGTTCTTATCTGTTGAAGATAAATTACAACATATATTAAATGAATTAATCGTAATTCGTCACCAAAAAGCAAAAAACATTCAGTTAGATAATTATCGTGATTATATGTTTAAAAAACATGAACGTTTTGATTATACGCCTGATGACTGCTATGAGCTTGCTGAATCTATTCGTAAATACGTAGTACCACTTATTGATAAAATATTTAATGAGAAAAAATGTGAACTTCAAGTAGATACCCTTCTTCCATGGGATTTAAAAGCAACCGCACCAAATCAAAAAGCATTAAAACCTATCGAAGACGCGAGTGATTTAATCGAAAAAAGTTCTCTTATTTTACACAAAGTAGATCCTGAATTTTCTACATTACTGGACCGTATGCATAAAAATAATTGCTTAGATTTAGAAAGTCGTAAAGGAAAAGGACCAGGAGGATTTTGCGAATATTTGCCTGCTTCTCAATTATCTTTTATTTTTATGAATCTCAATCATACACATTATGATGTTACTACTTTCCTCCATGAAATGGGTCATAGTATTCATAATGATTGTATGAAGCAGTTAGAGCTTCATAAATATTTAGAAATCCCTTCAGAATCAGCAGAACTTGCTAGCATGACAATGGAATTGTTTTCGATGGAGTATTGGGATATTTTTTATGAAAATAAAGAAGAATTTATAGAAGCAAAATTAGATTTCTTTAAAAATATTGTTAAGTATTTACCACAAATGCTTATCGTTGATCAATTTCAGCATTGGATGTATGAAAACCCTAATCATACCGCTAAAGAAAGAAATGAAAAATATTTAGAATTACATAACGCTTACCAATCGAACATCGTAAATATTGAGGGTTATGAAAATTGGATCGCAACTGGCTGGTTACCTGTACTACACATATTCGAGATACCATTCTATTACATTGAATATGCAATTGCACAACTTGGTTCGCTACAAATGTATAAGCAATATAAAGAAAATCCTAAACAAGCACTAGAAAATTATAAAAAAGCCTTATCATTAGGTAGCTCTAAATCTTTACCGGAAGTATATAAAGCAGCTGGAATTCGTTTTGATTTTTCTGGCGAAACAATTAAAGAACTAATGTTATTTGTAGAGGGCGAATTAGCGTTACTTGAACAATTGTAAGAAGGTAGCTGTTCCTATATTTTAGGTTCAGCTTTCTTCTTTATTTTATTTATTAATTCTATGTACTGAGAATCACCATATCCGATTTTTGGAAAAAGTTGAAACAACTTTATTAATAATTCTTGATTTGATAAACCTTGATTTTTAGAGATAAATTTCATTACGATATTATCTTCTTTTAGCATTTCTAAATATAAATCTATAGCTTGATACATTACAGGTGGTACTTTATGATAAGTCTTTTTATGGTTTACTAATACTTCATTGTATATAGTAGAATAATCCCCCAATTCAAGTTCAATTTGATTTACTTTAAATTCATCCTCCCTGAAACTATTTAAGTATACTTTCCCTTCATAGCACGACTGCTCAAGGTATGAAAGTAAAGTAAGTAGATTCATTTGGCAAAACATATCTTCACCGAACCATAAAACAATACATTTATACTTTTTCGCAAATAGATTTTCTAACGGATCTATAACTTTTTTTGCATAATTTTCGACTGAACTGTTATGACCTTCTGCTCTTATTTTAATAAACTCTTCATCAAAAACTTGTGCAGTAACGCTATTTACACACATGGCCTCGTTAAATGGGGCATAATCAGACTCACCCATTAGCTCCTCCGTTTTAAATTCTTCATACATCATTTGACCATTCAATATGTTAAGTACATCTTTATCAAATAGCTCACTATTCTTATTACGTAACTGTTCAACCTCTAATTTTCTAGAAATATTCATTTTGAACTCCCCTTCTTTATTTATATTGAGTTTAACAAATGATTGAATAGGCATGTTGTTCGTTGGTATTCTCTTGGATTCATTCCAAAAATATTTTTACATATTCAATTTAGCCGTTCCTATTTATAGTGCGATAGAATATTCATTTGCTGGAAATGGGAATATCATTGACTATGAACATTCTATTACAAAAGCACTATTTGAAGGCTACCAAGAGGAAAATGAACTACCAAAAGAGATGATAGACAAGTTTCCATTATTTATTAAATTAAAGGAGATTTTTGAATATAGCTTAATGCATATGTATTGGGATAAAGAAGAATTAACGGAGGAACAAGTACGGATAATAAATCTTTATAGGTTAAAACTTGAAAATAATTATTCTTTAATAAATATGTAAAGCGAATGTTGTTTAACTACGTAACTATAGTTGAACAACATCCGCTAAAAACTTGACCGATTGGTAATGTTTTACATATCATCTTTTATTAGTTGTGATTCTTTTACGTGCTGTTTCTTAATCAATATGGCTTTATACAAAAACACTATACCTAGTACAGCGAAAATGATACTTACAGGAATGCGGGCAATATGAGGAAGGTAGCGCGGAAGAAAAAATAGACGGACTCTTTCATCCACATCAAATATTTCAAAGACAATCGGCACTATACTTTGGTGCACCAAGAAAAAGATTCCCATAAACACAAGAAGAATAACAACGGCAAGTTTTTTCTTCGGTAATTCCATTTCTTTATTACGAATTTTCTTTTTGTAATTATCACTGTTAATTTTCATCCCACTTTTCATTTCAAATAGCAACTCAGGGCCATTTCTTTCAAGTTTTTTGTAAGCGATACGCCCAAATAGCCATGCTAAAAACACTCCCGTACAAGCCCCAGTCGGTACACCTAACCATTGTATGAATTGTATATGTAATGATGTCCCCAACCATATAACTAGTAACGAAGGTATCGTTGTTACTAGCACCATCAACAGCATGAGCCACGTGGTTATAAACATTTTACTCGCATTCATATCGTCACCAGATATTATCGTTCCTCTTCCACGGCAATGTGGATCAGTAATTGGAATTAAATTAACTACAGAAAATAAGACAATAAGGCCGACTGCCCCACCAAGTAAAGCTGGGACTACTGCAAATACCCATGGATAAACGAAAGTAAGTCCGCTAGAAAAAGTGAAAATTATTGTAGTTAAAATTGCCACAGGACCAATAGCTATCAACCAAGCTAATTGGCGGCCACGCACGTCAATCCTTTCTGCGCCAGGTGTCACCAACGTTAACCATAACGCGCTTCCATCGAAACCATATAAATTACAAGCAAACATACCTGTAAATACAACCATAATTCCCCCCGCCCAAGGCATTAAGTAAGGTATATTAGCAATCGTAACTAAAATCCCATAAAATACACCTATCCATATGCCCATTCGCAGGAAACGGCCTCGTTGTGGATCTCTTCTCCAACTTTTAAGTTCCTTAGTTATAACAGCTCCTATTTTAGTTTCAAAAAAGATTTTAAAAGCCTTTCTATAATGCTTATTAATAATCTTCACTTGAACTTTTTTTGAATCTATCTCTTTACGTCTAGTCAATAATATAGTCCATATAAATAAAAGAAACCCACAAAATATTGTTATTTTACCTAAGAAAATAAAAGCTAATAACCAATTAGATTGACTAGCGTACTCTACAGCAAGTATCGTCCAACTAGATGGAATCATGTAAAATAGCGTAGTATCACTAAATACGATTCTATTGATTACAGGAAGTGCATACCAGCCGACATTTAGAAATGCAATGATGAAACCAATGAACATCGCTCCCATTTCCATACCGACTCTTGATTTCATCACCTCACCCATAATACTAACTATTACTTTGGATAACAATACTACAAAAACTAACTGCAAAATAATTGCTGGAACTGCTACTATAATCGCATATATGCTAATTCTAGCTGCATAAATTAATAATCCTATAAAAGCTAAAAAACTAACCAGTGGTCCTACTCCTATAAAAGTTACACCGAGAAGCATCCTAGCTAGTTTATAAGAATTGAGCGGAAGCAACACAAAATATTCAGGGCGTAATATTTCGTCTCCTCCAGTAAGCATCGGACCTATAATCCATCCTACTGTCCAAATGGCGAATGTTACATATAGAATGCTTTTTGATATATTTTGTTCTGTTGGATAAAAAGAAAAAAGTAGAATAGTTCCAATTGCTAGCAACAAACCAACTAATCCTGTCATAATAAATAGAACTGCCCTGCCACGATTCATTGAATGTTTAAGTATTGATAACTTCATTTGAATTAAAACATTAACCAAGACAATTCCCCTCCTTTAGCGGCGGGTTTACCTACTAATCGAATGAAAATATCCTCTAGTTTTTCTTCACCACAAACATCTTCCATCTTTCCAGATGAAAGTACTCCCCCTTTCGAAATAATTGCAACGTGGTCACAAAGTTGTTCAACTAATGCCATGACGTGACTAGAAAATACTACAGAACCACCTGAACTAACAAATTTCTGTAAAATCTTTTTAATAGTAGTTGCAGAAATGGGATCTACCGCCTCAAACGGTTCATCGAGAACGAGTAATTTTGGCGCATGAAGAAGTGCAAGTGCAAGGCCGAGTTTTTTACGCATACCAGTAGAATAATTAATAACTAAAGTCCCCTCAGTATTATTCAACTCTAATACTGCAAGTAATTCTTCTGCCCGCTGAGCAACTTCATTGGCATCTATTCCTCTTAACAACCCCATATATGTTAATAATTCGCGACCAGTAAGTCTTTCTGGTAAAGCCAATCCATCTGGTAATACTCCAATCAACGTTTTAGCTTGTTTTGGATTACTCCAAACATCAATCCCAAAAACTTTAGCGTTTCCGCCATCCGGTCGTAACAAACCAACAGCCATTGATAAAGATGTAGTTTTTCCTGCTCCGTTAGGTCCAACAACTCCATAAAAAGAACCACTTGGAATAGTTAAATCAATACAATTTACTGCAATAAATTCACCGAATCGCTTATGTAATTTCGAAAGTTGTAGCGCAGGAGCGGATTTCTCAAATTCGGTATTCAATGAAATCGATTCATCAGTTTTCATAAAACAGACTCCTTTTTTACTACTATATTCTTTGTAAACAAAATCCAATAATTTTACTCATTTAATTACAATACTGAAGCATTAATTTATTTAGCAATTCATTGTTATTAGCTGACATCTTTTACGTATTCCATAATAATTGCCTGTCTATCGTGTATCTTTGTCACTTCAAATACGTTTGGAACTGGCAGCCCGCATGAATAAGCATATTTTTGTTTTTTTTGCTTCATTCATAGACTCTGTACCTGGAAGATATTCTTTAAATAACTTCACAATCTTATTATCATACAGATAAATTTCCGCTGTATTTCCTTTAGCCATTGGCTCACCTAAGTTCAAGTTTCACCCTCCTTAAACCATGTAGTATTCTACACCCCTATTTTAAATTCACTGCAATGTTAGGAAATCCTTCTACTCACATAAATCCTATTATTACAAAAATCTCTGAAATGCTAAAAGAAAAGTACGTATCGAAAACAGCCCTATAATTTTTTAGCATAATTATAGGGCGACTTTAATGATGTTGATAATTTTTTGTTTCGTTTGACTTAAATAATTGTTATTTTTAGTAGAAATTAATATACCAATCGGGATTTTAGAATTAAAGTACTTAATCTTAAAAGATAGTATTTCTTCATTCAAAATTGTACCTTTCGGGATAATTCCTATGGCATTTTCAAAAAGCATTTCTGGAATGAGGTTTAAAGCACTACAATTATAAACTCTTTTAAAAGATAAATTATTTTTCGCTAGGAGAGAACTTACAGATTGATACGAATAACAATTACTTTCTCCTACAATAACTGGATAATCTATAATATCAAATGCTTCAACGGATTCTTTTTGTAACAAAGGATGCTCGGGATTATTCACTATAAATTCAATCTGTTCATCACATATTGGGATGAATTTTACCTTTGATTTATTTTCATTATTTCCGCACACCGCAAAATCAATCTTATTATGTTCTATCATTTCTGATAAAAGTGCTGTATTTCCCACTACAAAATCACAATGTATATATGGTTTTTCAGCATTTAAAAACTCTAATATTATTGGTATTAACCTTTTAGCAACGGATTCTAATAGGCCTATTCTCAAACTCCCTTTTTCTTCATTACTAATACGTTGTGCTTGAGTTATAGAATATTCCCAATGTGTTACTAAGTTTTCTACTTCTTCTGCAAAAAGTTTTCCTTCTTCTGTTAATCTTGCATCCCATCCTCTTTCAAATAACAGAAAACCAATTTCATTTTCCAGCTTTTTTATATGTGTTGTTACTGTTGATTGTGCATAGTTTAATTGTTTAGCAGCTTGTGAAAACGTTCCTTCTTCAATAATTTTTTTAAATGTAAGTAACTCTTTCATTTCCATTTCATACACCACCTTCATCGATTTTATTGATAATTCGTTAATATATTTTCAATTATACAAATGGAAATATTGGAAGTAAAATAAAATCAAAAGGAAAGGAGTCCTCTATTATGCCATTTGTCACTGTTTATCATCCTGAAAAATTATCCGATAATAAGTTATTAAAAAATGTAAGCAATCAAATTCACCATTCGTTAATTGAACATTTCAATATTCCTGAAAATGATTATTTTCAAATGTTTTTACCTTATCCTTCTCATCAACTTTTTTATAATTCATCTTATCTTTTAGAAGGTTCATTAAAACGATCCAATAATATGATTTATATTTCTATTACATGTGGACCTGGGAGAACAATTAATCAAAAAAAAGATTTATATAAAGCTATAGCCACTAGTACAGCTAATACTTTACAAATCTCTACTGCTGATGTTTTCATTACACTACACGAGACACCTATGGAGAATTGGTCATTTGGTCAAGGAATAGCTCAAATGTTAAATCAACATAATAACTAGACTTTAATTTTCCTTAAAACAAAATAAACTTACCGCTTTCTATAACTATATAGAAAGCGGTAAGTTTATTTTGCTAGGAATATTGGAATGAAACTCTGGTGTATACACAATAGAAAATGAATATCCCTGCACAATAAATGACACTTCATTATGTTTACATTCAAATGGCACATTATTTTTCTTAAAGTTAATTTGGATTCGCTGTAAAAATGCGAGATCCGCTGTTCCGAAAGAAACATGAACTTTCGGTGGTAAAGCTTTCATCGCGATTGGAATCCAAGGTCGCTGCCACCAAGTTGCGACGACATAAGCAGTGCCACCAACTACAAAGTTAAAAATATCCCCGTCTTCCATCGTTTTCATATTTAGATTTGATTTCAGCCATTCCCTAAAAATAGGTACACTTTTAACAGGAAGACCAATTTCCCTTACATATAAAATGTTTAAAGGTGACTGCGGTACTAATACATCTTCTTTAACATAACTATGCGCGATAATTTCGAGTAGATTTCCATCTCCGTCTTTAAAGTATAAATTGAATCGACCATCCTCTTCATCAATTGTATGACCATCTTTCCATTTCGCAATGAGTAATCCAGACTCCTCAAGCCATCTTGCTGTTTCATGAAATTTTGAATATGGGATTTCAAAAGCAAAATGTGCAGGTGCAATTGGTTCATACACTTCTTGAAAACTAATTGTTGTATAAGGTGTTACTTCAAATTGAATGAAGGATGCTGTTTCTTTTTTTATTGGAAAAGATAATATGTCCTTATACACTTGTTTTACCCCTTCTATGGAAACCGTTTGTAATTTTATATCTGATATATGTGTAATCACTTTACATTCCCCCTCATTTCTTATTATCTATTCGTATTGTATTACACTTATAAATAGATAAAATCAAACGGAAGAATGGATTTTTTATATAGAAACTACAACTTTAGTATGAATATGTTAGCTTCTTTCATTGCTAGTACAGTAATGTTTCAAAACAATTATGCTCCATATTTCATTTTTTTGATTAACACTTTACTTATTTTTATTTTTTTAAGTTTCCCCTGCATTATTTCCATATAAAAAAGCTGCCTTTCCTTAAACGAAAAGCAGCTTTTACAATAAAATACATTAAGATTTTACAGCAATAATCATAAATCTTTTTGAATTCGTACGAATCCCTTTTTCAGAACTATTTGTTTCAATGAACTTTTGTAAAATAGTAAAATCCTCTTCCTCTTCTCCAAATCTAGGAATAATAGGCGTATGTTTTAATAAGAAAATGAGATCTTCAGGCGTACTGTAATAATCAGTAACATCATATTCACGTACTTGCACGAGTTCAAATCCTGCATATATAAGTTCACCCATATACTTTTCTTTTAAAGTTCCATCTCTTTCACCTAAGCATTGTCCTCTCCCAAATGTCTCTTTTAGGTTTAATTTATCATGTTCGCTAACTTGTTGCGTTAAGAAAAAAGCACCCTTTTTCATTACTTTTGATAATTCAGTCGCTGCAAATGGTGCATGACAACTTGAAGCGATATCAAAATGCGCATGTGGAAACGTTAAAGCTCCAGAACCCATTTGAAGAAACTCAACATTTTGTACACCTGATTTTTTCAAATTAGAATGTGCCGTTTCAATCATGCCGTTAGAATTATCAATTCCAATTAACAATTTAGCTGATGATGCTATGTTAAGTACATTTTCTCCTCCGCCTGTACCAACATCAAGTAGAATGTCTGATGATTTACATCTTTCTTTCACTTCTCCATAAAAGTCCCATATTTCTCCTACAGTTTCACATTTTATTTTACTAAAATCCCATCCATTTAATCTTCCTACTTTATCATAAAAGCTTTTGTACTCTAATTCATTCACCTTATAACTCCCCTTTGTAAAAACGAATTAAATATGTATAATAACCTACAACACTATTTAATTATATATTATAAAATACAAATTATTAAAACACCATTCCACTTCGTACGACGCTAAGTTTACATAACAATTTTATAGTTCACCTTTATCTATATGTTCTAAATGTCCTCTTCCCCAACTACACATACTATCCAAAACAGTACTGACTGTTTTTCCATGTTCAGTTAAGCTATATTCTACTTTAGGTGGTATTTCTTGATAAATTTCGCGTTTTATTAGTTGATCTTGCTCTAATTCACGTAATTGCTTTGCTAACGTTCCTTGAGATATATCTGGTATTAATTTCTTTAATTCACCAAAACGTTTCGTCCCATCTGTTAGCAAAATAAACAAAATGAGTGGCTTCCATTTCCCACCGATTATTTGTAATGTCGCTATTACCCCTTTTAACTTCGGTTCTTGTAAATCCATTTTTCTCACCTCTCCACTGATATCATAAAGTGAAACTTTAATCAGTGGGGGTTTTATTCATCCCCCACTGATTATTAGTTGAACCAATCGGGCGTTTACGGGCAGTTGATCTCTCACCTAACTTCCTCGCATTTTCCTAACTTTGAGGTGAGAGTTTTACTGCCCGTTAATGCGGGATAAACCATATTTAGCAATTTTTCTTATTACTTATCCGCGTAAATAGCGATTAGTACGAAATTTGCGACTATGTACATACAAAGTGCGTACTTTTCACTTGATCCCTTTTAGCGAATAATAAAAGCATAAGTTATATTCTAAAGTTTTTTATTAAAGGAGTGGCTAAAATATGTCTATTACTACATTAAAAGATAAGCGTATTGTTATCATTGGCGGGAGTTCTGGTATTGGATTAGCAACGGCAACACAAGCAATTAAACAAGGTGCACATGTTATTATTGCAGGGCGTTCGGAAGAAAAATTAAGGATTGCTAAAAAATTAATAAATAGCAATCATCTCCACACTTACGTATTGGATAATCAAAATAAAGAGCAATTACAAAATTTTTTCAAGACAGTTGGGAACTTTGATCATTTATTCACACCCGGAGCCTCTTACACACTTGGACCAATTACCTCTACAGAGGAAATTGCTGAAAGTAGCTTCATCGGAAAGTTTTGGCCTCAATATTATGCCGTAAAATATGCCATCCCTTTTCTTTCAAACTCTGGATCGATCGTGTTAATGTCCGGTGCCTTTAGTCAAAGACCAATTAAAGGTGCGCCTGCTTACGGAGCTTGTAATGGGGCTATTGAAAGCTTAGGGAAAGCTTTAGCTGTTGAATTAGCTCCTATAAGAGTTAATGTTGTTTCTCCTGGAACGATACAAAGAGAGAATGAACAAAACGAAAATAGACTAGCTGCTTATGAATCTTATAAATCTCTTTCTCTTGTAAAAAGGCCTGGCCATAATAATGAAATTGCACATACTGTTCTATATTTAATGCAAAATAGTTTTACTACGGGTAATGTATTATTTCCAGATGGAGGGTACACATATCATTAAATTATTTAAGACAAAAGCCCCTTATTACGGTGGCTTTTGTTGCTAATGTAAACATTGCTGAAATTTCCAAAAAGATGGTTGCGTTTCTTTATTACCAACAGGTTGGTTTTTAGAAGATTCATTAAAGGAATCCATTATAATCCGCTCATTTTGTACATTTGCAAATAAAATTGTGCTAGTAGTTGACGAATCAAATCAAGAAGTAATTTATCTTGATATTTATGGATAAGTTTATAAAGAAAAAAGGCATATAAATAATGCCTTTTTTCTTTATCTTCATTTAACTGGATAACAAACTTCTGTAACCCACTTATTAGGATCGGATTCCATCGCTGGGCTCACATGATAAATATTAAACATCGGGCCTGCTAATTTGTAACCCTCTGTCTCAATCCATTTTGCCGCAGCCTCATTTACAGCTGTCATCTGTTCATAACTTCCATTAACTGTTATAGAAGCTACATTAGTCGATTCCATATTTTTAAATGTAACGTCTTTTGTATTTTCGTGCTTACCTAGAATACTTAGCTGTATTTCTATATCTACATCATTTTCTTTGTATTCACGATCATGGAAAACCGCAATACTATAACTCGGTTGGGAAATACCAATATTTTCTATCTGAATTTCTTGCATTAATACACTCCATAAATCACCTTCGCAATTATACGATGGAATAACCTTTCTAACACTAGCTACAGTTCTTTCTGGAATTTCTTTTATTGAAACATGATAATTCATCTCAACAACATCCTCTCTCATCGTTTTCATTGAGTCTTCGAGGAAACGTAATTGTTTTTGGAGGTTATTCATGTCTTCTTTAATTTGAGCACTACGATTTAAAAATTGCTCTTTTATGGTATCTATATTATCGCATTCTATTATTTCTTTGATGGTAGCAATATTAAACCCCATAGCTTTTAACGTTTGAATTTGATTTACTTTTTTTAATTGGTCTGCTGAATAAAATCGATATCCACTCTGCTCATCGACTTTTACTGGTTGTAGTAATTCCACTTTATCGTAGTGTCTCAACATTCGTATACTAATGGAAGATAGTTTTGAAAAATCCCCTATTTTAAACATGATTTCCTCCTATAAGTTACATCTACTTTGAAGCTCAACTTTATCTTAAACAATGACATTGTGTGAGAGTCAACTGTTTATAACGTTTGAATTATATTTCTTTATTTACTTTTATATCCTCTTCCTTCTTTAGGTTATAAAAATTCACTAATTGATTCGATCGCGACTAGCAATCAATTGATTTACCTTCATATGAACCTCTATTCTTATTTCTCATTAAAAACATATTTGCAATATAATAATTACATAATGAATATTACCTATTATGCAATTATCCTCTCACTTCATGAATCTTATCCTTGTATATTTCAAACCACTGTTGCCATTCATCTTTAGAAAATTCTTTCTCTTCTCCTTCTAAAACGTAAGAAAAAAGATTTAAACAAATATGCCAACCAGCTATATCTCTCGGTGTATGATCTGTTAATTCATTAATGTACTCTTTAAGGAATAAAAGAGTACTATTTTCCTCTTTATGTATTTCAAATCGGACACGGTCTTTATCCCAAGTAAATTCAAGTACTGAGTTTAGTTGACACTCTAAAATATCAATGTTTATGAATGAACCGTCCATCATGTCGAACTTTATTATTCCACCAGTTTTAAGGCTTTCAATCTGTAAATTGGACATCCATTTTTTCAGCTTACTGTTTTCTGTTAATACAGACCAAACTTCCTCTACCGTATATGGAAATTCGCGTTCAAATTTTACTATATATCCACCAGTTAGTTTCCCAATTTCAGCTATCATTTTGATTGCCTCCTCATATAGAATATATGTTCTCATTTATTTTACAAGAATATAAATATAAAATAAATATTTATGTCTACGAAGTGTTAATTTAAAGTGAATGACGCTGAGAAAAACTTAAATATTTTCTAAATCGAGTTATATAGTATTGAAAATTAAATATAGATTTACGTACAAATAAAAAAGCCGCATTTGCGACTTATGAAATCATGGGATTAACTCCTTTTTTGGTTAAATGATTAGCGCTTAATCGCATCGACAATTAGCGATGGAAAACCAAGTTTATCGCCTTTATTTCTAGAATCATACCTTTTCGAACGGAAAATAACACCGTCGTTTGCATCCCATTCGTTGTAATAAAACTGACCATTTTCATCACAATATTCAAGTAAAACTACCTCGAATCCAGCAGTTTCAAACATTTTCGTTAATGTTTTATAATTATGAACGATTTTATGACTTGTTGCTGGATGATCTTTCGGACCGGGTCCCCCTATTTGAACTATATTTTGATATACCTCATCCTGAAAGAATGCATCAGGGACTCCGCACCGAATATGACCAGATGGTTTTAAAAATTCATAACAGATTTCAGCTGCTCTTACACCTTCTTCAAAAGTAAGGTGTTCCCATACATGCTCAGCCAAAATAGCTGAAATAGAGTTGTATTCAAATCTTTCTTCCCACGTAGCTTTATCTAGTAAGTTAAGTTCATCTTCTTGCGTTTGAATCCAGCCTGGATTATTATTAAACACTCCAGCTCCGACAACTACTTTAATTTCGTCTTGTTTTATTGCCACCATGTTCACCTCTTAAACATTTTAATTCATTAATATATTCTATGTTTACTATTATCCTTCCTCCTTCAACAAATGTAGTAACATGAGTCCAGTACAATACCGAACTCATGCCCTAAAAACTCTCTAACGCAACAATCTGTCTAACTCTATAAAATTAGTTCATAATATACGATTTTTCTTACAGAAATATAGCACACCAAACATTAGCATAATACCAATTACGTAAAAAATTGTTGTTCCGCTCCCACCAGTATTAGGAATTACCCAATTATTCTTCGCATTTTTCACTGTTATTTTTTGTGTCTTTACTGCTTCTGTAATTTCTATTTCTATTGGATCTCTAAGTAACATGTATCCGTTCGGTGCTTTTATTTCTTTAATCGTATACTTTCCAATTGCTAATTGGGTGGAAATTACCTTTCCTTTTTCATCCGTTATTAATCTACTAAGTTCTTTCCCTTCTTTATCTAACACTTGAAATACAGCGCCTTTTAGCTTTAATTCACTATCCTTATCATCAACTTTTTCAATTTCAAATTGCCCAGTCGGATCTGGCAATTTCTTATTTTCTATTTTAATTTCTACTACTGTATCTTTTTCTATTTTTACAGCTATTTTATCTTTTAATAATTCATAACCTTTAGGTGCCTCTATTTCCACTAGGGTATAGTTTCCTATTGGTAAGTCCTTTGATATCATTTCTCCTTTTTCATCTGTTATTAACTCTCCAACTACTTTTCCTTTTGCATCTTCTATATGAAACTTTGCCCCTGCTAGTTTTTTATTTTTATCACTTATGTCTACTTTCACAAGCTTCATTTTTCCCATTGGATCTGGCAATTTCTTATTTCCTATTTTAATTTCTACTTCTGCATCTTTTTCTATTTTTACAGTTATTTTATCTTTTAATAATTCGTAACCTTTAGGTGCTTCTACTTCCACTAAGGTATAGTTTCCTATTGGTAAGTCTTTTGATATTACTTCTCCTTCTTCATTTGTTACTAGTTCTCCAACTATTTTCCCATTTAAATCTTCAATTTTAAACTTTGCTCCTGCTAGCTTTTTATTTTTATCACTTATGTCTACTTTCACAAGCTTCATTTTTCCCATTGGATCTGGCAATTTCTTATTTCCTATTTTAATTTCTACTTCTGCATCTTTCTCTACTTTTACAGCTATTTTATCTTTTGATAATTCGTAACCTTTAGGTGCTTCTTTTTCCACTAAAGTATAGTTTCCTATTGGTAAGTCTTTTGATATCGCTTCTCCTTCTTCATTTGTTACTAGTTCTCCAACTATTTTCCCATTTAAATCTTCAATTTTAAACTTTGCTCCCACCAATTTTTTATTATCATTATTACTATCAACCTTTTTTATTTTTACTTTTCCTGTACTAGGCTTGTTCCAATGTTTCCAGTTAAATTTGAAATTGTGAAACTCAAATCCACCAGTTTGTTGTACCGCACCAACAAATGCTTGTCCATTAATCGAACCGCCTTTTGTTTCTAATACAGCATTGGGAGCAAACACACTCCCAACTACACCATATCCCTCTGTTGTAATTTTTTTCGCATTTGGAAAAACCCAAATCATTTTCCCATATAGCTCAGTAAACGGGGAATTAGGCGAATATGGTTGTGATGTAGGAACTATATCTGTAGCCTTTCCAATATTGTTCGTGTCATATAGAATAGACCCATTTTTAAATGTAACCTCTATTGCATCTGAATACATTACAATAAAATCTTTGTCCTTAGCATTGGGCAAAAATACATCTCTTATATCTACACTGATTTTCCCTGTCAATTCTGATGAAACATAAATATTAGGATTGTTTATATCTTTTCCGATTCCATGACTCATATTTGGAATTGGGGTATTCGTTTTATATTGACCTGCATTTTTACTAACTTGGTTCACTATATTGCGAAATTCATTAAATTTCGCGTCAATTTCTAGTTTTTCTTTATAAACGATACGATCATAAGAAGATTGTATGATGCGATCTGGATCACTCTCTTTTGTCATTACGACTATTCCGTTTTGAATGATAAAAGATTCTTCTCTTGATTTTTTTAGTTTTCCAGACAATAACAAGGACGGATATCCCTCATCAACCCATTTTTCACCTACTATATTAGATGTTCCTGCTGCTGCACCTACAATCGTATACCCCGATGCATCCATATCACCTTGAACTGCAATTGCTCCTTCAATGTCGCCACCTATTGCTTTATGGTTACCAAAGACAACAGCATTATAACGCGATATATCTCCTAGACCTTCTAAGGTAGTCGTGGATCCATATGCTTCTTTTGGTACATATACGACAAAACTTACACTTAACATTAACAAAACAATAAAATGAATACTTACCAGCTTTAATCGTAGCCTCAATTCCTTTGTTCCCACCTTTACCGTATTTTTTTATAATCGAATAAAATGAATTTTTATTAATGATGATTTACTTCATCCCCTATATACCGTCTTTACTTATCTTTGAATTTCCGGTCCCACTTCCCATTAATGCAGGATAAATACATTCTATCGAGTTAACTTTTTCTTATAAATTACGACTAGAAGCACACATAACAATAGGATTGGAACTATTACAGTCCACTTATTAAATATAAATATCTCTGTACTCACTTTTTGTTTTTCTTTCTCGTTTAACTCCACGCGCTCACCTCGAACTAGCAATCTATTGGTGTTTACTCCATAAGGCGTACACGTAATTAAAGTTGTATAATCTTTATTTTCTACAATTTGTAGATCGTCCGTTTCATGTGGTAACACTACTTTAATTTGATCTACTTTATAAGCAAGAACTTTGTCTAAAGAATGAATATAAAAAAGATCTCCTTTGCTCAACTTATCTAAATCTGTAAATAATTTTGCTGATGGTAAACCACGATGCCCTGTTAAAATAGTATGCGTACTTTCTCCACCTACCGGGAGCGAAGAAAAATCTAAATGACCTATCCCGCGACCCAATACTTCCTCAGAGGTCCCTTGATAGATTGGCAGTTTTATATTAATTTTCGATATTTCAATATACCCCATTACATCTCCTAAATTTAACACATCAGCATACGCTTGATGATTACTTTTTTTTTCAGAAAATGGATCTGTAAATGTTTTCGCAGAAGTTTGAACTTGTTTATTATATTCGGCTGCTTCTTTTTCCCTACGTTCGACTTCTTTCTTTTGTAATGCTTTAATCTTCTTATCGTAAGAGCTAATCTCAGAATAATGTGCACGAGTCGCCAACCAATTACTAATAGTAGGATATAAAAAAATACCTAATCCAAATAAAAAAATACCCCCCAAAACAAGATTTCGTTTCATATTTCCACCTCTGTATATGCTTAAATATCGAAAAGAGGGAAGCATTTTGCTTCTCCCCTTTTCCCATAGTTACATGTTCCTAAAATCTTAATTTCTAGCAAACTTTTTTCTAAAGAAAACAAATGCCGCTGTAAGCATTAACGTAAGGCCTATTACAGTAAAAAGAGTCGTTCCTATGCCACCCGTTACCGGAAGAATCCATCCACTTTTATTATTTTCAATCGTCAATTTAACCGTTTGATTATTTTCACTAATCTTTACATCAATGGGGTCTTTTAATAATTGATAAGATGCTTTTGTACCATCTTCTTTTGTATATGTTGGTGCTTTCGTTTCAAAAATTTGATAGTCTCCATATGGAATGTTAGACCATTTAATAACACCATTTTCATCTGATACACCTGTTACTTCTTTTCCTGCTACGACAACTATTTTTCCATTATTATCTTTAAGTACAAACTCTGCACCTTTTAATTTATTCTTATTAGCACTATCAATTTTTGTTAACTCAATTATTCCAGTTGTCGGAATAACAACTACAGGTTTAGATTCCTTTTCTCCAATTACATCATTTTTATTTGTAAAATGTATTTTTGCTGTATTTAAAATTTCCGAACCAGATGGTACTCCTTCTTTTACTTGGGATTTAATTTGCAAATGAAATTCTTTTTTACCATCTAATTTTGTGAAATCTTTTACTGTAGCTGTTACTTTTTGACCTTCTATAGCTACCTCAACAACGTTTGCATTTACTTCTGCTCCATCAATTTTCACGATTGGCTTTCCTTGAATCACTAAACGATTATCCAAAGTATCTGTTACCACATATTTTTTGTATTCCTTAATGTCTTCTGGAATTAATGTTTTAATATCATAATTATAATTAGTTAACGGATTTATCGGTAACGCTTCCAATTTTCCGTTAATTTTTTTATCAATTGTTGGTTCTTCATTGTTTTTCACTTCTATTTTAACTACTGTACTAGAAGTAATAGTTCCATCTTCATTAATTGTTCCGGAGTTCTTAACAAAAAACTCACGTTTAGTTGGATCTATTACGTAGCCTTTCGGAGCTTTTGTTTCTTGGAAATAGTATTCACCATACTCCAATCCTTGTACGCGAATATGACCATTAGCATCTGTTACTAACTCTTTTTTCACTTCTGTACCATCTTTTTTAAATAAAGAGAATACTGCACCTGCTAATGCTTTTTCATTTACACCAGTTTTTACTAAATCCACTGCACCACGTTTAATCTCATTTTTGGGATACATGTGAACATCATAGTTTAGCACCTTACCCTCTTTATTCGTTAATGGGATATCCACTGTATACGTATTGGGGTTTAGATTAACATGTGGAGGTCCTGCCACTTCTTTCACCTCATAACGTCCTAGCGGAAGATCTTTTAATACAGCTTGTCCGTTATCATCTGTTACTACTTGATTTGGAGTGGCTCCCATTACAGGTTTCACGTCTTCTTTTACGATTTTCCCATCGTTTGAAATTTTTTCAAAAGAAGCAACCCTTTTCACTTCAAACGTTACACCTTTTAATGGTTTCACATCTTTTGGCACCTCTTGATTTGCAGAACCATTACCTTCTAGTCCCTGCGCTCCATCTTTTTCTTGTTCATACTTATGGATCGTTAAAGTACCTTTAGATGGTGAGTCTGCCTTTACTAATACACTAGACCATGTAGAAAATGTTAAGAATAACACTAAAAGCACACTAAATATTTTTTTCATTTCTCTTATCCCCTTTACCACTTCTATCATTTTAAAAATTTCTTTATTACTATTACCTTCTTAAAAGCAATAGTGTGCCAAGTATTAGATTTAAACAAATAACATAAAACATAGCCGTCCAACAATCCATTGTTTACAATCACTTATTCACTTTTCTTATCTTCTATTATTACGTTGTCTCTCCACATGATATATGTAATTTTCTCCCCTAAATTACACGTATATCCCTATTTCAAGAATCATTACATTTGTTACATAATAGCTTTCACTGCTAATTTCGACTAATCACTTACTGTCAATCCATTCATTTCTCCCTTCCTATCCCTATTTAAAATCCAATCTTAATCCTTTTTTGATACATATAAGTAATAACCAACAAATAAGTGTGACGATTCATATTTTACGCTACTGTCCAAAACTATTACCTGTATATTCAAATAATATGTGCTATCCATGTTAAATTATGGTATTATTCTTAGAAGTTTATAACTTTTATTTATATTTTTTTATTAATAAAAGTTTTCCGTTTCTACTTATGAAAAAAGGAATATATGTTTATTTAACTATTACGCATAACTGTAAGGAGGAAGAATATGACTAAAAAGCTCAGTCTAGTTGAGATAGAGTACATTTGCAATATGTTTTTTCAATCTTTCGAAATTCCAGTTTGTTTTTTAGATTGTAACAAAAATATTCTTTTAGAATTTAAATCCAAAAATGATTCACATTCGTTATATACATCAAAAATAGAACAGTTACATATGCTTTTTCAGAGAAATGATACATATAATTCCCCCATCTTCAGAACTCACGAATATCTAGGGCACTTTATTTTAATTCACATAAAGAGCGATTATATGGTGAACGGTACTGTTATTATTGGGCCCTTGACACATGTAAATTTTTCTACAAGTAAAGCGGATAGTAACCTTAATTTTATTCCAAATTATAAAAGAACAAGAGACCATTATTTTTCATTGTCAGTCAAAGATCAAAATTTCTTTGTAAATATAGCGATATTGTTCTATAACATTCTCTATAAAAAAAATTCAGATGTAAGCACCTTTTCAAATAACAGTGACTCACTTCATATAAGTCATAGCAGCATCTTAAACGAAGATGTATATATTTCAATGCAAAAAGAAGAATCCATTTATCATAATTTATATATAGAGCAGCAACTACTTAGTTCTATAGAAGACGGGGATAAAGAAACCGTACTCAAATATTATTACGAATTCCAACAAGAGACTCTTTCATCTTTATCTTCATTCCATCAATTAAGACGTCATAAAAACATTTGTATTTCATCCATCACGCTCGCTACTAGATATGCGATAAAAGGGGGACTTCCATCTGGGATTGCTTACAAAATTTATGATTTGCATATTCAAAGAACAGAAGATTTAAAA
Organism: Bacillus sp. EKM501B; assembly: GCF_011800505.1. NCBI lineage: Bacteria > Bacillati > Bacillota > Bacilli > Caryophanales > Bacillaceae > Bacillus > Bacillus sp. EKM501B. The sequence continues at coordinate 79,395 of NZ_JAALFZ010000012.1, read as the reverse complement.
GACAAAGAATCTGTTTGGGATTTATTAAAAAATGCTTTTTGTACCTTTGCAGACCGTGTAAAGGCACAAAAAACGCAGCAATATTCACAGACTATTGCTATTTGTAAAAACTACATTTTTAAAAATATTTACAATCCAATATCTGTTAAACAACTTGCTAAATTTGCAAATGTGAATTCAGATTATTTATCTATATTATTTAAAAAAGAAGTCGGTATTTCATTAATTGAGTACATTCAACGTGAACGAATCGAAGAAGCAAAGAAATTATTAACTTTCACCACCTATCCTTTATCAGACATATGTGCTTCGCTTAATTTTAGCGATCAAAGTTATTTCACTAAAATTTTTAAAAAATTCACCAATGAAACACCTGGTAAATATCGAAAATCTCATGTTGTCATTTAGAGTGAAACTCCCATTAAAACAAAATGTTTTCAGTAACTCATCAATGGCAGATTAGAAGCACTCCCAGATTCATGAACTATAGGATTTATGCTTTTTCCAAACCAAAAAACACGTTACTATTCTTTTATTTTAATGAGAATAGTAACGTGTTTTTTATGTAATGTAGTTTTGTAGACAGAACATGATCCAACTACAAATTTTTATAGAAGCCAAATGCACCGCTTAACTACTAAAATCTTATTAAGTAAAAAATCCATATTTTGTTTTACTTACTTTCTACTTTATTTCTTTTGAATAATGAACTCTTTTCTTCAAACGAATAATCCCTACTATTATTTTTGTATCTTTCTAAATTTGCGAACAAAAGTGAGTACTGTGCCTGTAATAATCATCAATATGCCGATTGCTGCACTGTTAGTTGTACTTACACCCGTCCTTGGAAGCTCCTTATATGTATATTCTTTTTTATCGCTATTACTGTTGTTAGAGATATTACTCTTATTTGCCTTATTAGCAAGGCCATTAGCTTTGCTAGTTTCCTTATCTTTCACTAATACTTTTTGTATTGTATTTACGTCATTACCCATGGAATCTTTGACACTATATATTATTTCATAAGTACCAGCTTTAGTTGTATCTATAGTTCCTTCATACGCTATTTTAGAAGTAAGGTCACCGTCCTCTTTATCAGTAGCTGATACCCCTACCAACGGATCAAATTGATCACCCTCAGTAATTGAAGTTGTAGCAGGTACTTTTAGTATTGGTTTTTCATTTGTAACTTCTTCTCTAACTTTAACCGTTACAGTTTGTTTCGCCGTTACTTCATGACCTTTAGAATCTGTAACCGTGTACGTTAATACGTAAGTACCGACTTTAGATGTATCTACTCCACCAGCAATTTTTACTTTAGAAGTAAGATCGCCGTCTTCTTTATCAATAGCTTTTACTTTTATCATTGGATCGAATGAATCTCCTACATGAATTGTCGCTCCAACAGGCACTGTTAATTTAGGTTCTAAATCTAATATTTCTCCATTTCCCTCTACAATTACAGTCTGTGTAGCCGTTGTAGTTCTCCCTTGGGAATCAACGACCAAGTATTCCACAATGTATGTACCTGGTTTTGAAGTATCTACATCGCCTTTATGCTTTACTTTATTTGTTAAATCACCAGCTTCTTTATCAACAGCTTTTACATTTCTCATTGGATCAAACGTATCACCTACACGTAGTGTAATCGTAAACGGCACAGTTAACTCTGGAGCTTGGTTTTCTGCTGTTTTTTCGTTTTCTTTCACTGTTCCGGTAATTTTTGCAGCATCAAAAGCATTTTGGACTGCTTGAACTTCAATTGAGCTCGTTCCATATTTATTAGTTGCCACTTTAAGGCATGCCAATTTCAATTCAGAGAAATTAGAAGTCATGTTTAATTCATCAGTATTTGCATAATAGAAAATATCAAACATTTTATCTTCACCAATACCATTTACATTTACACCGTTATGAGTACCACCTTGTGCAATTAAATACGCAACTTTATTAATAATACTTGAGTTAAAATGAACGCCTCCATAATCCTCTCCATTTAAATCATTATATTTACTATAATCATCGGGATACGGTAGTCCTTCTGAAAAATTAATTGCAGTTGGATTTTTCATATTACGAAAAGTCGATCCAGTTTGCTCTCCTATTGTCCAGTTAAATTCCCCATTATTTATGTATTTCTCTATAGCCGTTCCCATAATATCCGATAATGCCTCGTTAATTGCCCCAGATTCTCCTGAGAATTCAAGGTTAGATTCACTTGATGTAACTGCGTGTGTAAATTCATGACCGGCTATATCGAACGCTTTTACCATAGGATCTCCATATAAAAGCATACTGATGTTATTAATATTAGTACTAAATGCATTCTCCCAATTTTCAGGATCATTTGTTCCTCCAGAATCCCATGCATGTACAACTGAAACTACTTTTTTTCCTTTATTATCAAAACTATTACGATTATATTTTTCTTTATAAAAATCATATACCTTTGTTGCTAAGAAATGAGCGCTTACCGCCTTTGGATCATTAAATGTTGTTGAAGCGCTAGTTGCTAGTATGCCAGGATAATAACTTTCTTCATTTGTAATATCTCTATAATTTACATCATATGTCTCAATTCCTTGCCCTCTTGTGTAATCAGCAAGCGCATAATTCCCACTAGTCTGTTTAGAAATACCAAATGTACGAGTTACGCCTAAATCATCTTTTCCTGTTCCAGTTAATGATGTGAAATTGCTAGTTTTATTTTCCTTAACGGATTCAACATACTCTTCACTTATTTTCAAACTTGATTCTTGTACCATATCTTTTAATATATCGCCATTATGAGCATTCACTAAATAAGTTCCAGATACATAATTTGGTGTTGTAGCAGCAAATGTAACTTGATATGCATTGCTAGCCTGCCCATGATTTTTATCAACAAAAATAACCGCCTTAACTTCTGGTTCAGAAATAAATTTAATGTCGTTTCCGTACTTTTTATAAATATATTGTTTCGCTTCTTCTTTTGATAAATTAATAGGTTTCTTTAAATCTTCTTGTGTTAAATTTTGTGCGCTAGCTCCTGAAATGCTTTTAATAATACCTTTTTTATCTACGTGAGCAGTTAACTGGTGGCCATACACTTCTTTTCCTTCATATATTTGTTGCATGCGTACAAGTGTAGTTCCATCATAAGAACCACGTTTTTGAAGAACCTTGTAATCTACTCCTGTTTCTGCACTAACTTGTTTTGGAGACAAAGCATGCTCCGTATTTTCCTTAAGTGCATCTTTCACTACATTCTCTGGCGCCTTTTTTGATGGTTGTGTAAGATCACCTGTACGGAACGAATCCTCTTGAATTTCAACTTGCATTTGACCAGGTTCCTCTGCATGACCTACTCCATATGGTGTTACACTTGTTAAAACAAATCCTGTTGTTAATGCAACTATAGCTATTTCTTTTTTATTTCCCATGGTATTTACCTCGTATAAATTTCTATTATTTATATGAAACTGCTAAAATGTATACAATCTATTCCTAACATAAAAAGATGACTTTTGTAATCTACAAAAGCCACCTCTTCAATATATAATATCCCTAAAATGTTTTTAATACATAATTTCTATACAAAAAAGAAAAAAGCATTCGTTAACGAGCATTTTGCAATACTTTTATTAGGTCATTTATATTTTCAACTTTCTGCTGAAACTGATCAAATCTGTTATGTAGCGATGAAGGATTTTTATCTTCAGTTGAAATAACTTGTTTTAATTCATTTTCTAATTTATCATACATATCAAAAAAATTATCAAATTCTACACTTACAAGCTCTTCATTTTCGCGATAGAATCTTTTTGCTTCTATATAAGTCATATATGATTTATTTAAAAATCCTAATGAAATTAAATATTTAGAAGTGTTTTCTTGATAAATAGCAATATCACATGCTATTTTAATATCAGAATAAGTCTTTTGAACGAGACAATGCAATTCAAAAATCTTAAACTTTAATCCATTATTCATTTTCATCCCCTCCCATCGTATCTATTCTACATAAAATTAGAATATTATACAAAGAAAATTATTAGCAAGAAATTGACAATTAAAAAAATAACTTAAGGATAAACAAAATCCCTCTCATTATAAATTATAATTGCGGAGCATTTACCAACATAACAGCAAAATAAAAAACGAAAAGAATAAATCTTTCCGCTCTTAGAGTAATAAATACATTTCATATTGCGCTAAAGAATTCTTTTCAAATCCACATTTCTTAAAAAAACCCTCTAATAAATTATTGTTAGGAAACCCAATTGATAAACTTGATAAATTTAATTCTTCTCTTGCTACTTGTAATAATTTCATCCCAACACCAATATTTCTATAACCTTTGTCTACGAAAATAAAACTAATTTTACCTTGTTCAGTTACGCATAGAGAGCCTTTTAAGTCATTATCAACATATGCACCATAAAATACATTATTTGTTTTTTTGATATAATCAATATCATTTTGCCAATTTATATGGAAGTTTAACCATTTCTGAATTTCATCTTTAAAAGTTGGAAATTCTAATTGTTTTACTTCAATATCCTTACAAACTTTATTCTTTATTTTAGTCAAATCATTTAAATTATAATAAGAAAGATCGTACACTTTTTCATAGCCCAACTTATTATAAAAATGAATCGCTCGGTCGTTTCCTACAATGACTTCGAGAAAAAGTTGCTTACATCCATGTTGAATCGCCTCTTCTTTATGCAGTTCAAATAATTTTTGACTCACACCAATACCGCGGTAATTAGGATGAACCGCTAATGTTCCGCAGCGCATAGTCTTTATACTTTCATAATCCTTTATGCCACCTAGTATTACGCCAACAGATTTGCCTTCTTCTAAAGCAAGAAAAGAATGTTCTAGCAAATTACCTTCTGGTCCCAAAAAACGTTGTATAAAATCCTCTTTTGAAACCTCCATCTTAATAATGTAATCTGAAAATCCATCTTTAAAAGCTTCATATACTAAATCAATATTTACTTCACTACACCTTTTATATTGAATCATATAAAATTGCCCTCCAACTGCTTATATTAAACTCAACGTGTACCCATATAATATATTCCATCTATTATAAATTTCAGCTCTTAATTTGAAATGAGCGGACATTTCCCTACATATAACTCACTATTGATTTGTTTTATAACAAACTATCTATTATTTACTACATTAACCTCATAAACACGTAAAAAAGCAATTAAATGCTCACATGCTCTTTCACATGCTAGCATTTTAAAGATTTTTTGTTCTTCTTTCGTTTTATCATTTGCTTGATCTGAAGCAGCTTTTAAACAGAGAAATGGTTTTTTATTTATTTGGCATACATAGGCGAAAGCTGCTACTTCTTGATCAACTGCCAATGCTCCATATACGGTATGGAGTAAATATCTCATTTCTGAACTACGAATACGTTGATCTCCTGATAAAAATGTACCGAAATGTATCGGATCATACGATCGTATTTTTTTTATTCTTCTTACAAGTGATTTTGTTGTTTCAATAGGTGCTGTTCTACCGTTATATAAATTAAAAACATCTTCTCCTGAACCAGCAGCAGTAACATCATGTTGTATTGCGTTTAGTGCGACTACAATATGACCGTTTTTCACCTTGTTTGATAAACTTCCGCATATTCCTGTCATAAACAACTCATCTGGCTGAAACTCACTAATTAACAATTGTACACAACTAGCGCAGCTTACTTTACCGACACCAGTAACAACTGATATAATTTCCAGCTCATTAATAGTATGAAAATGAAATTCCCAAGCTGCTCTTTTTTCAACACGTTCACTTGGATAATGTTGATGCAAATACGTCAGTTCTGGTTCCCATGCAGAGACAATTGCAATACGTTTCATTACACGCTTCACTTCCCCTATTGTCATTTAAATGAGTTATCTATACTTTCTCATTCATAATCTAGAATCCATTCTTTATATTTCTTATATAAATCTCGTATTATTTCTTTATTCTTCCCAATTACTTCACTTCCTCTATTATCATACATAAACATGACAATATCTTTCGTTGCATTTATGAGAAATACATTTGGATAAGAAATTTCTTTTTTTCGTCCAAATCGAGGATACAGAGCAGAGAAATCCTCATAATTAGCAGCTTGTATAAGCAATTTATACTTAATATCTTCCGCAAGACATTTTAAAGAAAATTGATATGTACAATATAAATCTGCTTCTTCATCTTCAAATAGAAACGGTAACGTTTCTTGTCTTATATGAAATCTTAAATCTCTTTTCTTAATATATTTATTGTATACATTTATTTTCTGTGGAGTTTTTATATTTTCCTTTTTAAATCTATAAACATTTGTCACTACAAACACTACATCTTCTTTTGAAAATATGTCTTCAAATAAGAATTTATTATATGTATATAGTTGAGAAAAGTATTCCATATTTAAATCGTCGGTTCCTTCTACAATTTGATATTTATCTTTTCCAAAATCAAAATGTAAATGATTTTCCCACTAAGAATATAAGTAGGGTACTAATGTAACTCCTGGAAATGTTTGATTCACATATTCTTTTAATTGCATTTCCTTGTCCTTTCTACTGTACAATTCCTTTTAAATCCCAGTATGCTTGTTCTAGCCATGGATGTATAACTTTCAATGTATCTTTCCTTTCCCACAAATATGAAATATATACAAAAGCTGCTTTTTCCAAAGATTTTTCCAATCCTTTTTTTATTTCTATTAAATATGGTGGTGTCCCTTTTTGATCCCATTCTATTTTATCTGCAACAAATAATACTAAATCCATCTTCGTTGCATGTTTACGCAACGTTGTGTGGCAACAAATTGCATTTAAAATCTCTTCATCTTCTACTTTAAATATTTCTTTTGCGATTACTCTCGATAGTTTTTGATGAATGATCATAGGAAACTTTCTTTCTGCTTCCACTATTTCTACACCAAATTCTTCAGCAACTGCAATCCGCTCCTCGTTCGGAAAAATGCCACTAATATCATGTAAATATCCTGCAATTGCTGCTTTTTCTTTATCTACGTGAAACTTTTCTGCAATCTTTTTTGCCTCATTTGCCACACGAATTGAATGTTTATATGTAAACTCTTTATTATATTTTAGTAGAAAAGCTTTAATATCATTTTCTATTTTTCCAGTTGGAGTAAATGAATATATATCATTACATAACATAGAAAATCCCCCTTATAACTAACTTTCATTATAATGTAGAATCTAAATATCCTCGTTATTTTATATTCGTTATTAATCTTTTTACTCCTTTTTAATACGTTACATGAAATTTTATACAGAATCATCGCTACAAGTACATAAATGTTTGATATTATAGTAATGTTGATGATTTGTAAGGAAAGGAACTACACAATGAATAAAAACATATTAATTATTGATGATGATAAAGAAATTGTTGAATTACTTGCTGTTTATTTGCGAAATGAAGGCTATAACATTTATAAAGCTTATGATGGTGATGAAGCATTGCAAAAGGTTTCTACATATGAAGTTGACCTTATGATTTTGGATATTATGATGCCAAAGCGAAACGGTTTAGAAGTTTGTCAGGAAGTGCGTGAAAATAATACTGTACCAATTCTAATGCTTAGTGCAAAAGCAGAAGATATGGATAAAATATTAGGTCTTATGACAGGTGCCGATGATTATATGATCAAGCCATTCAATCCATTAGAATTAGTAGCAAGAGTGAAAGCTTTATTACGAAGATCATCTTTCCAAAACGCTACTTCGCAAAAGAATGAAGATGGTATTATTCGTATTCGCTCTGTTGAAATACACAAACATAATCATACTGTTAAAGTAAATGGAGAGTATATTAAACTAACCTCTATTGAATTCGATATTTTATATTTGCTTGCAAGTAATACAGGAAGAGTATTTAGTTCAGAAGAAATTTTTGAACGCGTTTGGAATGAAGATGGTTACGGTTCAAATAAGACTGTAATGGTCCATATTAGCAACTTACGGGATAAACTTGAAACAGTAATAAATGGAGAAAAATTTATTCACACTGTTTGGGGAGTTGGCTATAAAATTGAGAAATGAAGCATTTGATATATTAAAAGATATCCCTAAATGGAAACTTATTTTTTGGCTCTTATTGGCTATCACACTCACGCCTATTACTGAATTAATTATTTATCGCCTCGTTACGAGTGTAATTGAGAGTTCACTTACTCTAACTGAACTCGGTAAAGAATTCATTCGAATTTTTGGTTATGAAAAGTATAAAGGGATTAAAGAATCGTTATGGATGATGATTGTATCTTATTTGTTTTTATTTTCTATTTTTTCATCCTATCTTTACATTTTTTATCGTCACGAGAAAAAACTTTACTATGAAACTTGTATTAAAAAAATGATAGAAGAAATTCGTTATATTGCAAATGGAAACTTCAATCATAAAGTTTCTATTGTAAATCATAATTATCTAGAAGAATTAGCAATCGGGGTCAATGAAATTGTTGAACAATTAAAAGTCTCCATTGATGAAGAAAGACAAGCGGAACAAGCAAAAAGTGAACTTATTACAAATGTATCACATGACTTACGCACTCCCCTTACTTCTATAGTTGGATACGTAAATTTAATCCATCATGATAATTATAGAGATGAAGTAGAATTGCGATACTATATTCAAGTCATTTACGATAAAGTAACTCGTCTTAATGCATTAATGAATGACTTGTTCGAATATACACGTGTTCAAAATAAAGAGTTAAGCTTGTATTCTGTCCCTATTGACATAGTAGAGTTACTTGGGCAATTAACTGTTCAATTCCATATACAATTTCAAGAAGCAAATATAGAATGTCGACCTTCTTTCCCATCTCAAAAGCTCATGGTATTAGCTGATGGTGAAAAATTAGTGCGTGTGTTTGAAAATCTTATTATAAACGCTATCGCTTATGGAAGCGAAGGTCGCTATATTGACCTTACTGCTTATGAAAGCAATAATATGATTACAATTGATATAACAAATTACGGGCAACCTATTCCTAGTACGGATTTACCTCATATTTTTGAACGTTTTTATCGCGTTGAGAAATCTCGCTCTACAAACACTGGTGGATCTGGACTTGGATTAGCTATTGCAAAAAGTATAGTCGAATTGCATAAAGGAACAATTGAAGTATATAGTGATGATGAAAAAACAACATTCACTGTAAAACTACTCCCATACAAATGTTAATATTATAAATAAAAAGTTCAATTTCTTATCATATAAGAAATTGAACTTTTTCCATTAATAACCAAAATTTAATAATCCTTTATAATTCTTTAGAAATTCTTTACCTTTTCTTTCTTCCTAATTAAGCATTCCTTTTTACAATACTAGTATTGATGTCATAATAGGAGGATCGCTTATGCAATTCTTAAAGAAATTCGCTATTTTATTATTATCTTTTTTTATTACCGCACTTATCGTTTTATATTTTTATCTTTATGTAAATGGTCCGATTATTCAAGCTAAATCAGCTATTTTAATAAATGCTAATTCAGGTGAAATTGTTTATAAAAAAAATGAAGAAACTCCGGTACAATCAGCTGCTTTATCTAAATTAATGACAGAATATATCGTATTGGAGCAACTAAATGATAGAAAAATACAGTTAGATGACTTAGTACAAATAAGTAACGAAGTTTTCCGAGTAGAAACAAGCCCTATACAAGTAACATCGAATGATAAAACAACGGTTCGTGATTTACTTCATGCATTGCTACTGGCAGGGAATAATCGTTCTGCACTCGCTCTAGCAGAACACATTGCTGGAAATGAAGATAACTTTACAGTATTAATGAATAAAAAAGCAAAAGAACTAAAGTTATTACAACCATCTCCATTTCTAAACTCTACTGGAATTAATAATGATACAGATAAACAATCAACTACAACAGCGATAGACGCAGCTAAACTAGCAGCAAAATTAGTAAAAGATTTTCCAGATGTATTGAATATTACGAAACTAACCTCTTACCAATTTACCTTCAAAGATTCCCAGGTTTTCAATACGAATAAAATGATATATTCCCTTAATGAAAACATTAAACTTCAAGGTGTTGATGGCTTACAAACTAGTTTTTCAACTAACGGTAATTATAGTTTTGTCAGTACAGCAAAACTTGGAGATACTAGACTAATTTCAGTAATATTAGATGCAGATGAAGAAAACATTTCATTTATTGAAACAAAAAAGTTGCTACAGTATGGTTTTGATCCTTCCTCGTACTCTGCACTCCAAGCTTTTAAAGACGCCCTTACATCTTGGACAATATTGCTTCAGTTTAAAAATTTAATTATACAAACTATAATGATTTTTTTAATCATTACCACCTTAATGTTTTTACATATACGTCAGAAAAAATCCGAGGATTTCAATTAAGAAATCTTCTTATATATATAAAACCGACTTGCGCTTAAGATGCAAGTCGGTTTTTAATTCTATCATCCTCTTCAAATTTGCTGAAACTGGTTGCAAGTTTAACTTCCTCGCCCATACAGACAGCTGACCAATATGATGAATTTCATATCCCATTACATGTCTTAAAACCTATGTTTTTTGAGGCATACATCCATCTCTGTTTCCTTTCGTTGTGTTCGTTTGTTTAGTTTAAATGGGTTAATCTATTAATTCTATTAAATCCAACAATTGAACTATTACATTTTAAAGTTCTACTCATATACTATAGTAAATTACTAGAAAGGAGGTTTAACTATGGATAGTTGCGTTGTATTTGTAAACGGACAACCTTTTTTAGTTCTTTCAGTAGCTGGTATTGAAATTGCTAGATTAGAGATTTCCCTTCAAGTAGCATTAGCTCTAAGAGTGCTTGGGATACCAATCTGTGATTAATTACCAAATTAAAAGAAAAAGAGGGCATTAGCCCTCTTTTTTTATTTTCTTCTCACCTTTTCTTAACAACAAACAAAATTCAAATTTAATTAATTATAAAAAATTAAAGTATATGAACGTTACATGAAACACTTGTTAAGATAGCTGTCCTTCACACTATTTATTTCGCCGACATTATATAATCAAAGCACACAATGATTAACTTTTTATACGGCTTATTTTAAGTGTGCTAGCATTCTAGGCTAGATAATTATGACTGCAAAAAAACTTCAAGTTCTCGTTTATATAAATTAAATAACGCTTTCACTTTTCGAATCGATTGATAATCTTTAAATTGCTGTTCTCTATCTTCTTATCCTTGAAGAGCACTAATCCAACTATACTCTACATCTACAATATGAAATAATGTTTCTAAAATACCACCAGTTTGCAAAGTAAATCTTCCTCTGAAAGTTGTTCACACCACTTAAACCAATCATCTCTTACTTGCCAATTATATTGAAATAAAGTGTACACATTTATCTCTCCCTTACTTCAATTATCCACCTAACAGCATCTGTTATACATTTAACCATTGACAATCACTTCTCTTCGGCCAAGTTCCTCTACAGCGTGATTAATTATTTCACTTACAGATAAAGAACCATCCAATATGATATCTGAATTCGGCTTAACAGTATGAATTGCCTCTAAATAAGCTTTTCTCGCATATGTCATGTAATGTTCCAAATCATTATGTATTTCATCTATTGTACCTTCCTTAAAATCTCGCAAAATCCTTCTAGCCATCGCAATATCTAAAGGCGTATCAATAAATATAGTTACATCAATGAATTTTCGCATCTCACTATTTAAGTATGCAAAAGGATAATCTACAATAATATAGTCTAAGGTATTATTTTGTATAAGTTGCTCAATATCATGAATTAATGGTGTTAATACCCACTCGTCGTAATTCGCCCCATCATCAATCCATTTACAAATATCAGCAGGAGATTTATCAAATGTGTAACTATCAAAATATAGAGCTTTTGAGTTTTTAAACTTATGCTTTAATCTTTCTGTAATTGTAGTTTTACCTCCCCCCGAAACAGCTGCAATTGAAATTATTTTTGTTTTATTATCCACTATACCCACCAAACCCCTTTGTTAACATAATATAATTATAAATTACTATCGTTGCTACTTCTTCCATTCATATTCTAACATACTCATTTCCCATAAATTCCAATACGTTTCTCCTACTCTTTTTGACTCTCTTAATAAGCCTTCTTTTACAAACCCTATTTTTTCGTAACATGAAATAGCCGATGTATTAAAATCATACACACCAAGAGTTACTCTATGTAGTTTTAATTCGTCAAAAGCAATATGAAGTACTGCTTTCATCATATGTTTTCCTATAGAACGTCCTCTCATCTTCGTATTACCAACTAATACTTTTCCAATTCTAGCGGACTTATTAATATTATCTATTTGCCCAAGCGAAATATGTCCAATAACGTCTGAAGTCTCTTCATCTACCACTTTGAAAGCGAGTGTATTTGCACTTTCTATATACTTCTCTAATTGCTGTTCGTCTAAAGGAAATGTGAATGCATTTCCTGACCATTGTATTAGAAATTCTTCGGAATTAATCCAATTTATTAATTGTTTAAAATCAGATTTCTTAAAGCTTTCTAGTTTAATCACTTCCTTGCTCCTTTCGTACATCATGTTTTATAACCTCAAACTTATTTCTATATAAAGAATATATTCTCCTTTTATATAAAATTAAAATAAAGCCATTCATGTGAATGGCTTTACAAAAAAGCAGCATAATTATGCTTTGTTTGCTACATCAATACCATTAAAATCAAAGTCAGCAGTAACCGTTGTAACCGGTGGGAAAATTGCTTCAATTTTGCAAATGGAAATAATTACTCCAACCGATCCAGGAATAGCCGCAAGCCTAACTACATCACAACTTACAGACGAAACAGTACCTACATAAGTACGTCCCTCTGTATTAATTTGAACTGTTCGATTAATTAATTTCTTAAGTTCATCTCTAATTCCTTGTACACAAGAATTATCACATTTCTCATGCTGTTCTTTTTTACACTCTTCGAATACTTCCCAACAATCATCTTGTTTACATGTACACTTCTTTTTACAATTATTAAATCGAGAACCCAATACCTCACCCCCTAATCCTTTCTATTAGTAAAGTATGTCCACTAGCTTAAAAGGGTACGAGGCAAACACATAAAAAGAAAAAAACAAACAATTGTACCAAACTTTCTTTTCATTATTCATTATAAAAACAGACTTCTCCTAATTAAAAGCTTTTTAATGAGCGGCCGTGAATTTAGTCCTACTCCATTTAATGTTTAGACACCACTTTCTAAAACAAACCTTTCTTCTTTTAAATAAGACGCCCCTTAAAAACACACTAGATTTTCCCATTAACTCACATATACATAGACTTTATTTGTGGATTTCCCATTTTTCATTGTGAAATATACATTTAAAAAGCGTACTCGAAAATAAGATATTATTTGTAATCAGAACATTTTCTTCAACAAGTGTTTATTGAAAAATACCATAACTAGTAGTAGTTCTCTCCACTTTCTCTTAAAAATTAGCATAGTTTGTATGAATTCTATATCGAGTAGAAGACACTCTATCATATAAAGATAAAATAGTAGGTTAATAAACAAGCAATTTTTTTATTAAAACATAGAATAATATGAACACTATTGAAAGGAGGTAGAAATAAATGTCCTGGAAAAATGATTGCTGGAGTTCTCAGAAAAAGCATTGTTGTGATGATTGGTGGAAATCTAAAGAAAAGTGTCATTGTGATGACGATTGGAGTTCTCAGGAAAAACATTGTAATGATGATTGGTGGAAATCTAAAGAAAAGTGTCATCGTGATGATGATTGGAGTTCTAAACGAAATAAGTGTCGTTGTAAATGTTTCTTTATTTGTTGCCATTGTAAAAGGAAAAATTGGTAATATTTTCGATGCCAACTTAAAGGAAAGAATATGTCTTTTGGAACCGATAAATACTAGAATGTATTATACAAAAAGCTGACTGAATATAATCAGCTTTTTATCAATGAACACGTAAAGATTTCAACAGACATATGTATTTACTGATTAGGTGGGCTATTAAGAAAAAACAAGCTAACTCTTATAAATCGATTTTTAATTACTTCACGTACGTATAAAGCTTTAGATGCCCTCATTACTTCAGACGAATTCACCAGTATTTTCAGCAAAAAATTCATGGAATCTTTAATTAGTCGAGTACTTTCATTGCCTTCAGAAACCCCAGAGACAAGCGGGGTTTCTTTTATTTAAATAAAGATTTTGTTTAAACTTTACAAAACTCACCTATATTAAAATATCTTCTAAAATCCTTATTGAACATTTATAATACTATTAAACGGTTTAAATTCGACAATCAGTAATGGAGGCATTTTAATGGGAAACATCCCAAAAGTATCATCACACCAATCAAATCCTAATATACCCTCACAGCAAGTGAATCCTAATAACCAACAAGGTAGTATAAAAAAAACAAGACGCCGTATTATAACTACTTTGGCTTTTATATTACCTATAATTTTTGTCCTTCAATATTCTCTGAATAACCAACAAGAAATGATTAAAGAAAAACAAATCACACTTAATACGGAACAACAAAAATTATCTTCTGTAAAGAAGGATGGTCATTCCCTTAACAAGGATGTCAAGGCTTTAACAAGTAGTGAAGAAGAAATTTTAAAATTCGCAAGGAAACTGTATGGATTTTCCAAACCGAATGAAACTATATTTCAAATAACTGAATAAAATTACACGGCATTACCTAAAAGGCGATTTGAAGATAATCGCCTTTTTATATTTAATTTCTAAAGGAATCATACTAATCTCTCTTTCTATCATATAACTACTTTGTTTAATTTGTTAAAATAAAACCGCTTGTCCGTTTCACTTTGCTCTATCATTACATTTACTATTAGTAATACGATTTTTAGAGGTGATAAATAATGGACGAGTTTTTATCTTTTGCTGCACTTAATCCCGGTTCTATTGGACCTACACTTCCAACTGTTCAACCTTTTCAATTCCCTACCGGTCCCACCGGTTCTACAGGAGCTACTGGATTAACCGGATCAACTGGACCGACTGGGCCAACCGGACCAACCGGATCAACTGGATCAACTGGATCAACTGGACCAACCGGATCAACTGGATCAACTGGATCAACTGGACCAACTGGACCAACTGGACCAACTGGATCAACTGGACCAACTGGATCAACTGGACCAACTGGACCAACTGGACCAACTGGATTTAATCTTCCTGCTGGACCTGCATCTATTACCTTGACTTCTAACGAAACCACAGCATGTGTATCCACTCAAGGAAATAATACTTTATTTTTTTCGGGTCAAGTATTAGTAAACGGTATTCCTACTCCAGGGGTAGTGGTCAGTTTTTCGTTTAGTAACCCATCTCTTGCTTTCATGGTTCCTCTTGCTGTCATTACCAATGCCTCAGGTAACTTTACCGCTGTATTTCTAGCCGCTAATGGGCCTGGAACAGTAACCGTTACTGCTTCTCTTCTTGATTCTCCTGGAACAATGGCTAGCGTCATTATTACCATTGTGAATTGTCCGTAATGATTTTATTTTTAAGAACTAAGCAATTTCTAATAAAAAGAGCACTGATTTTATAGCGCTCTTTTTTTATCATTTGGATGTGCCTTTCAAATTAAATTTCGTAACAGCCTATTAAAATAACGCTTTTATTGAATTTCATCCTTAACAAAATTTAATTACTCCAATGAATAAACATGCCACAGTATCGTATTTTAATAAAAACTATAAAACAGACATACTTAACACTAATAGTAGAATTTTTCTTCTTCATCAAATTCACTTCTTTTCTTTTTATAAACATAAAAAAGGATCTCTATTTATACAGAGATCCTTTCTAACTTTATAATTTACTAGACTGTAACCCCTGAATAAACGGAACTACTTCAGGATTTACAAGTGAAGACAAATCACCTAATTCTTTTCCTAAGTAAGCTGCTTTAATAACACGGCGCATTACTTTAGAATTACGTGTTTTCGGTAAATCTTCTACAACGTGGATGTCTTTAGGACACAACGCTTTTCCAATATGAGAGTTTACTAAACTCATTAATTCTTTCTTTAATTCTCCTGTGAATGTTACATGATCTCTTAATACTACAAAACAATGACAAACTTCACCTTTTACTTCGTCAGGTACACCAATTGCAGCAGCTTCAATTACATCGTTATGTTTCACAAGAATAGATTCATATTCAGCAGGTCCAATACGTTTACCTGCAATATTTAACGTATCGTCTGAACGCCCTGTGATGATATATTGTTCACCATCGTAAATGACCCAGTCACCGTGGACCCATTTATTTTCAAAACGTGACCAATATGTGTTCACGTAACGTTCATCATCTTCCCAGAAGCTTTTCGTCATACCTACCCAAGGTTTCTCTAAGCATAATTCTCCGACTTCATCTCGAATTGGTTTACCTTGATCATCCAGTACGACAGCTGCCATTCCTGGTAAAGATGCGTTAAAACTAATCGGTGCGATTGGCTTAATAAGAACATTACCGAAAATCCCACCAGAGATTTCAGTTCCACCTGAGTAGTTACAGATTGGAACATTTCCTTTTCCAACTGTTTCAAACAGCCACATCCATGGATCAGGATTCCAAGGTTCTCCTGTTGATGCGAATACTTCCAAACTCTTTAAAGAATGTTTATTGACATACTCATCACCTTTTGCCATTAATGCTCGGATTAACGTTGGCGAAATACCTAGATGAGTAATTTCATATTTATCAACTGTCTCCCATAACCGGTCTGCTTCTGGGAAGTCTGGAACACCTTCGTACATAACCATCGTTGCTCCATTAATGAGTGAACCGAATAATAGAAATGGCCCCATCATCCAGCCCATATCAGTTACCCATAATACACGATCACCTTGTTTAATATTCATTCCAAATCCTGCATCAAAGGCTGCTTTCAAAGGAAATCCTGCATGCGTGTGTACTGTTCCTTTCGGCTTACCAGTCGTTCCTGATGTATAAATGAGCATTAATGGATCATCGCTTTGCATTTCTTCGGCATGTATGAATGGTTTTTCTTTTTCTAGCGTACTCCACGAAAAGTCATAGTTATGTGGTGTAAAATCATTTCCTGCATGACGAACGATTACCACTTTTTCAACAGTTGGGCAATGTTCACAAGCTTTATCTACTTCATCTTTTAAAGAAACAATTTTACCTCGGCGTGAAAATCCATCTGCGGTAATAATCATTTTTGAACCTGCCGCTTGCACACGTGTCATAACTGCATCAGACGCAAAGCCTGAGAATATTGGTGAAATAATTGCTCCAATTTTCATTACAGCTAGCATCGCAACAACTGTTTCTGGAATCATTGGCATATAAATTGTTACACGGTCACCTTTTTCAATACCCGCGTGTTTCAAACCATTGGCAACACGGCTTACCCAGTTATCAAGCTCTTCATATGTAAATGATTTTGAAGTTCCATTTTCCCCTTCATACTGAAGTGCTGGCTGTATTCTCGTCTCTTCATCCGCAAGCCAGCGGGATAAAGCTGATTCTACAACGTTACATGTTCCGCCATTATACCACTGTGCAAACGGTGTACCATTTTCTAAATCTAATACTTCTGTATAAGGTTTCATCCATTGATAGCCAACTGCTTTTTCTGCCTCTCCCCAAAACCAAGCTGTTTCCTCAATAGATTTATTATAAAAAGTTTCATAATCTTCATATCCCAATGATTTCATCCAACCATATAAACGTGTTTTTTCCTTGTACTCTTCTGTTGGAAACCAAACTGCTTGTTTCAATGTTTTCCCCTCCTTAACTTTTTGAGCAAGAAAGCCCTAAATAGGGCTTTTAAACTGGATATACAGGATGTTTACGATCCGTGAATACTTGATATTTACTCATATACATTTCGAAACGTCCTTTTAACTCTTCACGTAAATTGTTTGGATGAACAATACCATCAATCACCATCTCTGATGCTAAATGATAAATATCAATATCTTTCTTATACTCTTCACGTTTTTCAGCAATGAAGCTAGCACGCTCTTCTTCTGGTAAAGCTGCAATTTTATTTGCATATACAGCATTAACCGCAGCTTCTGGACCCATTACCGCAATAGAGGCTGTCGGTAATGCCAGGCAGCAATCTGGTTCAAATGCCGGACCTGCCATCGCATATAAACCAGCACCATATGCTTTACGAACAACGATAGAAATCTTCGGTACAGTTGCTTCACTCATTGCAGAAATCATTTTTGCACCGTGGCGAATAATACCGGCACGCTCTACTTTTGTACCGATCATAAATCCTGGTACATCCGCAAGGAATAATAATGGAATATGATATGCATCGCATAAATTAATAAACTTAGCAGCTTTATCAGCTGAATCGTGGAATAATACGCCACCCTTCATACGCGGCTGATTTGCAATAATACCAACTGGCTTACCATCAATACGTGCTAAGCCTGTAATTAGCTCTTGAGCAAATAATTTTTTTACTTCATAGAATGAACCCTCATCAATAACTCTATTAATGAGATCTTTCATATTGAAAGGAGCATTTTGATTTTCTGGAATGATTTGTTCTAACGTTTTATCGAATTGTTTCGGTTCTTGAGGTGTAACCAATGGAGTCTTTTCTAAATAGTTGTTTGGAAAATATGAAATGTATTGTCTTGCTTGTGTAATCGCATCTTCTTCTGTCTTACATAAAACATCTCCGCATCCTGATACAGAGCAATGCATACGAGCTCCGCCCATCTCTTCTAAAGTTACCTTCTCACCGATAACCATCTCAGCCATACGAGGAGATCCTAAATACATAGATGCATTTCCCTCTACCATCATTACAACGTCACAAAAGGCTGGAATATACGCACCACCAGCTGCAGAAGGTCCAAATAACAAGCATACTTGAGGAACTTTACCTGATAACTTCACTTGATTATAGAAGATTCTTCCTGCACCGCGGCGCCCTGGGAACATTTCTACTTGATCTGTAATACGCGCTCCAGCAGAGTCAACTAAATAAAATAACGGAACACGTAGTTTTTCAGCTGTTTCTTGAATACGTAAAATCTTTTCAACTGTGCGTGATCCCCATGATCCAGCTTTTACAGTAGAATCATTGGCCATTACACACGCAGTACGACCATGTATTTTACCCGTTGCCGTTACAACGCCATCCGCAGGTAAGCCTGTTTGTTCACAGTTAGCAAATAATGCATCTTCTACATATTCGCCATTATCAAATAGAAGCGCTAAACGGTCTCGAACGAATAATTTTCCTTTTGCTTTATTTTGCTCATGATATTTCGGTGCCCCGCCTTGTTTAATTGTTTCAACTCGTTCTTCAAATGAATTAGATTGTTGTTTTTGGTCTAACATATTTACTCCCCCTTATACATCGGTTTGCGTTTTTCTTTGAATGCCTGTAATCCTTCTATTCGATCTTTCGTATGGATTACACCTTCATACGCTTGTTTTTCCATTTGTAATCCGGTATGTAAATCAACTTGAATACCATTTGAAATTGCCTCTTTTGCTAATCGAACAGCAATAGGTCCATTACTAGCAATTTTCTCTGCTATTTCAATCGCTTTCTCTTCAAGTAAATTAGCTGGTACAACAAATTCTACTAAACCATATTCTTTTGCTTCTTGCGCTGAAATACGTCTACCTGTATAAATTAATTCTTTCGCTCTACCAACACCAATTAATCTCGGTAAGCGCTGTGTACCACCCGCTCCTGGTATAATTGCAAGTGTCGTTTCAGTAAGACCAAGACTTGCAGATTCAGCAGCAATTCTAAAATCACAAGCTAAACTTAATTCCGTACCACCACCAAGTGCGATTCCATTTATAGCAGCAATAACTGGCTGTGGTAATTGTTCAACCATCTCCATAGTAGTGCGAATCATACTAACAGCATGGCGAACTTGTTCTTCATTCATATCGGCACGCTCTTTTAAATCTGCACCAGCACAAAACGCTTTTTCACCAGCACCTGTTAGAATAACTACACGCGTATTGGACTCTTCACTTATTTGAGTTAATATGTTTTGTAACTCTTCTAATAACGCTAAAGATAATGAGTTTGCTTGTCTTTCACGATATAACGAAATCTTTACAACGTGAGGTGTTACATAATCAACTGAAATGTTTTGTAATTGTAGCATCTTCTCACCTACTTATCGTTTTATGTTGAAGCGCTCTATACACATGACTCGGTAATTGGATATTTAACTTACTTTGAATAAATTGACTAGCTCTCAATAACTTTTCTTCGTCTATATTCGTTTGGACTCCTAATTTATGGAGCATATGTACTAGGTCATCAGTAGCAACATTACCTGATGCTCCTGGTGCATAAGGGCAGCCCCCGAGTCCACCACAAGAACTATCAAACGTTGTAATACCGTATTCTAATGATTTAACTACATTCGCTAGAGCCATTCCATACGTATTATGAAAATGCATTGCAAACTGCGAAGCATCATACTTCTTTAATAGGTGTTCTAATACTTGTTCTACTTGTAATGGATTCGCTACACCGATTGTATCCCCTAGAGAAACTTCATAAATACCGTATGAAAATAGTTGATTACATAATTCGTCAACTGCTGCGAGACTTATATTCCCTTCATAAGGACATCCAAATACAGTAGAAACATAGCCTCTTACCTTTTTCCCTTCGAATAATGCCTGTTTTGTTATATCTTCAATTACGACTAATGCTTCTTTGATCGATTTATTAATATTACTTTTATTATGAGATTCACTTGCTGATAAAAAAACATTCACCTCATCTACATTTTGCAAAAAAGCTCGTTCCAAACCATTTTGATTCGGAACAAGCGCAGCATATGTAACATTGGGATCCCTTTTCAGCTCAGAAAATACATCATTTGCATCCGCTAATGCAGGGACCCATTTTGGGTGAACGAATGAGGAAACTTCAACATACGACAATCCCGCTTCTGTAAGTAGTTGAATCCATTTTACTTTATCTTTTGTGCCAACAATCTTTTTTTCATTTTGTAAGCCATCACGTGGCCCGACTTCTTTAATGACAGCAAAATTAGGTAGTTTCAATTCGCTTCCCCCTATATCTCCCTATTCAATTTCTAATAATACATCTCCTTCATTTACAAAATCGCCTTCTTGCACATTAATTTTCATAACTGTGCCAGCTTCTTCTGAAATGATTGGAATTTCCATTTTCATAGATTCCAAAATGACGACATCCTGCTCTTCCTCTACTGTATCTCCTACTCCTACAACAATCTTCCAAACGTTTCCTGCCATCGATGCGTATACTTTCGTCATCATTTTTTCCCCCTTAATATTGTTAAATCTTATTTTTTAACGAGTTGTTTCGTTACAAAGCCTGTTGTATAAATACCCTCTTTGAACACTTCGTCTTCCAAAACTTGCAGTAGCATTGGTGTGTTCGTTTTAATACCTTCTACTTTTAATTCCTCTAGAGCATCATGTAATTTTGAAATTGCTTCTTCACGAGTCTCGCCATGTGCAATGACTTTCGCAATCATTGGATCATAGAAAGGTGTAATCGTTACATGATTTTCTAAGAAGTGATCAATCCGTACATTTGACGGTAGTGTTAAATCTGTAATTTTCCCAGGTGATGGGAAGAATGTTTTCGGATCCTCTGCATAAATACGAGCTTCAATGGCATGACCACTACGTTTTACATCATCCTGAGTAAATGATAGTTTCTCTCCACTTGCGATAAGGAGTTGCTGTTCTACAAGGTCTAATCCCGTAATTTCTTCTGTCACTGGATGCTCTACTTGTAATCGCGTATTCATCTCTAAGAAATAGAAGTTCTTCTGATCATCTACAAGAAACTCAACTGTACCTGCATTTGTATAACCAAGTGCTTTGGCAGCTTGTACAGCAACTTCTCCCATCGCCTTTCGTGTACCTTCATCTAAAAATGGTGAAGGTGCTTCTTCGATTACTTTTTGATTTCGGCGCTGTACCGAACATTCACGCTCCCATAAATACACTGTGTTACCATGTGTATCTGCTAAAAGCTGAATTTCAATATGATGCGCGTCTGCTATATATCGCTCTAAATACATTTCTCCGTTACCAAAGAAGTTTTGCGCTCTTGTTTTATTACTTTCGAACGCTTTGGTGAGCGTTTGCTCAGTTTCCATCAACTGCATACCAATGCCTCCGCCGCCTGCGGATGCCTTAAGCATTAATGGATAACCAATTTGTTTTGCAATTTCAATTGCTTCTTCAGCAGTTTCAATATTTGTAGTAATACCTGGGACTACTGGGACATCTGCTGCTTGCATTGCGATACGTGATTCGATTTTACTTCCCATCTTCGTAATGATTTCTTCTGAAGGACCGATAAATACGATTCCTTCTTCTTTGCAGCGAACCGGAAAAGACGGATTCTCTGATAATAAACCATAACCCGGATGAATCGCTTCTGCATTTGTCTTCTTAGCTATTTCAATAATTTTTTCAAGGTTTAAATAACTTTCTTGAACACGCGGTCCACCTACTAAGTAAGCTTCATTTGCCATTTTCACATGAAGGGCATTTTCATCTGCTTCAGAATAAATAGCAACAGTGCGAATGCCAAGTTTTTGACAAGTTTTCATAATACGAACAGCGATTTCCCCGCGATTCGCAATTAATATTTTTTGAAACATAGTGATTCCTCCCTTTTATCTACATCCTAAATGTCTAGCAATTACGAGACGTTGAATTTCAGAAGTTCCTTCACCAATTTCTAATAGTTTCGCATCACGAATATGTCGTTCAACTTCATATTCACGCATATAGCCATATCCACCATGAATCTGTACTGCTTGATTCGCAATACGGCTTGCCGCTTCCGATGCAAATAGTTTTGCCATTGCCGCTTCTTTACCGAAAGGTTTATCGTTATCTTTTAACCAAGCTGCTTTATGTACTAAATTGCGTGCTAGCTCTACTTCAGTCGCCATATCAGCTAATTTAAATTGAATCGCTTGGAAATTAGAGATTGACTTTCCAAATTGTTGACGTTCTTTCGCATATTGCAATGCACGTTCAAAGGCTGATTGCGCAATACCAACTGCCAATGCTGCGATTGAAATACGTCCTCCATCAAGTGTATATAAAAATTGTTTAAAACCTTTATTTACATCACCAAGAATATTTTCTTTCGGTACACGAACACCATCAAGTACGATTTCACAAGTATTAGAAGCGCGAACGCCCATTTTATCGTAAGGACTAGAAATCGTTAATCCTTCACTAGTAGTAGGTACGATAAATGCTGAAATGCGTTTTCTACCATTCTCTTCAACACCGTTGACAGCGGTTACAATAATGGTATTTGCATACTCTGCGTTTGTAATCCAACACTTCTCACCACTGATTACATACTCATCGCCATCTAGTACCGCTTTCGTTTGAGTACCACCTGCATCTGATCCAGCATTCGGCTCCGTTAATCCGAAGGCACCTAATGTTTTACCTGACGCCATTGGAACTAAATACTTTTGTTTTTGTTCTTCTGTACCGAAATAATAAATTGGAGAAGCACCTAATGAAATTGTTGCAGCATAGCTTAAACCAGTGCCACCACAAGCGCGACCAATTTCTTCAACTGCTAACGCATACGATACAGTATCGCCACCTGAACCTCCATACTCTTCTGGGAATGGGATGCCTAATAATCCTAGTTCGCCCATTTTTTGAAATGTTTCATATGGAAACTCTGCAGTTTTGTCATAATATACAGCTTTCGGTGCGATTTCCTTTTCAGCAAAGTCACGTACCATTTCTTTAATCATTTGTTTTTCGCGAGTTAGAGTAAATTCCATTCCGCTACACACCCCTTATCGAATATTGAGTTTCGACAGCGTGCGAGTTTCTACTACAAACATAACAACTTAAAAGACAAGAATATTAGTTAGACAATTGCTATAATTCTGTCATAACTTAATTTTAAAACAGATTCTGTACTAATGCACAAAAAAATTCCTACATTGTTCTACAACAACATAGGATATTTTGTGTCGAATTATGTAATTTATTGTTTAATAATCTCTACCTTTTCCCGAATCAGAAATTTCTACTAATGCTTCAGGGTATGGTTCGAAATACGTTTGTCTTAATAAATACTTTTCATCAAATCGAATGGCCCATGATTTTAAAATTGTAAGTAAACTACTAAGTGGTATTTTCTTTTCTGCATACTTTTGTAACAGTTCTATAAAATGATCTTTTTCTTGTTTTTTTAGCTTTGTTTTAAAGTATCCAAAAATGTGCTCGCATACATTTACATTCGATGTATAGCGGGGGGTGCGCATAAATAATTCATATAAAGTCTTCTCATAGTTTTCAAATACAACTTCAATCTTTTCATTTTTGTGATTTGCAATTATACGCCCTAATTCCTTTTGTTTCACTTGATTATATGCCATAAATAAATATTTATTGTCCGACTGAAACGATACAAGGTCTTTCATATTTTTATTATGTTTAATCATTTTGTAATATGCGATTGTAAATAGTCTTGTAAAGAAATGCTCTCTAATAATAAAATTCGACAATCTGCCTTCCTCTTCAATAGGAAGATGCGAAAATTTTTTTACTACTGCTCCGCCAAATAAGCCCGATCCTTTTCCCTTTGCTGGCGCTTTTTCAAAACCAGAATAAATTTTCACATCACGCGTACCACAACTTGGTGAACGATTCTTTAAAATAAAACCATCCACATCCGATATCGTTTGTAAAAAGTCATTTGAAAACTGCTCCATTTTTTCAGTTACATCTTCTCGTGTCGACGGTTGCACAAGTCTGTTCTCACCATTTTCTTCTACAATTCGTATCGTTTCACGAGGAGTTCCCAATCCAATCTCCACTTCTGGACAAACAGGTATAAATGTAACAAATGGCTGCAAATTTCGTATTGTTACATCTGGAATCATCTCTCCATTATATCGACAAGCATCAAATTCTAAACATTTACTTACGACGATTGTAGGTTTTGCAAATTGTCGCATCTCATTACCTCCTTAGTGCTAGTCCGTATACTATAAATTGTACTAAGATTAACATTTTAAGCAAAGTTTGATTCATTTATTTTTATGAGAAATATATATCCAATAATATATTAACAATCATTCAACTCTATTTTCAATAAATGTGCGCCCTATTATACTGGTTTAGATATTGTGAAATGAATAATACACAGATGCTCCGGAGAAATTAATGATTAAGAAAGGAGGGAATTGTTATGAAAAAGAAATTATCATCTATTTTAAGTGTTTTAGCACTCTCTATTATGTTTTTAGGTACATCTGCGCAAGCTGAATACGATGGAAATAATATGAATAGAGTGAATAACACTGATATTTCAACTCGAGTAAATGACAATAATTTAGACAGAGTTAATAATGATGTAAGAACTCGAAATGTAAATACAACAAATGATTTAAATGATAATCGTGATAGAAATAATAATTGGGCTTGGCTTGGTTTATTAGGACTAGCAGGATTATTAGGTCTTAGAAGAAGAGACAAAGAAACACGCTGATTTAGAATGTTTTTAATAAACAAGTACTTATTTATCAAAAATATATAACGAAAATAAATCGCCTTTTTAAAGGCGATTTATTTTTACTTAAAAAGTAATATATGTAATTCACACTTCGACGATTAAATTCGTGGAGTTAATCCATACAATATAAATTGAATCGTATTTTCAATTTCTGCTTCATCATTCCATTTTTCTTCAGGTAATAATAAAAATCGTGTTAATAATAAACCTAATACAGCTGATAAAGTAAGACGTAGTACGGAAGATGGTGGTATCTCAATAATCTCTCCTTCTTCTTGAAATTTCACAATCAACTTTTTGAAATGTGAAAACAGTTCTGTTTCTACTAATTGCTGTATTTCATTTTTTAGTTCTGGTTGAAATGGTACTTCTTGAATTAATATTTTTATCATAGGAAAGTGTTTTTGAGCAAATTTAAATCTATTATGAATTACAACCCTTAAAAGTCCTTCATACGATTCATACTCTGATTTAAATATTTCTTTTGCAAAGGTTTGTACGAAAAATGGTGCAGCGAACTTAGTTAAAGTTGGCATTACGACCGCTAGTAATAAATCTTTTTTCGTCTTATAGTAGCGGAAGATGGTTCCTTCCGCTACACCAGCACGCTTTGCAATTTCACTTGTTGAAGTTGAAGCGTATCCTTTTTCTCCAAACATATCAACAGCCGCCTCTAATATTCGCATTTGACGTTCATTTCGTTTATCCGTATTAGTTGCAGCTATTAATTCCTCCAGCCAATCCTTCTGCATTTATAAAGCTCCTTTTTGTCATTATTATATTTTGCGATGTTTCTTTAAAGCAAATACATTTCCTACTGCAAATAATAGTGAAAAAAGTAATAATACAGTAAGATCTAATGCAATCTCTGTAAACCCTTGATTCCGAATCATCACTTGTCTCATTGCGTCAGCGCCGTATGTGAGTGGAAATACTTTCCCTAACATTTGTAGCCACTTATTCATAGATTCCATTGGAAACAATCCAGAAAAGAAGATTTGTGGCACAATAACAAGCGGTATAAATTGAATCATTTGAAATTCATTATTTGCGTATGCCGATAAAAACGTACCTAATGTTAGTGCAGTTAAAGAGAGCATACATGTAATAAGTAGCGTTAGCCATATGGAGCCAGCTACGTATAAATCTAAAATATAAACGGAAAAGCTTACGATAATAATGGATTGTATAAAGGCAAAGATTCCAAAACCAATAATATAACCTGCGACTATCTCCCATCTTCTTACTGGGGTGGATAATAACCTTTCTAGCGTACCACTTAAACGTTCTCTTACGAAAGATACACCTGATAATATAAATACAAAGAAAAATGTAAAGAAACCAATTAATACAGGACCAAGCCCATCAAACATCGTAAAGTCTTTAGAGCCATGTAAATAATTTACTTCAGGTTTCATAATCGATACATCATTCTTCTCTGTGCTTTTTTGCAATACTTGAAGTACAGCACGATTTTTTGACGAATCACTACCTTCCAACAGAAGTTTCATTTTTCCATTCTCTATACGAAATACTGCATCTACCTTTTGTTTTTCCAACTCAGAAATCGCCTTTTCCTTACTGTATTCATAAATTGACGCTTCTTGATTTTTCATCATTTTTACTATTTGAGCGGGCATATCAACAACAGCAATTTGCGGTATATAGTCTTTCTGTGTAAACACTAGTGACAAAAGCCAAAGTAATAACATCGGTGCTCCAAACATCATTGCTAACGAACGCTTATCTCGAAAAAATTGACGGATAATACGAATGATTACACCAGTAACTCTCATGATGGAGCCACCTCTTCCAGCAAAAAGACATCTTCAATCCGTCCAGAGGACACGCGTTTTTTCAATTCTTCAGTTGTTCCAACCGCAACTAGTTTCCCTTCTCTAATTAACCCTAGACGCTCACAAAATTCAGCTTCATCCATAATGTGCGTCGTTACAATAATCGTTGTGCCTTTCTTTTTAAGATCATAAAATTTTTCCCAAATCGTTTTTCTAAGAAGCGGATCTATCCCCACTGTAGGCTCATCTAAAATTAATATTTCTGGTTCGTGAAGGAGCGCTATTGCTAATGATAAGCGTTTTTTCATTCCACCTGAAAATTGTTGTACTTGCTTTTTCATATACTGAGACAATTGTACAAGTTCAAAAACCTCTGCAATTCTTGTCTTTTTACGTTTTCCCTTTAGTCCATACATCGTTGCTATAAAATCTGCATTTTCATATGCTGACAATTCTTCGTATAATGCATCCGCCTGGGCCATATAACCAATTCTTTTCATTTCATTTAAATTAGGCATATTAGTATTATTAACAAGCACTTCACCTTTCGTTGCCTCATTAATACCTGCAATCATTTTAATGAGCGTTGTTTTCCCCGATCCAGAAGGTCCAACAAAACCAAAAATTTCTGCTTTTTCAACTTGCAATGAAAGATTGTGTAACACTTCTTTTTTCCCAAAACTTTTTGATACAGTCCGTAAAATAATGGAAGGTTGTTGCACGTTTCATCCTCCTTTTCCAATAAAATGAGTGAGTACTCACTTTTATTTTACCCTTGCTTAATTATATGTCAAACTTCATTGATTAGTATGTATGTTCAATCAACGATATTAAACAATGAAACAGAGTCGACATTAGAATTTCATTTCCTAAAGTCGACTCTGTTTCATTTAAACTATAAATTTCACTTTACGTTTTTAAATTCATATACTTCCGAATTCTAGCAACATCTAAAGAATATTCAATAACTAATTGCTGTAACGGTAAAATAACTGTGTCAGGATATAAATGTGCATATTGTAATGTTTCTGCATATTTTTCTAACCTTTTTTCTAAATACTTTATTATTTGATCAGGATGACTTACTAATAAACATTTACAATAATAATGTATTTGTTCCTCAATCGCCGTGTATTCTTCAATTTCATATTCTTTATGCATGTGTACACCCCTTTAAGTTTTTTACATGAATTACTTATCACAATTTTCACTCGACAAATTTTAAGTTTTTTGATTATTTACACTATAACAAACAATCAGGGTCAAATTTTGTTACTTTATGTAACGTAGAAAATTTTTAACAAAATTGTAATGTTAACTCCTGTAAAATACATAAAATCTCTTTACTCACTTTTGTATAAAAAAATCGTACAGCTTAATTTAACTGCACGACTACAATCTCTGGCCTATTCAAAATTCTTTGCGGAATGATACTATTTCCTAATCCTCTACTCACTACCATTGATGTATTTTGTTCTACATATAAACCTGCTGTATATTTAGGTAAAACACCTTGATTTGGAGCAACTAATCCACCGATAAATGGCAATCTAACTTGCCCTCCATGAGCATGTCCCGATAAAACCAAATCCAACCTCTCATTCGTATATTCCTTTATAAATTCAGGCCTATGGGATAATAATACATTATATCTATCTGGCTGCATTTCAATTTTTGCTTTTTTAATTTCATCTATTATAATATTTCCTTCATCACGGTTTCCAGTACCAAACTCTGGATCATCAATACCTAGCAAGTTTATCTCTTGCTCACCCTTTCGAATGCCTACATGTTCATTTCTTAAAATATTGACACCATATTTCTTCAACTCTTTTTCTAAACTGTTATACTTTCCAGACCATTGTTCATGGTTTCCTGTCACAAAATATACAGGATACTTCTTTACCATTTCTCGTATTAATTGCATACTAACTTCTGCATCGTATGATTTACTGTCAATTAAATCACCCGTAATCGTAATAATATCTGGGTCTATACTTTTTATTTTTTGAATTAACACATCTTGATTATCGCCAAATTTTTTATTGTGTAAGTCTGAAATTTGTAGAATTTTATACCCTTTAAAAGAGGATGGTATTTTACTAGAGGTTATTTTAACCTCAGTTATACTTATTAAATTGTTCTGTAAATATAAAAAGATTGTAAAACCTACTAATATACAAATAATCATTACAATTCTATTAATTTTCTTTTTCATATTTTCTCCTTTACATTCTCATCAAACACTTCTATATGCTAACTGAATTATATTATACTTTCTTGAAATTTATTTAAATTAATAAAATAATACAGTACATGAAATTTCGTATGAGATATGTCATATATATTCGTTATATTTTTACTTTTACCTTTTTAATAATAAGAATACAAAAACGACTCTTATCACAAGAAAAGAGTCGTTTTCTAACTTTATACTTTTAATACTTTCATGTTAAAAATGCGAAAACTAAAATACTATTTAAGAGCCTTAACTATAACTTTAGTTGCCTCTGCAATGAGTTGATTATCATAGGTTGCCTCTTTCTCATCTTTACTAGATAAAATTGCGATGATAATTGGTGCTCTATTTGGAGGCCAAACGATAGCAATATCATTTCTTATCCCGTAACTGCCAGCACCTGATTTATCTCCAACTACCCAGTCAGTTGGTACGCCTGCACGAATAAGTTTGTCACCTGTAGCATTTCCTTTCATCCACTCTGTAAGAATTTTACGTTTTTCAGCAGGAAGTGCATTTCCGACCGTAAAAGCTTTAAGATTCGTAGCAATTGCTTTCGCTGTACTAGTGTCACGAATGTCTCCTGGAATAGCTTCGTTTAATTCTGTTTCAAAGCGATCAGACATAGTAATCCGATCCCCCATCTGCCTAAGCGCTTTTTCATATCCTTTCGGTCCACCTATTTTATTAAATAAAATGTTCCCTGCAGTATTATCACTTGAACGAACAGCAGCCTCAGCAATTTCTCCTAGTTTCATTCCAGTATCTACATGTTTCTCTGTAACAGGTGAATAATCCACTAAGTCTTCTTTCGTATATGTGATTACTTCATTTAATGAATCAATTGAGTTTTGCTGTAGTAATACTCCCGCGGCTAAAGCCTTGTAAGTTGATGCGAAGGCAAATCTTTCGTTAGGTCGATAAGAGATTGTTTGATTTGTACCAGTATCAATCGCATATACACCTAATCGAGCATCAAATTTTTTCTCAAGTTGTGAGAACTCTTTATGCGTCGCCTGATTTTTATGTTTCACTTGTCCAGTCTTTTCTTTCGCTTCAACTTGCAGTGCCCCTCCTGTAAAAGCTTCTAGGCTTGTAATACTTAAACCTAATATACCAACGCATATTCCTATTTTTAGCATCCTCTTATTTTTCAAAATCATCATTCCTTCCAAATTTTTAGCACCTTTTTATACGTACACATAATAGACAATCACCGAACCAAATTTGTTCCACAAACTAAAAAAATTATAGCTAGTATGAGAGTTATTAACAAAATAAGAGATAGTAGCTACGACGCCTCTATCTCTTATTTCATATTTCATTTTTTTACTTATAAATGGCTTTATATGAACAGGGTCTCTTCCCTGAGAAAAGTACTCTAATTTTGCTTAGAACTACCTGTACTAGTAGCTTCACCATGTATACGTTGCTGTTTCAAATCAAAGTATACATCTAATACTTCCTTTCCAATTATAGAATTAATTCCATTTTTATCATCATGAAGCCATGGAACTACTACGGAAAATGCTACTTCTGGATTATCATATGGAGCATATCCAACTAACGTTAAGTTGTAACATTCCATACGTTCTCCTTTTGCATTTCTACCAATCGGGTCATCTCCACCATATACAGTTTGGGCTGTTCCTGTCTTTCCTGCTGGTTTATATGGCGCGTTTTTGAAATATTTCACGCCAGTTCCATCACCTTCTTGGAATACCCATCTAAACCCTTCTTTTATCCGATCAATATGTTCTTTCTTCATATCAATTCGATTTAATACGACAGGCTCTATGGAACGTATAACTTTGCCAACCTCTTCTTTTATTGATTGTTCTCGTATTTCTTGTACAATTTGAGGTTGCATTCTATAACCACCATTCGCAATCGTTGAAATATATTGCGCTAATTGCAACGGCGTATACGTATCATACTGACCGATAGAAAAATCTAGTAAAAACCCAGGTTGACTATCTACTTTTCTCGTTTGTCCAATTATTTCATTCGGTAAATCAATACCTGTTGGGACACCTAAACCAAATTGCTTGAAATAATAGCGCATCGTATCAAATGCTCCTTGTTTAATATCCAATGAGCCATTTGGTACGTAATTGACCCCCGCAATTTTTAAAGCTGTCTGGAACATGTATACATTCGAAGATACTTGTAAAGCCCGTAAATCATTAATATTACCAAATCCGGATACATTCCACGATTTCTTAGCTTGTGTACCTTTAAATTTCATCGGCGCGTCATAAAATTGATCTCCTGGATGTATTGCCCCTGTCTCATATCCAGTTAATAAAGTAGCACCTTTTACAGCTGACCCTAGCTCATACGAAGTTGTCATGTTTCCTAATGCCAAATCCTCAACCTCTATTTTCCCTTCTTTTTCTACAATCTTTTTGCCTGCCATTGATAAAATTTGTCCGTTATTTGGATTCGTCATGACAACAAAAGCTCGATCGAGCAGTGGCTCTGAACTCTTAAAAGCTCTCAAGTTTTTTTCTATACTTTCTTCCACTTTCTTTTGTAATTCCATATCAATCGTTAATGTTAAACTATTACCACTTTTTCCTTTAGAGATTATTTCTGTGCTAACAATGTTTCCTGATTTATCAGTAATATTTTTTACTTCTTCTTTTGTGCCGTGTAATACATCTTCATATCGTTGTTCAATATAACTTTTTCCAACACGATCATTACGGTTATATCCACGTACTAAATAAGAATCTAAATTTTCTTTCGGTAATCCTTCTTCACTACTCGTAATATTTCCTAATACAGAACGAAATAAATTACCGTTTACATAATTACGTTCCCAATCAACAGTTGCATCTACTCCTGGAAAATTCGCAAGATTTTCGCTTATCCGCGCATACTCTTCATCTGTTACATCTTTTTTAATGATTTGTGGTGTTAGTTGATAACCTGAACTCATTTTACTTTTAATAGCTAACACCTTTAAATCTTGTGCTGTTAATTCTGCTAATTCTACCTCTGTAACCCGACCTCGTCTTAAGTCTTCTATTTTTTTATCTAACTCTTTTCCCTCTATACCCTTTTCTTTAAACTTTTCTATATCTTTCTTAGTAATCTTTGTCTCCGCACGTTTCGAATTCAACTGCATCCAAAAATCTTTTTTATCGATATCTGTTAATTTATTTATATCTTGTTCAGGCATTTCAAGTACTTTCGCCAAGTCTTTTGCTGTTTTTAAAATATCTTCACTCGTAATTCCCTTCACCCTTGTATACGTAATTGTGCGAAGAGATTTATTATTAACAACTGTTTTCCCTTCTCGATCTAAAATTTGTCCACGTGGAACTGGAATACTAGTTATTGCATTTTGACTACTTTCCACTTGGTTCTTATAAGCCTCTCCCTCAACGATTTGTACCTTTCCTAGCTGCATAATAATAGCTGAGAATAGTACAAATATGCAAAGGAACATTATATTTAATCGAATAGATATATATGTCTTCTGCTTCTTGCCTTTTTGTTCTTTCATAAATCCTCCATTTAATCCTTTCAGAAATTGCTACAAATACTAAAAGCATTTCTTATATATTAGATACCGCTAATCGGTTATAAATATCGCCTCAATTTTTTGCTTAATCCTTGTAAGCATCCATTCTTTTTCGTTTAGCTACGGCATTAATAACTCTCCCTTCTTGTTTTCTCTCTATTTTTTTGCCGCTTGCATTAGAAGTGCTAAACTGTATAATGACTCTTATTAAACTTACATATAGACTTGCTAGTAAATTTTCATGCTAATTATTCCTTTCTTCATGCTTTAATACTTAATAGACAACCTAAACAATAAAGTTGTTCCACATTTACAAAAAAAATAATTAAATATAAGATGAAATAGGCTACATAAGGGAGGGTTATATGTTACATACAAAAAGATGGAGATTTTTTGCGGTTCTTTCTATTGTAGGTTTGATTTTACTAATTTTATTAAAAATCAACTTCATTTCAATTACTATCGCAACTTCTTCAGCTGAAAGAGGAAAGATTTTTGATCAAAATGGTGTAATACTAGCTACAAATAAGAAAGTTAAGTCTCTATATTGCACTTCTAATGATGAAAAGCTATCGAAACAAGATACATCAAACACATTAGCTTTTTTTAATCAATTTTCAAGCGAGTTTCAACATGATATTTCTACAGAGAACATAAAATCTCAATTACAACAATCTTGTAAAAAGCAGACTATGAATGATATACCGTTATACTCTCATATAACTGAGAATGAACTTGCATTCATAAACAAAAACAAACCCAATAATGTAATAATTAAAGATGAATGGATTCGATATTATCCTAAACACGAAATTGGTTCACAAGTAATTGGGTATGTAGAAAATGACCTTAATTCAAAGCATATGGCTGTTGGAAAAAGCGGGATTGAGCTGCAATATGAAAATGATTTAAAAGGAAAACCAGGCAAAACTCTTATTTTTAAATTGAATAATAAAAAGTTCTTATGGAACATTCAAAAAGTACAAAAAGGAAAAGATGTGCGGCTAGCTTTAGACTCTGAGTTGCAGCAAAAAGCAGAAGAAGCATTAAGATCTCAAATTAAGAAAATACCTGATGCTAAAGCTGGTTATGCTGTAGTAAGCGATGCAAAAACTGGCGCAATTTTAACTATGGCCAACACGGCAGTTTTTGATCCAAATATATTAAATACACGTGTATCTTCTAGAAAAGAAAACATTAACTCTCTTTCGCAAAATAAAGCAATTCAAAAATTAAAGTATGGTGAATCTTATGTAAATATGGCTTCTACTATAAAACCACTCACTATTTTAATTGGATTAAACGAAAAGCTTTTCCAACCCGAAGATACTTATTTAGATAAAGGTACTTTTCAGTATGATAATCAAAATAACATTACGAATGCGCCTGGAACACCAACAGGGGAGATTACACCGAGGCAGGCTATCATTAATTCATCTAACACATTTATGACAGCAAAAGTAGCTCTGCCCTTATTCAACCAAAATAATGGAAATATAGAAAAAGTGGCACATATATGGACAGATTATTTAATGCAATTCGGCCTACGTTCTAAAACTGGGATTGATTTACCCTTTGAAGAAGACGGACAATATGAATTCCATCCATCTAATAAGTTTGAAAATGGAATCTCCGCTTTATTAAACGCCTCTTGGGGAGGAAATGAAGTGCATACCCCTCTTCAACTCGCTCAATATGCAGCAACTTTGGCAAGTAAAGGTGATAAATATAAACCTCAAACTGTAAGTGCAATTATTAGTCCGGACGGTAAGGAAACAAAAAAGTTTAAACCAATTTTAGAAAGTTCAAATCGTTACCCGATGAACTTTTGGAGTGTCGTGCAAGGTGGAATGAGTCAAAATATAGAGGAAATTAAAAAGTTGCCCTTTGACGTCGCAGGTAAAACAGGTATTACAGGTTTTCCGAATGAGCAAGAAAGAATGATAAATCATTCTCTTTTCATTGCATATGCTCCTACTGAAGATCCACAAATTGCCGTTTCTGTCGTTATTCCTGGTAGTAATTCAGAAAAAAACATTGCCGCTCTCGTTACATCAGAAATTTTAGAGTACTGGAATACTCTTCAAAAAGAGAATAAAAACAAAGAGGAAGGTTCATTAAAGTGAACCTTCCTCTTTTACCATATAGAATCTATATTTATTATTTTCCATGTTCCTTCATTATTCTTTTCGAACATAAATGAATATTTAATATCAGTTAAAACGTACTCTTTCTGTACATATCCAGTATTACCGTTAATTGTCGAAATTTTTATATATCCATCATTTTGCACTTTTTCTGGAATCCAAGCTTTTACCATTTCATTAGATATTTCATATAAAACTTGTGATTCTCTCTTTGGTTCAGCTAAAATTTTCGTTTTATTTCCAGTAACAGTTGCATATATATAATGCGCTTGGTTTGGTTGGTTACTTTCTGTCAATCCACTTGGTACTTTATATACTTGCTTTGTATCTTTTGCAAACTCTCCCCCCATTGTAAGGGCGACTTGCAACTCATGAAAGATATCTTCATCAAACTTCAATTCATCCTTCCTATAACTCTTTCCTTTAAATAGAACTTCATCATTTAACGCTTTGTACAAGTTATTTTCATTTTTTGAGTTCGTACTTTGATATAGTTCATTCATAAATTGTTTTAATGATGGATCTTGAGCAGACTCATCTTTTGTTTTAGGCTTAATTTGAGTACTACTTTGTACCGGCGATTTATTATCATCAAGCCAAGGTTGTTGAACAATGAAAAATAACATTGTACAAACCAAAACAACTACAATAGGTAATGCTTTTTTACGAAATGGTCTTTTATGTTTTTCAAAATCCACTTCATTATTTTCATATATAGACTGCTTTATTTTAGAAATAAATTCTTCTTCATCTTTACGATTCTCCATTGGGCCTTTTTTTATTTTTCTATACCAGTCAGGATTTTGTTTATTGTTCATCACTACTACCCTCCCCTATTAATTTTGAAACCTTACTTCTCGCTCTACTTAATCTCGATTTTACAGTTCCAATGGATACTCCTAATGTTTCAGCCATTTCTTCATAAGATAATTCATATTTTGCATCCAATATAATTATTTCACGGTGCTTTTTAGGTAGTTCTAATACCACCTTCCACACATCATTCATTTCTTCTTGCTTAAAAAATTCTTGTTCTGCTGACAGGGATTGCTTATCGTCACTAAAAAATCCTATTAAAGATATCCTTTTAAAATAAGAGGATTTCAAATAGTTTATTGCCGTATTTCTTGTGATTTTTAATATCCACGTTTTAATAGATGACTCCTTTCGAAATGAATTCCAATTTTTAAACACCTTTATAAATACATCTTGCGTGATATCATCTGATAAGTGTGGATCTTTCGTAATAATAAATGAATAATTCCATACATCTTGCCAATAGTCTTTTATAACATAGTCCAGCTCATCATGATTACACTTTTCAATAAACGTCTGTTCCATTTCCACACCTCAAACTTATTTGAATAAACATAAAAACTGCCCTCACTTTTATTATGGTTTCAATATATAGACAAGATACAAGTTTCATTTGTTCCATTGTTTATCTTTTTCAAGCAGAATAATAATACTAAAAAACAAGTAAAGCATACAATGATAAAATTCTACTCATGAAAATCTGTTTTTTGAATTTAACGTAACACTCCACTTGTCCATTTCAATTTGCTATCTCCTTCTATTTGCCATTAACAATGTCAACTTTTCTAGAATGACAGCAAAAAAGCATTCTTTCTAATCGAGAATGCTTTTTTGAAATTTAATTGTTCTATATTTCCCCCAATTTATATCTTTGAGTTAAGCAAACATGTAATAAATTTAGTGAAAAATTCACCTTATAATTAAGTATTATTTCTGAAATACATGTTTTATTTTTTCACCTGGAACGTTACTTCCTCCTCTTCCTTTTACATCTTCAATCATCATTGTAACAATCATGTCTGGCGCATTTGCATCGAAAGCTGCGAACCATCCCAGTTCTTTTCCGTCTGCTTCTTTCGACTCTTTCAGTTCTGCTGTACCAGTTTTACCAGCAAGCGTCACACCATCAACCTGTGCAATTCTCCCTGCGCCATCAGGGTCATTAATGACTTTGATTAATGCACTCTTTAATATCTCTTGATTCTTTTTAGAAACCACATTTTCTTTCCAATTCCCCGCTACTTTTGCTTCTTTTAAAAGATGTGGCGACGGAATATTCCCTTCATTTACAATCGGTGCATATGTTAATGCTAAATGAAGTGGTGTCATTAGTACTTGTCCTTGTCCATAGCCCGTGTCTGCTAGTTGAATATCGTTTTTTATCCCATCTTTTGCAATGATTGAAATAGGAAGTTCGTATTCGATTGGTAATTTTTCATGAAATCCGTACTTTTTAAATTCATTTACATACTGATCTTTTCCCATTTTCAAAGCTTGTTGAGCAAAATAAATATTATCAGAGTACTTCATTGCCTTATCAAAATCAATTGGACTTGCATCCTTTACACGCGTTACATAGTAATTTCCCCAAGACGAATCTTTTGTCCACTTCGATCCTTGAATTTTAAATTCTTCCTTCGGATTTATTGTGTTTGTTTCCAAACCAATTGCACCTGTGATCGTTTTAAATACGGAACCTGGTACAAATGCTTGTGTAAAGCGATTCGTCATTGGTAGTTTCGAGTCGTTACTCCATGCTTCTCGTTGGGCTTTCGATGCTCCTCTAACTATTATATTTGGATTATAAGCAGGGCTACTTACAAGTGCGATTGTTTCACCTGTTTTAGGATTGACCGCTGCACTAGACCCTGCTTCAGTTTTCATCTCATTAAAGATTTTTTCTTGAATTGCAGCATCAATTGTTAACGTAACATTTTCTCCTTCTTTTGCTTCTTTTTTTGCTACGTTTTTAATCTCTTTCCCCTTCTCATCTTCTATAAATACGCGTCCACCCTTTTCACCACGCAATTTATTTTCTAACACTTTCTCTAAACCGGTCTTACCTACTAAATCATCTGCTTGATAACCTTGTTTTTGAAGTGATTTTAACTCCTCCGCATTCACCTTTCCTATGTATCCAGTTAAGTGTGCCGCTGCTTCACCTAATGGATACGTACGAATATTTACTGGGTGAGATGAAACTCCTTCTAATTCAATATAATCATTCTGTCTGGTTCCCTCTTTTAAAATACCAATTGGTACAAAGGAGTCTGGTTTTATCCATTTTGCTGTGAGCTTTTGTTCGACCTCTTCTATAGACATATCAAGTAATTGTGCTACTATTTCTTTCGTTTGCGCTGCTGTTTCGCCTAGTTTCTCTGGAATAATTCCAACCTCAGTCGCTTTACCATTCGTTGCAAGCCCTTTTCCATTTCGATCATATATTTCTCCGCGTTTTCCTTGCTCTATTTGCATACGTACTTTGTAATCTTTTTTCATTCCTGGAAAAATGAAGTCTGGCGTCCAATCTATTTTCCAAGACTCTTTATCTTTCACAAGTTTTGCTTCATGGATGAATGAAACTGATCCTACATCGGTATCCATCTTAACTTCAAAAAGAAAAAGCTCTTTATCTTTCGTATTCTCTCCTTTCATTTTAACTTTTAAATTCTTAGCTCCAATCCCCTCATAGATTTTTTGATATTTTTCTGTGAATTCTTTTTTAGAAATTGATTTTTTTGCATGATCTGATAAATGATCATACATATTTGTAAATTTTCTATCATTCCATAAATTGATATATTCTTCAAATGCTTGTTTTGGCGGTTCGTTTTTATTACATCCTACCAACATAACCGCGAAACAAACGAAAAGCAGCATCCATAATTTTTTCAATTCAATCTTCTCCCTTAGTTAAAAATGATGATTCCTTTCTTAATTTATTTAATAAAAAATGTTTTAACGCTTAATAGACAGTGAAAGTAAGGATATTGTTCCATATTTACAAAAAACTAAAAAAGAGTGATAAGAATTCCGTAAATTTGGAATCCTCATCACTCTCGTTTGATATTGTGCAAATCATGAATATGAAATAATAATTTCTAATTTTAAAAAATAATTTTAATTTTCCAACTAACGAGATAAAAATCATGTATTTGTTCTATTTTTAATAATTCATAAATTCGTTGAAATGTTCGCATCAAATTCATCTGATGTTTTGGTATCTATTTTTCTCCCATCAATTGTCATCTTTATTTTTTGTTTTTGGTTTGCTGTTACCACCCAAGCGTTCGGTAAATAACGATCTTCATGGGATAATGTAGACGGTGAATTTATAACCTTTCCTCCTAAATATAGCGTAGCAGAAGAACCTCCATCCATTGCCATTGCATTTATAGCTCCTTTTTCATATAGAATATCTTGACACTCTTTCAACGTAGCTCCTATACTATGTGTCTGTCTACCGTCAATAACTAGAAACATAATTGTACCATCTTCTTTTTGGGCCATAATACTTCTTGGAGCCGACCCCCAACCGCCGTCTCCTTCTGTAATCATTTTTTCTCCATTTACAATTAACTGTGGCATAAATCCAGCTGCGGAAACGACTTGTTTATCCAACAGTTGTTGGGTAGAATAATTTCCTGTTATCATTTGACCAAACTTTGTTAATCCTGTAATAATTGTAGGGGCATTTCTATCCATATTTGTATCAATAGCTTTCCCATTTTCTATCACAATTCCAGTAGCAACATTTCCTCCACCCCTTCCTGTTTCGTCAGCAAATCCACTTGCATTCACAGCAACAAGTGCATGATTACGTTTTGCCATTACACTAATTTTTTCTCCCCTGTTAGCACCCTGTGTTCCTTGATGGCTAACAAGTTTAACATTGAAAGGATTACTAATTGTTACTAACTTTCCTTCGAAAAGAAAGCGACTATCTTTATTACTTTTAATTGTTTCTACATCAATTTCTAATGGCTGATTTTTTAATTCTTCTAATCTTTTTCCTACTATTTTTTTATAAATATGCTCATCACTGTTTGACCATTTTGGATGATTAATTCTATCTTGCAGTTTATCTAGTTCCTTTTGGGATAGGAATGTATATTTCGCATATTGTGGATGCTGAGAAGTTAATATACTCCCAGCGATTGTTATACGAAGCTCTCGGCCATAGCTAGTACCAAATAGTATTCCTACGCCAATAATCATTAAAATAGAAAATAGAAGCAAAATTCGTTTGAAGATTTTTCTTAGATGTTTCATAGTTTTATCCTCCAGCATTCATTACATTCAATAAATCCATTAAAATATTATTTATCTAAAGACAAAAGTGTTTGATTTCCTCATGCCTGAATTCCCCACTATGTTTTAGCAATTAAGGCAACACACTTATTCCGGATTTCATTTTTTTAGTGTATATTTATAAATTTAATAACGTTTTTGCAACCATGAAGTAAATTATTAATCCTGTTCCGTCAACAAATGTTGTAATAAATGGACCTGAAACAACTGCAGGATCTAGTTTTAATTTTCTTAGAATTAAAGGTAAAACAGCTGCTACAAGAGAAGCCCAAATAACAATAAATAATAAAGTAATTGCTACAACTTGCGCAACTTCTGCTCCAACTCCTAACATATAAGCACGAATGAGCCCAGCTATCCCAAGTGCAAGTCCAAGAAGCATACCAATTGCAAATTCTTTTTTCATTACACGGAAAATGTCTTTAAATTTTAACTCTCCAATACCAATTGCACGAGTAATTGTTGCTACAACCTGTGTTCCTGTATTCCCTCCAGTACCTACTAATAATGGAACAAAGAAAGCAAGGGCAACTACAGTTTCAATTTCGTCTTCAAAATACTTTAATACTGTACCTGTATATGCCTCAGCAACAAAAAGAAGTAATAACCATGGTAGACGTTTTAGGAAAATGCTCCAAATACTAGCTTCAAAGTAAGATTGATTCAATGGTTCACTTCCGCCTAACTTTTGAATATCTTCTGTAGCTTCTGCTTCCATAACATTCATTACGTCATCAAATGTTATAATACCAATCATTTTATTATTTGCTGTTGTGACAGGTATTGCTGCTAAATTATAATTCAGTAGCTTTTTTACAACTTCTTGCTGGTCAATTTCAGCGTGTACTGAAATTACCTCTGGCATCATGATAGTAGATAATATCTCTTCATCTGCTGCTAGTAATAACTCATGTATGGAAACGATTCCCTCAAGATAACCATGACTATCAAGAACATAACTATAAGATATTGATTCTACATTTTCAGAATGTTCCCTAATGTACTTCAATGTCATTTTTACTGACCAATTTCCTCTAACTGCAACAAAATCACTTGTAACAAGACTTCCTGCCGTTTCAGGTTTGAAAGTCATTAATTTTTTTACGTTATGTTTTGTAATTTTATCTAGATACGCCATTAATTTAGCCTGTTTTTCCGGATGAACCGCTAGAAGTAAATCTACTAATTCATCAATCGGTTGTAAATTCAGTAACTTTTTAGCTTTATTTTCAGATAAGTGAATTAAGATATTATATTTTTCTTCTGCACTCATATATTGAAGAACTTTAGAGCTTTTTAATACAGGAATCATATTTAGTAATATGACTTGATCTTCAATTGAAAACTGTTTTACTTCTTGCGCAATATCATACGACGGAAGACGTAAAACTTTCTCTGCATCCAAGTTATTTTTGGTTATAAGTAATTCCTTTAATAATTTCTTCATGTTAACTCCTCCTCATATTGCTAAGGGAGACTCTAGAGTTTCATGAGTGGTTTTGTTTTATTTTATCTGTCTTAAATTTTTTATTAGAGCAATAATAGTTACATTGCAATCAATTCATTAGTTAGAATTACCTCCTTTTTGAATATAGACAAGATAAAAATAAATAACATTAAACAGAAAAACCTTTACTCAAAAAGGAGTAAAGGTTTTTTCACAATACAAATAAATGATTATTAAGACAGCTCTGCCGAAATCACAGAGGTGCCTTTCTATCAAATCGTATACCACTCCCTCGTTGAGTTTTAGCACTGTATAGCATAGGTTTTTATAACCAGCTACATTAAGAAGGGCCTTAATCCGACCGTTCCTGTTGACCCATTGGCGTCTCTCGACATTTTTGGGCAGCAGCGTTTCTCTATACAGGAGCCTCACCTAACAAAGTTTATTGAATTACTTCAAAATTTAAACCAGAATTTAATATTTGTCAACTGACTTTCAATTCCATTTATAAAAAAATCTTTTATAGAAAATGAAATTATATTTTATTATAAATTTAAAATTCCCCTTAAA
Organism: Bacillus sp. EKM501B; assembly: GCF_011800505.1. Lineage (NCBI taxonomy): Bacteria > Bacillati > Bacillota > Bacilli > Caryophanales > Bacillaceae > Bacillus > Bacillus sp. EKM501B. The sequence goes on along the minus strand of NZ_JAALFZ010000012.1, from coordinate 36,916 downwards.
AAACATAGAATTCAAATAGATTTAATTCGAAGAAACGTAATAAAACATATGAAACTTATTATTTTTAATCAAATTCCAACTTTATAACAAAAGATGAATAATTAGTCATTCTGTATATAAAAAGAACATTCACAAAAAATCTTCTTTTATGATTAAAATCTTCTTTACTGTTTATCAAATTTATATGGTTAAACTACTTAATCAAACGATACACTACAAGTCAAAAATATGTACTTATACAGAATGATTACAGACATTTTTTTATATCATTTCTCAAAGGACTATAAAGCAATAAAACAAATAAAATTAGCAATACGGTTGCTTGACAAGCAAAAAAAATATATTTATGCTTGCTACACGAAACAAACACATAAAATTTATATTGCTTAACCTGTTAGGTGAGGCTCCTATGCAAACACAGGCTATTGCCCAAAAATGTCGAAAGACGCCAATGGGTAGAACAGGAATTGTCGGATTAAGGCTCTTCTTAAGATAGCTAAGTAATGAATTTTCATTACTTTACGTTGTATAGTGCCAAAGCTCTACTAGGGGGAAAAAGCCTTATTTAGTCATGCCATTTTGAATCCCTCTAGTTACATACTAGGGGGATTTTTGCGTAAAAAACAGGGAATAAGTGATAGAATCTTTCTAAACAAAAGTCATATTTAGTAATTGACGAGAACAAGATTCTATTCATTAGCAAATGTAATATTATGTTTTGTTTTAAATCAGGAGGATATTAAAATGAAAAAAATATTAAAACTCGATTATCTATTGCTCCTTCCTCTATTCATAACATGTACTTTAGGTATTATCATGATGTATAGTGCAAGCTCCATTGTCGCTGTCCAACATTACGGTTATAACAGTAGACATTTTGTTGATTCTCAATTAACAAAGCTACTTTTAGGAACAATAGGATTAATAATTTGTGCTTTACTCCCATATGAAATATGGAAAAAACGAATAGTCTCAATCTGTATTATGGTTGGGGGGATTTTTTTATTAATTATGGTTTTATGGAAAGGAAAAGTGGTAAATAATGCTCAGTCATGGATCTTTGGAATACAGCCAGCTGAATTTCTTAAATTAGGAACAATACTTGTAACAGCCCGTTTTTTTGCATTGCGACAAGAACAAGCTAAAAATAACTGGAGTGGTATCGGAAAACTTTTATTTTTTTTAGCTACAATTTTTTTTCTTATCTTTAAACAACCAAATTTAGGATCTGCACTTTTAATATTAGGTATAGGTATTAGCATATTTCTTTGTTCAGGAATAAATATAAATCTACTAATCAAAAGAACTACCATCGGTTCTATTTTATGGTTACCTATTTTATATTATTTGATTCAATATAGTTTATCAGCAGTTCAAAAGACACGTATTACTACGATTTTCAATCCCTTTCTTGATGCGCAAGGAAATGGATATCAGCTTGTAAACTCTTTTATTGCCATTGGCTCTGGAGGAATCACTGGTCGCGGATTTGGAAATAGCATACAAAAAACAGGGTATCTTCCGGAACCACATACTGATTTTATAATGGCAATAGTTTCTGAAGAACTAGGATTTATTGGTGTATTTATTCTATTGGTGGGAGTTTTGACTATAGTACTTCGCTCCTTAAAAATTGCACAATTATGTGTAGATCCATTCGGCAGTTTTATAGCAATTGGTATAGGATGTATGATTGGTATGCAATCAGTTGTAAATTTAGGTGGTATTACGGGACTATTTCCTCTTACAGGTACTCCATTTCCATTTGTAAGTTTTGGTGGAAGTTCTTTAATGGTCAATTTAATAGCAATAGGAATATTGCTTAATATCTCAATTTTCAATAAAATAAGACATTCTCCTTTTTAAAATCTATTGTACTATAGTCATTTTTGTTACATTTAGAGAGATTATACAGGCTTTCATAATGATTTGATCAAACTGTAGATTTCTTAATTTTAGACGAACATTTAAAATATTTTATAGCATAGAATAGACAGTATACAGTAGACACCACTAATATCTACTAGGTGAATAAAAAAGAAGGAGAAAATAAATGACTCTAAATATAAATAGAGTATTCCCACGTAATTGGTATGCTGTGAGTTATGCAAAAGATATAAAAAAGATTCCAGTAAAAAAAAGAGTTGCTGGCAAAGATTTTGTATTATATCGGGATGAAAAAGACGAAGTTCAGGCCCTATCACCTTACTGCCCTCATCGTGGCGCTGACTTATCACTGGGACAAGTAGTAAATGGTAAACTAGTCTGTCCCTACCATGGTTGGGAGTTCGATAGTTGTGGTACTTGTGTAAGAATTCCATCCCAACCCAATAAACCTATCCCGAAATTTGCTCATACCCTCTCATACCCTGTAAAAGAAAAGATTGGGTTGATTTGGATATATCCTGATAATGAGGAAACTCCACCTGAATGGCAAACTTTTCATGTAATGGAGAACACTCCTTTTAAACTCTCTTTCTTCCACGCCACTTGGAATGCACACCTTACTCGATCAATCGAATCTGTGCTGGATATTGCTCATCTTGCTTATGTACATAAAAAAACGATTGGTAGAAAAACAAAAGCCGAATCAACCAATTATAAGCTGGAGGGAACACTGGATCAGTTTATATTCTCAAATGGTGATGCTTACCTTGAATACAAATTCCCACATCAGTGGATGCTTCACAGTGGCAAACAGGAGAATGAGTCATTTATTCAGTACATTACGTTTACACCAATTGATGAAGAAGAGACATTAATTATGGGATATACCGGAAGGACATTTTTAAAGTACTTCCCTTTACTAGACCAAATTTTAGCTAAATTTAGTTTAAGAGTACTAAAAGAGGATCAAATTATTGTAGAAAGTCAACATCCTAGACCTATACCAGAAGCTTTAAAAATGGAGGCCCATGTTCATGCAGATATGGCTCAAGTTCAGTTTAGAAAACGTTGGTTTCAGTTTTTACAAAATAGGTCTTGTTTTTCACTTGATTCAAGGCACGTAACGCAGTATTAAATATAGGTGTAGTGATGTTGATAGACGTGGATGCTACCCCATCGCCATCAAGCTAAAATTTTATAGTACCCCCTGAACCCAATTTTGTACTAACTCGTAACAAAAAATCCCTTCAAAAAAAGAAAGGCGCCTATGCACCTTTCTTTTGTAATTCATTCTCACTCTCTTAGCATTCAGAATCCCTTATGAATCACTTTAATGCGTCATTGTACGGACCTAATTACTCTTTAAAAAAGTAATAATTTGTCTCCTTACTTTTCAGTAACATATTTCCTCTTATTATTAAAAATAAGTCGTTTCTGCTTAATATTTTTACTATAACTCTAACTAGTGCTAACCAAAGGATCATAATAAGCCAAATATAATTTATTAATCACGTTTAAAGTACATAAGTCTGCACTGATTGAAAATGCAGAACCAGCATTAATATCGTTTAGCGTATTCCTAATCCGCTAACGACTTAAATCACCTTATTTCACTCTCTTCGGTAAAGCTGAGCCTGAATGTTCAATTACTGGATGAACATAAACATTAATGTCAGCATTACTAAAATAATTTTCACCTTGATCCCAATTCTTACTTATTTTCTTCCATTCTTTATAATTATTCCGCTTATATACTTCTCCTAATGCTAATACATCCACCTTATATTTTTTTGAACAAGCTTTATTGATTTTTGAATTCTTTGATCCATCTCTTTTGAAATATCCTTCGTTAAGCGTTTTTTATCTCCATGCTCAAATGTTTTCAATTATTTTTGTTTCTCCAGATTTATTATAGAATCTTTCATCTAAAATTAGTCTGTTTTACCAGTTAACATAGAATTTGACAGACAAATAAATTCTTCTTTGCAATCTAAAAAAATGTATGTGCAATAAGAGTTATGTTTAACATTAACAAAACACTTAATATAACCAATAAACCATACACCCAAAATTTACTTCTTCATTGAAAAAACAACATTTTTAGCTAGATGTAGTAAGTTATTTTAGGATGAAAAATTTAAAATATCTATCTTTATATACAGTTCAATATATTACTACAATTTTAACAAAGGACCACAAGCAATTGTAAAAGAGAAAATGAAAAAACAAATTAAGTTTTACCCTATACAATCATTAAAATATATTAAATTTATTGTTTAATTACCAATAAGAATTTCATAAAGAAAGCACAGACTTATTAAGGCACATATTTATCTAACCTACATAAAATAAAGATGTACAATTGCCTACTTTATGAGTTCTTTATAACGATATATAGAAAGGGTTCATTAAGTTATGTTTGTTGGGAAATAGCATTTATATTTCTTCTAAAATAAACAGGGTACAAATTGCACATATCGGCCTGTTTATTTTAGAGAAAAGTTGTTTATAAGTAGTTCTTTTCTTTAAAAGAAGGAACTACATTTTTTAAATTAAATTTCTAAATGAATAAATTTAGCACGAGAAAGGAATTGAACTTATGTCTAATTTAAATTTCATTTCTGATCAATTTGCTGCAATTCTTAAAGGAAAGAGTAAAATAAATCAAGGTGGTTGTTCGGTGTCTTTTCACCGCAATTTTAAGGTCCTGGTTCAAGGAAAACCAAGTGCCTATGTAGTTCCCGTCGGAGTAAGTTTTGAATCGTTGGATCAAAATGGCAATGCATTAAATTTAGGAGAAATCGCGGTTCTACAAGAAGAGATCCCTGCATTTATGAAATCAATTGTACAACAAGGAATTATTGTCAGTGCTTTACATAATCACTGGTTATACATGAATCCCTTAATTATGTATATTCATATCCAATCGGTAGAGCACCCGTTACATTTTGCAAGAAAATTGGCAAATTCATTTTTATCGTTAAGCAGCTATCCTGTTACTAATATCGAAGGGCAATAATTTATCTACAATCATAGATATGGTAATAATATGTACCAGACTCCATGCACGTTGCGCTTGTATAAATAGTATTATCTAATGTATCTTCTTCCGTTATTACTCCTCCTTTTGGAACCTCACAATTTTACAAAATACGAAAAATGACCGATATACCCTCTTCTTCGTTATCTATACCCTGAATATTTTGTTTACCATACGCTGCCCGTATAAACCTTGATGGTGGGGTGAAATCTCCATTAAGTCCCATTGAACCTGAACCTTGTCCAAAAGCACTTAATGGTACATCCCCCGCGCATGGCTGCGATTTAAGACCTATATATTGTCTTAAATTTTATAAATGCCAATTAAACTCAGGACTATTAGTCACTACTCCTTGTCGATTCTAATACAATAGATTTACCCCATTTATCCGCTAAAATCCAATGTAATGGTGGAGTAACTCCTAAAGCAGCTAATGGTACCTCCCAAAAGGAAATACTAGCTACAAATTTCTTTAACTCTTCAACAGATTTGAATTGTGTCTTTTGAAACCAGAAGAAAAGCCAATAGATTTCTGAAAACTAGGCGTATGATTTGATATTGTAAAGCCCTCAGGCATCAATTTGTTCATCACCTATCATCATGTATCCCTTGGTTGAAACCATCAGCTTTTCTGTACCACTTCCCAGTCGATAGCTCGAAAAGTTATGGGTGTTGAGCTCAATTTAACGACGACGAGAGCTGCTCCCTAATTAGTGATGAAACCCATTATCACATTTCGTATCATGTGGCATAGGTCCATCCAAGGAATCCAGAAAGGCAACGGCCTGTTTGAGGTTCCTCAAAAATAAATGCGCGAGATCCATAGAAAATCCGTTTCGAACCACAACGCGCATAATCGTCACTGCTTCTAGATCTGGAGGCAATGGATATGCGGGTACTTGCCAGCCGAACACACGCAATTGTCGAGATAAATCATAAAGGTTCCAGTTTAATGTGTAACCTTTTTTCAGTTGCCAAGCGAAAACCGGAATATCCGAACCATCGGACAAAAGTTCGAACGGTTCCATCTCCTGAATTGCCTTGCTAAGAAAAAGAGCGACATTCTGAGAAGCCCTTTGGACATCATAGTACCCACTTTTCCCCAAACGCAGGTAATTGTAATATTGTAGGAGCACTTGTGCGCCAGGACGTGAAAAATTCAGGGCAAAAGTCGGCATGTTTCCGCCTAAATAGGAGACGCGGAAGATTAAATCATCAGGGAGATCATCAGCTTCCCGCCAAATTATCCAACCCAAGCCAGGATAGACTAATCCATATTTATGTCCCGATACATTGATGGACTTCACCCTCGGCAACTGAAAATCCCAGACTAAATCTGGTTGAAGAAACGGTGCTATAAATCCGCCCGAAGCCGCATCTACATGCATAGGAATGTCGAGTCCCGTCCTCTCCTGTAAATCGTCCAACGCTTTTGCAATGGCGGCAACCGGTTCGTAAAGTCCGGTATAAGTCTCACCGAGAATCGGTACCACACCAATCGTATTTTCATCCACGGCTGCAAGGACCCCTTGAGGATCTAATCGGGGATGCTCAGGGCTAACCTTCACATAGCGTGGTTCAACCTCCCAATAGTTCGCAAATTTTTCCCAAACGACTTGAACAGCAGAACTAAACACAATATTAGGCCGATCCACCGGCTTACCCTCTCTTTTTCGTACATTTTGCCAGCGTCTCTTTAACGCAAGCCCCCCGAGCATACAGGCTTCCGACGATCCAGTTGTTGAAACGCCCATATTTGTAAGGGGGCTGGGGGAATGCCAGAGGTTGGCTAAAATGCGGACACACCGCTCCTCAATTTCAGCTGTCTGTGGATATTCGTCCTTATCAATTATGTTCTTATCAAATGCTTTAGCATATAAGTGCTCTGCGGTAGGTTCCATCCATGTACTAACGAATGTTGCAAGATTCAAGCGTGCATTGCCATCAAGAGTCATTTCATCATGGACGATTTGATACGCTGTTTCTGGTAACATGCCTTCATCAGGCATGTGAAAGCGCGGAACGACTGATTCTCCTTTGCGGGCAAAAAGAGGATTTATAGAAAATTCGGGAGGCAGCTCCATTTGCACGTGACGCGGTAGATATTGTGGATTATCTGGCATAACCTCTTTTCCTTCATATGTATCGTTTTGCACTTCTTCTTTTCGATCCTGCGGCATACTAGTCCCCCTTAATTAATGGTTTAACAAATATATTATTTACAAAAAAACATTTGCTAAACCAAGGGACAATTCTAATAAAAGGTGATGCCATCATTCAAAATAAAGGAGTATAGTTTTTGATTATAAAATAGAAATTGATTTGCATTTTAATGAAAATATTGAATATTTTTAATATAATTATTGAGTTATGTATTTATAGAAACTTAAGGGGTATGATTATGGAGTTTATTACTTTTAAAGTAATTTGTATCTTTTTATTTTTAATGCTTACGACTTCTATAGAAGTTTTAGGATATGGAGTTCAACTTGTTGGGGCGAAATTAGCTTTAGTTGCATCGGCTTTTGCTAAATATAATATTATGTCTTTAATTGCTCGATTTTCTAATATGTTTCAACAACCATTTACTGTTTCTTTAGTTGATAGTACAGCAAAAAATGGTAGATTAGAATTACTAATTAAACAATTAGATTTTTGTTATTAGGTTCTACTATGGGAGTAATACTTGGAGGGATTATTAGTACCATTTTTTATGAAAGTTCTTTCTAAAGCGCTAATACCATTGTCAAAAGATGGTTCGTTTTTAAACATGTTCAAATTAATATGTTCACAAAAGAATTGATGCAACGTTAAAAAGAATGAGCCCGGTACAATACCGGACTTATATTCATACAACCGCTGTATTTTTCTGTTTAACTGTTGGGATTCAGTTCATAATGAAACATATTTTTACATAAAAGACTTTCGTATATAAATTTTTCAAATGATTTATTAGCGAATTGTTGACCAATATCACTTTTTTGAGTGAGTAATTTTTTAGATTGATGATGTAATGAATTTTGTTCGTTTCTTTTATGTAAAATATTCTAGTTTTGCATTAGGAAAGAACTGTTTCATATAGGAATACAGATAGTTTTTTATATCCTCTTCTTCTTCTTTTTGATAAATGTATTTTCCGATTCCATATTTCCCCCATTTATACCTTCTTTTCTCTTCATCTAATTCTAGTTTTGTCATCGGGTAGTTTTTTTCAATTACTCTCTTAGCTGGCTTTGTAAAACGATGTTGAATAAATTCAAATGTAATATCATCCCGTGCATCAAGAGGTAATTCAGCATTTAGGCGTTCAAACATATGATAGTATCCTTCCTTCCAGCCTTCATGCAGGTAAATAGGAGCTACAATGAAACCAAGAGGATATCCAGCTCTAGCTACTTTTCCTGCTGCCTCAATTCGTTTAGCTAAGGGAGAAGTTCCTGGTTCAAAGTTTTTAATCACATAATCAGCGTTTACACTAAAGCGAAATCTTGTTTTTCCATTATGTTTAGCATCAAGTAAATGATCTACATGGTGGAATTTCGTAACAAATCTCAATTTCCCATATTCAGATTCTCCAAAATGCTCAATGGCCCGTTTAAGGGTATGCGTTAAATAATCGATTCCTACAATATCTGAAGTACACGACGCTTCAAATCTTGTTACTTCAGGTGCACGCTCTTTCATGTATTTATCAGCAGCATCTAAAATTTCTTCAACATTTACATACGTTCGTATATAAGGCTTACTTCCCATCGTTGTTTGTAAATAACAATAATGACAATGCCCCATACATCCCGTTGCAAAAGGAATTGCATACTCTGCTGAAGGCTTGGAAGTATCGAATTTCAGTGTTTTTCTAACACCAACAACCAGCGTGGATTTTGCTACTCGATACTTTTGAAAATCATTATCCCCTGGCAAATCTCTTACTTGATTATGGGAAGTAGTATGTCGAATTTCAACATCCATCTTTGAAAACTTCTCAAACAGCTCTTTCCCCAAAGGATAATCTAATGCTTTAGGTTCAAAATATACGAGCTTAGGCATAAATGGCTTATTCATTCTAACATCCCCTCTGAAATATCACCATAATAGTAAGTGTAAGCTTGGTTTGCCTCATCTTCGGTAGCATATATAGCCATCTCATTTGTTAGTGGATAATACGTTTCGTAAAGAAATAGTGCTAATTCATTAGGTCTTTCAGGATTATTTACAACTGCTGCAGCTTGTATGTTAGCTACGTCTTGAGTATGAGGATTTCGGTAAAAAATATAGACAATGTCACCAGCATGATACGTATTACTTTCAGAAGAAAATTCCATTCCATCACCATCTCATTTCATAAAATTCAATGCTCACAGTTTTACTTTCTAATTTCCTTGTAGTGTAACTATTTAATTACATTGATAATGATTACGCCATACAAACATATTTTGAAAAATGAATAATAAATGTACTCCCAAAAAGGCAAGCATATATCAATGCTTGCCTTTCGTTCTAACGACGATGTTCAACAAGATCGATTACACCTAAAACGACGTGTGCTAAACCAAAACCAAATACTGTATTTGCAATCATTTTATTAGTTCCACGAGTTTGTTTAAGAGCATAACCTGCTGCTGTCACTGCTGTACCTAAAGCTGTTGGAATTAATCCTTCACGAATGTCCACAGTGATGCCTCCTTGTTTCGTAGTTAGTAAATTTGTTTTAATGACTCGAAGTAAAGTATTAAAACAAGTATTAGTATTTTTCTTTTTAATAAAATTATGTGAAATCTTTATAAATAATATTTTAAATCCATAACAGCTATAAAGATTGAAAAAATTATTAATTAACAAATAAGAAAATATCTTCAAAACGTATTTTCATATGAAAATTTTATACCTCAGAAAAAAATCTTTGCGGAAATTCTCTCCATAAAAAGTGCTCCTAAATTTATATAGGAGCACTTTTTTATGAAACACTATTCTTTATTTCCTTATGAACCACTTTATTATAATAACCATGCTTTACAACTTGCCTAAAATCATCTACCTGGATATCCATTCTTTCGGCAATATCTACAACAATTGTATTTTGTAAAACATTCACCACAAATCCCATTAATTGCAAATTAGGATTTTTACGATATGAAAATTGAACGTAATCCCCAAGTGTTACTTCTTTATTATGCTTCATTTGGCGCCCCCTAAATTATCGATAATTATACAATAGTTTTCCCCTTTTTTACTTCTACATACTGGGTCACCAATTTATCATTTTAGCCAATTCATCTCCCACCTACTTATTTCGCGTTCCTTGAGAAAGGGGTCTTCTTGGCTAAAATGATAAAAGTTATGCATATAATAAAAAAAGACAAACTCTCCAATGTGAGGAGTTTGTCCAAAAATATGATTTCTTTAGTTTAACAATATAGAATTCAGTTCCGATAAGAATCTTTCTTTTTTCCATATCCCACGGTTTTTGCATCGATACTAACAATAGTGGATTAGAATAATGACTTAATACTTGCTAGGACAGTAAGAATACCTATAATAATGACAAATACGTTGCTAGATTTCCCTTTGTATTTAGCAAGTACTGATACTTTATGGATTGCATACATTGGTAGTATACATAAGATAGCAGCAACTAGCGGACCGCTAAGGGCATCAATGATTCCAAGAATACTTGGATTTGTATAAGCAACATACCAGCATGTTAATACGACAAAAGTAAGAATCATTGTCTTAACTGTTTTTTCTCCTATATCTTTCCCACGTTTTTTACTGGACTTGATAATCATGTCACGCATTACCTCATACGCTCCTATATAATGACCAAGGAAAGACTTTGTAATAGCCACAAATGCAATGATAGGAGCTGCAATAGTGATTACTGGCGAATTAAGCTCATTAGCAAGATATGATAGGATTGACAAGTTCTGTTCTTTTGCCACCTTAAGATCATTTGGAGTCAAACTTAAGGTACTGCTCCAAACAAAGAACATAACAACTACGAATGTCATAATATAACAAACTTTTTGTATTTGGGCACATTTAGCATCAGTAGCATCTATTCCATACGTAGCTCTCTGTTTCATAACAAATGACGAAATCATAGGCGAATGATTAAACGAGAATACTATGATTGGAAGTATCATCCATATCGTTCCTAAATATCCTGTTCCTGTTGAAGCAGTAGAAACAGCTGAAAAACTAAGCATTGACGTATTCCACTGTGGAATCAAAGATATTGCGATAAAAAGTAGAGAAGCTATAAAAGGATACACTAGCATGCTCATGATCTTTACAGTTATATCTTGACCAAAATTTAGTATAGCGATAAGACCGAGTACTAAAACAAGCGATAAAATGGACCTTGGAGGCTCCGACATGTGCAATTGATGCACAATAAAGCTACTAGCGGTATTTGTAAGTGCGACCGAGTACATCAGCACGATCGTATAAATGGAGACAAAATATACAAGATTAAAAATGATACTTGCCTTATTTCCAAAATACTCTCTTATTGTACCTGTAATCCCCTCATCGGCAGAGTTCGAAGCGTAAATCATTTTAGCAAGCGCCCTATGTGAATAATACATAACAGGATATGCAAGTAATGTAATTAACAGCAATGATAATAAACCACCTGAACCTGCATTAATCGGTAAAAAGAGTACTCCTGCTCCAATTGCTGTTCCAAAAAGGCTCAATGCCCAGGTAGTATCCTGTTTATGCCACTTTTTAGGGTCTAGATATTTCTCATTTTTTACTGCAGTGTTATCAGCTTGAAATTCTATGTTTTTTGCAGTATTCCCATCCATATAATAATTCCTCCTTGTGTCCTATTCTTAATTCTCTTTTTAAGATATAGGAATATAGACCGTTCTTGAAAAATGAATAGCTTATATAGTGCCCCACAACGAATATCCCCCTTCTAGGTTAATAAAAATCAAAAAATTAGCGAAGCATCAACCTGAAGGGTTTGTTACCACTTATAAAATATTTTAATTATATAGTAGTATATTTTATTGATAACTCCCCCAATATACAGACATCCTTAGGCGAACAATAGAGTAAAGATTGTTAAAAACTTCACAATATATTCGATAACTTATTGATTTGATTGTTTCTCCCCAAAGATTTTATTTTTAATGGAAATTCCTGTAGGTGTAGCTGCAATACCACCTAAACCTGTCTCTCTTAATTCGCGAGGCATCTGTCTTCCAACTCTATACATGGCTTCAATCACTTCGTCAGCATTGATGAGATTGTTTACGCCAGCTAATGCGATGTCCGCTGCTGCTAAAGCATTTGCCGTTCCAATGGCGTTTCTCTTTACACAAGGAATTTCTACCAAACCAGCGACCGGATCACAAACTAAACCGAGTAAATTTTGTAATGCAATCGAAAAAGCTTCAGAAGATTGCTGTGGCGTTCCACCCGCAGCTTCTACCGCAGCTGCAGCCGCCATCGCTGAGGCACTTCCTACTTCAGCTTGACATCCTCCATACGCTCCTGAAATACAAGCGTTGTTTGCGACTATCGTTCCAAATAACGCTGAAGTGAATAGAAAATGAATCATATCTTCATGACTTAACTGCAACGTATCTTTAATACTAAATAGGACTCCCGGAATCGTCCCACTCGCACCTGCTGTTGGAGTTGCACAAATAGCTCCTAATGCAGCATTTACTTCATTAACACCGATAGCACTTTGAATCCCTAACACCATCAAATCTCCAGAAAGAGTTTTCCTATTTTCTCGATAGTTTTTAATTTTTACAGCATCCCCTCCGGTCAAACCTGTTGGAGAAAATACACCGTCGCCCTCGATACTTTTATTTATTGCATGTTGCATAGTCGCTAAATTTCGTTCCATTTTACTCCATACTTCTTCATAAGAAGTTTTAGTTTGTTTGATTTCCTGTTCGATTGCTAATTCATAAATTTGCTTTTGGCTTTTATTAGCTGCATCCACAATTTCTTTTATGGCCATATACATATTTTTCACTCCTTAATGTGACTAAAGAATAATAAGATTAGCTATATTGCTTAAATCTCCTAATTCCTTCTGAGCATTACCTGGCAATATCGAATCCAAAGCGAATGCATATAAATATTTTGTTTTATCTTCCAAACTATGAAAGTTGTTAATTTCCACATCATATTGTTTAAAGATCCTGCGTAAAACAAATTCAAAGTCAGCTCTTTCTGAAATCGCAATAACAACTGGCAATGGCCCCTGCAGATTTAAGCTAAATCCATCAATTTCAACATTTTTGACTTCAATCAACCCACCACCGACCGAAATACCCATTACTCTAATACTTCGACTTTCATCCTCTGCATATACATCTGCCGTATTTGGATGACCAGCAGGACTATTACCCAATTGTTCAATAAAGGTAATGTCAATTCCCTTAGACTCTGCTATTTTAATAGCATCTGGCACTTTGCTGTCATCAGCAGCTAAGCCTAATATACCAGCAATAATTGCAAAATCAGTTCCGTGACCTTTATGGGTTTCAGCAAATGATTCATAATACTTTACCACAACTTTTTTGGGAAGACCTTGAAATAATTTATTAGCAACTGTTCCAATAGCCAAAGCACCTGCAGTATGTGAACTTGAAGGGCCTATCATTATGGGCCCAATCACATCAAAACAACTTTTGTATTTAACAATCTTTTTTTCTTTAATAGATGCTACATTCATGTTCATATAAGCACCCCCATAATTTATTATTTTTAGCTGTAGTTGAATCTAAGTTATTAGAATGATCGATTCAAAACAAGTTTTGTTTGATAACGCTTTCTTTATTGAGTTGAATAAACTTCCCTTCTAATCTGCTATCCTCCGTATAGTAATCATATCAGTATGTCCAATTTTAAAAAATTACTGGCAAGTTCTTTAGAATTTTTAATCCAAAACGAGGTTTGATATTTTCTCTAGAGGTAATAAATTGTGTCTCGACGCCCTCATTATAACTTGTATATTTATAAGTTTAATCTTTTTTTATTTTTAGAAAGATTGAATAGACAGAATTTTGAATAGGTAATAAATTACACTTAGTATGTAGCAATTGTGTCCTTTGTTTGAAGCTGTATTAGTTAGTAAAAAAGCAAAAATAACACAGAGTTCCTTTCATAAACACATTGATTATATTGAAAAATCATTATAAAGATACTTATATTGTCTTTTGTTTGAACATCTTATTTTGAACGGGAAACCTGTTGCAATAAATAATTCATTCATATGAAAAGGAATACATTATAAAATTTAAAAACGTTTTAGTATATTAATTATACATTTTGTATAAATATTAATTATCAAAAAAAACTAACTTCTTATTAGGATCTTAACATAAAGGATACATTCCAAATAACAATGGAGATTCTGCTTTATCAATTTCTTTATACGTTATATTTCCCTCTTTACCTGCAACAGCAACTTGTACTTTTTCATTTGTTTTCACATCTTCTGCACCTATTGCACCACCCGCCAATAATCCTGTACTTAACAGACTATCGTGAACGAAAGTTAGAGAGTTATGGAACAAAATATAATGTGTATGTACATACATTTCTTTTAAAAGAAGTTTTGTAGTATGCAACTGAATTAAAAAAATATAGATTTTTATGACTCTTTTTAGGGGATATAGCAAAGTGGGATCTTTTATATGCACATTGCTATACCGAACTAGATTTCAGCATAGTATTTTTTTGCAACTCATTGATTTTTACCAAACACGTATAAAAACCAACAATATGAAAATAAACGACTGGCTAAAATTTTACTTTCAATAAAATAAAAAAGAACCTGCAAATTTGCAGATTCTCCTGATAATGATTTATATGAGTAAGACTCGGAAATATAATACAATGATTCAAAATAAGTTCAAGTAAATTCAAAGAACCCGCTGGAGTTCGAGTTCTTTCAGAAGTGATGATGTTTTCTAGGCTTAGCAAAGTGAGAAAATACAAGAATATAATACATCGAGATCTAGAGAATTTCAATACTTAAATTAGAGGTTATTTTAATATGATGTAACATCAGCATTTTGAAGGAATAGCAATGAATACCTTATACATTCCCAGTCTACATAACGCTTTATTATCAGTAGAAAGAAAAAGGAAAATCCCTACTTTCACAATAAATCCGCCTTGCTACTCTATTCATTTTTTGATACATTCCTATCCACCGTTTTAGGCTTCTCTTTTGTACTGTGTTAGCCGAAAAATTGTATAAATCATAATTCGTTTTTCTTCCACCTGTTTCACCCTTTCTACACCCTAGTTTTACAAAATAAGAAGTCATCAAAACTTATATTTATTACTTTCTGTTATCTCCTCTCTCTTGTTCTATGCATAGTCTATCTAAATTTTTATTAGCTACTAAAAAAAGAATTTACAGGACGATAAAAAAAAGCCAAGTGCATTGCACTCGGCTTTATGGTCGATTAAACAATTTTACTTCAGACGTATTAAACTGATGTAGATAGTCTTTAGTAGAAGTATAACCTGAATTCATGAGTGTTTTCTTTTCTTCTTCTGTGATATCAAAATTAAACGACGACGTAAAGAATGTATTAATAAATACAGTGCGGGCAGCATCTTCTTTGGTGGTTTTTCCGCTCTCATGACCTTTGATCATGGTTTGAGACAAATTCCATGCAAAATGAATAAGAGAATGGCCAATATGATGTTCTGTTGAGGTTGCGATATGTTTTAACATGGCAACCTCCGCCTGAGATTCTAAACGGAAACCAAGTGTTTCTTTGTTGTAGACAATTTCATCTGTAGGATCAAAGAAAGATGCATTGTATTTCGTGTGTAAGCTTCTTAGTATAGAATGATCCTCTATATTGCTTATCAGTTTATTAACCTCGTCAATCGTATCTGTGGTCGTGAAGTGTTCTTCTTTATTCACAAAACTTTTCCGATCAAATAAACGAATTGGGTAGTTATCGAGTACACCTCCGTCTACATAATAATCTTTATCCCATTCCACAGATTTAAAAAAGAATGGGATGGACATCGAAATCCGCACAGCAACTACTAACGGGACATCAGGTGTCGTTTCGCGAGAAAACGTACGAAGCTGGTGTGTAGAAACGTTCGTTCCTTGGAAAAACACGTCTTTTCCTGTTTTGTCATACAACTGCTGAAAAGTTGTGTCCTTACTCCCTGTCCACTTTTCAACGATCTTTCCTACCCACTCAGTGAAGAAATCCCCTTTATAGATACCAAAACCATCAAAAAACAAACGAATGTTATCTTGTACAATCGAAAAATCATCATCTTTAAACGCTTTGAAATTCATGTCTTTGTGGATTTTTACAAGATCTGCGAATGGAATGGAAAGACCTAAAAGTAATGCAGTAATCGCTCCTGCTGAAGTCCCTCCAAATCGTTGTATTTCTGGTAAAATCCCTTCTTCATTTAGTGCACGGATGGCACCTATATAAGCGCTTCCCTTTACCCCGCCACCTTCAAATACTAAGTTACGAAATGGATATGCCATTATATACCTCCAATAAAGAAATTTTCGATCTGTTATAGTATCGGAAGTATATTGAAATATATTCCAAATGGTATTAAGAAAGTTTCATGTCCTCCGATACGTATGGCCGAATTATCTTTATTCAATGGATGAATTGTTTGAAAGAGAAGAAATTTGCTTGGAATGGTAATTTAGTAGGATAGGAAACAGGAAACGGAGTGCATCTTTGGATGCACTGAATAATATCCCCTTTTGAAATCGTATATAACGTAACTTCTTTTCCGATGTCCAAGTAAAATCACGAGTAAGAAATCAAGGAATAATCTACATTTCATAAATCCCGCACTCTCTTTAACATACAATTCAGTGAAATAATTTGTTTCAAATACGTAGAAATATGGTTTAACCAGCAATCAATGATCAGGTCTTCTTACCCTAAGTAAACCTAAATCTATTTGTCTCCATACAGAAAGGAATAAATAGTTTTGTTCCTATTCATGAAATAGTACAATATATGCAAAATTACATATCTAATTAATTGCTTTTAATGTTATATTTTAATAGCGATGAATGCTATTATTTCATAAGTTGTCAACAAGCGTTATGTATGTATGAGAAAAAGGAAGGAGCCAAATAGGCCCCTTCCTTTTTCTACTAATTAACTAAATTACTCTCTGGTAAAAATTTAAATAGTAATGCTCATTTACAGGCGTCTGATTATGCATTAAACATGCTAACTTTGCTTGCTGTCGGAAAAATTAAAGACGATAGTCAAATATGTTCTTTCATTACTTTATATTGAAATAAATAATGATTCAAAGTTATTTTGTGAAAATTATACAAAAAGTACTAATTCTTCGTTTACCTAACAATAGATAATATAGATAAAGAAAAAATACTAGAGGATATCACAGTGTAGTAGTCTCTAGTATCTTTTCATAGTATTTTAGCGGCTATACAATACGGAGGGATAAAAAAAGGACCTCTTACGGAAAGATAAGAGGTCATCAAAAAGATAAAAATGTTGTATTTGAAACACGCGAGTTTCTAATTCACATCATAACACAATATATTTATATATTCAATATATACATTAAAGATAAGTAATGTATGTTCAAAAAACACATGGAATATTAATTTGTAACAGTATATATTTTCCTCTTTTATTCTATTTCTTCTACAATGCCGTGATTGTAACAAATATCCCTCTTTCTTTTTTGGATGATTACGAATAAAAATACTACATGTTTTCTGTCTCACTTGGAATAAAGCATCATGGTAAAAATACAATGCTGACAAGTAAAATACTTAATACAATCAACCCTATCCCTAACATCATCCATTCACCCTTTTTAGAATTTTAAAATTTAGCCCTTCACTTTCATATACTTCTCTTTTACATGAGCCAGTAAGTCCCTCAGCTTATTCTCTGCAGGGTGTTCTTGATTTTCTAGAACTTCTCTGCCATAGGATGAAAAGTTTTGTGAGCATGCACTAGTTGTTACTTTCAATTTCGCGTATGAGGATGTATGCTCATCATAACTGGATTACGTCTTCTTGGGGATAAAGGGGACAGGAAAGTTGCTAAGCTAGCGTAAGGTGCTAAATTCCCTCAAAATATCTCAAAATTTGGATAATCATTTAATATTTCTATACTCTCCAACTTACAACAAAACACATCGCAAAATATTTTTACGATGTGTTTTAAAAGGGAAATCATCATCAAGTTTTTCACCCATATTTTTATAAGGAGTTTTACCATTGAGGATAAACGCCTTCATTTCAAAACAGTTCTTTTCATTTGTATACGATATGTCTCACACATATAGTATACAAATTATTACCCTTACTTTTCTTCACCGCTTGCTTGCATGGAATTAAAAGTCCAATTTAATTTCAACGCATCTCCTTGAAATACATTTTGTTCTTCACCGTTATCTACGAATGTAAACATTACATAAAATGTATCATCATCACCTGGAGCAAGTCCATTTCCTTCTCGATCTACAATACCGTTCTTTACAAGATTAGGAATATTTCCATTTTGCGTAGCTACCTTTAATTCAGATAATGTAGTAGACCAAATTGGAACCTCATTTTTATCCAAGTTCCACAAGAAATCAACACGGATATGATCACCAAAATCAGCATTTCCATTATCCCCTTTCGCATCGATTACACTGTAATCTGTCAGGAGTTTCACATCTTCTATTGCTAAGGTTCCTTTGTTTACTAATTGAAAACCACGTTCCATTTCATCACCTGGTTTCAGATTGTCGACATTAATAACAACTTCTGGATTCACACTCAAATCTAAAGTACCCGCTGCAAACGTGTTTTGTGATACTTCCTTATCACTAAAATATGCATATGTTCCCCCGCCAATTAAGGATAAGCCAAGCGCTGCAGTTACAACACCCATACCAAGTTTTTTCTTCATACCCATTTCACAAGTCCCCCTATTGTTAAAGTTTAAACTACAAACCTTATTTCCATCCCACAAACAACAATAATAATTAAGCAACTTCCTTGTCCCATAATGAAAGCGAACTTACTTTAAACTAGTTACTTCATGTACCCAAACGACTATGACTCTTAAAATGACCGGTAATGTTACCGTAAATCATTACCGGTCATTTGTTAACCAATCCATTTCATTTAATATCCATTGTCTGATGGCTTTATTTACTCTAGAAGTTTGTCCACTTATTTTTTGGGTTCTAAACCGATAGAGCGTAAAATTTTCTCTAACGTCACTGGCCCTACATTTTCTTTCGGTTTCTCGTTTCCTTTAGCATCTGGGCCCTTTTTCAAGAAGTTTTTCTCAATTAAACGAACATCCATTTCATCTACAACACCATCTTGATTTATATCTCCATCTTTTACAGATACTTTTCCTTTTCCATACGATAAAGCTGCTATTCTAGCATCTTGAATATCTACCATTTTATCGCCGTTTACATCACCCGCAAGGTTATCATCCACGTCAGCTCTAAAGTTTTGTCCCACTAATTCTCCATCCTGCATTTTCCCTATTTTTGTTGTTAATTTACTATTTAAATGACCTGGCATTTCTACGAAAATATCATATTCCTTATCGCTTACTGGAACACTATGAATTTCAAATTGTCCGTTATCACCAATCGTTCCTGTATATTTCTTTCCATCCTTGCCAACTGCGTACACTTTTGCTCCTAGTTTTGTATAGTCTTTCTTACCTAAATACCCCTCTTCATTCAAGAAAGCTTCCGGGCCAATATATCCTGTAACCGTTGAATGTTTCGAAACAATAGCAAAAGATTTATCTTTAAACGCAGGAATCTCAATGCCTTCTGATGCACCAACTTTTGTATAAGAGAACTTATCTACTCCAAATGCAGTCAAATCATTAAAGTATTCATCGTTCGTCATCTCGAATGTAACATCTAAAAATGGTTTATCTCCATCTAATCCTTTAAATTCTTTTCCCTCCAATGATGCGCCAACTTTCACCTTGTTTTCCCAAGCTCCTGCTTCACTTATCTTCGGATCTTCTAATTTAAGGTTCAATCCATGTTGTTCTACATATTCCGTAAGTGCTGGATTCGGTTTCACATCTGTAAATTTAAATAGCTGCTTGTAATAAGGAATTTCAAATGTACCTGACATAAGCTGTTTTACATTATTAAGATTCAAAGTTAATGTAATTTTCTCTCCTAATTTGATTTTATCTTTGTCATAACTTGGAACAGCGTATTCTGTCCCTTCTTTTACAAAGACGTAATCTTTATATCCAGTTGCCATATTCCCTGCAGTTGCAAGATCATATCCAAATAATTTTAAATTTAACGGCTCATTTATTTCCTCTGGAAGTACTCCAAATTTAAAATCACCATTTGCTTGAATTGTATTCAACCATCCTGATGGGAAGGCTGAGTTTTGATAATATACAATTTGATTCGCTTTTTGATCATATTGCAAGCCTTTTGCCTTTAATGCATCTACTGTAGAATCATAAATATTACCATGCACCCATAATGCACGCTGGCCGTCTTCTTCTTTAAACATAGAATCATTGACTTCGTGTATACCAGGTTGTACATCCTTAAATTTCATTTCAGGTATTACATTATCAATGATAATGCTATCGCCTTTTGTATAAGATTTTCCTTCTTTATCATATCCAACGAAGTTCAATTCGTAATCTCCATCAGGCAACATAACAGGTTTATCCGCAATTGGATGAGCTGGATCTCCTGTGAATGGAAGTACATACCCTCCCATACCAGAAAACATCATATATTCAACATTCGGTGTTAGACTACTTGCATTAAGTGTACCAACGACTCCTAATGCCTTCCCTGTCGTTCGGTCCTTTACAATTGCATCAATGGTTTCGAGAGGACTATTTAATTTAAATGTCAACGGCGAACTTGGTCTTTCCATAAATGGATGGAATTTAGAAGCATCTGTTGCCATTGCATCTCTCAGTAAATCTACAGACGCAATCCCTTTTTCTGTGAATTTAACTGCAAATGGTACTTGATATACTTCTTTTTCATTGTTTTTATTTGAAATATGAATATAGCCCTCATATCTACCAAATTCAGCGTTTTCTGGAATGGTAATTTCAGGGCTAATTTCCTCTGATGCACCAGGAGCTACTTTAATAGAATCTGGTACGTTTAGCTTCACACCATTCTTCGCTGCATCTTGCACACCTACACTTGTAGGTGAAAATTTCACCTCTAATTTAAACTCTTTCCCATCTGTTTTACTGCTGTTCTTAATTAAAACTTTTCGACTATCTTTAATAGGACCATTTTCAATTTGATTTTTATACCCAAATGCAATAGAACCTGTTTTTTCTTCAATTTCTACTTCTTCATCACCTACAACGTTTGATGTTTTATCAACAACTTCGATTGATGTATCTGCATGAACTGCACGGTATGCATCAATTCGTCCTGAGCCCACCTCAAATACAGAACGCTCTTCTTTTAAGTCAACTGCGGTATTCATGAGTGCTTCTTTTACTTCAAATGGACTATAATTTGGATGTTCTTGTAAAATGAGTGCCGCTACCCCTGTAGTATGAGGAGTTGCCATAGAGGTACCTGACATACGTCCATACGCTATCGGATAATTTTCTCCATCTTTTGGATCATTAATATATTCAGGAACAGTTGAGAAAATAGACACACCTGGTGCTACAATATCTGGCTTAATATCATCTGTCTTAGTTGCAGGACCACGGGAGCTGAAATCAGCTAAGTGATCTCCCTCTGTTTTTATATTACTTAGTTCCCCAAACGCTAACGACACATCTCCTTGTACAGCTTTTGCTTGTAATTTCTCACCATCTACTTTTGTTAAGCGGAACGATGGAATAGATGCAGTACTTTCCCCAAGATAACTTGTAATTTCACCATCTACATTGTTATATACGATTACCGCCTTTGCGCCTGCTTCCTTAGCATGCTTAATTTTCTCATCAAATGTAATCTCACCGCGTTGGATAAGAGCTAATTTTCCTTTTACATCTTTTCCTGTAAAATCATCTGATTTCCCGAGCCCTGCATATACAACTGATACGGATTGACCTTTCAAATCTTCAATCTTATCAGTAAAGCTTTTTCCAAGTAGCATCATCTTATCCACATGTAAATCACCTGCATCGACGGAAAACGTTGGGATTTTCATTGCAGCGTTACTGGCTCCAACTGTAATCGGAAGTGCCGCTGCACTAGGTGATCCAATGGTACCTTCTTCCGGACCACTATTACCTGCTGCTACAACTGTAACAACACCAGCTAACATCGCATTGTTCACTGCGACAGAAGTAGGATATAAAGGATCATTAATAGACGCACCTAGTGATAAATTGATAACATCCATATTATCTTTCACTGCTTTATCAATCGCAGCAAGAATACCGCTTGTTTGTCCACTTCCATATGGGCCTAATACGCGATATGAATATAAATCTACATCTGGAGCAACACCCTTCACTGCATAATCCACACTATTCTGTTTGTCTGCAGCAATTGTCCCAGCTACATGCGTACCATGGGATGTATAATATGCACTCCCCTCATAAATCTCTGGATATCCTCCAGAATTTTGCCAATCCTTATACGTTGTCTCCATTGGATCAGCATCATTATTAACAAAGTCCCATCCTTTTATGGAGTTCGGATCTATTTTACTTGGATCTTCACCTTGTTTTGCACGATATCCTTTATATGCATCTTTCAAATCCGGGTGGTTGTAATCAATACCTGTGTCCAGTACACCTACCTTAATTCCTTTCCCTGTTATTTTTTCATCATGCAGCTTGTCCACACCAATTTGCGGTACACTATCCGCCATTTTCGGTTCAACAACAGTCTTAGTTGTTTCTTTCGGCAAATCAATTTTAACCTCATGATCTTCCCATACGCGCTTAACGATACCGGTACGAACTAAGTCTTCGATCATATTTGCTGGTAAAGAAATCGCTACACCATTAAAAGCATTCTTATATTCTCTTGTTATTTTTGCAGATTTTACATTTGTCCCTTTCTCTTTATTCTTTTGAAGCTGCTCAAGCTCTGCTTTAAATCCTTTATGTGATGCCTCTACCTTTTGTTCCGCATTTGAAAGAGCTAATTTTTTCCCTTTAGCCGCTTGTTTTAATACCTCTATTTTGCTAGGCGCTTGCTTAAATTCTATAATCACATTCACATTATTAGGACTTGTTGTATTGATACCTGGCGAAATAACAAAACCTGGTTTTGTATCTAACGTTTTTAAGGCATTACGTTGTTCCTTTGTAAGACCTTTTAAGATAGCATTTGCATCATCAATTCCAGTTAAAGTAGATGTATTTACCTCTTCCGCTAATACGTTATATGGAATTCCTTGAGACAATAACATTCCAACTGTTAACGTTCCAATAAGAATCTTTCCAAATTTCCCTCGTTTCATATTACATCTCCCCATTATTAATATTATTTTTTGAAACAAATTGATTCTTAAATTCCCATGTAGCATTGGAAACTCTATTAATCTTAATCTTTTGTATCATGAAAGATTTCCAACACTACTACCATCCCCATACCTCACATAGCTAACCACTCACTTTACTCTTTCTATAAGAGCCCTCCGTCATTTATTTCCAACAAAAGATTTTCACAAAATGAATTATTAACAAGATTAAAATGTAATTCTATTTTTATTATTTCACATTTTGATTATTCTGAAAATTAAACAAAAGGAGTATCTTTTCTCTAAGGATTCTATGCCTACATAGTACAAAAGAACTACCTTGTCCTTTATTCTTTGTAATACAGAATAAAGCGACACGATAGTTCTTTGATAGATTTCTTATTTAATCTAGCGGAACTAATTGATTTCGGACTGCATAAATCACTGCTTGCGATCGACTTTTCACATTTAGCTTTTTAAAAATTTTATTGATGTGAATTTTAACTGTTTTATCACTAATATATAAAACTTCAGCAATTTCTTTATTACTAAGTCCTTTTACTAGTTCAAAGAGAATTTCCTTTTCACGTTCCGTCAGTTCATTTTCATTTGATTCTACTTTCATTTTTTGCTGATGATATGTAATTAATTTTTTAGTCATACGCGGATGAATGACTGAATCGCCTCGATATAACATTCGAATTGCTGCTACTACCTGATCTGATGATGAATCCTTCAATAAATAACCATCAGCACCGGCCTGGAGTGCATCCATTAAATACTCGTCATGTTCATACATTGTAAACACAAGTACACGGCAACTCGGATATTTTTTTTTCACTAACTCTGTAGCTTCAATCCCATTTTTCTCTGGAAGATTAATATCCATCAAAATACAATCTGGTCGGCATTCTTCTACTTTTCCCAATACTCCATCCCCAGAGCTAGCTTCTCCAACCACTTTCATATCAGATTCATCCTCTAGTATGCTCCGAATTGCATCCCGTAAAAAAGCATGATCATCTACTACTAATATTTTAATCATTTTACGCACCCCTTGTTTGTGAATCTGGAATTAACAGTGTAATTTCTGTCCCTTTTCCTACAGAACTATCAATCTGTAAAGTAGCCCCTAATTGGTCAGCTTGTTCATTCATATGTAATATACCATAATGTGGCTCATTCTTCGTTTTAACCATAGACTCAAATAGTGAAAAGCCAACTCCGTTATCCTTAACCCTTAAAAGCACGTGTTCACTTTGATAGCTGAGTAAAACATCAGCCTTTTTTGCCTGTGCATGTTTTACAATGTTTTGCAAACTCTCTTGTAATGTATCAAATATAATTCTTTCTTTTGAAAAACTAAGCGCACGTGCATGACCTCTTTCATGATATGTAATGTCTAGTTCATATTCTTGTCTTAAAGATTTTATTTTACTTGCTATCGCCTGCTTAAGTCCCAATTGTTGTGTCGGATATGGTTTTAAAGCATAAATAGAATAGCGAACTTCTCCTAGGCTTCCTCTTAAATCTTTTATGCTTTTCTCTACTACTTGCTGCATATCTTTTGGTTTATCACGGTATTTTTTCTGCGCGGATTCTAGTTGGAATATCACCCCGGCTAATGTTTGCGCAATACCATCGTGAATTTCTCGAGCAATTCTATTTCTTTCTTCTAAAATCATTCTTTTTTCCTGTTCAGAAATTAATATCCTTGTTTTAACTACGTTAGCTAATTGGTTAGAAAATGTAGCTAACGACTGTACATCTTCTGGAAAGAAGCCCGCATTTCTACTTTTCCCTGCAACAAACATTCCGACTAGTTCATCATTAACAATAAGAGGAAAATATACAAGTGAGCGTATGACACTTTCAAATATTTCATCTCCAGGAGCCGTACCAATTTTCCAATCATTAAATACAAGATTTTTAGAAAGTCCCTCAAACGCATCGTAATTTTCTAAATGATCAGAAATATCAGGGCGAACTTTCCCATCTTTTAATAGAATATTCCAGTTTCCATCATCTTTTGTCCATATTACATATGCTTGTATGCCAAAAAAACCTTTAAGTGCTTGTTTAATATGCTTCAAGTTTCCTCCAGTTAATCCTCGACTAATTTCGGTCGTAATAAGAAATAACTCATATAATCGTTCTTTCTCCATCCTTATCCGTACAGAAAAAGAACTAATAACGGAAGTTGCTACAAGTGGAAAAAAGAAAAACAGCACTGTAACTTCGTTTACTTCCACACTATATGTACTAATTAGTACATGCATCAGTGCCGCATAAGAGAAACCAAAAGTTTCGCAAAGAAATACCGTAATAGTTTTTTTATACCATTGATAAATTAAATATGGCTGCGGAAGAAGTATCATTAACAAATCGTAAAAGCGATTGTTGAAAAAACAAAAAAACATGCAAAATAATAACAAAGATATTAAATTCTCATACAGAACTGACATACCTATCTTATTAATTATTAAGGACATACATTTGTCTGAAAACCATTTGGCAAAGATCAAACTAAGTGCATGTTGAGTACTATTAAATAACATTCTTTGTATCGGTGAACGACGATGCAGGTGAATAATTAGCGTCACAAGTACAATAGCAACAATAGTTATATGGATTCCAAACTGCCAACTCATAGCGTAAATTATCGGAAAGGTAAGCGAACTAGTTCCTCTCCAAAATCTTACAGGAAAATACTCTGCAATCCCCATAAAAAGTAACAACAATATTAGTATTGTTAGATGAGAAGGGATTTTAATTTCAAGTAAAGATATAGTTATAGTAACCAAACCAAGAAAAGAAATAAAATAAAGATAAAAACTAGCAATCTTTTCTCTCATAAAGATAGAATTTACATCTTTCAAAACAACCCCTTCTTTCCCTATAAAAACTTCATTTTCTCTATTATCCAACAAAAAACCGGCACTGGCAAAATGGAAGAACATCCACTAGCCAATCACCGGCTGTGTACTACACCTAAAAAGGCAAGACACAATACTAGTATATATCAGTTTGTGAAGTTTACCCATTAGTCAAATGGTGTAATTGTACATACTTTTAGACTTAGGTCTACTAGTACAAAAGATGTATACGCAATTTAAATTTTGATTCACTAAAAAAATTCTAAGAAAAATAGGAAGGCAATCGTAGTAAATACTTATCTATATTAATTTCATCTAAATCTTTAGGTTATGTATGTGTCAAATACTCCCCATCTAATATTTACAAATAACCCATGAGATAATCTCCTTATATACTATATATGAAGTTTATCACTTAATATTTATTGAAGAAAAGGCGATGCATACAATAATCAAATCTAATTAACATATTATTTAATTATCGGTAGCGAGATTAAAGAGACTCCCTATTCTCAGGAAGGAACCTCCAATTCATATTATTACCCCTATTTCTATGTTTCTTATTTGATTCTAATTAACTAACTGATTAGGGTTATTGCAAATCAAAATAATAAAACCACATCTCCAATTATTAGATAACTATCTAATACATTGGAGGTGCGGTTCACTTAGGTCATTGATGTTTCAGCTATTCTCTTTATTTGAAAATTACATCTACCATATTAATTTAATATTATATTCCTCTAGCCAACTATTAACTTGAAGTAAATAATCTATTATACCTCGTGCATCATTACCTGAAATTACTTCGTCTTTTCCTTCTGCAATAGCACGAACTCTTTCTACATTAATTAATGGCAAAATAGGTGATTCAGGATTGTTCAACACATGTAACATCCAATCACTAATACCTTGTAGATAAGAGGCATCCTTAGTGCTTGGATATGCACTTTTTTTGCGATAACGTACATCCTCTGGAAGTACATTTTCAAAAGCTCTACGTAAAATACCTTTTTCAATATTGTCTATGCTTTTCATTTCGAATGGGACATTCCATAGGTATTCTACAAGCCGGTAATCGCAAAATGGAACTCGTACTTCAAAGCCATTCATCATACTTGTGCGATCTTTTCGTTCTAGCATAAATGGCAAGAAACGTGTAATAAACATGTAAGACATTTGACGTTGCTTCATTTGCAGATCACTTTCACCTTCTAAAAAGGGAACCTCAGCAACTGCATCTTCAAATTTTTGTTTTTGATATTTTTCAAGGCTAATCTTCGCTTTAAAATCATCTGATAAAATTTCTGTACTATACCATAAATTAACACTCCAAGGGAATATCTCTGCATCTAGAAACTTCTCTTGATGGAACCATGGATATCCTGAGAATACTTCATCTGCGGATTCGCCTGAAAGTGCAACTGTTGCGTCTTTTTTCATTTCCTTAAATAGCAAATAAAGAGACGTTTCCAGTTCTCCAACTCCAGGTAGATCACGCGCTCGCATTGGAGTTAATAAATACTCTATTAAACTATCTGATCCTAACTCTATAGAATGATGCTTTGTTCCTACATATTCAGCCACACGTTTCACCCAAGGTTCATCACGATCAAAACGAAGGAAGTCTTGCTCAAAGTCTTTTTCATCATTGATGAAATTCAGGGAATATGTATGAAGGCGTTCCCCTTTATTCCCAAATTCATTTCCTGCTAAACCTGTTAAACCACTGGAATCTA
This sequence comes from Bacillus sp. EKM501B, assembly GCF_011800505.1. Taxonomy (NCBI): domain Bacteria; kingdom Bacillati; phylum Bacillota; class Bacilli; order Caryophanales; family Bacillaceae; genus Bacillus; species Bacillus sp. EKM501B. The sequence goes on along the minus strand of NZ_JAALFZ010000012.1, from coordinate 8,935 downwards.
AACCTCCGGAAAGCATAGATACCACTGGTTTATCAGCAATTAACTGCCGTTTAACCGTATCTTGTAAAATGGAGCGGATTGTCTCGACTGTTGTATCAATATCATCTACATGTTTTTTACTTTCAAGTTTCCAATACTGTGTCGTAGTCGAGCCATTAGAGGTAAACGTCATATAATGGCCAGCACGCACTTCATGTATATCCTTGAAAATAGCATGACCAGGAGTACGTGTTGGTCCAAGGCAGAATATTTCAGAAAGTCCTTCTTTATCTACCTCTGCATCTACAAATGGATGCGAAAGTAAAACTTTTAACTCTGAACCAAAAAGAATTGCGCTTCCCCTTTGAGCAAAAAATAAAGGCTTCACACCTAGATGATCACGACCAAGCATCAATTTCCCAAATCTTTCATCCCAAATACCAAAAGCAAAAATCCCATTTAGATGTTGAACACAATCTTCTTGCCATTCTAAGTAAGCATGTAGTAATACCTCTGTATCCGACTTGGTCTGAAATTTATGACCTTTCTCCTCAAGTTCTTTACGTAATTCTTGATAGTTATAAATTTCTCCATTGAACGTAAGGCCAATCATATCATTTCCATCTTTATAGAGCATAGGTTGAAGGCCACCTTCAGGATCAATGACGATGAGACGTCGATGACCTAATGCCGCTCGTTTTGAAAACCAATGCCCCTCTGCGTCAGGTCCTCGGTGAATGATAGCATCTGTCATTTTTTTTAACGTTTCTTGTTCATTAGACAGGTCTTTAGACCAGTCTATCCACCCTACAATTCCACACATAGTGTCTACCTTCTCTCAAATAGTATAGAAACCGACTAAAATTGAATATCAGTCGGTTTTCCGTAAAAAAATCCGACTAAAAACATCTTTTAGTCATGTTTATATAATAAAATGAATTGAATAAAAAATCAAATAATTCAATCAAGAAAGAAATCATCGTCCGATTAAAAAATTATTACCTTAAACTTTCATTTTTATCTTAAGTGATACAGTTGCATTCTATTATAGTTATATACTAGAAATAAGAATGGTGTATGTTATTCTATAAGAAGCAAATAGAGGACTTTCTATTAGGAGTTACAAAATTACAAATGAACTAATACAGAATGTAAAGATAGAAAACTTCGCTAAATAGTTCAAGGATAGGGTGTAGACAATGATCAAATTAGAAAAAGAAAATAAAAAAATGAAAATCATTCAATCTGCCACAATACTGTTCTCTACGCGTGGTGTCCGTAACACAACGGTTGATGAAATTGCAAAGACAGCTAAAGTTGGTAAAGGTACTATTTATTATTACTATACAGATAAAACTGAAATATTATGTGACTGCTATATGCGTCATATTCAGCTCAAACGCTCACAATTATTTAATTTATATAAAGAAGAAAAAGATGTTTTACTTCGAATACAAAAAATTCTTCATTATATCAGCCTAGAATATCATCAAGATCCGTTTGTTTCTACACTCTTTCAAGAATATAAAGAGTACCATTCACCTGAAATTACAACTTGTTTTAAACAATCTGAAGAAGAAGCAATTAACATGATAAGTAATTTGCTCGAAAAAGGTTATCAGCAAGGAGCTTTGCATAAGGTACCATTACCGCTTACAGCTTTTATGTTAGTACGAATGATTTTTAACTACGAACAGGATTATATAAAAAATGATAAAAGTGATACAGAATTTCTGCAGTTGCTAAAACATATGCTTCTTAAAAACTAGTTTTAACAACAAAAAAATAATTGTGGTACAAATATATGAAGAAGAACGTGAATAATGAATGGTTTAATAAACTCTTTTCATTCTGGCCAAACATACGAAATATCCAACGCTTATGTAGAAATGAATGAAAAAATCATATAAATTTTTCTAAAATTAGAAAGCCTATACTTAAATCTACAATAAAATAGTTCAGTAAAAAGAGCGTGTTTTCATCTATCTAAACACGCTCTTACAAATATTTAAACCCTATATGAATTGCTTATTCCATTCTGATTTTCTTTTAACTAATATATCTCTTTATATACGATTATCATGCCAAAAGTTTATTGGAAAATGATTGTTCTCATCATAAGCTTCAAATTCGTACCCTTTTTCTTTTAACCCTTTTATAATTGCTGGAACTGCCGCGACAGATTGTGGATGAATATCGTGCATTAAAACAATTTCCTTTGAAGACGTCGCACCTGCTAAGACATTTTGAACAATCTTTGCAGCTGCTACATCAACGGGTAATTTATTGTATTTCCAATCTAAAGAATCAATTGTCCAATCCCATACTTTCAAATTATTTCCTACCACTTCATTTCGAAGTGATTCATTTAAGCCAGGCATTGATCCATATGGTGGACGTGTTAATTTCGGTGTGTATCCAATAACGTTTCTAATTAAAGATTGATCTTCTTTCATTTCCTTCACATATTCCTGATTGGTGTATAGCTTTTTAAAATCATGTGTCATACTATGCATGCCCACATAATTGTTTTCTACATGCTCTCGTTTCACTAAATCTGGGAACCTTTTCACATTATCGCCAATTAAAAAGAATGTTGCTTTCACATCATTTTTCTTTAGTACATCTAATAGATTAGCTGTATATTTTCCAGGTCCATCATCAAAAGTTAAATATGCAACTTTTCTTTCTTTACCATCAAAACGATTAGGTATCAATTTTTTTAATTCATTTTTAGGTAGACTGCTCACTTGCTGAACACTATTTGCCTCTTCCGCATTTACCAGCTTAGGATTCGTAATAGATTGAAACACGTAATACCCTATTGCTACTAAAGTAATAGCCAACAATACACTTATAATTCTCTTTTTCTTAAGCTTAATTTTCATATTATAATCTTCTTTCTATCTTAATAATAATCTGTATAGGTGAAAATTAGTGCCCTGCACTAGCGTTCATGGCATTTCCTATAATAGTCAGAACTACTGGAAATAATACTGGTCCTAAGGTAAGGACAATGTTTAAAATTATAATAAAACTATATAGTAAGCTATAATTTTTACTATTACGGTTTTCAAATACTAGGATGACTAATGTTATTATAGTAATTAAATGTAGTAATAAAATTATCAACCAATAATACATCATTATAGTAAGATTCCACTTTCCTAATAGTTGGTATGTTACCCCTATTATTATCCCTAATATAGTAGCATTAAAGGAAATAAACAAAGTTCTTTTTAGTATTTTAGGAAATGTTTTGTGATCCACAGTTTTATTATATAAACCGATTAAAATGCCCAAAGATAGATATGCCAGTAATAGCCCTACCCAATTCCAGATCCAATCTTGATCCCCCATTAAATTAAACAAAAGCGCAATGATCCCTCCTACTGCAAGAATCGAAGAGATCATAATACTATTTAAAGCTGATTTCATACTATTTTCACTTCCTTAAAAATTTTACAATACAGCATTGAAGTCTACTCTTAAGTTGTCCTTTACTTATTAGATTCCTTTTCATTAAAAATCTTGTATGGAAATCCCATCATATAATCCGGTCATCATACCTAATAGCATATACGGAGAATGGGTAGGCCCAGCAAAAATTACATGTACATGATCACATACCATAATTTTTAAACTGAATGAAACTCCACCAAATCCTATTCCACATGGTAGATATACAAAAAGAGGATGCCATTCACCAACTTTTATTTGTATATCAATTATTCAGACGAGTATCAGCTACTGCATAACCTTAAAATAAATGCTTTGATTTTTCATCGTCAATCAAATAGCACATTTGATTCTTATTAACTTGTATTCTTCCTTCTTCTACTGCTTTACTATAGCCCGCTGTATATTTAAAAATAGTAACCCCTTTGTTTCTAATTAAATCTTTTTCCCATTTTTTCGCAGCTGCTGCCATATGTACATATGATGTTTTAAAATTAATAATAATTTATTATAATTAAGTATATATTAACAATATATTAAGTATAAGTAAATAAAATTAATAATAATTTAATTTTATTTACTTATTTAAAGGGGATTACATATATGAACGATATTAATGTTGGTCACAAAATTAGGGCATTTAGAAAAGGGGCCGGATTAACCAGTAAACGTTTAGCAGAGTTAGCTGATATAACACCTTCCATGTTAAGTCAGATTGAAAAAGGAATCACAAATCCTTCATTACAAACACTAAAATTAATTTCTGTAGCACTAAATATTCCATTGTTTAACTTTTTCTTAGAGGATACCAATACAGAAGAATTAGTTGTAAGAGCTAACCAAAGGAAAAAAATAACTTTTCCTGAAAGCGGCAATGTTTCATATGAGTTATTATCTCCTAATTTAGATGGAGCACTAGAATTGGCTTTAATGAATCTGTTCCCTGAAACTGCTTCATCTATGGAGCCTGTGGCACATAAAGGGGAAGAAATAGCATTTATTATGGAGGGACAAGTAAAACTATATCTAAATGATGAGGTTTTACTTCTCAATACAGGTGATAGTGTTAAAATCCCACCTTATACAAAGCATAAATGGGAAAACACTTCTTTAAACAAAGTCACTGTTATATTTGGGGTAACTCCACCATCTTTTTAATTTCAAATACTAGCGAAGAAAAGTTAGAGAAAATAATTCTCTAACTTTTCTTGTATACTTAATTTTATTTTAAGAAATTAAAAAACTTGTCTCCCAATTATATGAGATTAAAATCTAAACGATTAAAACTAATGAAATAGATCTTTTTAATTACATACTTAATTTATTTTTTAATGTCCAATATTTTTCTCCATTAGCTTCAAAAGAGAATTCTACCCATCCATTTGGATCTTCACGATAAATAAAGATGGTTGTTCCAGGGGTTACTGTACCAACTTTATTCTCCTCGACAGCTACATCTGGTCTACTTTTAATTTTTAAATTAAATGGATAAGGTACCTGGTAGTAAGCAGCTGATGATACAACATTTGAGCTTGAACCGTCTGCATACATTTTATATGGAATTTCATTCGATAACGCGTCGACATCTAATGTTTCAGGATTCTTTGGTAATTTTTTTGCATATGTATAGTCTTCTACATGAAACGGTTTAATACGTTCCATAATACCCGCAATTTTCTTAGCCCAGCCTTTATCTGATGCATATTTCACATTCATGCCAGTTAATGTTGGGCCGTTATAATACATACCACTTTCTTCTAAATATCTTTCTCGTACATAATTAGCGTTATAAGCAATGCTATCCCCGTAGCTTGGTAAATATTTTGCATATTTAAACGGATCTCCATCATATGCACGTAGACCGAATAGATTATGTTTTTGATATGCGATTTCTGATTTTCCGTATCCAGATTCTAAAATCGCATGCGCTGCTAAATAATGAGCACTCACGCCATATTGATTTTGCGCATTGATAAAATCTTGCCCATGTCCAACTAAAGGACTATCCGAGTGATATTTCGCAATAAAACTATCAATCTCTTGAGCTGTAATTTTCGAAGCCACTGTTAAATTTAAATCTTCATATGAGGTAGCAGTAATAACCTCTTTTTCATCGTTTAAATTTTGTTGTAACATATCTGTTTTTGCAGTAAGTTGAGCAGCTTCAGCACGTGTTATAAATCTATTTGGTTGCCAACCGTTCTCGGTACCATTAGAGATTTTTAAATCTATTAAAATATTGGCATATTTTTCTCCCCAATGCCCTTTTAAATCTTCAAATCTAACCTGATCATTATGATTTGGTGTGCTTTGTAGTTTATATGCATTTACTAGCATCGTAGCCATAGCAGCGCGAGTTACTTTTCCGGATGGATTGAAGATTCCATTACCTTCACCTTTAACAATCCCAGCTTTTTCAGCAGCAGCAATATAAGGAGTAGCCCAGTGGTTTTGTGAATCTGTAAAAGATGGTTTTGCATTAGGATCAATTTGTATACCTAAAACTTTTGTCATAATTTTTGTAGCCGAAGCTCTGTCTAATGAGTCATTTGAACCAAAAGTTCCATCTGGATAACCATTTAATACCTGTTTATCAACTAAATAATTAACGGATTTATCAGCCCATGTAGGAACATCAGGGAATTTATGAGTATCTGCTAAAATATTAGAAGAATAGGATAATATAGCTCCTGCAAGGATACCTGTTGCAATTAATTTGTGCTTCATTAAAATAAACACCTCTACCATTGTATTTATCAAATTGAGATTTTCTATTTTTATATTTACATGTTTGTCATAATAATGAAATCGTATTAACACGCATCCAATTTGATGTAACGAGTATAGTTACTTATATACACAAGTGTCAATGAATTTATTTTACAAAAATGAATAATTTTTACATTATTTTGTAATTGAATTATGTATAAATTTTGTAAAGGACCTTTTGATAGATTTTACCTGAATAAATCTCTTTAGTTGTTAATTTGCCAATCTTTTTTGTTTACTATTAATTAATTAAAAAAAGAATTTTTTTGTTTAAGAGCTACTTTAAAATCTTAAGTTGATGGATGTGTGAATGTACCGCTACTAAAATTCTTGCTTTTAAATCATTATTACTGTATTATATTTACGTATCAATATAAGGATTATATTATATAAAAAGGAATCAAATCTATAAGTAAGATTTAAATCCTTTTCGAAATCAAAAAGACTTTGTCAAAATCTAATATAATTTATGCTTGTCTTTTTAATATGTATCTAGTAAAAACATATTTTTTATCCATAGAATTCTGTTTTCAATGCTAGGAATTAGTGTTCTAAACAAGAAACCGTACAAAGTGATCTGAAAAACCTGAGAGATATTGTATGTAGTTTGCTCATCTCCAGGTACTACAATAAAAGAGCCTTACCTTTCTAGGCAAGACTCTACTAGTTTAGTTGTATACTATTTACATGATAACTAAGAAACAGAAAACATATAACACCAAATAACAGCACCCTATTACTCCTCCTACAGCTAATACCTGTTTAACCCAACTCTTAAATTTTTGATTACTGTAAATCGCTTGCACTCTTTCCATATTTCCTCCTATTAAGCAGAACCCTTAAAGACTCTCACCTCGCTATAGTACCATTAAAAAATGAATAATAGAGATCTAATGTATAAATATGCAATATTGCATACGAAAATGTATCGTTATAATTGTAAGCGCTTACTATAATAAGGTTATAAAGATTTATTACATCTTAATACGAAAAAGAGGAGAGAATAATATGGAAATCGCAATGGCAGTTTTAAAATTTATAGGTGGAGCAATCCCATTAATTCAAGAACTACTAAAAGCATTTATGTAAATTCACTATTTAGCAATTATTTATAAAAATTATTATACAAATGATCTATATATAAAAAATGAATTGGTTTACAGATCATTTGCGTGATCAAGGTCCCTTTAACATGACTAAGGGGCCTTTTTAAAATTTTTAAATAATTAAGGTTACGTCACATCACGATCAAGTTAGCAAAATAAAATGAAACTTTAACTTGATGGTGATGGGGTAACAGTTGTGATTTAGAGATAAGATCAGATTATACAAAGTTTTGCACGTCAGCGATACTGAAAATAAACTTCGCCTTTAGTAGCAAGAATCCCCAATAAAGATAGTCAACTTGCCTATTTAGGAATAAGAGTGTCAATTTAAATGATGCATTCTGAAACACTACTCTTCTTCTAAAATAGCGTAATAATATTCATCCCACCATTCATTCCCATGTGGTATACACTTCCTGAAATAGCCTTCTCTTCTCATTCCAATCTTCTCCATTACTCGATATGATGGGGTATTTTGTGGTTGACATGTAGCTATAATCCTATGTAATTTCATTTCCTTAAAGCCATATTCCAATGTAGCTTGTGCTGCTTCAGAAGCATATCCTTTATTGAAATATTTAGGATTGAACACCCAACCAATCTCATATGTATGCTCACCAAAATATTTATGAAAAACTATATGACCAATCAGAATATCTTTATCAATTAATACTACAGGAAAGTTCTTAGCGTTTTCACCAATGTTTTCATTCACAAAGTTTCTTGTATTTTCTTCAGTAAAAACCCCTTCAGGTATGTATTTCATAACATTGATATCTGATGTATACTCATGAACAGCTTGCCAATCTTTGAACTCAAATTTCCGTATTAATAACCTTTCTGTTTTTATAAACATTTACTTTTCCCCCTCAAAAAATTACAACTATATTTGAAATCCACATTTAACCCTTAAAACAAAAAAACTTGTAGGAATCTCTACAAGTTCTTTTTAGTTTAAGGCGAATATAAGGACCAAACAAACTATCTTACAGATTGACCGTAGAAACTTCAAGGGTAATGCTTTGACAAATATATTATATAACAAATATTAACATCTACAGAATTTATTTTTGAAAATTATGTGAATTAAGAAATAAAATAGTTTTTTCTTAGATATTATTGTTAATGACTGACGGTATCATTATATTTCATTCTGCAACTTATTTAGAAGAGCTATGTACATTTCGAAGAAGTTCTTCAATAAGTTTTGTTTTTCCATTTACCTTTGTGGCATATGTGAAATCACCATAACAATATGGATACCTAAAATTATTTTTATTTCCACCACAAGTATACATTGCTGGATTTTGATCAACTTTCATCTTAGAAAATTTTTTGGCCGAATCCTCCGAGTGTTGTTTAACTTCTTGACTAGCAATAAAATCAATATACCCTGGCCCCATATTATAGCTTTGAATAATTGTATCCATGCTAACATCTTTTTCCGTTCCATACTTGTACATTTTAACAAAGTGCTTTACCCCTTGTTTAATGCTCAAGCTTGTCTCTTGAATTTCATTTGGCTTTAATCCAAGTGATTCGGATGACTGCATAGGGTCGTTTCCCTCACCTCTACTCTCTTGGTACATAATTCCTAATAAAACTGCTGTTTTCTCTCCTAA
>NZ_JAALFZ010000011.1:36153-168954 GCF_011800505.1 Bacillus sp. EKM501B | reverse complement strand
TCCGCAGTAGCTCAGTGGTAGAGCTATCGGCTGTTAACCGATCGGTCGTAGGTTCGAGTCCTACCTGCGGAGCCATATTTATAGAGAAGTACCCAAGTGGCTCAAGGGGCTCCCCTGCTAAGGGAGTAGATCGCGAACGCGGTGCGAGGGTTCGAATCCCTTCTTCTCTGCCAGAACTGGCCCGTTGGTCAAGTGGTTAAGACACCGCCCTTTCACGGCGGTAACACGGGTTCGAATCCCGTACGGGTCATACTAAAAGAGATAGCATAATCTGCTATCTCTTTTTTGTTGTATAAAAGTGAACTTTGGATAGTCTGCTTTTTTATGCAATAGAAGAAATATGAAGTATGGGCTGTTACAGTTGGGTATATAGAGCCGTAAATACAATCATGTTGTTTATTTGGGCCTGTATGAATATGAAGGAACTATCTATCTAAAATGATACCTCAAGTTGAACTTTTACCCCAGCTGTATGGCTGTAGCCTCCTACACTTGGAGAAACGGATGAAAATACATCCGGGAGCTACTGTGGAAAATAAATAATATATAGAAGAAGCTGCCTCTCAATAGGGTGACCTACTGGAGACAGCTTTTTTATGTTGTCATTATTGTCGAGTTTTGTCGGTAAGTCGATATATTGCAAAAATCGCTGATATAATTTGAGTTACGATCGATAAATTTTAATAATCGCTGATATATTTGGAGTTACGGTCGATATATTCTAAAAATCGCCGATATAATTTCACTTACCGATGAAAACCACAAGAAAAACCCTTTCACAATCTAAAGAAAACGCCTCCATTGAAATGGATTCCACACCTATTCCAATAACTTTACACTCTATGTGAAAAAGTTCACAAATAGGTCATAATTTGTGAAGTAATTCACAATAATACGTGCTACAATATGAATGTAAAGAAGTTAAACAACATTAAATTAGTATTTTAATTAATTACTTAAACAATCATAAAAAAATATATGTGAACAATAGAGAGGGGAAATTACCATGAAAAAAGGTATCAATCGTGTAGTATTAGTAGGAACAGGAGCTGTAGGTTGTAGTTACGCTTACTCAATGATTAACCAAGGTGTAGCTGAAGAATTCGTATTAGTAGATGTTAATGAAGCAAAAGCAGAAGGGGAAGCAATGGACTTAAGCCATGCGGTACCATTCTCTCCATCACCAACAAAAGTTTGGAGCGGTAGCTATGCAGATTGTAAAGATGCAGATTTAGTTGTTATCACTGCTGGGTTACCACAAAAGCCAGGTGAAACTCGTTTAGACTTAGTTGAGAAAAATACAAAGATCTTTAAACAAATCGTTCGCGGCATTATGGATAGCGGATTCGATGGAATCTTCTTAATCGCAACTAATCCAGTTGATATTTTAACTTACGTAACTTGGAAAGAATCTGGTTTACCGAAAGAGCGCGTAATCGGTTCTGGTACTACTTTAGACTCTGCTCGTTTCCGTTACATGTTAGGTGACTACTTAGATGTAGATCCACGTAACGTTCATGCTTACATCGTTGGTGAACACGGTGACACTGAACTTCCAGTATGGAGCCACGCTACTATCGGTGTACAAAAATTAGAAACAATCTTAGCTAACAACGAACAGTACAAACAAGAAGACTTAGACAAAATCTTCGAAAACGTACGTGATGCAGCTTACCATATCATCGAGCGTAAAGGTGCAACTTACTACGGAATCGGTATGTCACTACTTCGTGTAACTAAAGCAATCTTAAACAACGAGAACAGCGTATTAACTGTATCTGCATACCTTGAAGGTCAATACGGCGAGAAAGATGCTTACGTAGGTGTTCCAGCTGTAATTAACCGCGAAGGTGTACGTGAAATCGTAGAACTTGAGCTAAATGAAGAGGAAAAAGTGAAGTTCGCTCATTCTGTAAAAGTATTAAAAGAAACAATGGCACCAGTACTATAATAATTGCTAAATAATTCAGAGGTGGGAAACTGCTTCTTACCTCTGAACTTATATAATTTAATATAAATTCCTTTTCCGGTTTCCCTTGTATATCCCCAATATACCCCTTTTGCTGGATAAGGGTCGTTTATAGAAAAGAGCACTCTATTTTACGTAGAGTGCTCCTTATTATTCCGCTATTTGCCGGGCAGTAAAAACCCACTGATTAAAGTTTCATTTTATTATTTTTTAGGTGTTAATCCTAATTTCTTTAAAATATCTGCCAGTGTACTGCTTTTGGATTTTTCTACAGGTGTTTGTGATTTAGATGCATCTGGACCTTTTTTCAAGAAGTTCCTTTCAACGAAGCGAATATCTTTTTCGTCGACAATACCATCTTTATTAAGGTCTCCGTCTTTTACAGTTACTCCTTTTTTACCATAGTTGCTAGCGATAATTTCAGCATCTTTAATATCGATTACTTTATCAGCATTTACATCGCCGGTAAGGTTTTCGTCAGGTCTTGCATAATAATATTGGCCAAGCAGCTTACCGTCTTTTTCAGTACCAAGTTTCGTTGTTAGGCGGCTTGTTAAATGTCCTGGCACCTCTACATATAAGTTATAGTCGCGTTTATTAACTGGAAGTCCATTTAGTTTGAAGTATCCGTATTTATCTAGTGAGCCTTCAAACTTATGACGGTAAGAATCAGTCGCATATACTTTTACGCCAAGCTTTGTATAATCGAACTTTTCATCTAAATATTCGCGTTCATTTAAGAACGCACCAGGTTTAATATTTCCTTCTACTAGTGAGTTTAAGGACATAACTGAGAATGTTTGATCTTGAAGTACACGCATTCTATTTGGTTCTGATTCACCTTGTTTCCAGTAAACAAAAATTGGTGACTCTAATTGAGCGTTTGCTTCATAAAATTCATCATTTTCTACTTTGAAAGTTACATCAATGAACGGGAAATCACCATCTAATCCAGCAAAGTTTTTGTCATCGATAGCGCCGCCAACTGTAACAGAACCTGCCTCTAATTTCGGTTCATTTACTTTTGCGGTTACTCCTTTTTCGGAAAGTAGCTTTTCAAAAGCAGGATTAAATTTCGCATTTCAATAACATTGTGACAAAAAATATTGAGAAACATTTTTTTATGACAGATTATTTTGTTTTGATTTTGAGTGGAAAATAGCATGAAAAATAGGATAAACATAATAAAATAAAGGTTGAGAAAAAATAATTGGTAAAAATATAGAAGAATAATAAAGCGTTTTCAATTAATATTCGTCAAAATTCGATATTTTACACGGAAATGTGAAGAAAAACTAACATTTTTAAGAAAAAAACGAATGTTTTTTATAAATTAACAAGGATATTGCAGTTTTTCGCAGAAATAGTTAAAGTATAAAAAATTCTGTCATCTAAGTGAGGTGAGCATATTGAGTGTAATAAATTGTGAAGAAGTGAAACGAGATGAGTTTCATACAGAAAAGTACTATGAAAGTTATAACATCTTTGGCGCACATGTTGTGACGGAAGATGAGATTCAAGGGGTACGATTTACAGTCTGGGCTCCTCATGCGAAAGCAATGAGTGTTGTTGGAGATTTTAATGAGTGGGATTATGAGCAACATAAGATGCTACAAGTGACAGAAGAAGGGATTTGGTCCTTATTTATACCGCATATTGAAGAAGGAGAAATATATAAATATGCGATTGAAACGTTGGCTGGTGACGTCATTTTAAAGGCAGATCCGTATGCTATATATGCAGAAGTAAGACCGAATACGGCATCTGTAGTTTTTGATATAAAAGGATATGAATGGAATGATAAAAACTGGAATCGTAAGAAAAAGAAAAAACCGATTTATAAAGAAGCGATGACAGTTTATGAATTACATTTTGGTTCTTGGAAAAAGAAAGAAGATGGAACACTATATTCTTACAGGGAAATGGCAGAAGAACTCATTCCGTATGTGGTGGAACATCAATTTACACATATTGAAATTATGCCGCTTGTTGAGCATCCATATGATCGTTCTTGGGGATATCAAGGAACGGGATATTATGCAGCGACGAGTAGATTTGGTACACCGCATGATTTAATGTATTTTGTCGACGAATGTCATAAATATGGAATCGGTGTCATTTTAGATTGGGTACCGGGGCATTTTTGTAAAGATGCTCACGGTTTATATTTGTTTGATGGCACACCGACCTATGAATATAAAGATAAAGATGTACAAGAAAATCTAGTATGGGGAACTGTCAATTTTGATTTAGGAAAGAGAGAGGTACGTAATTTCTTAATTTCAAATGCGTTATTTTGGATGAGATATTTCCATATTGATGGTTTCAGAGTAGATGCAGTTGCGAACATGTTGTACTGGAATAAAGAAGGACAAGAGCAAAGTAATGAGTACGCTGTGTCATTTTTACGGGAGTTAAATGAAGCAGTGTTTGCAGAGGATGAAGATTTTCTTATGACGGCAGAGGATTCAACAGCTTGGCCACTTGTAACAGCACCAACGTATGAAGGTGGGCTTGGATTCAATTACAAATGGAATATGGGCTGGATGAATGACGTGCTGAAATATATGGAGTGTGCGCCAGAGTACAGAAAATATATTCATGAGAAAATGACGTTCTCTTTACTATATGCTTACTCTGAAAACTTCATATTACCCCTTTCTCATGATGAAGTCGTTCATGGGAAAAAGTCGTTATTAAATAAAATGCCAGGTGATTACTGGGATAAGTTTGCTCAGCTTCGTTTGTTATATGGATATTTCTTTACTCACCCAGGAAAGAAATTACTTTTCATGGGAGGAGAATTCGGGCAGTTTGATGAGTGGAAAGACCTTGAAGATTTAGATTGGAATTTACATGATTTTGAAATGCATCGTTATATGCATGATTACTTTAAAGAGCTCATAGCATTGTATAAGCGCTCAAAACCACTTTGGCAGCTTGATCATTCGCCTGAAGGTTTTCAGTGGATTGATGCTAATAATAACGAGCAAAGTATTTTCTCGTTTATCCGCCAAGGGGATAAACAAGAAGATGCGTTAGTTATCGTATGTAATTTTACGAAAGCTACATATGAAAACTATAAAGTAGGTGTACCAGATTTCGAGTATTATAACGAGATTTTAAACAGTGATGCACAGCAATATGGCGGTTCGGGACAAGTGAATAAGAAACGTCTTAAGACGATTCTAGAACCGTACCATAATCAAGCAGCACATGTAGAGATTACAATTCCACCATTTGGCGTATCCATATTACGACCAGTGAAGACGAGAAAGGGGAGCAAAAAACAAGATGGCTCAAAAACAAAAGTGCGTAGCAATGTTACTAGCAGGGGGAAAAGGTAGTCGTTTAAGTGCATTAACAAAGAATTTAGCCAAGCCAGCTGTTCCATTTGGTGGTAAATATCGCATTATTGATTTTACGCTAAGTAACTGTGCGAATTCTGGTATTGAAACGGTTGGGATTTTAACGCAATATCAACCACTCGAACTTCATAATTATATCGGAATCGGAAATGCGTGGGATTTAGACCGAGTAAACGGTGGGGTCACAGTCTTACCTCCTTATGCGGAGTCTTCAGGGGTTAAGTGGTATACAGGTACGGCAAGTGCCATTTATCAAAACTTAAACTATTTAAGTCAGTATGAACCGGAGTATGTTCTCATTTTATCAGGCGACCATATTTATAAAATGGATTACAGTAAGATGCTAGATTACCATATTCAGAAAGAATCGGACGTATCCATTTCTGTTATTGAAGTACCTTGGGATGAAGCGAGTCGCTTTGGCATTATGAATACAAATGAAGAAATGGAGATTGTTGAGTTTGAAGAGAAACCACAATTTCCAAGAAGTAATCTTGCATCAATGGGAATCTATATTTTTAATTGGTCAATTTTGAAAGAGTATTTAGAGATGGATGCAAGAAACCCTGAATCTAGTAACGATTTTGGAAAAGACGTACTTCCGCTTTTATTGGATGAAGGGAAGAAGCTAATGGCGTATCCGTTTGAAGGATATTGGAAAGATGTTGGAACGGTGAAGAGCTTATGGGAAGCGAATATGGATTTGCTTCGCGATGAAACATCACTGAATTTAAACGATCGTAATTGGCGTATTTACTCTGTCAATCCAAACGAACCGCCTCAATATATTGCTGAAAAGGCGAAAGTAGAAGAATCGCTTATTAACGAAGGGTGCGTCATTGAAGGGGACGTGAAGCATTCTGTGTTATTCCAAGGAGTGACGGTGGAAGAAGGAAGTATGGTGATTGATTCTGTCGTTATGCCAGGGGCTAAGATTGGTAAAAATGTTGTGATTGAAAGAGCGATTGTTGGATCAGAAATGGTTATCGAGGATGGAACAATCATTCGTCCAGAAAAGAATGTTGACGATGTAGTATTAATTGCTGAAGGGAAATAGAAAAGGGGGATGAAATGAATGGGAGAAAAAATGTTAGGGATTATTAATGCAACGGGAAGTTTTCCTTCCTTAAAGAAAGTAACAGGGCATCGTTCACTAGCGGCGTTACCGTTTGGGGGCCGTTATCGACTCATTGATTTCATGCTTTCAAATATGGTGAATTCTAGTATTCATAGTGTGGCAGTTTTTACAAGCCATAAAAATCGTTCGTTAATGGACCATGTTGGTTCAGGAAAACAGTGGGATTTAGATAGAAAACGAGACGGACTATTTTTATTCCCGCCAAACTGCCAATGTGACCAAGATGAATTTGGGTCTTTTGCACACTTTAGAAGACATATTGATTATTTTCTAAGAAGCAGAGAAGAGTACGTTGTTATTACGAATAGCCATCTCGTAACAGCATTAAATTTTCAAGCGGTGTTAGAGCGACATATACATACGGCAGCTGATATTACGGAAGTTTGCCATGAAGGGGTTTCACTTCAAACATATGTGTTAAAGAAACAATTATTGTTAGACTTATTTGAGTCATATAAAGATGTGGAACAATACAGTTTATTTGATGTAGTGAGAGAAAAGCGCGGGAAATCATTACACATTGCTACATATGAACATACTGGATATGTAGCAATTATTGACTCGATTGAAAGTTACTATAAACATAGCTTAGAAATTTTGCAACCTGCTATTTGGAAGCAATTATTTAAGAAAGAAGCACCGATCTTTACGAAAGTAAAAGATGAGCCACCAACTCGTTATTTAAAGGGTGCAGTCGTGAAAAATACAATGATTGCAAACGGTAGTATTATTGAAGGGGAAGTCGAAAACAGTGTTGTTTCCCGTTCAGTTAAAATTGGAAAAGGTTCAATTATTCGTAACAGTATTATTATGCAAAAGAGCCAAATTGGAGATAACTGTATAATAGATGGTGTTATTATTGATAAAGACGTGAAAATTGGTGACGGTGTCGTATTAAAAGGAAACGCCGATGGGCCGTATGTTGTAGAAAAAGGAAGCGTACAAAACAGTACGATTAATAGTTATTCTTAAAAGAATCAGTGGGGGTCTTCCTCCACTGATTAAAGTTTTAATTCAAATGAAAACTCGAAGGGAGGAAGCTGCAAGAGGAGTAATAAAAACTTTTCGCGCAGTGGGACAACAAGTGAATATTTTATTTGCAGTATCAGAATGTGTACCGTTTGTGAAATCGGGAGGATTAGCTGATGTAGCGGGTGCGCTCCCAAAAGAGCTGAAAAAATTAGGAGTGGACGTTCGTATTATACTTCCGAATTATAGCCTCATTCCGCAAAAGTTAAGAGATGGATGTACGTTACATAAAGTAATTAACGTCCCGCTTGGGTGGAGAAATCAATATTGTGGAATTTTAAAAGGTGAGCAAGACGGAATTACGTATTACTTAATAGATAATGAATATTATTTTAAGAGAGATTCTCTGTATGGTCATTATGATGACGGAGAGCGTTTTTCTTATTTCTCAAAAGCGGTGTTAGAGTGTATTCCGCACCTTGATTTTGAAGTGGATGTTCTTCATAGCCACGATTGGCATACGGCTATGGTTAATTTCTTACTTCGTGAAAAGTATCAAGATAACCCGTTATATGAGCGTATTAAAACGGTATATACAATTCATAACTTACAGTTCCAAGGTGTATTTCCTCCTGAAGTAATGTACGACTTGTTAGAACTTGGTGATGAATATTTCCACAGTGAGCAGTTAGAGTTTTATGGGAATGTGAACTTTATGAAGGGCGGTATTATCGCTTCGGATCAAATTACAGCGGTGAGCCCGACATATAAAGAAGAAATTCAATATGAATTTTTCGGTGAGAAGTTAGATGGATTACTGCGAAAATATAATGATAAGCTTAGCGGCATTGTAAATGGTATTGATACGAGCGTATATAATCCAGAAACGGATTCGTATATTAAGGCTCAGTATGATGCAGAGTCATTATATGAAAAGAGTGAAAATAAACGCGCCTTGCAGCGTTATTTTGGTTTGCCAGAAAAAGAGGATACACCAATTATTTCAATGGTAACGAGATTAACGAAGCAAAAAGGTCTTGATTTAGTACGTACTGTATTCCGCGAACTAATGGAAGAAGATGTACAATGTATTATTTTAGGTTCAGGTGATTCGGAATATGAGCAATTCTTTGAGTGGATGGCATATGAGTATCCGGAGAAGGTAAAAGTTTATATCGGATTTAATGAAGAATTAGCTCACCAAGTGTATGCGGGAAGCGATTTGTTTTTAATGCCATCGCTGTTTGAACCGTGTGGACTTGGACAACTTATCGCATTAGCGTACGGTACGATTCCAATTGTAAGAGAAACAGGTGGATTAAACGATACAGTACATTCTTATGATGAAGAAACAGGCGAAGGAAATGGTTTCAGTTTCACGAATTTTAATGCACATGACATGCTGCATACGATTCATCGTGCAATTGAATTCTATCACGATAAACCGGTATGGGAGCAGCTTGTAAAACAAGCGATGACTGAAGATTACAGCTGGGAGCAATCGGCTCTTGCTTATAAGGAATTATATAAAAGTCTCATGGAATAACATGTAGGTGGTGAAAAAATGTTTACTCATGTTGAAAGTTTTAAATCAACTTTTCTAGAAAAGTTAGAGACGATGTATGGTAAAAGTTTTAAAGATTCTACAACTCGTGATCAATATAATACACTCGGCCATATGGTACGTGAGTATATGAATAGTCAATGGATTGCAACGAACGAGAGTTATCGATCCGGAGAGCAAAAGCAAATGTATTACTTGTCTATTGAGTTTTTGCTTGGACGTTTGCTTGGAAGTAACATCTTGAATTTAGGTATTCGAGATGTATGCGAGCAGGGGTTATCTGAACTAGGGATTTCGTTACAAGAGTTAGAAGAAGTGGAAGCAGATGCAGGCCTTGGTAATGGTGGGCTTGGACGCTTAGCAGCCTGTTTTCTCGATTCACTTGCATCTTTAAACTTGCCAGGACACGGCTGTGGAATTCGTTATAAACATGGTTTGTTTGATCAGAAAATTGTTGATGGTTATCAAGTTGAATTTCCAGAACAGTGGCTTCTTCATGAAAACGTATGGGAAGTAAGAAGGCATGATCAAGCTGTAGAAGTAAGTTATTTCGGCAGTGTTGAACCGCTAGAAATTGACGGGCGTTTAGAGTTTAGGCATACAAATGCAGAAGTCATTATGGCCGTGCCATATGATGTGCCGGTAGTTGGCTATGAGACGAGTACTGTAAATACACTTAGACTTTGGAATGCTGAACCAGTTCCTTTCCCGCAAAACTGCAAAGATATTTTGAAATATAAGCGTGAAACAGAGGCTGTATCGGAGTTTTTATATCCAGATGATACGCATGATGAGGGAAAAATACTTCGTTTAAAACAACAGTATTTCCTCGTATCAGCAAGTTTGCAAAATATCGTTCGAATGCATAGAGAAAGATATGGTGACCTTCGTCAACTACATGAAAAAATTGCGATCCACATTAACGATACACATCCGGTTTTAGCAATTCCGGAACTGATGCGTATTTTACTAGACGAAGAAAAGTTAGCATGGGAAGAAGCTTGGCACATAACGACGCAGACGATTTCTTATACGAATCATACGACGTTATCAGAAGCGCTCGAAAAGTGGCCAATTCACATTTTTAAACCGTTATTACCGAGAATTTATATGATTATTGAAGAGATTAATGAACGTTTCTGTCATGAACTTTGGGAACAGTATCCGTATGAGTGGGATCGTATTGAAGCAATGGCGATTATTGCACATGACCTTGTGAAAATGGCTCATTTAGCGATTGTCGGTAGCTATAGCGTAAATGGTGTAGCGAAAATTCATACGGAAATATTAAAGCAGCGGGAAATGCGATTGTTTTATGAATTTTATCCAGATAAGTTTAATAATAAGACGAATGGAATTGCTCATAGGCGCTGGCTTATGAAAGCAAATCCACAGTTAACAAATCTCATTTCAGAGGCGATTGGAACAGAGTGGAAGAAAGAACCGATTAAGCTTCAAGAGCTACAATTAGTTCAATATGATGCGAGTTTCCAAGAGAAATTTGCAGAGGTAAAGCAAGAGCGTAAAGAGATTTTAGCGGAGCGTATTCATAATACAATGGGGATTACCATTGATCCAAATTCTATTTTTGATGTGCAAGTGAAAAGATTACATGCTTACAAACGACAATTATTAAATGTTCTTCATATTTTATATTTGTATAACCGTTTGAAAGAGGATGCTAGTTTTACATTTTATCCGCGTACTTTTATTTTTGGAGCGAAAGCATCACCTGGCTATTATTACGCGAAAAAAATTATTAAATTAATAAATGAACTCGCAAGAAAAGTAAATAATGACCCGTATGTCAGTCAATATATGAAAGTTATCTTTCTAGAAAACTATCGAGTTTCTTTAGCAGAAGATATATTCCCGGCGGCGGATGTAAGTGAACAAATTTCAACGGCGAGTAAAGAAGCATCGGGAACAGGTAATATGAAATTTATGATGAATGGTGCGATTACACTCGGAACGCTAGACGGTGCTAACGTTGAAATAAAAGACCGGGTCGGTGATGATAACTGTTTTATTTTCGGTTTAACAGCAGAAGAGGTTCTTCATTACTATCAAAATGGTGGATATCGTGCAAGTGATTATTATCACCACAATGGGCACATTAAAAAGGTAGTAGATCAGTTAACGAGTGGTTTCTTTGCACAGTCGGGAGCCGAATTTGAAGCAATTTACGATTCTCTCGTTATTCAAAATGATGAATATTTTGTTCTGCGAGATTTTGGTCCATATGCTGAAAGACAAGAAGCTGTCGGTAGAGCTTATGAGAACCGAACGAAGTGGCTAGAAATGTCGATTTTAAATATTGCACAGTCTGGTCATTTTGCGAGCGATCGAACGATTTTGCAGTACAGTAATGAAATTTGGGGTATTGGTAATACAGTTAAACAGTTTTAAAGAGGTTGCTATATTGGGAGATATATTATCGATTTACCAACAAAAATGGATATTAATAAATAAAACGTGCTTAATAAAATTAAGCTCGTTTTATTTATTTTGCTTAAGAAAGAAATGGAACAGTGGTATATATGATACCTGCCCCATCATACTCTCCTGTCGCAAAGTATGAAAATGTAAAGAAACCTGTAACCGTAAAAATTATAATAAGGAAAAATGCGAAGATAAATTTTAACATGTAAGGTCCCCTCATCCAAAAATAACTTCATAGATTATTATAGTATACGAATATTTTATTTCCAATTGTTTACTGGTTAAAAATGAGAAGTCAGACATGTTTTGTATGTTGTAATGGAATGATTATTTGTAATGGATTTTGTGTTTTTTGTAAATGTCATGTTGTGATGGACGTGTGCATACTCCCAGTCATGATCATTAAAATTTATGTTTCGGGGAGGGAGAAGTGGAACGACATCGAATAAGTTGACGAAACGAAAGCTACTAGCTACTTGTAGTTTATAATAATTTCGAAAAGCGATATCTCCTACTTTTGGAGAAGCGAATGTATAAAGTCCATACTGTGCGAAGGCAGTATTTATACGTGCATCTAATATGTGTAATGTGGCAAGCGCGCCACCTAGACTATGCCCAGTAGCTAGCAGTTTTTTATGTGCTGGCAATGATACGAGCATATCCATAATAGAATCACGACAAGACTCATAAATAGAGAGAAAACCGTTATGGACATTTCCGCCATTTAAAGCATAAGGATAAGGTTTTTGATTGACGAGAGAATCAATAATCCAATCTGGATCTGTTTGAGTGCCTCTGAAGGCAACGATAATTGTATCCGCAGATTCTAATATAAATCCGAACCATTCTGTTGTTTGAATGGCCTTTCCTTGAAAACCTTGTACATATTGAAAACCATCTGGTATTTCGAAAATACCATTTTGTTTATATTGTTCATACGTTAACTCACAACAAGAAGCTAACAGTATGGCAGTTTCTTTATCAAAGGATAAAGGAGTACGCATTAAGGTAGCCCTCCTTAAGAAAAGGTATAGTTTAATATATGCGGTGAGGAACTTGATTCATTCTTTTGGAGGTGGGGAATAGCTTGTATCGCTTACCTAAATCAGTGGAGGAAATTATAATGGCAAAATAAAACAGTGCCTGATAAGGGCACTGTTTACTCTTTTTCATCTCAAGGAATCGACTTTTTTAGTTATTCTTAATGAACTGACGCATGCGTTAGTTGCATAAGTAAGAGGTTTGAAAAAATAGCCTGTATATATTTGAATGATGAATAACTTACCTATTTTCTTGTGTTTGTTTGCGTTACATACAGAAAAAATTCGGAAAATAAAACATATTATTTATCTGTTTGTTTTTGCTTCTTTTTCAAATACTCCGTACGCAATTTTTCAAGTTGCTGCTTTTTATCAAATTTGGCAGGCTTCTGTTTTTCATGGAACTTTGCCACAGCTACCTGACTTTTGGAATCCAATTGATATTTTCCCACTTTGTTCACCTACTTTTCTTGTCTCTAAAGAGAATCTACTCAACAAATATAATATACCTTATTTTCCTGAAGTAAACCTTATTACTTTATTTTAACTGCTTTTTCTCGTTTGTAGACGTAAATTAAAACACCCTTTCACTTTATTACTGCAAGCAAGGATGTTTTAATTTTATTATTTTATTAGTTGATGGCCATGCCCACATAAGGGCACAGTTTACTCTTTCCCATCTAATAAACGACCAAGGCCACCTAATACACTACCTTCGCCAGTACTTTGCGCTGCTGGGCTTGTAAGGCGTGCTGCTAATCGGCTAAGTGTTAAGGACTGAATCCAAACTGTTCCAGGTCCTTCTAACGTTGCGAAGAATAAACCTTCGCCGCCAAATAGAGCTGTTTTTACTTTTCCAACGAACTCGACATCATAGTTAATGTCTTTTGTCATAGCAACGAGACAACCTGTATCAATGCGAAGTTTCTCACCAGGTTTTAATTCACGTTTATATACAGTTCCACCTGCGTGCATGAAAGCAAGACCGTCACCTTCAAGTTTCTGCATGATAAAACCTTCACCACCGAAGAAACCAGTTCCTATTTTTTTCGTAAATTCAATTCCGATAGAAACACCTTTTGCGGCACAAAGAAAGGCATCTTTTTGACAAACTACTTTTCCTTGATATTCTGTTAAATCTACAGGAATAATTTTACCAGGATAAGGAGCAGCAAATGAGACGTGGCGTTTGCCGCGACCTGTATTTGTAAATACAGTCATAAACATACTTTCGCCTGTAACGAGACGCTTACCAGCGCCCATTAATTTTCCGAATAAACCTCCAGATGGGCCAGAACCATCACCGAAGATTGTTTCCATTTCTATGTAATCTTCCATCATCATCATTGCGCCAGCTTCTGCGATCACGCTTTCTTCTGGATCTAACTCAATTTCAACAAACTGCATATCATCTCCGTATAACTTATACTCGATTTCATGTGCTCTCATTTTTTTCACCTCGTATGTAATAGATACTTATATTGTACAGAATTTAATAGGATTAGAATACTTTAGTTTTGTTAATTTTCAAATAAAGTGGAACAAACCAAAACTGATTATCAGCTCCCGCCAATCAAGCTGTCCGCAAATACCGGGCTAAAATATGAATATGGAAATTCAACATTATATTAAAATTATAAAAAAATGGTGGAATGAAAGTGTTCTCATTTGACGTTTTGGATATAGCGTGATATAGTGAAATCACTATTGAGCTACATAATGTGGTACGGAAATAAAGCACGTTGAATTAAAGGCTGTAAGCTTGTTATACATTCATGTCCTTTATATCCACCTTTTCATGTGGATTCATAGTTTCATTTTTATTTAGGAGGTACATGACATGCAAACAGGTAAAGTTAAATGGTTCAACAGCGAAAAAGGTTTCGGTTTCATCGAAGTTGAAGGTGGAGACGATGTATTCGTTCACTTCTCAGCTATCCAAGGTGACGGATTCAAAACTTTAGAAGAAGGTCAAGAAGTTTCTTTCGAAATCGTTGAAGGTAACCGTGGACCACAAGCTGCTAACGTTACAAAAAACTAATTAGCTAGCGATAAAAAGCATTCCGATTTTCGGAATGCTTTTTTTTTTATTCTTTGGAACTTGACTCATTTGAAGATAATTCGCCCTTAAAGGTACGCTCTTCAAAGTCATCAAGCATTTGCTCATATTCTTCATGTTCTTCCGTAGCGAAAACTTGCGGATTTTTTCCATACATATCTGTACCAATAAAGTTTTCGAAATCCTCTACGTAGCCTACGTTTTCTTCACTATTTACGTACATGCCATTATAGTTTTTCGAATCTTGTCTTTCTAAATCAGATGGTGTTTCAGATGTTCCGTAATTAGCAACATCTTGCCATGCATCTTCTGCATCATATTCAACAGAACGATCTTCATCATGTTTGTGGAAAGAAGGAGATAACACTTCTTCTTCGACTGGTCGTGTATTCATATTTAGCTTATTTGTCGCGTGCTGGATGCATGTTGTAGCAGTCGGCATTGCTTCTAATCTTTCAAATGGAATTTCTTCGCCAGACACTTCGCAAATGCCGTACGTACCCGCTTCTATTTTTTGCAAGGCATGTTTCGTATCCTCTAGCTGTTTATGCCAAAGTTCAATAAGCCCGAAGTCTTTTTCACGTTCATATAGCTCTGTTGCCATATCAGCTGGATGGTTATCATAGCTAGATAATTCTCCAACAGACTCACGTTCAGATGCACGATCTTCATTTTCGTGTGTTTGTATCGTTTGCTCTAGTTCGTGTTTTTGTTTTTCTAAAACGGATTTAAATTGATTTATTTGTTGTGGAGTTAACATAGTCGTCCACCTTCCTACAATTCAGTTTCTTTACATAGTATGAGCGTTGCGAGTAGGAATTATGAGATGAATTTCAGATATGAAAAAGGAGCCGCATAAGCAGCTCCTTTTATAGAAAGTATCCAAGTAATAATCCGATTCCCATGAGGAGACCGAAGATCGTATTTGTTTTTGCTGTTGCAATCATCGCAGGTACCATTTCCATTGGAATGCTTTTGCCGATAAAGCCTTTCGTCGCTTTAAATGCTTTCGGTGCACTTAAAAATACGATAAGCATCCATGGTGATACGATGCCCACGATAATTAAAGCAATTGTCCAAATGTAGGAAACGATGAACATAGAAGCAAGTACACCAACCGCTCTTTCACGTCCAACGAGAATTGCTAACGTTTTACGACCGTTTTCTTTATCGCCATCTAAGTCACGAATATTATTTGCTAGTAAAATGGCACCAATTAAAATGGAGCTTGGAATAGATAGTAAAATGACTTCTGATGTTACAGTTCCAGTTTGAATAAAGAATGAAATTCCAATAATGATAACACCCATAAATAATCCGGCTGTTAACTCTCCAAATGGTGTATAGGCAATGGGAAGTGGGCCACCCGTGTAAAGGTAAGCAACGGCCATACAAACAAGACCGATTGCAGCAAGCCACCAGCTAGAATTCATACAAATATAAACACCTAATAGTATTGCGATGCCGAAAAATCCAAATGCTAAGTTAAGCACTGTTTTTGGCTGAATGCCATCGCGAACGATAGCGCCGCCGATACCAACTGAACCTTCGTGATCGAGTCCTCTTTTATAATCAAAGTATTCATTAAACATGTTTGTTGCTGCCTGAATGAGAAGACAAGCAAGAAGCATTATAAGGAAAAGAGGGAGATGTATTTGATTTATACCTCCGACCTGCATTGCATAGGCTGTTCCGATGAAAACAGGAACGAAAGCTGCTGTTAATGTATGGGGACGTAGTAAACTCCACCAAATGCGCCAGCCTGTTTGCTTGCTTGGTTTTGGCGCCGTAGGAGAGGAATTCGTTTCGACGTTCATTTCCATGTTGAATCCTCCTTTGGTCACATATTGTACACAACTAAGTGTAGAAAAAGCATCATTTAGTGTCAACGTTTATTTTCTAGGAAGAGAAGGTGAATTTCTCAGAAATGCTAAACGTTGACAGGCCTTTCGTTTGAGGTGTATCTTAAAATCAAGCGTAATTATGACTATTTTTCGCCCATAGGGGGGAGACAATTGTGATTCAAACGAAACAAAAAGGCTTGCAAGAAGTTCTTAGTGCAGCCATTAAGCATGCAACTGATGAAAAAATATTGGTTAGTTTTGTAAAACAAATAGACTGGATGGATCCGCTTCTGTTTTATGCAGCAGGAAAAAGGATTGCATTGGAAAATAGATGTTATTTTGCAGATCCAGCTCAGCATGTAATATTTGCTGGAATTGGCTCTGTTTTCACTATAGCAAATTCTTCTCACAAACGCTTTCAAGCGGCTCGTGACGAGTGGGATAAAGTAAAAGAGAAAGCATTTGTACAAAGAGAAAAATATGAATTTGGAACAGGTCCTCTTTTATTTGGTGGATTTTCATTTGACCAAGAAAAAGAGAAAACGGACTTATGGAAAGAATTCGATGATACGACATTTTCACTACCAGCATTTTTATTAACTGTAAAAAATGAAAAAGCATGGTTAACAATGAATACATTCGTTTCAGCAACAGATTGTGCAGAAACTCTTTATAACGAAATGATTTCTTTAGAAGAGAAAATTTTTGGGGAGAGTAAATGTGCGCTAAACGGATCGAAATTAACTGTTATTTCTAAAGTAGAAGTGGATCCGAAAGGCTGGATGAAAGCCATTGAGAAAGTGCAAGATGAGATGAAGCAGGGTAACGTGCAGAAGGTTGTATTAGCGAGGGAGCTAAAAGTAGAAATGGATCATCATATTGATTCTGCTCTTGTTTTAGAAGCACTTCGCATTGGGCAACCGGATTGTTACGTATTTTCTTTTGATTATAAAGGAGCATGCTTCTTAGGAGCGACGCCAGAGAGGTTAATTCGCAAAGAAGATGAGAAGTTTACTTCGATGTGTCTTGCTGGTTCAACTGGTCATGGTCAATCTATAGAAGAAAGTAAGCGAAATAGTAATGCGCTTCTTCATGATGAAAAGAATTTAGCTGAACACGGTTATGTTGTGAACATGATCAGGTCGGTATTAAATGAGCACTGCGAATACGTTAATATTCCGGAGAGTCCAGGTCTATTAACAACGAAAAACTTAATTCATTTATATACGCCTGTAGAGGCAAAAGGCACTGCGAGTCTTTTAACGATGGTAGAAGAATTACATCCAACACCAGCTCTTGGCGGGACACCTCGTTTGGAAGCGATGAAACTGATTCGTGATGTTGAATTGTTAGACAGAGGATTATATGGTGCACCGATTGGCTGGATAGATGATGAAGGAAATGGTGAATTTGCGGTTGCACTTCGCTGCGGATTATTAAATGGCGAGAAAGCATCCTTATTTGCCGGTTGCGGGATTGTAATTGATTCAGTACCGCAACTTGAATATGAAGAGACAAGTTTGAAGTTTAGACCGATGCTTGGTGCTTTGGAGGAATTAATGAAATGAACAATCATATAGAAGCATTATCATATTATTTAGGCGCGTTCGTGGATGAACTGACGCGTCTAAATGTATGTGATGTTGTCATTAGTCCAGGCTCACGGTCAACGCCGATTGCTCTACTAATGGAACAACACGAAGGAATGAACACATATTTACATGTAGATGAAAGATCTGCAGGATTTTTTGCGCTCGGTATCGCAAAAGCGAAAAAACGTCCGGTTGCATTATTATGTACGTCAGGAACGGCAGCAGCGAACTACTATCCAGCTGTATGTGAAGCTTTCCATTCACGAGTGCCGCTTATCGTCTTAACAGCAGATAGACCGCATGAATTAAGAGATGTCGGTGCACCACAAGCGATGAATCAATTTAATTTATACGGTACGTTTGTGAAGCAATTTACAGAGATGGCACTTCCAGAAGCGAGTGAAGCGATGTACCACTACGCTCGCATGACAACGCAGCGCATGATAGCAAGTGCTTGTTTAGCGCCGCAAGGACCTGTTCATCTTAATTTTCCAGTTCGTGAACCGCTTATCCCGGACTTTTCATTAGAAAGTTTATGGGATAAAGGACGCGGGGAATATACAGGAGTAGTTCAGCAAGGGAACGTGGTGATGCCGAGTGAATATGTAGATTCTCTTGTAGGGCGCCTTTCACATATGGAAAAGGGGCTTATTATTTGTGGAGATGATAGTCATTCAGAAATCGCAACGTTTGCAACGCAACTAGCTGAAAAAACGGGATACCCAATATTAGCAGACCCACTTTCTAATATTCGTAGCGGACACCACGATAAAACGATGGTAATCGACTGTTATGATACATTTTTACGAAATGAATTGTTAAAAGAGACGTGGAAGCCGGACGTTTTAATTCGTTTTGGTGGTATGCCTGTTTCGAAAGCATTAACGCAGTTCATTAAAAAACAAACGAAAGCTGTTCATATCGTTGTTGACGAATCTGGACAATGGAGAGATCCAGCTCTTGTTGCGACAGAAGTTGTACAGGCAAGTGATATTGCATTTTGCAGTACATTAATAGAAAAAATGCCAGTTATGAAAAAGAATGATTGGTCCCAAATGTGGCAACATATAAACGAAAAAACGAAGGAAACGCTTCGTGAAATGGAAACATATGAAACTGCATTTGAAGGAAAAGTCATTACAGATATTGTACGCGTATTACCAGAAGGAGCAACGTTATTTGCGAGTAATAGTATGCCAATTCGTGATACAGATTCATTCTTCTTCACATCAGATAAAAATATTCAAGTGATGGCAAACCGCGGTGTAAATGGGATTGATGGCATCATTTCGACAGCTTTAGGAGCGAGCATGATTTGCGATCCGCTCGTATTAGTCATCGGTGACTTATCATTCTATCACGATTTAAATGGACTATTAGCTGCAAAATTACATGAATTAAATATAACGATTGTCGTTGTAAATAATGATGGTGGGGGTATTTTCTCATTCTTACCACAATATGAGAAAAAGGAACACTTCGAATCGTTATTTGGAACGCCGATTGGGCTTGACTATGAGCATGTTGTTAAAATGTACGGTGGTTCATTTAGCCGTGTAAATGGTTGGGAGCAATTCCGGGAGGAAGTACAAAAGGGAGCAACGACAGAAGGTTTACACGTTGTAGAAATTTGTACGAACCGTGATGAAAACTTAACGTTGCACCGTACGTTATGGGCAAAAACACAGGACGTAATTACTACATCATTGCAAGGTGAATCAAAATGAAAGTAACGCTGCAAGGTGTATCGTATGAATATGAAGTAGTCGGAAGCGGGGAACCACTTCTACTTCTTCATGGTTTTACGGGAAGCATGGAAACGTGGCGTTCTTTTATCTCTTCATGGAGTGGGCAGTTTCAAGTTATTGTAGTGGATCTTGTTGGACACGGAAAGACCGAGAGTCCTGAAGATGTTGCGCATTATGACATTCGAAATGTGGCATTGCAAATGAAAGAACTATTAGATTACCTTCATATTGAAAAAGCACATATACTTGGCTATTCAATGGGCGGTAGACTGGCGATTACGATGGCGTGTCTATATCCAGAATATGTACGTTCTCTTTTATTAGAAAATTGTACAGCTGGACTCAAAAGTGAAGATGAGCGAAAAGAACGCTGTGAAAAAGATGAGCGACTTGCCGATAAAATTGAGCGAGAAGGCATAGAAAGTTTTGTATCGATGTGGGAAAATATTCCGCTGTTTGAAACGCAAAAACGTTTAGCAAAAAACGTACAAGAAGCGGTGCGAAAAGAACGACTTGCTAACAACCCAAAAGGGCTCGCAAATAGCTTGCGCGGCATGGGAACTGGGGCTCAGCCTTCATGGTGGGATGAGCTAAAAAACTTAAAAATACCTGTTCTTTTAATGAACGGAGAGCATGATGAAAAGTTCTTTCGCATATTAAAAAACATCGAAAAATGCGTCTCTGATGCGAAAATTGTCAAAATTGATGGTGCTGGCCATGCAATTCATGTGGAACAACCGGAAAAGTTTGATACAATAGTAAAGGGATTTCTAAAAACTATGCAGTGATGCTTTTTTCAGTTAAGAATAAAGTTACACTTATAGAGGAGATCAGAAATATACAAGGAGGTAGTTGTAATGGCTATTGAATGGGTAAAAGAAGGCAATTACGAAGATATTATTTATTCAACATACAATGGTATCGCAAAAATTTCGATTAACCGTCCTGAAGTACATAACGCATTCCGTCCAAAAACGGTAATGGAGTTAATCGACGCTTTTGCACAAGCTCGTGATGATGCAAATGTTGGCGTTATCATTTTAACAGGTGAAGGTGGACGTGCATTCTGTTCTGGCGGCGACCAAAAAGTTCGTGGTCATGGTGGATATGTAGGTGACGACCAAATCCCACGTCTAAACGTATTAGACTTACAACGTCTAATTCGCGCAATTCCTAAACCAGTTATCGCAATGGTAGCAGGTTATGCAATCGGTGGAGGACACGTACTTCATATCGTATGTGACTTAACAATCGCTGCAGAAAATGCTGTATTCGGACAAACAGGTCCTAAAGTAGGAAGCTTTGACGGTGGATACGGAGCTGGTTACTTAGCTCGTATGGTAGGCCACAAGAAAGCTCGCGAAATTTGGTACCTATGCCGTCAATACAGTGCTGGGGAAGCGCTTGATATGGGCTTAGTAAATACAGTAGTACCATTAGAACAACTTGAAGCAGAAACAGTACAATGGGCACAAGAAATCTTAGCAAACAGCCCAATGGCACTTCGTTTCCTAAAAGCTGCATTCAACGCAGACACAGACGGTCTAGCTGGTATTCAACAACTAGCTGGAGATGCAACGTTATTGTACTACACAACTGACGAAGCAAAAGAAGGTCGCGACGCATTCAAAGAAAAACGCAGTCCGGACTTCGGTCAATTCCCTCGTTTCCCTTGATCAAATCAAAAGCGGAAGCGGCTCGCTTAGAATATGAGGGGGATGGAGCTTCTGACGTAGAGGCGTTTTTTGCCTCGTAGGAAGAAGTGAAGCCACCGAACATTCTAGCCGCTGTAGCTGGATGAAATTAAAAGCGGAAGCGGCTCGCTTAGAACAAGAGGGCGTTGGAACTCCTGACGTAGAGGCGCTTTTTGCCTCGTAGGAAGGCGTGAAACGACCGACTGTTCTAGCCGCTGTAGCTAGATGAGATCAAACCGGAAACAAAACAACTAAGAGACTTGATGTCACATCAAGTCTCTTTCTTTCATGAAAGGAGAATGTATGATGGAGACGATGCCAAATTGGTTAAAGCAACGTGCATTTTTAACACCAGATCGTACTGCAATTGAAATAGAGGAAGAGAAAGTTACTTTTATGCAGCTGCATGAAAAGGTAGTATCTGTTTGTGAACACCTCACGCATGTAGGAGTGAAGCGAGGGGAAAAGGTGGCTGTTCTGATGAAAAATGGTATGGAGATGATTACAGTTATTCACGCCCTATCGTACGTAGGGGCAGTAGCTGTGCTTTTAAATACGCGTCTTTCAAGAGAAGAGCTACTTTGGCAAATGGATGATGCTGAAGTTATTTGTTTAGTGACCGATCAAGAATTTGATGCTAAAGATGTTCCTGTCTATTCATTCGCCGAGGTGATGAATGGACCAAAAGAGGAAGCCTCTATACAAGAAGAATTCTCTTTAGAAGAAGCGATGACGATTATTTATACGTCAGGGACGACAGGGAAACCGAAAGGCGTTATTTTAACGTACGGTAATCACTGGGCCAGCGCGGTTGGCTCTTCGCTTAATTTAGGACTTCGTGATGATGATTGCTGGTTAGCGTGTATGCCGATGTTCCATGTTGGCGGGTTATCTCTTCTAATGAAAAATATTATGTACGGCATGCGCATTTTACTCGTTCCGAAATATGATGCTGATTTTATTCATACAGCACTTCAAACGAGAGGCGTAACGATTATTTCAGTCGTATCAAAAATGTTAACTGATTTATTAGAGAGACTTGGAGAAGAAACATATCCTTCTTCTTTACGATGTATGTTACTTGGCGGAGGACCAGCGCCAAAACCGTTACTCGAAACATGTGTAGATAAAGGAATTCCTGTGTATCAAACGTACGGTATGACAGAAACGTCTTCGCAAATTTGTACGTTGTCCGCAGATTACATGTTAACGAAAGTAGGATCAGCTGGAAAGCCACTATTTCAGTGCCAACTTCGTATTGAAAAAGACGGCGTAGTAGTGCCGCCACATGCGGAAGGCGAAATTGTAGTAAAAGGGCCGAACGTAACAGGCGGTTATTTTAACCGTGAAGATGCGACGCGTGAGACAATTCAAAACGGATGGCTTCATACTGGTGACCTCGGTTATTTAGATGAAGAAGGATTTTTATACGTATTAGACCGCCGCAGCGATTTAATTATTTCTGGTGGAGAGAATATATACCCAGCTCAAATTGAAGAAGTGTTACTCTCTCATCCGATGGTAGCGGAAGCCGGTGTTGTCGGTATGTCTGACGATAAATGGGGACAAGTACCCGCTGCTTTTGTTGTGAAAAGCGGGGCGGTAACAGAAGAAGAAATTCTTCACTTTTGCGAGGAGAAATTAGCGAAATATAAAGTGCCGAAGAAAGCATGTTTCTTAGAGGAATTACCACGTAACGCTTCGAAAAAATTGTTAAGACGAGAGTTAAGAGAATTAGTGGAGGAGAAAGAAACAGTAAACAAAAACATAGACAAAAGTAGGCATATATAATAAAAAGTAATTATGAAACAATATAAACCAAAAGAATTTTCAGAAATGCTTAATGTCTCTGTTAAGACATTGCAAAGGTGGGACAATCAAGGTGTTTTAACTGCTTACTGAAACCAAAAAGGAAGATGATACTATACAGAAGAACAGTATAAGGAATATATGGGTATTCAAGAAGAAAATAAAGTAGGCAAAGTAGTTATTTACACAAGAGTATCAAATCCAGGTCAGAAAGATGATTTAGAAAATCAGGTTGAGTTTTTAAAAACATTCGCAAATGCACGAGGGATGATTGTAGATGAAGTTATCAAAGATATTGGTAGCGGATTAAACTACAAAAGAAAACAGTGGAATAACCTGATTGACAGTTGTATGGAAAGAAATATTTCGACTATCATCATTGCACACAAAGATAGATTTGTACGTTTTGGATATGAGTGGTTTGAAAAGTTTCTTCGTAAAATGGGAGTGGAAATTATGATTGTTAACAATGAAAAACTATCTCCTCAAGAAGAACTTGTGCAGGATTTAATATCTATCATTCATGTATTTAGCGGTAGAATATATGGGTTGAGAAAATACAAAAAGAAAATGTCGGAGGATGAAGATTTATGAAAAGAGCATATTTAATAGAAATCAAACCGACAACTGAACAAGTTAGTAAAATCCGTCAAACTATTGGGGTGTGTCGATATGTATATAACCTGTATATCTCTAAAAATAAAGAGGCATATGAGTCGGATGGGAAATTTCTTAGTGGCTATGACTTTTCTAAATGGTTAAACAACATTCATACAAAAGAGTGTGACCAGTGGATTAAAGAAGTGTCGAGCAAAGCGGTAAAACAAGCGATTATGAATGGAGATAAAGCTTTTAAGCGATTTTTTAAAGGTTTATCTAAGTTTCCACGATATAAAAAAAAGAAGAAGCAAGATGTGAAGTGCTACTTTCCGAAAAACAACAAAACAGATTGGACAGTAGAAAGACATAGAGTAAAAGTCCCTACAATTGGTTGGATAAGGTTAAAAGAGTATGGATATATTTCAAAAAATACAACTGTAAAAAGTGGTACAGTATATCAAAGAGCAGGAAGATACTATGTGTCTATACTCTGTGAAGTGAAAGAGGTAAAACCAAATTCAATTCTCAATGCAGTAGGTATAGGAATTGATTTGGGAATTAAAGACTTCGCTGTACGTAGCGATGGAAAAACTCACAAAAATATAAATAAAACAGTACAAGTAAAAAAGATAGAAAAACGGTTAAAACGTGAACAACGCTCTTTATCACGCAAATTTGAAAATATAAGAAAGAGAGGTGAACAACCTGTTACTAATAAAAGAGCGAATATAAACAAAAATATTCTTAGGGTGCAACAGCTACATGCTAGGCTAGCAAATATTCGATTAGCGTATGTAAAGTCTATTGTAAATGATGTGGTAAAAACCAAGCCAATGTTTATTACAGTAGAAGATTTGAATGTGAAAGGTATGATGAAGAACAAACATCTATCTAAAGCTGTAGCGCAACAATGTTTTTATGCTTTTAAAACATGGTTATCAACGAAATGTAGGGAATATGGAATTGAACTACGGCAAGTGGACAGATTCTATCCATCTTCTAAAATATGTTCATGTTGCGGTCAAAAAAAGTCGGATTTAAAGCTGTCTGACCGAGTATATACATGTGATTGTGGAAATGTAATGGATAGAGATTTAAATGCATCTATCAACCTTTTACAAGCAAAAAAATATACAATACTAACGTAAATAGATTGTATATATGTACGGTGGGCTACATCGGAATTTACGCCTGTGGAGTGTCACAGCAAACTGTAGTAGCAAGTGATTAGCGAGGCAGGGCACGTAGAAGCAGGAATACTCTAAGAATATACATTTGTCTATATTTTTAGTAGCAGATGTAGGTGGAAATAAAAAAAGCGACACTTCATATAACAGAAATGCCACTCGTAATCCCGTTTGCTGCAAGCTACGGAACGTATGAGAAGCGTGAGAGCATCGTTATTAAATTAGAGGATACGGACGGATACATTGGATTTGGCGAAGTCGTCGCCTTCTCTGAACCGTGGTATACGGAAGAAACAGTGAAGACAGCATTGCATGTACTGCAAGACTTTTTAATACCTGATTTATTAAAGGCTGAAATTTCTCATCCGAATGAGGTACCGGGTCTATTTCAACATATAAAAAGAAACCGAATGGCAAAGGCCGGAATTGAAGGGGCTGTTTGGGATTTATATGCGAAGTGTCAAAAGAAATCGTTAGCGACAGTGCTTGGCGGAACGAAGTCTGAAATTGAAGTCGGCGTTGTAATTGGGATCAATACGATTCCGGTTATGTTAAAACAAATCGAGAAGTACGCAGAAGAAGGATACGAGCGTTTTAAAGTGAAAATAAAGCCAGAGCATGATTACGAATTATTGAAAGAGATTCGAAAAGAGTTTCCGCATATCCCGCTAATGGCAGATGCAAATTCAGCATATACATTAGGGGATACGGAGAGGCTGAAACGACTAGATGAATTCCAATTAATGATGATTGAACAACCGTTAGCCGATTATGATTTTCTTGATCACGCGGAGTTGCAAAAGAAAATTGAAACGCCGATTTGTTTAGATGAAAGTATTCATAGTTTAGAAGATGCACGCGTTGCGATTACCCTTGGTAGCTGCCAAATTGTGAACATTAAACCAGGGCGAGTGGGCGGATTAACAGAATCGGTTCAAATCCATAATTATTGCATGGAGCACAACATACCCGTTTGGTGCGGCGGTATGGTGGAGATGGGGATTTCAAGAGCACAAAATGTTGCGCTTGCCTCATTGCCGAACTTTACGATTCCAGGCGATATATCTGCTTCTAGCAGACATTGGGAGCAGGATATTATTTCGCCGGAAGTGACGCTTAAGGGCGGAAAAGTTATGGTGCCGCAAAGTGTTGAAGCTGAGTATGAAGTAGACCGCGGAAGGTTGGCGGAGATCACGAAACAGCGAATTGTTTTGGAGCGGTAACTTGAGTCTTTAAAGTAGCGGGCGAATTTCGTTGTTAATTGTCGGTAAGTCGATATATTTCAATAATCGCTGATATAATGCGAGTTACGGTCGATATAATTGAGAAATCGCCGATATAATTCAAGTTATGGTCGATATATTTGGAAAATCGCTGATATAATTTTATTTACAAAGGTTACTCTAATGGGTAACCTTTTCGTATTGTACAAATTGGATAGACTAGTTTACAATCGAGCGTATAAAAGGGGGAGTAAAATGAAGCGCATTTCAATTTTAATAGTGGATGATGAGGCAGAAATTGCTGATTTAATTGAGATACATTTAGAAAAAGAAGGGTACCACGTCGTGAAGGCAGCAGACGGGGAAGAGGCTGTTCATATTATTGAAACGCAGCCAATCGACTTAGTGGTTTTAGATATTATGATGCCGAAAATGGATGGGTATGAGGTGACGCGCCAAATTCGCGCGAAGCATCATATGCCAATCATTTTCT
Source organism: Bacillus sp. EKM501B (assembly GCF_011800505.1). Classification (NCBI taxonomy): domain Bacteria; kingdom Bacillati; phylum Bacillota; class Bacilli; order Caryophanales; family Bacillaceae; genus Bacillus; species Bacillus sp. EKM501B. The sequence continues at coordinate 142,215 of NZ_JAALFZ010000011.1, read as the reverse complement.
TAAGTGCGAAAACATCTGATTTTGATAAGGTGACAGGTTTAGTATTAGGTGCAGATGATTATATGACGAAACCTTTTACACCGATTGAATTAGTTGCGCGTGTAAATGCACAATTACGTAGGTTTCTTACATTAAATCAGCCGAAAGTAGCGGAGAATAAATCTGCTTTAGAGATAGGCGGAGTTATTATTGATCCTGAGCGAAGAACAGTGAACGTCTATGGAGAGCAAATTGAGTTAACACCGAAAGAGTTTGATATTTTATATTTATTAGCGAGCCATCCGAAGAAAGTGTATAATGTGGAAAATATTTTTCAGCAAGTATGGGCAGATGATTATTATGAAGGCGGAAATACAGTTATGGTACATATTCGTACGTTGCGGAAAAAGCTTGGGGAAGATAAAAGAAAGGATAAATTAATAAAAACAGTGTGGGGAGTAGGTTATACTTTCAATGGCTAATATGATGAAAAGTTTTCGATTTAAAATGATTGCCTTATTTGCGTTAAGTATGGTGCTTGCAGCAACTGTAACTTATATAATTTATAAAGGATTGCAGCTGTATTATAAAACGATGGTTCGCTACGAAGAGCCTTTAGCGCAATTTAGGTCAGTGGTAAGGGAAGTTGGAGACATTAACTTCTTTTTAATTTTCTTTATTCCGTTATCTATTATCTTTTTCTTCTTTTTGACAAAACCGTATTTAAAGTATTTTAGTGAGATTTCTAACGGGATTCATCATCTTGCGAACGGTAACTTTACGAATAAAGTTCAAGTTTCATCAAACGATGAGTTTGGAGATATCGCACGTGAAATAAATGTTGCGAGTGAAAAGTTAAAAGAAGCGGTGGAAAGAGGAGACTTTGCTGAAAGTAGTAAAGATCAGCTCGTTGTAAACTTAGCTCATGATTTAAGAACTCCATTAACATCCGTGTTAGGGTATTTAGATTTAATTCTTAAAGATGAAAATTTAACAAAAGAACAAATTAAACATTTCTCCACAATTGCATATACGAAATCGCAAAGGCTCGAAAGTTTAATTGATGAGTTATTTGAAATTACACGTATGAATTATGGCATGCTAAAGCTGGATAAAAAGCCGATTGATATAAGTGAACTACTTATACAGTTAGATGAGGAATTGTATCCTTTATTAGAGAAACATCATTTACAAGCTAGGTTGAATATTGATCCTCATTTGCCAATTAACGGTGATGGAAAATTGTTAGCTAGAGTATTTGAAAACTTGTTAACAAATGCCGTTCGATACGGATATGATGGGCAATTTGTTGATCTGAATGGGTATATCGATAATGGAGAAGTTGTCGTACAAGTTATGAATTATGGAGACAGCATTCCAGAAGAAGATTTACCGTATCTTTTTGATATGTTTTATACAGGTGATAAATCGAGAACTGAGAACCGTGGCGGGACAGGCCTTGGACTGTTTATTGCGAAAAATATTGTGGAGCAGCATAACGGTACAATTTCTGCTGAAAGTAATGTAGTTAGAACAATGTTTGAAGTGCGATTGCCAAAAGACGAGAACTTAACAATTTAATAAAAATTTAAACTTTACCCCACTTTTTATTTTAATAGTTTTTTCTATTCTATACGTAAGTTACGTTAAGGAGGAACTAGAAATGAAAAAGTGGGTATTTATTTCTTTTTTTATAGCATGCACAGTATGTGTAGGCTTTTATATATCACCGTTATTTCAAAAGGAAATCGATGTTAAAATTGTCGGAAAAGATGAGCTAGTAAAGGCGGCAAATACCGAGAGGAAAGAGATTACGAAGGAACAAATTTATAAGGGTGATTTATTATTAGTTAATAGGGATTATCCAGTAAAAAAAGATAGTATTAGGTCTGATATTATAAATGTAAATCATAATAGTGAATTAGTAAGAGGCTACGTAATATTTGATAGAAATCTTCGTTTATCAAAGTATGTTGTAAAAAAGTTTTTGAACGTTGTCGATGCGGCTGGAAAAGATGGCGTACAGCATTTCTTAATGAGCAGTGGGTATCGAGATTTTAAAGAACAAAGTAAATTATATAAAGAAATGGGATCTGATTACGCGCTTCCAGCAGGATATAGTGAACATAATTTAGGATTATCACTAGACGTTGGATCAACGCAAAAGAAAATGGAGAAAGCGCCTGAAGGAAAATGGATTGAAGAGAACGTATGGAAGCATGGCTTTGTACTACGTTATCCGAAAAATAAAAGTAACATTACTGGAATTCAATATGAGCCATGGCATATCCGTTATGTCGGCCTACCTCATAGCGCGATTATGCAAAAAAAGAATTTCACACTAGAGGAATATTTAGATTTCTTAAAAGAGGAAAAAGAGATTTCAACTGAAGTAGAAGGTAAGAAATATACTGTTTCTTATTATAAAGTTTCTGAGAATATGAAAGTGAACGTTCCAGCAAACAAGCAGTATGAAATTTCGGGGAATAATATGGATGGGGTTATTGTGACGGTTCAGGAATAGAGAAAAAGGCTGTGCCATTTGGGACAGCCTTTTTTTATATAAGAAAGGAATTGACGTTTCTTGTCGGTAAATCGATATTCCTTGTCGAATCGTTGATATATTGTAAGTTATGATAGATATATTCAAAAAATCGTTGATATAATTTCCTATACTACTACCATTTTGGAGGAGCATCTTTTTATTCACTTTCAAACATTATAACGTTATATTTACTTCTCCCTTTTTTTGTGTTACGCTAAACGTGTGAAAGACATATAAAATGAAACTTTAATGTAAGCGTATTCTTATGGCTTCTTATAGAAAAGGGTGGAAGTACAATGACAGAACGATTCGTACTACGTAATGTAAAACGTGTGAACGGGGAAGAGATTGACATTGTAATTGAAAATAATAAAATCGCACAGGTGACGAAAGCTGGTGCTGGCGAAGGTGGAAAGGTTCTTGATTACTCAGGTACTTACGTATCGAGTGGTTGGATTGATTTACACGTTCATGCTTTTCCGGAGTTTGATCCGTATGGCGATGAGGTGGATGAAATTGGCGTTAAGCAAGGGGTAACGACAATTGTTGATGCGGGTAGCTGCGGTGCTGATCGTATTGCAGATTTAGTAAAAAGTAGAGAGCAGGCAAAAACGAATTTATTTGCCTTTTTAAATATTTCTCGTATCGGTTTGAAACGAATCGATGAATTATCCAATATGGAATGGATAGATAAAGAGAAAGTAATAGAAGCAGTAGAAAAGTATAAAGATGTAATCGTTGGGTTAAAGGCGAGAATGAGTAAAAGTGTCGTTTGTGATAGTGGAATTGAACCGCTTCATGTTGCACGCTCTTTATCTCGTGAAACATCATTACCAATTATGGTACATATCGGTTCAGCGCCTCCTCGCATTGAGGAAGTTGTACCTCTTTTAGAAAAAGATGATGTCATTACACATTACTTAAACGGGAAAGAAAATAATTTATTCGATGAAGAAGGCAAACCGCTACCTGTATTACTAGATGCAGTGAATCGTGGTGTTCATTTAGATGTTGGTCACGGTAATGCTAGTTTTTCTTTTAAAGTAGCAGAGGCGGCGAAGCATCACGGTATTGCTTTTAATACAATTAGTACAGATATTTACCGGAAGAATCGTATACACGGTCCCGTGTATAGTATGGCTCACGTTCTTTCGAAATTCCTTTACTTAGGTTATCCGCTAGAAGAAGTAATTGACGCGGTTACGAAAAATGCAGCAGAGTGGCTGAAAAAACCAGAGCTTGGCCGCATTCAAGAAGGAGATATTGCAAACTTAACTTTATTTACAGTGAAAGATGAGAAGGTTACGTTAATTGATTCAGAAGGGGATCAGCGCATTGCTGAAAGAAGGATTGATACGAAAGGGGTTGTAATCAATGGGTCATTCATTGAATGCTAAGTACGGATTAAAAAGAGTAATTAATGCGAGCGGTAGAATGAGTATTTTAGGTGTATCCGCTCCTACAGATACAGTTATGGATGCGATGAAACATGGTGGACAAAATTATGTGGAAATTGCTGATTTAGTAGATAAAGCGGGAGACCATATTGCGAGAATTCTAGATTCAGAGGCAGCGGTCGTTGTGAACTCAGCATCGAGTGGCATTGCGCTTTCTATCGCTGGTATCGTGACGGAAGGAAATCGCCGTAAAAGTGAAAGACTTCATCAAGAAGTAATCGCGAAAAACGAAGTAATTATGTTAAAAGGTCATAACGTTCAATACGGTGCTCCAGTTGAAACGATGATTTATTTAGGCGGCGGTAAGCTTGTAGAAGTTGGCTACGCAAATGAAGGGAAAGCAGAGCATATTGAAGATGCAATTGGTGAAAATACAGCAGCGATTCTGTATGTGAAATCACATCATGCAGTGCAAAAAAATATGATTTCTGTTGAAGAAGCATGGGAAGTAGCGCAGCGAAATAACGTACCACTTATCGTTGATGCGGCAGCTGAAGAAGACATTCAAAAATATGTGAAGTATTCAGACCTTGCCATTTATAGTGGTTCAAAGGCAATTGAAGGACCTACTTCTGGTATTGTTGGCGGTAAACGAAAATATATCGAATGGCTGAAAGTGCAATTACATTGCATCGGAAGAAGTATGAAAGTTGGGAAAGAAACAACTTTCGGCTTACTTCAAGCGCTTGATGAGTACGGCGTAAAAGAAGATAAAAGTGAGCAAGAAAAAGAATTGCTACAAGTACTTATGCCGCTAAAAGAATTAAAAGGTGTAAATGTAACGATCGTTCAAGATGAAGCCGGAAGAGCAATCTTTAGAGCACGTATTCATATTAACGAAAAAGAGTTAAATAAATCGGCAAAAGACGTTGTGACAGCATTACGCGAAGGGGAAATCGCAATCTATACACGTGATTACGGAGTAAGACAAGGATTCTTTGATATTGATCCACGTCCACTTCAAGGTGATGACATACATGTAATTGAAGAAAAATTGAGAGAAATTGTAGGGGGAAACTAAAATGACAAATATTCAAAAACGTTTTTATAAAGGCCGCGTAGCATTAAATGTATTAGCGAACAATACCCGAAATGCGAAAGATATTTTTGAAGCAGCAGAAGGGTATGTAGTAGTGGGGGTATTATCAAAAGACTACCCAACAGTAGAAGAAGCCGTTACAGCGATGAAAGCATACGGAAAAGAAATTGATGACGCTGTATCAATCGGACTAGGAGCAGGAGATAATCGCCAAGCGGCAGTTGTAGCTGAAATTGCGAAGCATTATCCTGGCAGCCATATTAACCAAGTGTTCCCTTCAGTTGGAGCGACACGTGCAAATCTTGGCGAAAAAGATAGCTGGATTAATAGTTTAGTATCCCCAACAGGAAAAGTGGGTTACGTAAATATTTCTACTGGTCCAATTAGCGCAGCTGGAGAAGAAAAAGCAATCGTTCCAATTAAAACAGCAATTGCACTTGTACGTGATATGGGCGGAAATTCATTGAAATACTTCCCAATGAAAGGTTTAGCTCATGAGGAAGAATATCGCGCAGTTGCGAAGGCTTGTGCAGAAGAAGGATTTGCATTAGAGCCAACAGGCGGAATTGATAAAGAAAACTTCGAAACAATTGTACGTATTGCGCTTGAGGCAAATGTAGAGCAAGTTATCCCGCACGTGTACTCTTCTATTATTGATAAAGAAACTGGTAACACGAAAGTAGAAGATGTGCGTGAATTATTAGCAGTCGTGAAGAAGTTAGTTGATCAATATGCGTAAGAAAATTGCAGCATTCGGCGAAGTAATGATGCGCCTGCAAGTACCTGGATATGAGTTATTGTCGCAAGCTAACACGTTAAATTACTCCTTTTCTGGTACAGGTGTGAACGTGGCAGCGGCACTTTCTCATCTCGGGCATGAAGGCTTTCTTATTTCAACTTTACCAGAAAATTCGGTTGGAGATGCTGCATTATCTTACATTCAAAAGTTGGGTGTGCAAACCTCACTTGTTTCAAGAGGTGGCAAATATGTCGGCATGTACTTTTTAGAAAATGGATTGGGTGCACGTGCAAGCCGCGTTACGTATTCGAATCGACTAGAAAGTAGCTTCAATATGGCATGTGAAGAAATGTATCAATTTGAAGAAATCGCAAAGGAAATTGATATCGTTCATTTTTGCGGTATTACACTTGCGATGAATGATACTGTGCGCCATCATATGAAATCTTTAGCGAAAGCAGTGAAAGAAAACGGAGGAACCGTCGTTTTTGATTGCAACTATCGTCCATCTCTTTGGGGAGAAGATGGGTATGAGCAGGCGAAACCACATTATGAAGAAATGCTGGCTCTTGCTGATATCGTTATGATGAATGAAAAAGATGCAATGTTCGTTCTTGGAATGAAAACAGAGGAGACGGAGCGAGAAGCACAACTTATTGATCTTATTCCAAAGGTGGCTGAAACATATCATATTGCTACAATCGCTGGTACACATCGCTCTATTAATAGTGATAATACACACTCGCTTCGCGGATTTATATGTAAAGATGGTGCGTTCACTTTTGCAAAAACACTTGCGTTTTCTGTATATGATAGAATAGGTGCTGGAGATGCTTATACGAGCGGGATTATTCATGGCGAGATAAAAGAGTTTGCACCAGAGAAAGCTGTTTCATTTGCGTCAGCAGCTGGAATGCTTGCACATACAATCGTCGGTGATACGCCCATGTCATCAGAGAAGGATATACTTCGGGCAATGACGGCATCAGTAGGTGATGTAGAAAGGTAGTGGGTGTAACGGTGAACGTAACGAGGAAAAAAGGACCATTATATTTACAAATAAAAAATATTATTCGTGATCGAATATTGCATGGTGTATATGCGATTCATACGAATATTCCTTCTGAACCGCAGTTAGAAGAAGAGTTCAAAGTGAGCAAAATTACAGTGCGTAATGCAATTAAAGAACTCGCTCAAGAAGGATATTTAGAAAAGAAAAGCGGTAAAGGAACGAAAGTTATCCGTAATACTTCTGCGACAAAGTTGTCAAAAGGTAAGAAATTTACAGAAGTGTTAGTGGAAGAAGGATATAAAGTACAAAAGAAATTGCTAAAAGCAGAAATCGTTCATAATGAAGAAGGAACGGTGCCATTTCGATTATTCGGCAAGGAGAGTTTTCGTATTGAACGTTTATATACGTTAAATGATGCACCTTACATTCATTATACGCACTATTTCTCAGCAGGAATGGCAAGTACAGATTTATCGGACTTTGACTTGCAATCGCTTTATGATTTAGTTGAAGACCGAGGCATTCACTTAGAAAACTTCAGAGATGAATTCGCTGTTGGACTCGCGCCTAGTTTCGTTGCAGAAGCGCTAGGTGAAAAAGAGGGGACAGCGCTATTAAAACGTATGCGTTATTCTTACGATGAAGTTGGCGAAGTAATTGAATATAGCGAAGGCTACTACAATACAGAGATGCAGCATTATGTAGTGAATTATGACGTATAAAAAAGAGGGGATGTTCCCTCTTTTTTTATAAAGTAAAACTTTAATTAGTGGAGGAGGGCATCATCCACTAATTATTAGCTCACACCAATCGGGATAAAAGTAAGGGGAATGGGAGATGGATATATACTTATTAATCGTCACGTTACTTGCGATCACAATTGTTATTTTAGGGGTATCATGGTGGAAATGGCATGCATTTATTAGTTTAACAGTTGCGAGTTTATTTTTAGCCATTATGTCTGGACTGAATGTAACGAAAATAGTGACTGCCTATGAAACTGGTGTTGGTAGTGTACTAGGGCATTTAGTTGGTATTTTAGCTCTCGGAACAATTTTAGGGAAAATGATGTCCGATTCAGGGGCCGGCATGCAAGTGGCAGATTTCTTTATTCGATTTTTCGGTGTAAAGAAACTACCTTGGGCTATGTTATTTGCAGGGTTTGTTATAGGGATTCCCGTATTTTTTGAAGTGGGGATTGTCATTTTATTACCACTCGTTATTTCAATTCGAAAAACGACGAAGCAAAATATATTATTAATTGCGTTACCTGTCATTGCAGGATTATCTATTGTTCACGGGCTCGTACCACCACATCCAGGGGCGATGACAGCAATCGGTATTTATAACGCGAACTTAGGAAAGGTACTTTTATATTCATTAATTATCGCGTTACCAACAGCCATTATCGCAGGCCCAATATTTGCAAAGTGGGTACATAAGAGGGTTATACCTGAAAATGAACCGGAGCTTGTTCGAGTTACGACAGTATCAACTGATTTGCCAAGTCGTAAAGTTTCATTCTTTATTATTTTATTACCAGTTGTATTGATGATTTTATCAGTAGTTGCACCATATATTTCATTACCGAAAAAATTGACTGAATTTTTTGTGTTTATAGGGAGTCCAGTAATCGCCTTACTTATTTCATGTTTCGCAGCATTTTATTTACTTGGTATCAAACAAGGTATTAATAAAAAGATGATTAAAAAATTAACAGATGAAAGTTTATTGCCTGTCGGTTCTATTATTTTAATAATTGGTGCAGGCGGTGGATTTAAACAAATATTAATTGAAAGCGGCGTTGGAACAGCTATTGCACAAATGGCAGAACATATTTCGTTATCACCAATTGTATTAGCTTTCATGGTAGCTGGTTTAATTCGAATTGCAACAGGTTCAGCTACAGTAGCATTAACGACAGCAGCAGGGATTGTTTCACCAGTTATTCAGCACATGTCTGGTGTGAATTTAGAGTTGCTAGTTATTGCAACCGGTGCAGGATCATTAATGTTTTCTCACGTAAATGATGCAGGGTTCTGGCTTGTAAAAGAGTATTTAGGTTTGACGGTGAAGGAAACGTTTAAAACGTGGACGGTACTCGAGACATTGTTATCATTTATTGCATTTGGTTTTGCTCTTTTGTTGAATATGTTTCTTTAGGGAGAAAAGCCCATTTTAATTAATAAAACCCACAGGAGAAATTCAATTTCTCTGTGGGTTTTGCTATTTTTTAATCGTAGTTACTTACAAATATACAGGGCAAGGTGCTTTTTATATCTTTTTTCTATTGTCCTATTATTTAATAGAACGGACATACTGATTTTCTCCATCGTCTTTGACAAAGACTCCTAGCTCATTCAAATCTTTGCGTAAATGCTTCTTTTTTTTCGAGTTTCCTTCTCGAAGGGCATTTCGTCTTTCATACAAAATAGTATTTATGCTTTTATTAAATCGCGCATCCTCTAATTTCCATAAGCTATACTCATGTTTATAAGGATCTTGTTCCACCCAGGGGAAGCCGTGCATTAAGAAAGTATCTTTAATTTTGCTTGGGGTAATGTCAGATGTTTCACGTAACCATTCTCGGTCTTCTTGATCAATGATAACCACTTGACGCTTATCTACAAAAACGGCTTTTACATTTGATCTGGTGATTTGTTTCTTTTGATCGTCCTTATTCACGTGAATGCTTTCCGAAGTAATGTTCATTTTTAAAGCTTCACTATAAATAATTAAAGAAAATAAAATTCCTGCAATAACACCAATTAGCATGAGGATAATAGGAAGCCAGAAGGGATTAATAAAATTTAAAAGTTCTATAATTTTTGAATCAGAAAAGAGAGGAATCTTTTTTATAATCTCTATTAATTTAGGTGAAAAATATCCAATAACGCCTAAAAGGATTGGACTTACTATAGCAAGTAACTTTTCTAAAAAACCTAATCCAATGACAGATGCCTTTTTCATGTGTAGTTCATCCTTTCTTATATATATTTTTTAACCAGGGCATGTTTTAAATAGTGAGTTTTTTCACCATTTTTATGAGCTCATCTGAGTAATTTTCTATGGATATAGATGAATTTGCCTTCAACATTCTTTCTTCGATTGCTCCTAAAATAAATGAAGCTAATGTGTCGGTTTGAAAAGAGTTAGAAAACACACCATTTTGTTGTCCAGTCTTCAAAATATCTAATAACATCGTTCTAAGAGCATCATCTTCGTCGTCGTCTTCGATTCTGTAATAAGGAACATTCTCTTCATTTCTTGCATTAAAGACAATCTCAATTAAGGCAATATTATTTTTGTAATGAGTTTCTTGATAAGCCAAATGTGCTTCAATAAAAGCCTCTAGTTTGTTTATTTCAGATTGGGCTAATAGTACTCGATTACTAATAAATTCATGTTGTTTATCAACTAAAAATTGTAATGTCCGATTCATAAGATAAAGCTTATCGTTAAAATGATAAGAAATAAGTCCAGTGCTAATCTTAGCTTTTTTTGCTACCTTCGTTAAGCTCAAGTTGTTATATCCAACCTCTTCTAATGTATCAATACATGCAAGAATAATTTGTTCACGCCTAGCCTCTGCAATAAAAGAATCAGTCATGCTATTCAACTCCTGATTTATATAATTTGAATGTATAATCAAAAAATTGATTGATCGTTCAATTAAATATTAGTAAGAAATTATTAGTATGTCAAATGTTTTATACCTACATCTTGATAAGGCTCATTTTCTGAAACAAGCCCGTTTTTAGGTAAGCCAAGCTTCCTATTCGCCCTGAAAACATAATATAAATGGAATCCCCTCATTTAGAGCAAGGTGAACTTGTTATGAATGATACTAAAGGAGGAATAGGGTAATGAGCGAAAAGTGTGAACACAGACATGATGATTGTAACCGCAGACATGGTTGCGGAGGCGGTTTTGCGCTTCTAATCGTATTGTTTATTTTATTAATTATCATCGGTGCTAGCTGCTTCGGCGGAGGCGGCGGTTGTGGTTATGGCGGTTACGGCGGCTACGGATATGGTGGCTACGGCGGATATTGCTGCTAATTATTAAAAACTATTGAAAATGGCCTTGTGCAATATGCACAAGGCCATTTTATTCATATTTTTATATGCTGTGATAATTTATTAATGTACAGAGAGCGGATTAAGAAGAAGAAAATAATCTCGATAATCCCGAAAAAGGTGAGTACGATACATGTCTCTTTTAGTAATGAGAAAGAAAACATGCTTTGTAAAAACTTAACCGCAAATAACGTGTGAACACCAGCAACGATGTAAGGTACGAAAAATAAAATTCCTAATTGAATCGTTGCAGAGCGAAACATTTCTGATTCAGTTAAGCCAAGCTTTGTAATCGTAATATACTTTTGTCTTTCAGTTGTTAAGTCATTATACATACGGAAGTATAGAACACTAGCCGCACCGATAAAGAAAATAAAGCCGAGAAATGCCCAAATAAAAAATTGAGCAACTGCATTTCCTTTACCGTAAATAAGTTCATCCGTAGCCGTATGTATGAAGAAAGGAACTTGAGCGTTCTCTTCAGTATGCTTTTCGTAGAACTCACGTGCATCACCACTAATAACACGTAACATATTTTTTGTTGGAACGATTGCATTTTCCCAGTTTTCTACGAAATAGTTATAGATTACAGTTGTTTCAATATGAGGAATCATATTATCAAATACATAATCTTGTACGACAGCTAAATGAGGGAATGCAAATGATGGTTCGATTCCCTTATTAATAAACCCTTTAATATGAAATTCTTTTTTATTAGATCCAAGTGTAATCGTATTTTGCTTTGCAAATGGATTAGATACGAGATCGAGAAGTTCTGGTGAGTGGCGAGAAATAATATACACTTCTGTAGAATCAATTGTTATTTCCGGTCTTTTCAATTGTTTAGCAATTGCGTTATAATCACTCATCTTCATAAGCATAATATCTTCTTTGGAAGCTGTATCTTTTAATACTGTAAACTTATATTTTTTGTAAAGAAAATTATTAGTTGTAAGCTCCGTTTCAATTGTAGAAATATGCTTTTGTTCAAGGGAATTGTCACCTTCTGATGTATACGTGAAGGGAACGGGATATCGCTCTAATACTGATGCCTTCGTATTGTTATTAGCGGCGAATAATCCAATAATAATCGTAAATGCAAGTGCAGATAGCATAGAAACAATAAAGAGTACATTAATATTACTGCGTGTACGAGAAACTAAATCTGAAATCCATAACATATTTATTTGTTTCAAATAAAACTTTCTGCGCTTCTTTAAAATATAGATGAAAAGAAGGAATGTTTGTGAAAAGAATAAATATGTCCCGACTATTACGAGCGGTAAAATAGATAACATAATAAAAAAGACAGATCCATTTTGCACATTTTTTTCCGTTACGTAGCCTCGCGGATAACCAGCGATATAATAGCATAGCCCTAAACAAATTAAAGCGAATAAAGAGATGAGTATAGATGGTCTTTTTTCAGCTGGCATTTTCTTGTTCCCTTTAATGAGGTGGGCTGTCTTTCGAGTACGAATAAACATTGGTGTAAATGTAGAAACGATTAAAAATAAAATGATAAACGTTACGGTTGTAACGATAATCGCTTCTGTTGGCCAATATAAATAGAGACCTTTCGCACTTGTTAATTTCGAAGTGACTAATAAGAAAAAGTTAGAAAATACAAGTCCACCTTGAATGCCGATAAAGATAGATAATATCCCAATTATCATGTTTTCGGTAAATAACAATCTTTTTAATTGTCTCTGTGAGATACCAAGAATAGTGAGTATCCCGAATTGCTGTTTCCGTACATTTAAAAATGTTCCAATTGAATATAAGAGAAAGAAGAACGAGAACATAACAATCACAAGCTGTGCTGTACTAGCTAAGTTCATTAGAGGATCACGTTCTTGGAAACTTTGTACACTTTGTAACCGCGGGTGATACGCGTATACAGTAAATGAAAAGAAAACCATGATAGAAAACGCACTACTTACAAAGTAGGCGAAATATGCTTTCGAATTACGTGAGACATTTTTAAATGCGAATTGCCAAAATGTCATCCACGTCTTCCTCCTAATAATGCTAAAACATCTAATATTTCTTGATAAAATTTCTCGCGATATAATCCGCGGTGCAGTTCATTGTAAAGCTCGCCATCTTTAATAAAAATAACACGGTTACAATAACTTGCTGCAAACGGATCGTGCGTAACCATTAAAATCGTTGCATCTTCTTCTTTATTTAATTTCGTAAATAGCTCCATTACGTCAATTGCCGCTTTTGAATCTAAGTTTCCTGTCGGTTCATCGGCTAGTAAGAGAGAAGGGTGATGAATAACAGCACGTGCTACTGCGGTACGCTGTGCTTGTCCCCCAGAAACTTCAAAAATACGCTTGTCCAAAATATGATCAATTCCAAGCTTTTTTGAAATGTTATCAAGCTTTTCATCCATTTCTTTTAATGGAACATTATCTAATGTTAAAGGTAGTACGATATTTTCACCGATTGTTAGTGTATCTAGTAGGTTAAAGTTTTGGAAAACAAATCCTAACTCTTGGCGGCGGAAAATAGCTAACTTCTCTCTACGAAATGTGTGCGGTTTTTTTCCGTTAATTACGACATCACCAGAAGTCGGAGAATCGATTGTAGAGATAACGTTTAAAAATGTAGATTTTCCGCTACCAGATGGTCCCATAATGGCAACGAATTCCCCTTTATCCACGTGTAAATTTATATTTTTTAAAGCAGTATGAGGGACTTTCCCCTCATATACTTTTGAGACGTTTTTTATGTGTAATACTTCTTCCATAGTAATCACCTTTCTACTTTTTAAAACTTAATGTGTTGTGATAATTTTTGCATATAAAAGGAACGAATTAAAAGGAAAAATAAAATTTCAACTGTTCCAAAGATCAACAGTACGACTGTAATTTCAGCGAAGAACGAGAGATGTAATATTTCTTGTAGCATCTTTGTCGCAAACATCGTATGGATTGATGCCATAATGTAAGGTACGAAGAAAAGAATCGCAAGCTGAATTGTCGCTGAACGTTTCATTTCAGTCTCAGTTAAGCCGATTTTCGTAATCGTTATATATTTTTCTTGCTCATTTGTTAAATCTGTATACATCCGGAAGTAAAGAACACTGCCAGCACCGATAAAGAAAATAACTCCTAGGAAAGTACCAATTAAGAAGAACGAAGCGACATTTAGTTTTGTCTTATATAGAGAATCGCTCGCTTCACTTGCATGGAAAGGTGGATGCTCTGCTTGAATTGCTGCATTATCGTTATGGATTTTTGTTATAAACGATGAACCGATATTATGTGCTTTTTCCCAATCTGTAACTTTGAAGTTATATACACTCATTTGTTTGGAAACGGTGGATAAGGCTTCTACATTTTCATCAGATAGTATGAGTAATTGGTATATTAAGCTGTTTGGGAATGGGCTATAACTTTTATATTCTTTCACTTGTAGTTGTAAATTGTTTTGAGTAAGTGTAAGAGTATTTTTCTGTTCTTTATTATGGAGCGTTCCAATAACTTGATCATCTAAGTCTTTCATAAGAATATAAGATTCATTCTTATTGACCGTGAGCGTTTCCCAATTTAAAGCCTTAGCAAGTACATTATAGTCACTTTGTTTAATGGCATAATAGAGCTGCGTGTTATCTTCAGCTGAAGATACTTCATATATATCTGTTTTAAATTTTGTATAAGTAAAGTGCTCTTCATTAAATTTCTGCTCTAACCAGTTTAAATGTTCATCAGCTAACGTATTTTCAGTATGCGATAAATAAGTAAACGGGAAAGGATTTTGTCTAATCGCATCAAACTTTGTAAATTTCCCGAAGCCATATAAGAATGTAATCATTGTAAAAGCGAGCGTCGATAGCATCGCTACAATAAAGAGCATGTTAATGTTTGTCCGAATACGTGATGCTAGATCTGAAATCCAAAGCATATTAATTCGTTTCATATAAAACTTTCTTCGTGTTTTTAAAATACGAATAAGTAAAAAACTAATTTGTGAAAAGAAAAAGTATGTTCCAGCTGCAATAAGCGATGGGATGACAAATATACTAGAGACGGCATATAAAAGCCCAATTATGTCACCTAGCGACATAAAATACAGCGGATTTGCGGCTAACGCATATCCACATATTAAACAGGTCGCACCAAATAGAGAGATGAGCACGGATGCTTTTCTTTCTTTTTGTTGTTTTCCTTCTTTTAAAAGACGTACGGCTTTTCTCGTGCGAATGAGCATCGGTGTAAAAGATGATACGAGAATGAAGAGGCCGAGAAAGATGATGATAGTTAAAACGATAGCACTTGTAGGCGGATATAAATATAAACCAGGTACGTGTGTAATTTTGGCGGTAACTAACAAAAAGAACTGTGAAAAGACAAGTCCAAGTTGAATGCCAAAAAATATAGAAAGAGCACCAATTAACATATTTTCTATAAATATGAGTCGCTTTAATTGTTTTTGAGATATGCCAAGCACTGTTAAAATCCCGAACTGTTTTTTTCGTACTTTTAAAAACGTCCCGATTGAATACAGTAAAAAGAAAAATGAAAAGAACACAATGACAACTTCTGAAATTGTCATTAATATGTTCAGAGAAAAATTCACGTCTGTCATATGCAATTTAGGATGAAATAAATAAACTGCAAATGAGAAAAAGATTGCGATGGAGAACGCACTGCTTACAAAATAGGCGAAATAAGCTCTGGCGTTTCTTGTGACGTTTTTAAATGCAAACTGCCAAAATGTCATTCACCTAAACCTCCTAATAGGGTGAAGATGAAAAGAGTATGAGAGATACTCTTTTCATCAAGTTTGTTTTAAATATTTTGTCCACTCGTGTAATGTGATAATTTTTGCATATAAAGTGAACGAATGAATAAGAAAAATACGATTTCAACGAATCCAAAAATAATAAGAACGGCTGAAACTTCTTTGAACAGAGATAAACCAATTACATCTTGTAGCATTTTTGTTGCGAACATTGTATGAATGGATGCCATAATGTACGGAATGAAAAATAAAATACTAAGTTGAATGGTTGCAGATCGTTTCATCTCTGTATCTGTTACACCGATTTTAGAAATCGTTATATATTTCTCTTGTTCGTTCGTCAAATCCGTATACATTCTAAAGTAAAGAACGCTACCAGCTCCAATGAAGAAAATAACTCCTAAAAATGTCCCGATTAGGAAGTACGCGGCACTACCTGATGTTATTTTGTATAACGATCCTGCTGATTCAAAGGATCGAATAAGAGGCCCTTCATACTGGTATTTATTTCGATCTTTTTGTACCTTTTCTATAAAATTATCAGCAATTTCATATGTCTGTTCCCAGTTTTGAATTTTGTAATTGTATGCTGATATATGTTTTACGGTGTTAGGTAAGTTATTTACGATAACATCAGGCAACACTATCGTTTGATATGAAAAGTCAGATGGGATTGCGTTTACATGCTCATAGCCTTTAACTCTTAATTTCGTATTTGTACTAGAGAGTGTAATGTAATCTCTATTGTAGCTTTGCTCAAATTCGTTGAATATGGTGATATAAGATGTCCCTGTTAGCACATATGCTTCGTTATCATCCATAAATAGTTGTTTCATTCGTAAAGAATTCGCAAGTTTGTTATAGTCACTTTGCTTAATTGCGTATACGTCATTATAAATAGCTATATCTTTATCTTCTTTTAGTGGTGTTTCATATATATCAGCTTTTATTTTTTGATAAGGGAAATGCTCTTTTTGTAATTGTTGCTCAAGCCAATTTAAATGCTCTGTAACAAAAGGGTTCGCATCATAAGAGAAATAAGAAATTGGGAAAGGGGAAGTTCTATTCACCTCTAGCTTAATAAATTTCCCGAATCCATATAGGAACGTGATCATTGTGAAAGCAATTGTAGAGAGCATCGCTACAATAAAAAGCATATTAATATTCGTCCGAATACGGTTTGCTAAATCTGAAATCCAAAGCATATTAATCCGTTTCATATAAAATCTTCTTCTTTTCTTTAAAATATAAATCAGTAAGAAACTAATTTGAGAAAAGAAAAAATATGTTCCTATTGTAACAAGCATTGGGATAACGAAAATACTCGAAACCATATATATAACACCGATTTGCGGGCTTACTGATACGAAATATTTAGGATTTCCAGCTAACGCATAACCACCAAATAAACAAATCGCACCAAATAATGAAACAAGTATGGATGGTTTTCTTTCTTTTTGTTTTCCACCATTTGTTTTTAAAAGGTGTACCGCTTTTTTTGTACGAATAAGCATTGGTGTGAATGCAGATACAATGATAAAAAGACTAAGGAAAACAATGGTTGTTAAAATAAACGCGTTAGTAGGACCGTATAAATATATTCCTGGAACATGCGTAAGTTTGGCTGTTACTAATAAAAAAAATTGAGAAAAAACAACTCCAAACTGCATGCCGAAAAAGATAGATAAAATCCCGATTAACATATTCTCCATAAAAACAAGACGATGTAATTGTTTTCTTGATATTCCTAAAATGGTCAAAACACCAAATTGTTTTTTTCTAACTTTTAAAAACGTACCAATGGAATATAGTAAAAAGAAGAAAGAGAAAAATACAATTACTACTTCTGAAAATATCATTAATCCTGAAATTTCAGAGGTCATGTCAAAGTTTTGTAATTTAGGATGAAACAAATAAACAGCAAATGAAAAGAAAACAGCAATCGAAAAGGAACTGCTTACAAAATAAGCAAAATAAGCTCTGGAATTACGTGTTACATTTTTAAAGGCAAACTGCCAAAATGTCATAATACATACCTCCCGCTAGAAGGAAAATATGTAGTTGTATTGCAAAAAATGTATGAGAGTGTGTTCTCATACATTTTGCTTGCATATGTTACGATCATGCTTCGGTCACCTTCTCCGTATGTTCTGCTTGATTATTTGCAGCGTTGTGGAAGATGATTTTAATCGTCGTTCCTTTACCAACTTCAGAATCTAGTTTGACAGAGTGACCTAAATAATCACAAATTTTACTTACAATATAAAGCCCCATACCAGTAGATTCTCCGAATGCGCGACCGTTTTTCCCAGTGTAAAATGGTTCAAATACTCTTCGAATATCTTCTTGCGGAATACCAACACCTTCATCGCGAACTTCTAAAATAATATCTTTTCCGTTTCGGTAAGCAGATAAGAATACTTTCTTTCCGCGTTCCCCAGAGTAACGAACAGCATTTGTCATTAACTGATAGATGATAAATTTTAGCCATTTCGCATCAGAAGCAACTTTTAAATCAGAATGGACTTCTAAAACAGGGAAGACACCATTACGAATGAATAGTTCTTTTAATCCGTTAATATTTTTTGTTACCGTATCTTTTAATGAAATCGTCTCAACATGGAAATCTTCATGGAAGTTATTTAACCTAGCCATGTATAAAGCCATATCAAGCCCTTGGTTTAGACGCTCTAATTCTTTTTTAAACTTTGGAATTAAATGCTCGTCTTCCATTTCTAGCACCATAAGCTGCATAACAGAAACAGGTGTCTTCATTTGATGTACCCAGTGGTTAATGAATAATTGATGTTCTTGTTGTTTTACTTCATACGATTGTAGTTCTTTTTGGAAGAGGCGGTACTGCGTACGCACGAGTTCATTGACACCGTGAGGCATCGGAGCAGTTGCTCTTTCAATAAACGCATCTTCCATTTTTTCTGGTTGCTCGCTTAATCTATGGTACATTCTACGATTGCGAACGTAACGGTAAGCGAGGAAACAAATAAATAAATATAAACTTAAAACGACGAAATAAAATTTATTGTTTTGAAATCCATCTACTGCATCATAAAGAACGAAAATGATACCGAAGTTTAAAACGTACAGTAGGAAAAATGCAAAATGATCACGTAAAAATAGCTTCATGCTTATTCACTCCAAGTTGCGTTAAAGCGATATCCAAGTCCACGTACTGTTTCAATAGAGTTCTCAATACCAAGCTCATTAAACTTTTTACGAAGACGCGTAATGTTTACGTTTAATGTATTTTCTTCAACGAAGCTTTCGTCATCCCAAAGCGCAGCTAATAAATCTTCACGGCTTGCTGTACGAGGGAATTTAGATAATAACATTTCAGCTAAAATAGCTTCTTTTTTCGTTAAAAGAACTTGTTCAGATCCGAAGTGAATTTCAGGACGTTCTGGGAATAGTTTTAAACCTTCTACTTCAACGATACGTTCAGAAATATTTGGTGCATAATCACCGTAAATACGGCGTAATTGTCCTTTAATTTTTGCCATTACAACGTCGTAGTGGAATGGTTTTGTAATGTAATCATCCGCACCGCTTTCAATTGCCATAATTTGTTCCATCTCACCAGCACGCGCTGAAATGAAAATAATTGGACAAGTAGATTCATGACGAATTTGACGGCACCAGTAGAAACCATCGAATTTCGGTAAGTTTACATCAAGTAAAACAAGATGTGGTTTCACAGCGTTAAACGATTCCATAATATCATCGAAATTCTCTGCAACAACAGCTTCATAACCGTACTTCTGAATGTGAGATTGCAGTAATGATGAAATATTTGGATCGTCTTCAACGATTAAAATTTTATACATATGTATATTCCTCCTCAGAAAAACAATTGTAGCTATAGTGTATCATGTGTTTCAAGTCTTTTCATTATGTTGAAAGATAAGCTAGTAAACAGTATAGGTTAAAAGTGAGAAAAGTAAAAAGGGCCTCGTATATAATTGACAATCAACTGAAATCATTTTAACATTTAGATAAGTATCTAAATGTCTAATTATCGAAAGGAAGAAAGACATTGAATCAAGCATTCAAAGCATTAGCAGATCCAACAAGGCGAAAAATTTTAGACTTATTAAAAGAAGGTGATCTAACCGCTGGTGAGATCGCTGAACATTTCAATATGACAAAACCAAGTATTTCACACCACTTAAACGCACTTAAAAATGCTGAACTTATTCAAGATGAAAAGAAAGGGCAATTCGTTGTGTACTCTTTAAACACAACGGTCTTTCAAGATTTGTTGACTTGGGTGTTTACATTTACGAATAAGGGGGAAGAGGGGAAATGAGAAAGCATATATTTCCGTTACTATTAATAGCTTTAACGATTATTGCATGGTGCATCGCGTGGCCGCATTTACCGGGAGAGGTTCCGAGTCATTGGAATGTGTCTGGTGAGGTAGATGGGCGTATGTCAAAAATGGGCATGATGATTTTGGATGTTGCAGTTATGGTTTTTATATATGCTTTATTGACTTTATTGCCTAAGATAGATCCTAAGCATGAGAATTATGAGAAATTTTCTAAAGGGTATAATGTAATAAATTATAGCGTATTATTCCTATTATTTTTAGTAAGTATCATTGGAATTGGAGCTGGATTAGGTTATGACATTCCAATGAATAGTACACCATATATTCTTGTTGGTCTTTTATTTATAATCATCGGTAACTATTTACCACAATGTAAACCAAATTACTTTGTAGGTATAAAAACACCGTGGACATTAAGTAACGAGGAAGTATGGAGAAAGACACACCGTTTTAGTGGGAAGGTGTTTGTTGTATTAGGAGTTATTATGATTTTAAGTATTTTTGCTCCGGCAGCGTGGAAAGGTTTCCTAATCATTGGCATTATTACCGGTGCAGTAGGATTAACAATGGGATATTCATATATTGCTTATAAAAAAGAAATAGGGGCTTAATAAAAAATTATGGGGGAGAGAGGATGAAAAGACACGTATTACCATGGAGTTTAATTATTGGCATTGTAATTGGATGGTATATTGTATGGCCACATTTACCAGAACAAATTCCACGTCATTATAATGCGGCAGGAGTAGTAGATGGATATTTTTCTAAAGTAGAAGCAAGTTCTGTTTCAATAGGTAGCATGATGTTGCTGTATTTGATATGGCTAGCTCTTGGGTATATTGACGTAACGAAAGATAAGTATAAACAGCATGCTAAAGTCCTTTCCGCAATCCGTTATGCTATTCTTTTGATAGGATTCGGCTGTAACTTATTTGCGCTATTAGCAGCGTCTAATTATATTGCATCGGGCTCAATTGCATTTAATTTTGGACTTGGAACATTGTTTCTTGTACTAGGTAATTACATGCAACAAACGAAGCCAAACGGGTTAGTAGGCATTCGAATGGACTGGACATTAGAAAATCCTGTAGTTTGGAGGAAAACACATAGATTTGCTTCGAGGGTATTTGTAATAGGTTCACTTTGTATATATGCCGGGGCTTTGCTTCCAGATCCATTTAATATTTTTATAGGGATTGGAATCATATTAATATGCATTATCGTATCAACAATAAAGTCATATAGTATTTATAAAGAAGAGTTGAAAATGTAAATAAAGCTGCTTTTCCTTTTAGGGAAGAGCAGCTTTGTTTTTAGGTTATTCGAATTACTATATTTAATAAGTTATATTCAAATTTTTAATTAACCAAGGCTTTATCAATGACAGAACTGTTATAGGTTGCATAGCTTTAGTGTGATCCATATCATTTCCTCTTAAGATTTCTATATCCCATCCAAGATGTTCTAACTTTTGTTTGTTTTTTTGAAGTATACCAATAATATCAACTACTACATTGCCAAAATTTTCACCGTAAACAATAGTGTCTTTTTCCCCAGAAAACGCTAATCTCGGAATGATTAGTTTATGTTGGATGTCTTGATCATCAAACTCCATCAAATTCTCGTACATTGTAACAAACTGTTTAGTTTGACTCATGTCGATCTTTATCTGTATGTTATCCCAATCAATTTTTTCAGGATTAATATGTGCTTGATCAATAACAGGAGAATTGTGATTATTCACAGCTTGCTCATATGTTTTATTTGTTACTACCATCATTTCTTTATATGGACCATCTATTGGTGGAAACCCGCCCATGATTATACTGTCTAATCTATCCGTTCGAATGGCTAATTGTAACCCAGCTAAAGCTAACCAAGAGTAACCATAATAACTAAACTTATTAATATTCATTTCGTCAGCAATTGTTAATAGGTCTTTTACTATATTTTCAGGTGTGAGATTCTCTGGATTTGGATGTTGCAAACGATGGCCTTCGTAGTCAAAATATAAAATCTGAAACTTATCTATGAGTCCATCAATAAAATGTTTTCCAAATTCAGGATCTACTCCCCACAACTTCAAAGTTTCAGCATCTTGCCCATATACAGATTCTTTAGCAACTGGGAGCATGATTGTTCTAAATTTTGGATTTCCAACCAAACCAACCTTTAATACTGATTCGTCCGTAAGTTTTATGATTTTCTCCATTTCTATCACTCCTAAATTGTTTATACTAAAATCATATAACATTCATGCAATCTTCCGGATTTATGACTTTTTTCTCGTATATATAAGGATTTTATTTGAAATATGTTAATGTAGCACTTTAAGGTTTTACTTTAAAAAGGAGTTAATAAATGGAGACATATAGCCCTAAACAAATTGCAAATGTCTTAAATGTTAGTACAACAACTTTGAGAAGATATGAAGAACAAAATCTCATTCCTGTTGTGCCAAGAACGGAAAGTAATCACCGGTTTTATACATCGATACACTTTCAAGCATTTATTACCATTAGAGCATTATTAAAAGGATATGATATACCTATTGTTTATAAAGTTATGAGGATGATTAAAAACGTAAAGTTTGAAGAAGCGCTTTGGTTAATTAATGAACAGCAATTCAATGTTCAGGTGGAGAAAAAACGAGTAGAAGAAATACTAAACATGATTCAAAATGCTGATTTTACTAAATATAAAAATGTAGAGTTAAATGAACGCATGAGCATTGGAGAGGCTGCAAACATAGCAGGCGTAAATACTTCGGCTATCCGTCATTGGGAACATGAAGGGTTAGTCCACTCAGAAAGAAATAAAGAAAACGGTTATAGAATGTTTCCAATATCTGAACTGCGTAAAATACTGGTTATAAGCAGTTTGAGAAAAACCGTGTATTATATAGAAAATATGAAAAGCTTGCTAGATGATTTAGAAACATTACACTATGGAAAAATTGAACGTTCCTTTCAGTTGGCTTTAGAAAACTTGAACAATCAACTATTACTCCAATTTAAAGGAATCGAAGAACTGATGAAATATATACACTTTTACGAGTAAGCAAATATGTAAAAAGAGCTAGGCACAATGCTTAGCTCTTTTCCTTTTGTTATCACTTCTTCAAAACCGGTATCCAAATTTCACTTTTAAAGTTTGGAGAAGATATATCTTTCTGTTTATTCCACAATATCTCCGGTCCTTCCGCTAGTTCATAGTTCGAAGAAGGGAACCATTCAGAGTAAATACGTCCCCATACATTTTGTAATGCATCAGGAAATGGACCGACAGCTTCGAATATAGCCCATGTTGAAGCAGTAACTTCAAGCTGTTTAAACTGCTCTGGACAATCCTTTGTTGTGGCTACTCCAATGTAGTGATCGAGTTCGCCTTTTTCCTCCATTCTTCCTTCAGAAAAGTTAGTAGAAGCACTAATGATTCCAGTAGGTTCAATGTTTGAAAGGGACTTTAATGTTTGAATAGAATCTGGGTTTAAACTTTTCCACATAGAAGCAATTTCTTCATTTACACCGTTAAAAACGATTGGTACTCGTTTTGTAATACCTATAATTCGAAATGGCTCTTTTTCTTCAATTCGATAGTTCATTTCATTTCCTCCTTGAATGGATAATTGGAAGGTCATTGGTGAATAAGCCTTCAAAGAATGGCTACTATTTCGGGCCTCTGAAGGTGTTATACCGTGCAAGTTTTGAAATGCACGGGCGAATGAATCTGGTGAGTTGTAGCCATATTTTATAGCGACATCAATGACTTTTGCATCGCTATTTTTTAGTTCAAAGGCAGCGAGAGTAAGACGTCTACAGCGAATATAATCAGATAGTGATATACCTGCTAAAAACGAAAACATTCTTTTAAAGTGATACTCAGAACAGAGAGCTAGCCTCGCAACTTCTTTAAAATCAATTTCATTCGTAAGGTTATCTTCAATATAGCGCATTGCAGTATTCATATTTTTAAGTGAATCCATATTATGACCTCCTCTGTACATAGAATAGCAGGAACGAAATAGCTCCATCCGACATTTCGTGCACAACTTTGTAGGGGACATTTTTAACCTTACAAAATTGTAATGTTCCTGTAAGGAGAATGAATGGATGGTATGATATCCCAATGTTATAGTAACAAAGTACTTTTGTTCAGTAGGTTAAATTTTTATATCTTTACTTATGCGTCTTACATAACTGTCATGTTTGTGTAAGAAACATCGATAGTGGCAAGAGTAGAGAGTGTATATAGTTGAAAATAGAGAATAGAAGAAATGAGGGATGTCGAGATGAAAACAGTGTTAGAAGCAAAAAATATTGAAAAAGTGTACGACACGGGTGGGAATAAATTTGCAGCGTTAAAAGGTATTAACTTACAAGTAAAAGAAGGTGAGTTCGTTGGAATTATGGGACCTTCTGGTTCTGGTAAGACGACTTTACTAAATGTTCTTTCTACAATTGATAATGCGACGAACGGTGAAATTTTAATTGATGGAAAAGATATTGTAAAGATGAATGATGATAAGTTAGCGTTATTCCGCCGTGATCATTTAGGTTTCATTTTCCAAGATTATAACTTATTAGATACGTTAACGGTGAAAGAGAATATCGCTTTACCACTTGCGTTATCAAAGGTGAAAGCGAGTGAGATTGATCGCCGCGTTCTTGAAATCTCAAAGAAATTCGGTATTGATCATATTTTAAGTCAGTTCCCATATCAAGTATCTGGTGGACAGAAGCAGCGCTGTGCAGCATCGCGTGCAATTGTTACGAATCCAAGTATGATTTTCGGAGACGAGCCAACTGGAGCACTTGATTCTAAATCTGCAACAGATTTACTTGAAAGTATGAAGTCGTTAAATGAATATGATAACTCAACAATTTTAATGGTAACGCACGATGCATTTGCAGCAAGTTATTGTAAACGAGTTATTTTCATTAAAGATGGTGAACTATATAAAGAATTACACCGCGGTGAATCGACGCGTAAACAGTTCTTCCAAAAAATTGTTGACGTAATGTCTTCTATTTCTGGAGGTATGGCTGATGACCTTATCTAGCATTGCCCTCCGCAACATACAGCGGAACTTTAAAGACTACTTTGTATATTTTGCATCTATGATTTTTAGTATCGTTATTTATTTTACATTTAAAGCACTGCAATATAATTCACAAATGGAAAAAGCAGCAGAAGCTTCAAAAAAAATTAGCGGAGCGTTCCAAGTTTCAAGTGTGATGCTTATCATCTTCGTAGCAGTGTTTATTATATATTCGAACGGATTCTTTACACGTAAACGTAAAAAAGAAGTTGGACTCTATTCCTTATTAGGTATTCGTAAAAGACAAATTGGTAAAATGCTCTTTTATGAAAATATGTTAATGGGATTAATGTCATTAGTAATTGGGATTGCGATCGGTAGTGTCCTTTCAAAATTATTCCTTGAGTTATTAGTAAATATGATGGGATTAAATTTAAACGTTCATTTTGAAGTACCGATGGCTGCCATTATTGATACAGCAATTATTTTCTTTGTAATTATTTTATATACATCACTTCAAGGATATCGTTTAATTTATCGCTTTAAGTTAATTGAACTTTTCCGTGCAGAACGTGAAGGAGAAGCAATGCCAAAAGGATCTGTCATTATGGCATTAATTTCAGTTTTCTTAATCGGTTCAGGTTATTTTTTAGCATTAATGTACATGAAAGCAGTTATGTATGCAGACTTTATGGTCGTTGCATTATATATTTTATTAGCGACAGTAGCAGGGACTTATTTACTGTTCATGTTCTTCACAGTATTTGTATTGAAACGTGCAAGAAATAATAAGTCAGCATTTTATAATGGTATGAATATGGTAACGACATCACAGTTACTATATCGTATTAAAGGAAATGCGAAATCACTGGCGACAATCGCTATTTTAAGTGCGGTAACATTAACAGCGGTTGGTACGTCAGTTACGATGTATTACAACACATTTACGCAATCAAAAGTTGCTGCGCCGTATAGTTATTCCTATGAGAAAAAAGATGCAGCATTAGATAAAAAAGTAAATGAAATACTTGCTGGAGAGAAGAATAATCACCCAGTCACATATGAATCAGAAGTTGAAATGATTCCTGTGAAGGGAACATTTAAAGGTGAAAGAGCTGATCAAGTTCTGAACACACACTATAATGTTACGAATCAGTACCAGCTTATTTCTCAATCAAGCTTTAATACACTTGTGAAACATTTAGATGTAGAACCTGTAAATTTAAGTGCGAATGAAGCTTTCGTATATGATAGCTTATATATTGAGAAACTTGATTTTGGTCCTCTTTATACAGGAAATACAGCTGTATTCCCTGTTGGAAACGAGTCAAAAGAATTAAAAATTAAAGGTGTAAATAATAGAAGCCTTACAAATTTAAATGAACTATTTGTAATCGTTCCTGATAAAACATATGAGCAAGTGAAACAAGTAAACGAAACGCGTACTGTAAAAAATATTGATGTAAAAGGTGAGCGAAATAGTAAAGAGTTAACAGCAAAATTAGCAAGCATTATGCCGGCTGGAGAATCAGAAGTTTTAAAACCATTTAACGATTTCTATACAGGATTCCAAATGGGGCTTGAAACAACAGGCTTAATGATGTTTATTGGGTTATTCTTAGGATTAGTATTCCTATTAGCAACAGGCTCAATCATTTACTTTAAACAATTAACAGAAGCAAGTGCTGACCGTGATCGCTACGTTGTTCTTCATAAAATTGGTGTAACGAAGCAAGAGATGAAGAGAGCTATCGCAAAACAAGTGAGCTTTATCTTTGCTATTCCGTTAGTAATTGGTATTTTACACAGCCTATTTGCACTAAAAGGTTTATCAAATATATTACCATTTGAAATTATGATTCCGCTTCTAATTAGTATCGGAGTATACGGCGCGATTTATATTGGATATTACTTCTTAACGGTTCGTTCTTATTATAAGATCGTGAGTGCGAAGTAATAAGGGACAGCTATCGCTAGAGGCGATAGCTGTTTTTTTATTCTTCATAAAATCTTAAGAAATCTCCTCAATTTTTGTTAAGAAATAATAGTTATACTTAGAAACAAGTTAAAAACTATTGAACGAATGAGGAGAGGTTTATATGCAACTCATAACATTCTTACATGAATTTATTAAACATCCGAAACATACTGGTGCAATTGCGCCAAGTTCAAAAATATTAGCAAAGAAAATGGTAGATGTAATTGATTTTAATAAAGCGAAATGCATTGTAGAGTTAGGTCCTGGTACAGGAGTCTTTACGAAAGAAATTATGAAGAGAAAGAAGAAGGAAACAATACTTCTTCTTATTGAAATTAATGAAGTGTTTTGCAAGGAACTAAAGAGAAAATTTAAAGATGAGCAGAACGTCATTGTTGTACACGGTTCAGCCGAAAATATAAAAAAGTATATAGAAGATCTCAATATAGAATGCGTGGATTACGTTTTATCGGGATTACCTTTTACCTCTTTACCAGAAGAAGTTTCAAAGCGTATTTTAAACAATGTAATGGAAGGGATACATGAGAATGGTGAATTTATTACATTTCAATATTCACTTGTGAAAAAAGGATTTATACAGCACTTCTTTCCTGAAATTACGCTAGAGAAAGTGTGGCTCAATTTCCCACCAGCGTATGTCTTTAGCTGTAAAAAAGAGCTAAGGAGAGCATATGCATAATGGAATTACATGAATTATTATCTTATATTGAACAATACGGTTATTGGGCATTATTTTTCTGTTTATGGTTAGGTATTATTGGTATGCCAATTCCAGACGAAATGATCGTAATGAGTGGTGGCTTTGTATCTTCACTAGGGATATTAAGTGTCATTCCTGCATTTTTATTAACATATTTAGGTGTTGTATCTGGGCTTTCTTTAGGTTATATATTAGGGAAAATATTTGGTACGAAAGTACTTGATAAGCTAATGAAAAAGAAAAAGGCGAAATATCTTTTGAAATCTCAACAAATGGTAGAGAAGTATGGTCATTATGCGTTAGTCACAAGTTACTTCATACCAGTTGTAAGACATATCGTACCGTATTTAGTTGGAATGAATAACATGCCATTTAAGACGTATGCTTTGTATTCTTATACGACAGGATTTGTTTGGACACTCGTTTACTTTGTGCTCGGTGCTTTATTTGGACAACACATTGAAAGTATTGTAGCGATTGCGATAGAATATGGCTTGTATTTTGGCGTGATTGTTTTTATTGTTACAGGTATTCTTTATTTATATAGACAAAAAAGAATCACACTGATGAGTAAATAGAAGTAAAGAAAGTTTCTTCCAGTATGAAGGACAAGATAGGATTATAAGTATAAAATTATCTTTATTTAATGGTGAAATATAGGTAAGTAGTTAAGGGAGGAAGAGCGTTGTGCTACTCATTTTTAGCCTTATCTTAATTGGAATTATGTGCAGTATGAAAATAGTATCTTTACACATGATAGAACGACAAAAGGTAGAGGAACGATATGTATATTGTCCAAAATGTGATACAAAAATTAGAAGAGGAAATTCAGCTCCTTTTTGTTCGAAATGTAATTTAATATTTTTAAGTAAACATTAATCCACCTAGTTCTCTTTCGTTTGTTTATTAGCTAAAATGGATTATGAATAACAATAGTATGTAAACGAAAATAAATATAAATGTACACATGGAGTGTTATATTTGGAGATTTTAATCATAGTAGGATGTCTAAACTGTATGGATGTTAACCTTTTTAGAGAAAGATATCCCAGCTAATTTAGTTTGGAAGATTGAAAGAATAGATTGAAAATAGATGAGAAGTGGAGTGCATATGATGGAGACACAAATCGTTATTGGAGTACCTGGTTTATGGAAAGATAGAACAGAATTAATACAAGAAGTTGTGAGTAAAAGTAACTATATATTAGCGGGAAATGTTATGCACCATAAGGAGAAAGAGATTGGCTTTGAAATTGATATATATGAACAAGAGGATCCATTTTATAATCCGTGTGGGGTATGGAAGTTAGAGAGTGCTTCGGCAAAGAAATCTATCTTTCAAAAATTGGGGAGTGTGCTAAAAGGGTGGAAAAATACATAAAAGAACAGAAGAGTATATGTGATAAATATAAAGCGGAGTATGTAGAATCTCCGAATGATTTGAAATTAGGAATAGCGCAAAATGTGAAAGATGGTATCGCTCCGATTAATGGGTTACGAATGCCTATAGAAAATGGAACGACAGGTTGGTACATTTGGGCTGGTGAAGAAATGGGGACAGAAGAAGATTTCTTTCTTCCTTTACACGTTCAACATATTGATGAATGGGCACCTGAAATAAAGAAGTATTTAGGGTTACCACCTGGTTGGAGATTTTTAATTGCTGGAGATTACGAGGACGTGTGGTATGATCCGAATTTGTTTGATGAAGATTTAGAAGAGGATGCAGATGAATGGGAAGAAAATATGCTACAAGAGTATGGATGGTACATGCATAGCATATTAGCAGAAGATATTGATGGCATCCATGCTAATTATCATACGCATGGTCTAAGAGATAACTTTAATCATCAAGATTTACAAATAGCATTAAATATGGATCCTGAAGTCGCGCATAGTGTTTTTTGTACCATAATAGAAGAAATAAAGAGCGGAAAAAAGTTTGAACAAGGGATTGAGTATACGAATATTATTGAAGGATATCCCATTATTATGAAGTCTTTCGTAGAGATGGATCGAGAAGTTTTGAGGGTTTTATTACCTGATGAAAGAGGGATTCTTCCTACGAGGCCAGAGTGTGATGAATGTTATAAGACTCAATTGGATAGTATTGAGGAAATTTGATAAAAAATAGCTTGAAACCATTCAAGCTATTTTTGAATTATTACATATGCTGTAAAGTAGGTTTTCGATTTGTAGTAATATCTGCTACTGAATAACGTTTCGTTTTATTAGTGCCAGTTAGCCCATTTCGTATTTAGCATATTTTTTTCTTCTTCTGAAATTATATTGTCTTTATACCAGGGTAAATGTTTACAGGTGAAATTATCAGCTACCCTTACGGCATTATAAAAACCGTTACTAATAAATTTTTTATTGTAAACAGCAAAAGTTGTATCAATTCCAGCGTTGAAAACTTTAGGGTTATTGTATTTAGTTATAGGAAAAAGCCAATACTGCATTTCCCATTCTGTTACTGTACATTTTTCATTTGACATGAGCTCTCTGTTGAAATTAGAAGTAGGTATAATGTCTAAAGCAAGGCCGGCTTTAAAGAGTGAAAGCTCGATTGTTAACTGCTTTAAATACTCTAAAAAGTTATCTGGCATTTTTTCATTAAAAGATAAATCAGGATCAGTTACAGCAAAAAAATCTGGAAGTAAATCGAAAATATAAGGAACGGCAAAAAAACGTGGTCCATAGTTGGCATTATTTTTCACTAAATTATATTTAGTTGATATTTGCTCATAAAAAGCAAGCAAAGCGGGAGCGGTTGAATTATTGTCCCAAATCCATATATCTTCACTTTTTATCTTTTTGTTTTCTAATTGTTTTAACATATTTTTCACATAAGTAAGGTTATTGAAGGCTATTACTATTATAGGAATGTTTGAATTATATTTTAAGTTTTCTATATTAGAGAGACTTAGTTCGTTCTTACATTCGAACACGATTTATAACACCTCCGAGCAAAAATAAAACACACTGCATTAGAAGCAACAATATTCCAATATATGCGTAAGTAAGAGAAATGGAATCGGTGTACGGCCTATATATGATGGAAGTAGGAAAAGCATTTTTGTTAAGATAGATTGAGTATACGAATAGTGATGAAAGAGGAATTTTTCTAGCTACATGAGAGCACGGTAAACGTTAGATAATATTAATGAAAAGGTGATACATGTGCAAAAAGAGATTTTAAGGTTATTAGATAAAAAGCAAAGTAACTATGAATTTCCTGCCTTTGATAATGAATATATGGATATTTCACAAGTGAAATTCTCTCTTTTCTTTAAAGATGCTAAGGATTGGCTAATGGTGTTTCAAATTGTGGGTGTAGGTTCATTAGGTGTATGTAATGATATTCAAGTATATGGCGATAGAATTACTCATTCAATGGGTGATGATTGCATTTTACAATTAAATAATGGCGATTATGAGTTGTTTGATGATGAAGGTGAATTTATACCGAATATTTATAACGGCAGTTTAAAAATTCGCGAGCATCATTTTGAATATGAATTTACAGAAGAGGATTATATAAATAATGGAATAGAAGTACAAACGACAGAGCATTATCCAACATACTTTATGCGTATGCTTGCTACTAATGAGGAAGCTCAAAAATTATTGTGGTGGGATAAAGGAGAAATTTTAGAAGAGTTCGGTTTAGAAGGCGACTGGGAAGTAGCGTATGAAACGGAAGAATGGAAACATGTTGAAGACGAAAAAGTAAGTGAAAATGAATTCTTCCAATCAGTAGCCGCTGCAATAGAGAAGAAAGATCCAAGTGTTATTGTGAATGAAAATGCTAATACGCATTGGAGAAATTGGGTAGAGTTTGATTGTGACTGAAAAGGATAGGAGAAAGAATGACAAATGAAAAGAAGAAGAAAATCCGGAGAAAAAGTACAAATGCATCGTTTTGCACTACCTCTATGCTACGGAAGTGAAGCACCATATTATTATTACGAGGTAGCGCCCCATGAAAGAGAGGAACGCTTCCATTTAACATCAGATCTTTGTGTAATGGATGGTGAACATTATTTTATTAGAGGATGTTTAGAGATTCCTATAATTGACTACCACGAAAATTTCATATGGACTGTGTGGGTATCACTTAGTAAAGAAAGTTATGATGAAGTATTAGAAAAGTGGGATGAAAGAGGCCGAGAAAATAGTGATCCTTATTTTGGTTGGTTATCTGTAGAAATACCAGTTTATCCAGAAACATTAAATTTAAAAACAAATGTACATATAAGAGAAGTTGGAATGGCACCGTATGTTGAATTAGAGCCAACCGAGCATCCTTTAGCGATCGAACAAAGAAATGGAATTACTTTAGAGAGAGTTAAAGAAATAGAGGAAATGATCCAACAATATAACTAGATTAGAAGAGAAAAAACGAGTGCTAGCACTCGTTTTTTTATTACACAACCGCAGGATTATAAATCATCGTAAAGTGTCCTGGTAATAATTCAATGTGACAAGGTGTATGAAGCGAGCTTTCTCCATCTGTATCTACTTCTTTTTCTTCTTTCGTTTCAATATGAATGGATTTCGCTTTTACGTGGAAGATGTCATTTTCATTTGAGTCTTCAAATAGTTTCTTTCCGATGTAATCTTTAAATGCTTGAATACCTGTTGATTTGACTACGAAAATATCAAGTGTTCCGTCATCACATTTTACGTTCGGAATAAAGGATGGAATACCACCAAGATATTCACCATTTCCAACCATGACAAGGACAGCTTCGTCTTCATATACTTGTCCGTCATAAGTAATTTTTACTGGGAATGTTTCAGCATTTTTTACAGTTCGAATTGTGCTTAAATAGTAACCAATTTTACCAAGCTTTGCTTTTTCTTCTGCATCGATATTGTTTGATACTTCAGATACGAGTCCAATGCCCCAGAAGTTTAAGAAATGTTGTTCATTTGCTTTTGCAACGTCAACTGGTTTTATATGTTCTTTTGTAATAAGTTTTGCCGCTTCTGCAATGTTTTGCGGAACACCAAGTGTGCGAGAGAAGTCGTTGCAAGTTCCACCTGGAATGATTGCAAGTGTAGGTCTAGTTTCGAGAGGTGCTAAGCCATTTGTGCATTCAAATACTGTTCCATCACCACCAAAGACGATAATTAAATCTACTTTACTAGCAAACTCTTGGCAATATTTTGTTGCATCACCTTGTTTTTTCGTATGAAGGATATGTAGATCAGGAAAAGCTGCGGCAAGAGGTGGTACGATTTTCGTTAAATTTGTATGTAAGTCACCTTGACCAGCTTTCGGATTTACGATGAGGAGTACTTTTTCAAATTTTGTCTTTGTCATATTTCATCTCTCCCTGTAGTTTGTAATGGAAAGAAAGGAGCTGTTCCCATGTATTTTAGAACAGCTTCTCCCTATTAATTGGGTGCTAAGATTGTCAGTTATTGTCGGTAAGTCGATATATTTAAAAAATCGCCGATATACATTTTATGTACTATCGATTTTTTAAGTTATACGATTATTCCGTTACAACTGAAGCAATGAATGGTAAGTTACGATATTTTTCCGCACAGTCGATACCGTATCCAACGATGAATTCGTCTGGAATTTGGAAGCCAACATATTCAGCTGTTAAGTCTACTTTACGACGTTCTGGTTTATCAAGTAATGTACAGAACTTGAGTGCTTTTGGTTTATGCATAAAGAAGTGATCTTTTAGGAAATGAAGTGTTAAACCAGAATCGATAATATCTTCTACAACAATTACGTTTTTCCCAGTAATGTTTACGTCGATATCTTTTAGTAGTTTCACTTTTCCTGTTGTTTCTGTTTGATTTCCGTAGCTAGATGCAGAAATAAAGTCAATTGTTACATCATTTTTGATGTTACGAATTAAATCAGCAGCAAATACGAATGAACCTTTTAATACTGCGATAACTACAATTTCTTCTCCTTCAAAGTCACGTTCGATTTGAAGTGCTAATTCTTTAACTTTTGCTTGTAATTGTTCTTCAGAAATTAAAGTGTCTTTTATTTCAATATTCATTGTAATCCTCCTACAGTGTAAAACTTATGAACATTCCGACTGTAAAGGATAGAATAGAAAAAGTCAAAGGAGATAGTAATTTTTTACAAAGGTAACGACAAAATCATCTGATGATATGATATACTAAGTTTATTAAGAAAACGCTTCCATGAAGGGTGAATATGATGAAGAAGAAACAGTACACAAGTGTAACATTTATAAAAGCATTACTTTTAACAATTGTTCTTGGCCTGTTGGCTTACGTAATTGATGTACCTGCGATTCGTATTTCATTAATTGGAATGACTTTAGTGTTAGGAGCAATTTCGCACGGTATGATGTCGCAGCTAAAAGAAGCTGGACTTGATGATATGAGAGATCATATAGATAAAAAGTAAGAAACCTTCATTATATAGAGTGAAGGTTTTTTTGTTTCTTACAAAAATGTAAGGTAGTTGTAAGGCAAATCGATAGTTGCATAAGAGCATTTTGGATAAACTATGGGTGTAAGGTAAAAGGCAAGCATATTTTAGGTAAATTAAGTTTTAGGCACTCTATATGTGAAAAAGGAGTAGGAGGGCATGGAGAAACGTTGGACGACCTTTTCTTTTTTAGCGACTAGTAACACCGTAATGCTAGATGGAAAAATAGATTTTTTGCACTTGTTTGATCGTGAAGATGATCATTCTTCTTCTAAATTTACAATGAAATGGAATAAATGGAGCGAGAGTTGTAGGTTTGAAGAAGAGGCCCCTAACGAAGAGCAAAAGATTATTTTAACAAACCCTATTAAAGCGTGGGTTGTTCAACGTCGTAAGTGTAACGTCAAAAATCACTTCAAGAAAACTGAGCCGAGACAATTAGTTATCGCTCCGGCCCGTTCTACTTCCAAATCACGCGAAAGTAACATGTAAATAATTGAGACACACACCCGAAAAAACATCGTACATATTGCGATGTTTTTTTCTTTTTCTACAATGAAATCTTTAAATGAAATATATTTCATCTGCATCTTATATTTATATCTCTTGCTTATTCTAGTAATACATCCGATGCGAGTAGATGTGAATAAAATTTAAGGAGAGAGTGAAAATGAAAAAGAAACTATTACCAATTTGTGCAATGGCACTTTTAACAGTAGGATATTCTTCAGTAGCGAGTGCGGATACTGGAACAGTAACAAAGGAAGAAGAAGCGCAAGTACAACAGGATAAAGCTAAAAAAGAAGAAGCAATTAAGGAACAGCAAAAAAGTGAAGTAGAGAAAAAGCAAGCGGCACAAGTACAAGAAAAAAATGATATGGCTAAAAAAGAGGAAGCAATAAAAGCTGAGAAAAAAAGTGAAGAAGAGAAAAAGAGAATAGCGCAAGAACAGTTAAAAAACGATATGGCCAAAAAAGAAGCAGCGATAAAAGCCGAGCAAAAGAATGAAGTAGCTAAAAAAGAAGAAGCAAAGCCAGTTGTACAAGGTGAAAAATTACCAAATACAGCATCAAATAATGTAGCAATGATGGGATTAAGTGCATGTCTTGTAGCGGTAGGTACATTATTTGGTTTGAATCGTCGCAATAAGATTAAAGCGTAAATAAAATATTTTCCTATAAAGAATGGGATAATTTCATATATTAAAAATGGTAGGTTACTCCTACCATTTTTGGCATGGAGGAATGAAGAATGAAGTTACTCAATTATATCGGTATCATATTGATGGCTATAGGGCTATTCATGGGATCCTATTATGCTGTGGAATGGTATAAAGGAAGAAGCTCTGCCGGGCAATTAACGGCAGAAGAAATAAAGAGCCTTAAAAATATACAAGGTACTCAACTTTCTCATGAAACACCTGTAACTTCTCAAGTGCCTTCTTCTCAAACAGAACATAAAGAAGGAGAAAAGGTAGCGATGTTAAACATACCGAAAATAAAGAAGAAGTTTTCTATATATTGGGGAGCAGATGATATGACTTTGAAAAAAGGAGTGGGTATGTTCGTTAGTGATTTAACGACAACTCCATCTGGAGGGGGACATACTGTACTGAGTGGACATCGAGATACTGTATTTACAGATTTAGAAGAGTTGAAAGAAAAGGATACCCTTGTTTTAGAGTATGATAATAAAACGTACACATATGAAATTCAAAAGACATGGATTACTCATGCGGATGATCGTACTGTTATTATAAAAAAAGAAGAACCGATATTAACACTGACAACTTGTTACCCATTTGATTATATAGGGGATGCACCAGATAGATATATTATCGAGGCGAAGTTAACTGGCAGTTATTCAAAGTGAAATTATAGTTTCTGAAAGCGAGAGGGGGATATATAAGTTATGTCAAAAAACATTTTAATTGTTGAAGATGAAGACATATTACGTGAAATATTAAAAGATTATTTTTTAAGTGAACAATATGTAGTGTTTGAAGCGAGGGACGGGAAAGAGGCTTTAGTTGTATTTGAAGAAGAAGAGGTTGATTTAGTTATTTTAGATATCATGTTGCCAGAACTCGATGGATGGTCTGTTTGCCGAAGGATTAGGAAGACGTCCGAGGTGCCTATTATTATGCTGACGGCGCGTGTAGATGAAGACGATACGTTACTTGGTTTTGAACTTGGAGCAGATGACTATGTGACGAAGCCGTATAGTCCTCCAATTTTATTAGCAAGAGCGAAACGATTATTAGAAAGTAGAAAAGCATCGAAGAAACCTTTAGAGAACGAAGATGATACGTTATCGATTCATGGCATCCATGTCCATTTTCCGTCGCGTACTGTTACTGTTGATGAGGCAGATGTTAGTTTAACGCATACGGAGTTTGAAATATTGGTGTATTTCATGAAAAATCAAGGAATCGTTTTAACGCGAGAGCAACTCATTTCAAGAATTTGGGGATATGAATTTGCTGGCGATGATCGAACGGTGAATAGCCATATTCGTAATTTAAGAAATAAATTAGGAGAGAAAGCAAAGTATATTACAACTGTAGTACGAACTGGTTATAAATTTGAGGGGAATGTATGAAGAAAGGAATTGTACTAAAATTATTTACTCTTACAACAGCATTATGTATGTTGATTTTAGCGACGATATTTATTGGACAAACGATATTTTTTAAACAATATTATGCGAATCGAAAAGTGGAAGATATTAAAGTGAATTTAAATTCTTTTGAGAAGAATTATTTAAATTATGCAGGAAATGCAGAAGAAATTCAGAAACTAGAGCAAGACTTTTTAAGAGAAAATAATACGTGGATTACGACATTAGATAAGAACGGGAATTTAAAACATGCAGATGATTTTTATTTTGAAGTAACGATAGATCGTAGGCAACAAAAGAGCTTTGGACAACAAATATTTAAAATTCCCTTAGGTAATCTCGTCAATATAGAGGAAATTGATAATAAATTATCAGAGCAGTTTTTAGGGCAAGAAATTTATTTTTCTGGAGTGAGAAAAGAAGAT
Source organism: Bacillus sp. EKM501B (assembly GCF_011800505.1). Lineage (NCBI taxonomy): Bacteria > Bacillati > Bacillota > Bacilli > Caryophanales > Bacillaceae > Bacillus > Bacillus sp. EKM501B. The sequence goes on along the minus strand of NZ_JAALFZ010000011.1, from coordinate 105,042 downwards.
AGTTTTATTCCATTCTCTTTTTCTTTATCTAAGCAGAATTTAAGTGGATCTAATAAACCGTTAGAAAAAGCATTTAATGAGAAAATGAGCAAATTAAATGAGGAGAAAAAGAGAGCAGTTGAGGAACAACTTGTTAAGGAAAAGAAACCAGCTGTTCAGGAGCAAGCTGCTCAAGAATTAAATGTTTACATAGGAGGACGTGTTACAAAAGTACAGTTACCAGATGTAAAAGGTCCTGTGAATCCAATTTATAAAAATGGCATCTTCTTAGATAGCATAAAAGAATTTCAAACTAATTTATTATTAAAAGAGAGCAAGCCCATACAATATACAACACAAACAATGGACTATGAGAAAAATGATATTAAATATAAATTATTAATTAAGCCAATAGAAAAAGACGGATCAGTAACATATATTTATGCGATGGCTTCTTTACAGCCCGTAGATGAAGCTGTACAAATGGTGCAAGATTACTATATCTATATCATTGCATTTGTAGTTGTTCTTATTTTTTTAGCTTCGTTCTATTATTCAAAACAAATTGCCAAACCGTTATTAAAAATAAATGATACGACGAAGAAAATAGCACAATTAGATTTTACAGAAAAAATACCGATTACTTCAAAAGATGAAATTGGAGATTTATCGAAAAATATTAATGTGCTATCAAATAAACTCCATTCCCATATTGGACAGTTAGAAGAAGATATTGAAAAGGAAAGAAAGTTAGAAAATACACGGAAAGAATTCATTTCTGGTGTTTCGCATGAATTAAAAACACCGCTAAGTATTATGAAAAGTTGTATTTCCATTTTAAAAGACGGGGTAGCTGAGCATAAAAAAGAGTATTATTTTCAAGCGATGGAGAGAGAAGTAGACAAAATGGATACTTTAATTTTGGATATGCTTGAGTTAGCTAAATTTGAATCTGGTACATATAAAATGAAAAAGTCTTCGTTTTATATTGATACAGTAATTGAAGATATATGTGAACATCTATCTGTGGAAATAGAGAAAAAAGAACTTCATGTTCATAAAAATATACATTCATTTGAAGTGATTGCAAATCAAGGCCGGATTGAACAAGTCATCGTTAACTTCATTACGAATGCCATACGTTATACACCAAATAAAGAAGATATTATTATTTCTACAATAGATGAGAAGGATCGTATAAAAGTGTGCATTGAAAATAAAGGTACTCACATTGAAGAAGAACAATTAGATAAAATTTGGGATCGTTTTTATCGAGTGGATACAGCTCGTCAGCGTTCACAAGGTGGGACGGGACTTGGGCTTGCTATTTCTAAAAATATTTTAGAATTACACGATGCTGAATATGGAGTGAAAAATACAGAAGACGGTGTATTATTTTACTTTTACTTACCGAAAAAAGCGTAGATAATGCATGCTACGCTTTTTTTAATTTATTTTCATATTATCTTTACCTAATCTTTATTTTTAAGCGATATAATCTGGTTAGAAAATGAGGTTATGTAAGGAGTCGATGAACCGTGCATAGCAATTGGCTAAGTATAATGGTATTTATTTTCTTTTGCGCATTTATTGTATTTTTAATTAATATTACGATATGAAAAAAGAGCGCTCATTAAGCGCCCTTTTTTTGTGTATTCATTTGATAAGCACTGATGCTTTTGAATAAGCGTGGGGAAGTGAGGAATAAAAATATAAGTAAAACTGTACATAAAATAAAAGAACCAAGCATTGTACTTCCATTTACGATTAATGAATATAACACAGCTGATTGACCTTTCGGCGCATATTGTCCCCAGAAAATAATACCGGCAATAAAGTGACAGAAATAGCGAGCAAAGCTACCGACAAATGTAGCAAGGATAATGTAAACAAGGATTTTCTTACCATGGTTTTGTTTTGCTGAAGGTTTTTCATTGCGACTACCTAAACTTGAATGTTCTTCACTATTTTCATTAGACGTTAAAAGTGCTTTTTGAATTGGACGATAGAATAAGCCAGCAAATCCGATAAAAGCAAAGGCAATGAAGTACTCAATGAATGCTTGAACAGGTGTTAAAATGTAAGCATCCCCCACGACTATTTGTAATAGTCCCCAAACTAAACCACCTAAGAAAGCTGATTTAAAGCCCCAGCGGTAAGCGATAATAAAAATAGGAATCATAGCGAATGAGATAGAACCGCCTGTTGGAAGTTTAAGTGATAATGGTAAAATATCGATAATCATGGCGAAGGCTGCAAGAATAGCAGATTCGATCATCGCTTGTAAATTAGTGTTACGCATGTTGTCTCCCCCTAAATCCAAGTTGTACAAAAAAGAATAGATATCATAGGAGGATACGAAATACGTAAATAAAAATGAGGTATGTATTTCGGACGTTTGCACAATCCCTGCGTTAGCATTAACTAACAGGTTCGAAGGGTCGGAACGAAGTGTTCCCTCTCAGCGGCATGGCTCCCCCAGTGATAACGAGATTCTTTATTTGCTATTTTTTATTGTAAGCGAAATGGATGAGAATGGCAAACGAATACAGTATGACAATAATTGAAATAGAATTGTAGCGAAATGTTAATAAATATGAAGCAAAAGGGTATAGTACAAGAGAAATTGGGTGTGGTATAATTTTTTTGAAAATAATTATCATTCTCTTCTGAGGGGGAAGGTTATGAGTTTAGTAGATATTAAAATTGGAGAGAAAGTGTTAGTAAAAAGTATTCAGTCTTTAGATCAGCTATTAAAGCGTAGACTAGCTGCTTTCGGTCTTGCTGAAGGAAGCGAACTTCGCCTGAAACAGAAAGCGATGTTCAAAGGTCCTTGTACATTGGAGTGTCGTGGACAGTTAATTAGTATTCGTCATTGTGACGCGAAAATGATAAAGGTGGAATTAGCGTGAATAAGGTAGCTTTGCTAGGGAATCCGAATACAGGGAAGACATCATTATTTAATGCACTTACTGGTTCTTATGAGTATGTAGGAAACTGGAGCGGTGTAACAGTAGAAAAGAAGGTTGGTAAATTAAAAGATAGACAAGGAACATTAATTGATTTACCAGGTGTTTATGATTTAAATCCAGTTTCACGTGATGAAGGTGTTGTAACAAACTTTCTATTAACAGAAGAATTTAATCATATGTTAAATATCGTAGATTCCTCGCAGTTTGAAAGAAATATGCATTTAACGTTGCAATTACTTGAATTTGGTAAGCCAGTCTCAATTGGTTTAAACATGGTTGATGTGGCGAAGCAAAGAGGAATTGTCATTAATGTAAAACGATTATCAGAACTATTAGGTGTAACAGTCGTTCCTGTTGTTGCAAGAAGTGGAAAAGGCTGTGAAGAACTGCTTACGACTCTTAAAGAAAATGACAAAAAAGAGAAAAAGCCATTCCTTATTTCATATGGTGTACAAATGGATGAAGGAATTGGAGAAGTAATTGCTCTTTTAGAGACAGCGAATTACGAGCATCCGAGATGGTTAGCACTTCAATTTTTAAGCAATAACGAAGTAGTAGAAAAAGAAATGAAAGCATTACCAATTTATAAGGAACTCATAGCCATTCGATCTCGCTTAGAAGGAGAACTTGATTGTACGTTAGAAGAGCACATTTACAAAACTCGTGAAGCGTATATTGAAAAGTTAAAAACAAATGTTATGAAGCATGAGAAAGAAGGAAAAATTCCTTTTTCAGAAAAAATTGATAGATTAATTACACATAAAATTTTAGGACTTCCAATCTTTTTAGCAGTTATGTTTTTTATTTTTCAGGTTACGTTTACGTGGATTGGTACACCTTTATCTGATATGTTAGATGAGTTTTTTGGTGGCCAGCTTACGGATTGGGTGACGGCTGGACTTACAAGTATTGGAGCTTCTCATTTTATTCAAGCACTCGTTACAGAAGGTATTATTGCCGGTGTTGGTGCTGTATTAGTATTCGTACCACAAATCTTTGCACTATTCTTTTTCATTTCATTATTAGAAGACTCAGGGTATATGGCGCGAATTGCAGTTGTTATGGATAGAATTATGGAGTTTTTCGGCTTAAACGGAAAAGCTTTTATTCCGATGATTATCGGTTTTGGATGTAACGTTCCAGGTATTATGGCTGCGAGAACGATTGAACAGGAGAAAGAACGTTTACTTACCATTTTAGTAACACCATTTATGTCTTGTTCAGCACGATTACCTGTATATGCATTATTTGCGGGCGTATTCTTCCCGCATAGTCAGGCGACTGTTGTATTTTCTTTATATGTTGCAGGGATTGTTCTTGCGTTATTAGTTACAAAAATTATGTCTCTTACGATTTTGAAAGCGGAAAAGTCTATTTTCGTAATTGAATTACCGCCTTACCGTGTGCCACAAGCGAAAACATTATGGCTGAGCACGTGGGAGAAAGGAAAAGGATTTGTTCGTAAAGCTGGTACATTCATCTTTGGTGGTTCGGTTGTCATTTGGTTATTAAACTATGCAGGTCCATCAGGATTTGGTGTTGATATGGGAGACAGTTACTTAGCGATGATTGGTGGATTTATCGCACCGCTATTTGCACCGCTCGGCTTCGGAACGTGGCAAGCTGCAGCATCCCTTTTAACAGGATTTTTAGCGAAGGAAGTTGTCGTTTCAACAATGGCAATTATTTATGCAGTTAAAGAAGATGTGCTTGGAAACGTAATGGGAGCACATTATACAGCATTATCAGCTTATGCATTTATGTTCTTTATTTTATTATACGTTCCATGTTTAGCGACGGTGGCTGTTATTAAACGTGAAACAGGATCAGCGAAATGGACGATTTTCTCAGTCGTTTACCCGCTTGTTGTTGCTTATGTATTAACGCTTATTATATACCAAGTTGGATCTTTACTAGGATTCTAAAAGGAGATGTATAATGATGGTCAATATTATAATTGGAGCTATCATTTTTGGTTATGCAGCATACACGTTAGTTAATTTTGTAAAGAGAAGTAAAAAAGGAAAATGCGCAGCATGTTCTTTAAATAAGTCATGTCAGTCGAAAACTTGTAGTCCAGATATGGAACAAGTTGCTCATAATAAATAGAAAAAAGCTTTGCGAATGTCGCAAAGCTTTTTTGTTTTACTTTTTAATTTTTACAAGTTGAGAAGCTTCGACGCCGTTGTAACCAGGGAATTCTTTACTTGGGTCTTTATCAAATTTTAATACACCTACAGATTTTTCATCACCTTTTACATTGTTGTAAGTTGCGTCATCGACAATCGCATACATATCTGTATATGCACGGCCACTTCCGATAATTGTGTTGCCTTCATATTTTAATTTCGCTCCATCAAGTGTAGCATTTTCTACTTTTTCTTTTGCAAATAATACACCTTGTTCTGTTGTTACAGCTGGTAATTTATCAAGTGGTTTCGTGTTGTCTTTTTCATCAACTTTGCTAAGTAACTCTTTTTTCACTAGTTCCTCACCAGTTTTCTTATCCATTACAAGAACTTTTTTACCATCTAATGTTGTCATTTTCATTTTATAGAAGTCTTTTTCTTTCACTTCTTTTTTGTTTTTATCTGTAATTTGCTGAACTTGTTCTTCTGAGCCGTACAGTACAAAACCGTTCGCTTTCTCTCCTAATAAAGAACAACCTGATAATGCTCCAAGTGAAATTGCTGCTGCTAATCCGATTCCTACTAATTTTTTCATGATGATTTCTCCTTTTATATGTTTTATATTAAATACAATTTTTGTATTATTGCTTACAAGTGAAGAAGCTTGTTTGTTGCTTCTGGTATTAGTGTATAAGAAATATCAGAATGCAACTATCGAGTTAGCTTACAGTAACATTACACTTATGTAATTTAGTGAAATTGCACAAAAGTAAGTTAATTTCAAAGAGGGATAATGAGAATATATTAGAAATACAATATTGTATATAGAATGTCATATTATAATGGATGTATTTTGGAAATAACATGTAAGGACATATTAGTTTTGTTATAATAAACACATAGGCTGTAAAAATGAATATTCTTTACTGTAAAGGGAGATTTTTCAGTTTTCCAAGTAGTGAATTTGAAATATGAGGTATATCATAGGAGGAATTTAGATGTCTGTATTCAAACGATTAAGAGATTTAACAATGTCGAATGTATATTCATTAATTGAAAAAGCGGAAGATCCAGTTAAGATGACGGATCAATATTTACGCGATATGCAAGCGGATGTACAAGAAGCTGAGAAAAGTGTAGCAGCTCAAATCGCGCTTGAGAAGAAATTCAAAATATTATTTGAAGAGCAAGAAGCACTTGTGAAAAAACGTGAAGAGCAAGCTCATATGGCTGTTCAAGCTAATAACCTAGATCTTGCGCGTCGTGCATTAGAAGAAAAACAAAATGCAGAGCAAAAGATGAATGAGTATAAAGCAAGCTATGAGCAAAATAAAGCTGCTGCTGATAACCTGCGCCTAAAGCTAGAAGAAATGCGTAAGCAATTAAATGAGCTGAAAAATAAACGTGAGACACTTGTAGCGCGTGTAAATGCGGCGAAAGCACAAAAGAATATTAATCAGGCGATGTCTGGATTTGATTCAAACTCAGCAAAAGCTGGTTTAAGCCGTATGGAAGAGAAAGCTCTTCAATTAGAGGCTGAAGCAGAAGCAAGCGGTGAAGTTTATAAGAAAGAAAAATCATTAGATGATGAATTCGCAAGCTTAAACAAAAATTCTGCTGTTGACGATGAATTAGCTCGTATTATGAAGCAGTATGAGAAATAATATAGAATAAAGACAAATGAACCGACATGTCTAAATATATTCATGTCGGTTTTCTATTATATTTAGAGGAGGTTTTGCAATGACATGGATGAATGTAGTTGCCATGCTTGTATGGACTGGAGCGAGTGCAGTACTTTTATTTGCAATTATGTGGGTTGATTCAATTTTTACAAAATACAATGATTTAAAAGAAATTAAAAATGGAAATACAGCTGTAACAACTCGTTTTATTATGAAATTATTTGCACAAGGGTACATTTTATCTCAATCAATTACGAAAGCAAATGACTTATGGCAGGCACTTCTTGCTTCAGCAGTTTCTTTCGTTATTTTATTAGTGGTAGAAATGTTTATCGAATTTGTATTAAAGAAAATGTCTGGTCTTGATTTAGAAGAAGGTACGAAAGAAGGTAGCGTTGCACATGCGATGTTAGCCGGATCATTACATATTGTTGGTGCACTAATTTTAGGTGCTTGTTTATAAAGAGAAAAGGAGGGGTAGATCATGAGTTTATTTAAACGAATTAAAAATATAATGAAAAGCCCAGAGCCACCGAAGCCGGAAAAGAGTCTTTTAACGTTAGCTCCTGGCGATATGATTGAAGTGTCATTAGTTATGTATGAATTAATTGGGAAAACGAGTATGCATTCGCGTAAGGAAATTGTTTTGACATTGCAAGATGGAAAAGACATTCGTTATTTAAAAATTGAAGATCGTGAAAATACGTATTACAAATTATATACACCAATTGATGGTCGCTTAGATTCAATTGATGAAATTCCGACGACAATTGAAATGGATGATACCGAGTACCATATGGAAGAACAATATAACGGACGTGTTGTTGTTATGGGAAAAACTCCATTCTCAGCTTCAGAAGAACAGCACGTATGGGAATTCCAATCAGACAATCGAAAATTATTGCGTATTGAATGGCAAAATGGTCGCACAATGATGTATGAGGGAGAAGCAATCATTCCTGCTGATGTACAAATTATAAGAGCAACGTAAGGGGGCGTAATCATGTCAAACCGATTGTTTACCATGATTAAATCGTTTGTAATCCCTATACTTGCTATCGTTATATTACTTGTTGTTGCTGGTTATGCCTTATCAGGTTGTCAAGGCGGGCAGACAAAGTCGATTCAAGACCGTTATCCACTTGAATCTGTTGCCAAGGAAGGTAAACAAGAATCTTACGTGTATAGGGCCGCCAATCGGTCAGTTCCTGAAGTAGCGAAGGAACTCATTAACGAAAGAGAACCGAAGCAAGCATCTAAAGAAGACGAAAATCAAATGTTCCTCGTTTATTCTGATAAGATTTATAACCTGCAAAAGGATAAAGAGAAACCATCTGATACGTTAATTGAAATAAGTAATAAAGAATTTGTCCGTCAAAATTACCAACCGTCCTTCTTGCAAGGATATATTATGGGTAGCATATTAAACGATATATTCGGTTCAAAAAGATCATCATCCGGTGATTACCGAGGATATAATGACAGACAAAATCATCAACCAGTTATTCCAGAAAGACCACCTACGAAAGAAGAAAAGAAAACCCCACCTCCAATTACGAAGGAAGGGAAAGGATCTATCATTAAGCGAGGCGATAATGTAGATTCGAAACCATCAGTAGGTGATAAGGGAAGTATTACTGAAAAAGGAAGTAATACGACGCCCCCACCTTCTACTGGAAGCAAGGGGAAAATTACGAAAACACCAGGCGGTTCAAGCGGATCAGATGTGAAGCCAAAATCATCTATTAAAACGCCGCCAAGGAATACATCTCCTCCGAAAACGAGGGTCGGTGGTTCAGGAAAGATTACGAAGAGAAGATAGTGTAGAGACCGAAAAGTGTAAATTGCTTTTTGGTCTTTTTTTGTTATGGGAATTAATCCCTTTCAGTTGGTACGATTTAGGCATAAGGGGGGAAGTAAAAATATATCAGCGATTATTGGAATATATCGACCACAACTCAAAATATATCAGCGATTATTGAAATATATCGACTTACCGACAAAAACTGACAACGATAGCAACTTAATAATAAAAAGAGGGTGTGCCAAAATTTTGGCACACCCTCTTTTATATAACGATTAATGAATATCACGTTTCTTGAAATTACCGCCTTTTACTTCTGCTACGTCATAAACTGTAATAAAGGCGTGTGGATCGATTTCATTAATAAGTTCTTTCATTTTACTTTCTTCTAAACGGTTAATTACGCAAGAAATTTCTTTGAATTTCTCTCTTGAATAACCACCGTATACTTCGTTATATGTTGCACTTCGGCCTAAACGATCGCGAATTGTTTCTACCATTAATTCAGGCTCTTTTGTAATAATTTTAAATGCTTTTGAACCACTTAAACCAACTTCAACGATATGAATCACTTTCGAAGCGATAAAGTAAGCAATTGCCGAAAGGATAGCTCCTTGAAGACCGAATACCGTTGATACGAAAATAAATACGAACATGTTTAAGAATAAAATAAGGTCACTCGTTCCAAATGGTAACTTACGAGAAAGCAATACAGCAAGCATATCGATTCCATCTAATGCCCCACCGTTACGTAATGCTAGTCCCATACCAAAACCGATGATAATACCACCAACAACTGTAACTAATAATGTATCGCCTTCAATAATAGCTGGTATTCCGTGCATGACAACGGTACCTACTGCTAATGAAGCAATTCCGATAATAGAATAAATCGCAAAGCTTTTACCGATTTGCTTATACCCTAACCAAACGAAAGGAATGTTAATAACTGCGATTAGAGCTCCTAATGGCAATCCAAATAATCTTGAACTAACGATACTTAAACCAGTCACACCACCGTCTGATACGTTATTTGGAATTAATACTGCTTCTAATCCGTACGCTGTGATAAATGCCCCAATAATAATCATCAAAGCTTTTGAAGCAATTTTTAGCTTATTGGGCTTGTTTTTGATAATTTTCTCCATATAATTTCCTCGTTTCAAACTAGTTTCTTATTTGTTACGTCATTCACACCTAAATTTTATTTTAACATTTAATTTGAAAAAATTCTCCTTTAATGGATGTATGCAGGGAATATTATCATCATATTATCTTTAAAATATTTTTGAAATCAGTATAAGAAATCCCATCCTTTCAAAGGATGGGATGCTATTAAGAAAATATAAAACTAAGTATTGATACGAATAAAGCGAAACCTAAAATAGTTCCACATATTTTCATATGGCGCTTACGTCCCATTACGACAATCGCAACATATTCGCGAATCATTGCGTTAGGCCAGTAATAAAATGCAGTTTTTGACCCGATTCCTTGGCTATTAAGACCAGCTTGTCTAGCGTATATGCCAGCGCGGAAAAGGTGGAAATTATTTGTGGTAAAAATACTTTTATATTTACCTTCAGGTTTTAAAGAATCCATAATTTCTTTAGAGAACAACATATTTTGATATGTGTTTACAGAGCGATTTTCTTGCACCGTATGTTCAAGAGGAATTCCTTTTTCAACAGCATAATTTTGCATTGCTTCTGCCTCTGGAAGACCTTCATCTGGACCTTGACCACCAGAGAAAATAATTGTTGGTGGTGTATTTACAGCTGCTTGTTTCCAATAGAAGTCGATAGCTTTATTAATGCGGCTTGCAAGTAATGGTGGTACTTTATCATTAATTAAGCCGCTACCAAGAACGATGATGAAATCTTGATTACGTCTTGGTCTGTTGAATTGGTATAAAAAATATGCACTTAAGAAGTTAGATAAGTGTATAAAGAAATAGAAGCTTATAAGAGAAATAGCTGCAAAAATAGGCTCTAAATGCGATGAGACCAAACTTGCTGGGTTTATGATAGGGAGTAACATAAAGAATAACATCCCTAAAGCAGCAAGGAGTGTTAAACAGTTAGTGAACCGTCTTCCTTCTCGCTTCATTAAAATTCTAGCATTAAGAAATAGCCCAAACATTAAAGCAACAATACCGAAAGGAAGCATAATAAGAAGTGCTAAAATAGGTAAAATTATAATATAGCGTAGGACATCACTACTTGAATTTACAGATATAATCACACAAAAAAGAAGGAAAAAACAGACAAAGGAATTAAATAAAAAGCCGTTTATTATTTTTCGCGGATCTTTTAAATATGAGATAAGAAAAATAATAAATAATATAAGAGGAATAATTCCGAAATACATCATAAATATAGTACACCTCAATTTGTATAAGAATTTGACATACCTTTTATATTACATGATTTTATAAGTGAAAATGAAAGAAAAAGGATTTTGAATTTTCTCAATAAAATATATGGATACATATGTTACAATATATTCAAAGCGATATATTAAAAGTAAAATGGTTGAAAAGGCACTCAATAGAGTGCTTTTTCTTTTTGTATGCAATTGTGCATATTATATTTTTTTTCAAATGAAGAGGATTACAATATAATTTGTAGACAGACTTTATAAAGCAGAATTTAATACAAACATTTCCCTCTACTTTTTGTATCTAACAATCGTATAACAATAAATAATTCTGTTTTATAGTGTCTGTTTTTGAAAGGTGTCTTTTTTGAAGGCACCTTTTTTTATTAGTATAGATAGTTTTCACTGTTAGCATAGTGTAAACTATCTATACTAAACATTAGCAATCTTCCGTATAAATATTATCAATTTACTATATATTCCAGTGGTGTTAACCTACATATGAAAGGCTTTCTTTTTCAAAATATTACCCCTAATAAAATTTTGAAGAAGTCAACTGTCTCCAAACTTGTCTTTATGCTTAAAGAAAAAGCACTCAAATTGAGTGCTTTTTCTTATTGAAACATGCTATTTTTCTAGGCGATTTTCATAAAATAAAAGTAAAGAAATGAAAGTGGGTGACAAAATGCCGGCAGTTGTGGAAGGTGTTATTATTGAAAACTGCAATGGAACAATTAATGTAGGGGATAAATATAACGTACAGCCGATTGAAAAGACGAAAGCTTATAATGGATCGGGATCATCAAATACAGGAATGAAAGTACAAACGTTTAGCGGGATTAGTACGGCGGATGTAAGGGATAATGATGCGTATGATCAAGTTATTCAATCAACGTTATAATTTTAAAATGCAAAATTGCATAAAGTAACATGTTTGTTGTATGTTACACTCTAGCTGTGAGCTGTTAATGATTCTTCTGTATTATAGTTGTTAGATTAGAAATATAACATCTTATCGAAAATCATACGTACAAAAAAAGACACTTCAAACGAAGTGTCTTTTTTTACTTTAGTGATACCCTTTAGCAGAGTCTTTATGAATTTTATTTTTAAAAATACTGTAGCTCCAAAGCTGATATCCAATAACGATTGGTACCATAACCATTGCAACGAAGAACATAATTTTTAAGTTTAATTGACTACCAGCTGCGTTATATAACGTTGTACTGTATGCATCGTTAATACGAGATGGTAACATTCTTGGGAACATACCTGCAAAGCCAGTTGTCATAAACATTGCGATTGTTAGGCAAACGAATGTGAATGCAAGGCCAATTTTATGTTTGTACACCATAATAAGTGCGAGTACACTCATTAGCATTGCAAGTACTGGAAGAATGAATAGTACCGGATATTCCGTAAAGTTTTGGAATAAGTTTGTCCGATTAGCAGTTGCTACATAGAAGATAGCTAAAATAATAGCAGCTGCCATTGAAAATGGTCTTGCGATTTTATAAGCACGATCAGATACTTCACCAGTCGTTTTAATCATGACCCAAAGGGCACCGGATACGACAAATATAGCAGTGAAGAAAAGACCACCTAATATACCGTAATGGTTTAGTAAGCTAAGTAAATTTCCTTCATAGCCATTTTTTCCGATTTGTAGTCCGTAATAAAGATTAGCGAACGTAACACCGAATAAGAAGGCGATTAGGAAACTGCCAATTGCAAATGCCCATTTACAAGTTTTTTGCCAAATTGGTGAATCATCTTTATGCATGAATTCCAGTCCAGCGGCACGAGCAAATAGTGCAAGTAATACTAAGAATAACGGTGTATATAAATAACTAAACATATTAGCATATGTGACTGGGAAGGCAGCAAATGTTGCGCCACCAGCTGTAATTAACCATACTTCATTACCGCCCCAGAACGGGCCAATTGCTTCTTGTAATTGATTTCGTTCTTGTCGATCTTTCGTAACGAAAGGAAAAATCATTCCGTTACCAAGTGCATACCCGTCAAGAATGAAGTAAACTGTCCAAATCACGCCCCATAAACCGAACCAGATGATTGCAAGCATATCATGAGACATGAGCTACACCTCCCTCAGTAGCAGGTTCTTCTAATGCGGCAGGTCCTTTTTTCGCGAACTTCAGCATTAAGTATACGTCTGCGATTAAAAGTAAAGTGTAGAATAAAATTAAACTAATTAATGAGAACCAAATTTGCGGGACAGATATAGGTGATACAGATTCTGCTGTACGCATTAGTTTATATACTGTCCATGGTTGACGACCTACTTCAGCGACAATCCATCCTGCGTTAATTGCGATATAAGGAAGTAAGACAGACCATATTGTAATTTTCAAATAACGTTTTGAGTTTTCTAGTTTTCCTTTTCGGTTTAAATAGAAGCCATACCAAGTTAATGCCATAAAGAACATGCCGAGTGCAACCATTAAGCGGAAGCTATAATACACGAGGTTAACATTTGGACGTTCATCTTTCGGAATATCTTTTAAACCAACAATTTCGCCATTAAATGAATTTGTGTAGAAGAAGCTTCCGAGTTTTGGAATCGTAAGGAATTCAAAGTTCTTCTCATTTTTTACATCAGGAATTTGAACAATTGAGAAGCCTTGTCCTTTTCCAGTTTCCCAAACTGCCTCCATCGCAGCACCTTTTGCGGGTTGATATTTAGCTGCTGATACACCAGATTGATGTCCCATAAACGGTGTAATTGTTGCGGCGAATAAGCCTAACATTAAACCAAACTTAAATGATTTTTTGAAGAATTCTACTTCATTTTTACGTAATAAGTGATAAGCACTAATTGCCATAACGAAGAAAGCACCTACGATATAACAACCAACTACAGTATGGAAGAACATGTTCCAAGCGTATGGATTCGTAACGAGTGCCCAGAAATCATTTAATTCAGCGCGGCCGTTACGCACGACGTATCCAACAGGGTTTTGCATAAAGCCGTTTGCTGTAATAATCCAAAGGGCGGAAATGTTTGTTCCAAGTGCAACCATCCACATACAGAAGGCACGGAACTTTGGTGAAATTTTGTCTTTACCGAATAACCATATTCCCATGAAAGTAGATTCTAAGAAGAAGGCAACGAGTGCTTCGATTGCGAGAGGTGATCCGAAAATGTCTCCCATATATTTGGAGTACTCAGACCAGTTTGTTCCAAATTGGAATTCCATCGTAATCCCGGTTATAATCCCCATTACGAAGTTAATTGTAAATAATTTACCCCAGAAATTTGCCATTTTACGGTATGTTGGATTCAATGTGCGGGCGTATTGAGTTTCCATACATGCTACTAAAATGACAAGTCCGATTGTCAAAGGTACAAATAAAAAGTGATAAAAAATAGTAATTGCAAATTGAAAACGACTCAGTAACAGAACGTCGGACATAATAAATATTCACTCCTTTTTTACATTATCTACAATCAGTTTATAGTGAAAATACGTTTAAAGTATGTGAAACTTGTTACAAAGATGTGTGTATATTTTGAAAGAATTATGTCGATTATCTGAAAATATCTTATTTTTACTATAAAGCGATATCCTTTTTGAGTTTTTCATATTTTGGTACACTATTTATGTAGTGTAAACGAGAGAAAAGAGGGTCCTTTACTATGAAGTCATTAGAAGAGATTTTGCAGTACAATGAGAAATTTGTTGAAGAGAAAAAATATGAAGAGTTTGTAGCGGGGAAATTTCCAAACAAAAAGATGGTAATTATTTCTTGTATGGATACACGACTTGTCGAACTATTACCAAAAGCGATGAATATGCGTAACGGTGATGTGAAAATTATTAAAGTAGCAGGCGCTGTTATTTCACATCCATTTGGAAGTATTATGCGTAGTATTTTAGTCGCTGTATACGAACTTGGCGCTGATGAAGTATGTGTAGTTGGTCACCATGATTGTGGTATGGCAAAAATTCAAGCAAGCAGTACGATTGAGAGAATGAAAGAACGCGGTATAACAGAAGAGAAATTAGATATGCTTCGTTATTCTGGAATCGATTTAGAACAATTCTTGCGCGGTTTCTCTAGTGTGGAAGAAAGTGTAGAACATAGCGTATCAGTACTTCGCAACCACCCATTACTTCCGGAAGAAGTACCTGTTCACGGTCTTGTTATAGATCCTGATACAGGAAAATTAGATTTAGTTGTGAATGGTTACGACAATTAAGAATTTACTTTGTCATCCTTTTTATCTGGGACAGGATCAAATCCTCCCGGGTGGAAAGGGTGACATTTTAATATACGTTTACAAGTAAGCCAAAAGCCTTTGAGTGCACCATGTTTTTGAAACGCCTCTAATCCGTAATGAGAACAAGTTGGATAAAAACGACATGTTGGTGGCGTCATCGGAGAAATGAACTTTTGATAAAAGCGTATAATCCCAATAAAAATCTGTTTCATAACGGTCTCCTTTTCAGCATATTCTTAAAGTATTATAGCACGACTGTACATAATACTTTACTAATGTGCATTTCCGTTATATCATATTGGATATAACGGAATTAAATTAAAAGCGGGAGAGATGTTGTATGCCATCAGTAGAAAGCTTTGAATTAGATCATACGATTGTAAAGGCACCTTATGTAAGACATTGCGGAGTTCACAATGTAGGTAGTGACGGTATTGTAAATAAATTTGATATTCGTTTCTGTCAACCGAATAAACAAGCAATGAAACCAGATGTTATTCATACGTTAGAGCATTTATTAGCATTTAATTTACGTAAATATATTGATCGTTATCCGCATTTTGATATTATCGATATTTCACCGATGGGCTGCCAAACAGGATATTATCTTGTAGTAAGCGGAACACCGACAGTACGAGAAATCATTGATTTATTAGAACTAACATTAAAAGATGCGGTTCAAATTACAGAAATTCCGGCTGCAAATGAAACGCAATGTGGTCAAGCGAAGCTTCACGACTTAGAAGGAGCACAACGCTTAATGAACTTCTGGTTAAGCCAAGATAAAGATGAACTTGAGAAAGTTTTTGGATAAAAAGAAAAACTGCCTGTGAAAGGGCAGTTTTTTTATTGTGCTAAGAGCGACCATACTCTTCTTTTGTATGAAAATATATTAGATACTCCAACATATAAAATAAAGGCAGAACAGAGAAAATAAACAAATGCTTTCGCTTTTTGCTGCTGCTTTATTTCATCGATTCCCAAAAGGGTGAACACGTAAGGTAAAAGAATAGTGAAGTTTGCAAAGAAGCTAAATAGGGCGAGAGAAAGAGCGATAGTGGCGATTATAATTCGAATGTTTTTTAACATGGAATCCCCCTTAGTAGAAAGACATAGTTACTGAGAGAAAATAATTATAAATGCTAAATTGGTCAAAATTTCATTCTACATGTAGTGAAAGTAGTTCGATATTAAGAAGAAGAATATAAGACCAGAAACGAAAAAATACGGGATACTCATTGATTTTCGTCCGGATTTTAATTCATTAATTCCTAGAAGAATAAAGGAACAACTGAGAATAAATTGTAAGTATGGAAGAAGTGAAAAATTATCGGTAACATGGACATAAGTGCTTAGAGTGAGTAAGAGAAGCATGAGAAATGCTAAAAAAATCCGTAATATAGTTAGAGTTAGCATTGTATAGCCTCCTTTAGACCATTTACTAGAATATTTCTGTGAAACCAATAAATAAAGCAGCGGCCCCTGCTAGTAGAGCGAGCAGACTACCTCCTGTTTGTCGTTTTAATATTTCCTCTAAACTTATGGTGAGGGCCATACCTCCTAAAAAGATGAACATATAAGGCATTATTTCTCTACTACCAGTAAAAAATCCATAGATTGCTATAGATAAGGCAATAAGTGATAAAGTAATCCGCCCCCCTTTTTAGCATAAAAGACCTCCTCTTATTTTATGTAGGTAATAATGAGAACTATCCAAATGAAAGCACCGGCAATAATACAAATAAGTCCAGTTGCTAATTCCTTTTTCTTTATTTGTTCAAATGCGATGAGAAACATTAAAGCCCCTAATAGAAATTATGAAAGAGGTAAAAATTTATTTTGACCTGTATATGATCCAATTGCCGACATAACGATCACAGTGAGGGCTACTATGATGCGGAGTATACGAAGCATATTATGAATCCTCCTTATTCTTTTTTGTATAAGGATTATCTTCTAGTTTATCGACGGAATGTTTATAAGCATAGCCTTTATTAATTGTCATGATGGAGAGTACGAGGATGATTAGGACGATGATAATACCGATAATTAATATTTTGAACATAAAACCCCTCCTTTTCTTTATTTTACATAATTTTGTAATTGATGAAAACAATAGAAATTAAAAGGATGAAAGAAGGGTGTTACATGGAGACGAAAAAAACATATTATATATCAATAGGAAACGGTCAAATTTCACAAGTGAAGACGGCGGATACTTATAATTTTGAGATTTCCGCAAATGATGAGGAAATTACGGAATTAAGAGAGCACTTCGATCAAGCATATGTAGAAGATTTAGGGTCATTTGTACGCTCCCACGTTCCATTTGTTGAGTATCATCACGATTCAAATAATGACCGATATGATGAACAACTACAAAAAGCATATAAAATGATTTATGATTTAGGAAATCATGAGACGAAAGAATTAGTCGCGCAAATGGGAATAATCAATGGATTGTAATTGGATAATATTATGCAGAAAAGCGAGAATATGCTACAATTTGTGGTAGGAAAAACTTGTAACCATCAATAGGGGAGTAATGGCATGTACAAATTTAAAGATTATTACCACAACACTGTACAATTATCGTTTGAACGTTATCCATTTTCTCCTGAGCCAAAGCATGTTTGGGTTGTATGCCGGTACGGGGATCAATGGTTATTAACGCATCATTTACGTCGCGGTCTTGAATTTCCAGGTGGTAAAGTAGAACTAGGGGAAACACCGGAAGAAGCGGCAGTTCGAGAGGTTCATGAAGAAACCGGCGGCATAGTTTCTGATTTAACTTACTTAGGACAATACAAAGTATCTGGAAAAGACAAAATAATCATTAAAAACATTTATTTTGCAACAATTAGTGCGGTAGAAGAACATACGCATTACGAAGAAACGAAAGGGTCTGTTTTATTAAAAGACATTCCTGACAACATTAAAACGAATAGAAAATTTAGCTTTATAATGCGCGATGACGTATTAGCGCGTACGATGAAACATATAGAAGAAATCGGCTGTTTTACGAAGTAAAGTAGCCGGTTTCTTTTTTTGTATGTAAGAATAAATGTAAATATATCTTTACATTATTTTGGGTATATTATACAATTTTGTAAAGATATATTTACATTTTAGGAGGGGGAAGATGGATAAAAGAAAAGAAACGACTGTTACTGTTTCGATGGTTAAATTAAACTTTTCTTTATTTTTTATAATAATTGCTTTGTCGTTTGGAATTGGTTATTTGCATATATTTCTTTCAGGTGGGGTTCAAGTTGAAGTTACATTATTAACGATGTTTCTTTTTATTATCGCAATGATTGTTCTCGTTTGTATTCATGAGGCGATACATTTAATTGGCTTTCGCTATATCGGAGGTGTTCCGTGGAGTGAACTAAAATGGGGCGTTAATTGGAAATTAGGTGTTGCATATGCTCATTCTAAACAGGCGGTTACAGTAAAGCAAATGAAGAAAGTGTTAATGCTTCCGTTTTTACCAACTGGAATTTTGCCAATTGTATTGGGATTAGCTATGAATCTGGAGCCACTCTCATTTTTAGGAATTCTACTAACAGGAGGTTGTATCGGTGACATTGCCGTATATCAAAAAGTTTCAAAGTTTCCAGATGATGCGCTAGTAAAAGATCATCCGAGTAAACCTCAGTTTACAGTGTATGAATAATAAGAGGAGGCGTTTGTGAAAAACGCCTCCTCTTATTATTGTTACTTTTGGTTGGTGAATTGATATATTGTGAAAATCGCTGATATAATTTATTTGTTATTATTGTGTTGATACCTCCACCTCTAAAAACGAAAGCACCTCCAACAAATCATCTACGATACGTGAATGCTTAAAATTCCCCCAAAACGAATCTTTTTTCCAAACACCAAGAATCCCTACTTGTTCAGAACCAAGCACATCGTTTTCTGGATGATCTCCAACATAAAGACATTCTTCTGCCTTCACATCTAGTCTTTGCAAAGCACGTTCGAAAATTTCAGGATGAGGTTTTTTAATTCCTTCAGCTTCTGAAACGAGAATGGTGTTTGTATACGTATGTATATGTAGTGCTCGAAGGTTGCTCATCTGAAATTCAGTAAAACCATTTGTAATAATACCAATTTTAATGTTTCGCTGTTTTAACTGTTGAAGTAGTTCATGCGTGTTTTTGAAAGGAATACAATGATGTTGGAAGTTTGTAATATAGTCGTGTAGTAGTTGTTCTTGCGTTAAAGTAGTAATGTTGTATTCGGAAAGGAGAGTAGCATATACTTTATCCTTCCACGTATAGCCATTATTATCGAGTTCAAGAAATCGAGAACAATACTTTGATTTCTCTATGCTCTTCAAATGTGAGGCGAAGCGATTATATTGCTCACAAATAAATTGTTCTAAAGATTGGCGCCGATCTAATAGTGTTCCATCTAAGTCGAATAAGATTGCACGAATCATGGGAAGCCTCCTTGCAGTTTTTATAATTAATTATCGCATATTCGTAAAAAAATGATTATGATATTTTGTAGAATGGAATAATGGGGGATTGTATGAAGGAACTGTATGGCAAGTTAGTGTGTTGTATTATAGCAAGCAGTTTAGTTGCAGGATGCGAGAGTGCTATCGAGGTTACGAAAGAAAAAGAAATTTGTAAAACAGAAGAAGAGTGTACGCAAATAGGAGATAAAACATTACAAAAAGTATATAAAAAGATAGAGGGACTTTCAGAACTTGAAAAAGAAGAGGATTATGACATAGAAGAGTATGAAAGTATGAATATGAAAGAGGCGGAACAGAAAAAAGAAGAGGATGACAATTACTTCTTTTTAGCTTCTTATTATATCGATGATGATGAAATTGTAGATCCTTATTTTGAGAAATTGGATCGTAAGAGATTGAATAAAGTTTTTGCAGATGACAAAGTAGCAAAAGATGATTTGTTAAGCCAGCGGCAAGATAGAGAGTATCATGAAACGTTATGGGACATGTATCGCACTCTCATTCCAGTGAAATATCGTGAGAATATAACAGGGTTGGATTTAATAACGGATGGTTATGACGGCGTTGTTGCCCATGTCATGCCAAGTATGGATGACCCGAGAGATTGGTTGCTTAGTTTAGACGTGCTCGATTCTGGGGTGAATATAGATGAAGTGATGAAAACATTAATTCATGAAACGGCTCACGTATTAACGATTGGGCATAAACAAGTACCAGTGGATAGGAAATATTTAGAGGCGTTTGATGAAGAGAAAGACATTTCATCATATCGAAATAAATGTAAAACGGTGTTCTTGAAAAATGGATGTGCGAGAAAAACTTCGTATATTAACCAATTTTATAATGAATTTTGGAAACCAATTGAGCAAGAGTGGACAGAAAAGAAAGTAGAAGAAAGTGAAGAGGCACAAATTGAATTTTATAAAGAAAAGCATGATGATTTTGTATCGCTGTATGGAACAACAAATGTAACGGAGGATATCGCAGATACATTTACAGCGTTCATTTTACAAGATTCAAAAAAGGTGAAAGAAGGAACAGAGTTAAAATATAAAAAAATTGCTTTCTTCTATCAGTTCCCTGAGCTTGTAAAAATGAGAGCGGAAGTGCTGTCGGGATTATATGATGTTTCAAAAACGATAGAACAACAAAGTGGAGACTAATGTGAGTTATGCTTTCGATATAGTTTCGTTAAAGAAAAGCGTGAAGAATTTTTAATTCTTTGCGTTTTTTTATGTTGATAAAATTGAAAATTCTGTATTTTTATTAAAAAGAAGAAGGAACTTGCGGTATAAAATAGAATTAGTATAAAAATGTCACAATTTAGACACAATTATAATGCGCGTGTTGTAGGGACTATAAGTTTACTCTCGAGGAGGTAATGAAACGTATGAAAACGATTCTTGCTGTTGCTGGTCTCATTTGGGTAATGTCTCACGGTTTTCCGATTTTTGAAGGGGAGCAAATTCGTAGTGCTTTGAATGAAAAGTTTAATGATTATCATGTGATAGATCGAAAAGATAATGTCGTTACAGTACGTGTGAAAGACTGTTTCCATACAGTTACGGTTGCGGATGGAAACATTACAAATGAAACGAAAATGTGTGATAAAAGGTAAAAGAAAGAAGCTGACTATAGCGCACTGTTTTGAGTCAGCTTCTTTTTCTTTTTCCAATTAGAATTTTTTCAAATGCCTCAACAAATACATACATAAGAGTTGCAAGAACACATGTGAGTAGTACGCTAAGTAAGACGAGTGTGAAGTTAAAGACTTGGAATCCGTAGCTAATTAAGTAGCCAAGTCCTTGTTTGGAAACGAGAAGTTCTCCGAAAATAACACCGACCCAGGATAAACCAACATTTACTTTTAACGTTGAGATAATTGCTGGAAAGGATGCAGGGAGAACGACTTGCTTATAACATTGCCATTTATTTGCGCCAAATGTGTCCATCACTTTTATATAGTTAGAATCGACTTCTTGAAATGCACTGTAAATAACGAGAATGGTAATGATGATGGAAATGATTACTCCCATTGCGATAGAAGATGAAATGTTTGGACCGAAAATAACGATGATGATTGGACCGAGTGCAACTTTTGGCATTGCATTTAGGACGACGAGGTAAGGATCAAGTACGCGGGCTAGAAGTGGCATCCACCAAAGAAACGTGGCAATAATAGCACCGAGTACCGTTCCGAGAATGAAGCCTACTCCTGTTTCCAGCAATGTCGTCCATATGTGGACCCAAAGTGAACCGTCGATCCATTTCGTTAAGAAGAGATCCCAAATACTCGAAGGAGAACTAAAGAGTAAAGGATCGATCCATTCTTTTTTGCTAGCTATTTCCCATAGTGCAAAGAAAAGAATAAGTAGTAAAAGCTGTAATGAGCGAGCAATCCAAGCACGCCTGCGTTCTTTCTTTCGAAATTGTTCATGTAGTTGTTTTATATTATCCAAGTCGTTCCAGCTCCTTCCATATATCTTGAAAGAGGGCTGGGAAATCGTAGTGATGGCGTGCTTCTAACGGTGATAAAGAACGGATACTTTCCGGGACGATAAAGGTTTTTGCGATTTTTCCAGGATTCGCTTGCAGTAAATAAATACGATCACTCATCGCAATCGCCTCTTCAATATCGTGAGTAACAAGTAGTGATGTTTTCTTATATTTATTTAGTAAGTTGAAAACGAGTTCTTCTAGTTTTAATTTCGTTTGATAATCGAGTGCGGAGAATGGTTCATCTAGTAATAAAATTTTCGGATCAGTTGCTAACGTTCGAACGAGAGCAGCACGTTGACGCATACCGCCGGATAGTTCACGAGGATATTGTCCTTCTACCCCATGTAGACCGACTTGTTTTAAAAGATTTAAAGTATGTTCTTTCATCTGTTCATCATAAATCTTTCGAATATGAAGTCCAAGCATAATATTTTCTTCAATTGTTTTCCACGGGAATAAGTAATCTTGCTGCAACATATATCCCATAGATGAAGTTTTCGTTGTAATTGGTTCACCATCTAAAAAGACGATACCATCAATTGGATCAAGTAGTCCAGCAATGATTGAGAGGAGCGTTGTTTTACCGCAACCACTTGGGCCGAGTATAGAAATAAATTCGCCTTCTTCCACTTGTAAGCTCATATCTTCGAGAATAAGTTTGGCATTCTCTTTTGCGAAAAAACAGTGAGAAACGTTACGTATTTGTAAAAAACTCATACACTTCGCCTCTATTTCTTAATAACGCTTTCGGCAATTTTTGTATTGACGAGCGCTTCATGTGGGACTTCTTTTTGTAATTCACCAGCATCTTTCATAATCGTTTGGAGCTGTTTCCATTCTTCCGCATCTAGTAGTGGATTTGTCGCATAAGAATGTTGTTTTTTATACCGTTCAATTACTTTTACTGTAATGTCTTTCGAAGTGTCTTTAAATAGCGGAGAAACAGCATCAGCAATCTCTTCTGGACTATGTGTATCAACCCATTGCTGTGCTTTATAGAGCGCACGTGTGAACTTTTCAGCAGCAGCTTTATCTTTCTTTAAGAAACTTTCTTTTGCCATGAACGTTGTATAAGGAACAGTACCAGATTCATTTCCGAATGAAGCGACGATATAACCTTTACCTTCTTTTTCGAATATGCTTGCAGTCGGTTCAAAGAGCTGCACAAACTCTCCTGTACCAGATGCAAAGGCATTTGCAATATTAGCAAATTCGATATTTTGAATTAAGTTCGTATCTTTCCGAGGATCAATGCCATTTTTCTTTAAAACGTATTCCCCAACCATTTGCGGCATGCCGCCTTTACGCTGTCCTAAAAATGTAACACCTTTTACGTCATTCCAATTAAAAGAGTCTAGTTTTTTACGTGAAACTAAAAATGTCCCATCTGTTTGTGTAAGCTGTGCAAAGTTAATGACAGGGTCTTTCGCTCCTTGTTGATGAACGTAAATAGACGTTTCAGAACCGACGAGAGCAATATCAATTCCGCCAGATAATAGGGCGGTCATCGTTTTATCGCCACCAGCTGTTGTTTGTAGGTCAATATTTAGTCCTTCATCTTTAAAAAATCCTTTTTCAATCCCGACATATAATGGGGCATAGAAGAGAGAATGGGTAACTTCGCCAACGCGAATGTTTTGAGTTTGTTCTTTCGTACTTTCTTTTTTACTACTACAAGCAGCAAAAGTAAAAACAGCTAGTAACATGATGCAAAAAATCGCGATTAATTTTTTCACTATATAACACCTCCTAGAAGTCACTCTACAAGCATGATATGTAGGTAAGTGCCCATATGTGAGTGTAGATAGCAGGAATTTTTTGGGTGGTAAAGAAGTACAAATATAAGGGGTGATAAAATGGAGTACGAATACGATGATAGCGTACATTTACATCTTGATTATTTCGGGACAGAATGTGATATGGAATCGATCGCTTATAAGAGGAAGAATGAAGACGTATGGGATGTGTATTTTAATTTTGGAGTATACGGTATTCAGAAAGACGATGTAGAGTTAGGTAGGTTTATGGACGAATATGCCGGTTATTACGTTTTTTCTGTACATGCTCGCGATCTTAGTTGGGAATTTGGAAGTGCCCAGTTTGAAGAGTGGGTTTTGAAAAATCGGATAGTAGAAAAAACGCTACAAAAATAGGAGGAATTTTGTGATTGGATTTCTCATCTTATTATTTATTTTTGTGGCCGGATTTTTTATCGTGCAAATGCTTATTTACCGATTTGCAAAGAAAAACATCCATAAATATACAAAAATAAAATGGTTTCATATGTGGCTACATATGAATATGAAAAAAGGACCGAGATTAGATTTTTTTGATTTTGTAGTTATAGTGCTCGTATGTATCGTATGGAAAATATGGCTGCTTCCTTTTATATAATACACATACTAATCATTTTCTCTTTTCGTTATAGTAATAGTTGTAAAAAACTTGCATTTATACGTAAAACAGTGAGTGGTGTTGTGAAAGATATTTTGACAAATACAGACACACATACATACGGAATTAAAGTGTGATTACAGAATGGACAAATTGGCCGTGTGTAAAGTGTGGGGGAATAAGAAAGAGGTCGTCCAACGGTGGACGACCTCTTTCTTATTATGCTTGATTAGTGCGGAAGAATGGAAGCTTCTGCACAATGTGAATTAATCCGTATGCAAGAATTAAGCACATAAGAGGATTAATGAAAAATCCATAGCGATTAATTGCTAAGAATAAGTTTGAGAAGATAATGTAAATAATTGAACTTGCTACTAGCATCATAACGCGTTTATGTTTAAATGAATTTAGCATGAAGCAGAAGCTGCTCAAGAATGTACCGATGATAAACACTCTATGACATAGTTGCATAAAGTTGTGAATACGATATTGGTCTACAGCAGGAGCTGTTTTGAATAATTCAATTGTTTTACCGACAGTGAACCAAGAGAACCAATAAGTGAAGTCCGTCTTAAATCCGTTCTTAATTAATTCTTTTGCGTATGCACCTTTGTCATCTAAGCCTTTAGCTCTCATTTCATTTACTATATTTTCATATCCAATTTTATTAAATGGATCTGCACCGGCAATTAGTGGATCTGCACCTTGGGTTGAGAATAAAATAAATTGGTTGAGTGCTAAGTAGTTACGAACAACCCATGCGCCAATAATAAAGAAAGGTCCGATAAACCATAACAATCCGATTCGAATGGATTCTTTAAATCCATATGTAAATAACACAACAAGAACAGGAATGAGCATCATTGGAGCTGGATTTGGACGGAACATAAGTAAAATTGAAACGACAATTCCAAACCATATATGGAATTTCACTTTATTGTATTTCCATGCGAGAACAAATACATATACACATAACGCCAATAAGAATATGGATGGAACTTCTGTTAGCAATGTACGGAAGTATGTATAGTTACTTGGATAAATAGCATATAAAATACTTGCAACAATTCCATAAATGTTTTTTTCGAACAATTCTTTTCCTATTAAGAATACTAATAGCACTGTGCAAAGGTTCATGATCATGTTAATAACAGTTGCTACGTAATAGTAAGGAATGGATGTAATATCAGAAATAATCATAGCGCCAGCTAATAGTAATGGCTGACCTGGTGTAATATATGCATTTTTCCCTGGAACTTCACTAGGTTCTAAATACACATAACCAAATACACCATGTTTTAATAGTTGTTCAGCTGTTAACGAATAGTTAAAGGCATCATTTGCACCATATGTTACTTTGACTAACTCTCCATCTAATCCTGGCTGTTTTACTAAACAAAAAACGTGCAACAGGAAAGAAAGCGCCAAAATTGCATATACCGCTTTAGGCAAACTCTTAAACTTAGTAAGCAAAAATGAGCAACTCCTTTTTTATTAATTCTTTCGTATTTTTATGTGAAATCTTTAATAGTATTAAGGATTTCCAAAACATAGTTATTATATCATAAAGTGGAATGCTGAAATTAAGTTTTTCAAGAATGAGTAATTTGTATACCACAATTTAACTGTTGATTAAGGGAATATTAAGACAATACATTTATGGTAGAAGCAAGTATGCAGACGAAATATGTAATATATGTTATTTTAATAGAAATAGTTCTTTCGATGCGGGGGAAATTAAGACATAGAAACGAGGGAATGAATTGAAGTATGGTTCTACACTTTTTCATCTTCCAAAAAGAAATATATTAATTTCTAGCATTATAAGTAGTATGGTGACTTTATTAGTAATAACTATGCTGTTTATGATTTTAAAGGTTTTTAATTTAGACATGATGAAAGATCATTTAAATCAAAAGCTTGTTTTAAGTGTTATGATGATTTTCATATGGGGCATAACGTTTTATATTACGCATTTCAATAAAAAAGAGATGTCTATACTTAGAGCATCCCTGCGAGTGCATTTTATATTACTTTTATTAGCTCATACAGTAGCGTTATTTTATATTGTCATGCAAGTTAATATGAGTTTCATAGAGGCAATGAATTGGATTTACTTTTATAATATGCAGTTTATATTAAGTTTTGTAGTAATTTATGCAATATATATTCTTGTATATAATTTAATAGGTAAGGTTTTTCTAAGTATGGTTTTAACGAGCTGTACGTTAGTCATTTTATGTATTGTGAATTATTTGAAGCTTATTTTCAGAGGTGATCCGTTATATCCTTCTGATTTCACACAAATTACGCATATGCAATCTGTTATACCGATGGTGATGGACTATTTTAGTTGGAGTTATATTTTTGTCATTATCGTAAGTATCGTAGCTTGTATTGTAGCAGGGATATATATGAGAAGGTATATTCAAAATGTAAAGATTCATCTAGGAATAAGAGCCTTATTAGTAGTAGGATCTATTTTTGTTCTATATGCGTACGGTAATTTTGCGAATACATTTATGAATAAAGTATTTCAAAAATCAGGTGTAGATTTTGTTTTGTGGAATCAAAATGAGAACTACGCTTCAAATGGTTTTGTACTTGGGTTTATTAGCAATTTAGATACAACAGTTATGGAAAAACCAAAAAATTATTCTAAAGAAAATATGCTTCAAATAGCAAACGATATAAAAAAACAATATAGTGGAAATATAGGGAATCAAAAGAAAAAAGAGAAACCGAATATTATTTTTGTAATGAGTGAATCGTTTTGGGATCCGACGAAAGTAACCAACCTTTCTTTTAGTGAAGATCCTGTACCAAATTTGCATCATTATATAGAAAACTTTCCTGGGGGACAAACTATTTCTCCTACATTTGGGGGAAATACAGCGAACGTTGAATTTGAGGCATTAACAAGTTATTCAATGAGTTTGTTAAAGCCAGGTTCTATACCATATCAGCAGGTTATTACAAATAAGAAAGAAATTCCATCAATCCCTACGGCGTTGAAAAAAGAAGGGTATTACACAAGTGCAATTCATTCATTTGGTCGCACATTCTTTAAACGTGATGATGTATATAAGGTGTTAGGATTTGATAAGTTTAATGCAGAGGACACGATGAAAAATGTGGATATTGATGGAGATTATATTAGTGATTTAGCGATGAGTAAAGAGATAATTGCTGAGTTAGAGGAACAAAAACAGCCTACATTTATTCATGCAGTTACGATGCAAAATCATTTTCCATTTACAGAGGGCCGATTTGGTGAAAACCTAATAGAAATTAGCGGGCTAGAAAATGAAGAATCAAAGGGAGAATTAGAGACGTATACAGAAGGGTTAAGACGTTCAGATGAGGCACTTCAATATTTAATAGAGCAACTAGATAATTTAGATAGACCTACATTATTAGTATTCTTTGGAGATCATCTTCCATCACTAGGAACAAATAAATCTTTTTATAAAGAAAACGGGTATATAACGAATGAAAAAACACCGAGTGAACGTTTAGCGATGGCGCAAACGCCGCTATTAATGTATGCAAACTTTGATATGCCAAATGATAATTTAGGTTTAGTAAGCCCAATTCATTTTTCTAATCTTATTTTTGATTATGCAGGATTAAATAAATCCTTATTTTATCAATTTTTATCGGAACTTTACAAGGAAATACCAGTGCTTAGAGATGAATTAAAAGTTGATAAAAATGGAGAAGTAATCAATGATTTAACAAAGAAACAAAAAGAAATGTTAGAGCAATATAAAATGCTCCAATATGATTTACTCGTTGGAAATCAATATAGTACAGATATCCTCTTTAAATAAAAGAAACAAAAAGAACTTGTATAACGATACAAGTTCTTTTTTCATAGTATTTAACGGGGTAACCAGACAAGCTGGGTTTAGGGAGTATTACCTGTACATTTAGTATATATGAAAATGTAATCGTTTTATTTGTGTATTTGTGAGAAATATGTGAATTTTATGTTTTGTGAAAAAATCTATTATATTAACTTTCGTTCTTGTATTGCAGTTGTTATGCATGTAAAAATTTTATCAGTTCTTTATTTAATTCATCCGCTTGATCGATTGGTGAACCATGACCACTATTTGTAAGAGCATGTAACTGAGAATTTTTAATTCGTTGTTGCGTAAGCTCAGCACTTTTGTAAGGAATTAGTTGGTCGTGAACGCCGTGGAAGATTTTTGTTGGGACGTTAATTTTATTTAAATCTTTCGTTACATCTTCATTTGCAGCTGCTTGTAAAATTTTGATAAGGGCATAAGAAGCGGACTGCATACCGAGATAAGAAAACCATTCAAGGGTTGCAGCCCCTAAGTTTCTATTGAAAAAGGATAAAGATACGTCATTTAAAAATTTTGGTAAATTAGCATACATTTGATTAATGAGAGCATCTGCTTGTTCTTTCGGTACACCGTAAGGGGACTCTTGATTTTTAACGAAAGAGGGGGAGACAGCGTCAATTAATGCGAGCTTAGAAATGCGGCGCCCATGATAGCGAGACATATAGCGAATAGAAAGAGCACCACCAACTGAGAAACCGACTAATGTAGCGTTCTCTACTTGGAGTGCTTCTAGAACAATTGCGATATCATCGGCTAATCGATCATACGTGTAACCAGTCCATGGCTTATCAGATTGCCCATTCCCTCGTATATCCATGGCGATACAACGAAAGCCATGCTCTGGTAAAACATTGATTTGATATTGATACATTTGATGATTTAAAGGCCATCCGTGAACGAAGAAAACAGTCTTACTACCTGGACCAGGATTAACGTCTTGCACAAAAATATGCACATCTTTCTCGACAGTAACAAACATAAAACTCCCCCTGTTCTATCAATAGGCTCCATTCTAAAAGCTTTGTTTTACTTTTTAGGCCGTCTATATAAAACATCCTCCATAATAGACGTATTAATGATCATAGATTTTATGCTCTGTATATAGTCTAAATATATTGCGTTTTTGGTACGATTTTCCTCAAATGTTCGATTTATCTTTGTTTGTCTATGAAAATCATTTATTATAATAAATGGTATTCTTTGAGATGTTATTTTGAAGGGGTGTTGAAGTGAAAGAAAGTTTTCTATCATATAAAGAAGAAGAAAGGAATGCAAAACTCCTTTTATGGGTGTTATATGTCATTGTTATTGTATATCAAATTTTCTATGCAATCGTATTAGAAGATAAATCAATAATGGATAAGGGATACAACATAATATGGCAAGTTATTTGCGGAGTAGCAATACTATGCGTGAATATATATTTACTGAAAAAAGAGAAGGCAAACCTTGTTAAATATGCATGGATATTTGCATACATAGGGATAGAAATCGCTAATATAGTTTCGTATATTTTTTATAATAAGGCGGCGTTTGATGCGACAAATATAATAGAAATTATTCTCATTTTCTTTGTACCCATATTTTTAAATAAAAAATTTTATGTGTTTTTGCTTTCCTCTATTGTAGGAAAATATTTAATTTATTTATTTGTATTAGAGGAAATAAAAGCATTTATGTTCCTTATTATGTGTACACTTATGTTAATAGTTGCATATATCATTTTAAATCGATTTTTACAATATCTTTCAGCCGTAAAGGAAAGTATTGCGATTGCTAGTGAATCACAAAAATTAGCAGTAATCGGAAAAATGGCAGCGACTGTTGGACATGAAATTAAAAATCCACTGGCTTCATTAAAAGGATTTACGCAATTACAACGAGAGAAGCATGAAGAGGATCCTATTTATAAACGTATGATTTTTGAAATAGAAAATATGAATAATATGATAAGTGAGTTGATGGAAGTTGCTACATGCAAACCTTCTATTTATAAGAAACATGATGTAGGAAAAATTGTATTACAAGTAATAACAAGTCTTCGCGGAAAAATGAATGAATTAAACGTGCAGTTTATTTCTAATGTGGAAGAAAAAACAATAGAAGTTGAATGTGATGAACGAAAAATAAGAGGAGTCTTTTTATATACGATAAAAAATGCTTTAGAGGCAATGGAACAAGGTGGCATATTACATTTGCAATTAGAGAATAAAGGGAAAGAATATGTAATAATCAGCGTAATCGATAATGGTCATGGTATTAAGCAAGAAAACTTAACCCGTGTTACAGAAGCCTTTTATACAACGAAACAAGATAAAATTGGTCTGGGACTTACGGTAGCGAATCGAATTGTCGCCGAGCACCTTGGTGAGCTGCATATTTCAAGTGAAAGAGATACTGGAACGAGAATAGACATCATTCTCCCAAGGAAGTGTGGAAATACTGAAATCCAAGTGGAAGAAAAGCTAGGAGTTACCATATGAATAAAGGCTATATATTTAAAAATGAAGAAATAAAGGCATTGAAAGTATTTTTAAGTTTATTTTTTATTATATTTTTTGTGTATGATCTTGCCTATGAATTTATCGTACCTTTAATCGCGGGAGAGCAAGAAGGCGTAGGAAAGTTTGAAGATGGTTTAGGTTTATGGCTTTACTTTTTGACGGTAGTATTGTTTTGCAGTGGAATATACTTTATGAAATGGAAGAATGTTTTTGTGGTAAAGTATATTATTCTAATTGGCTATAATGTATTAGATTGTATCCATAACATTATGATTTATTATGGTAGCGATGCGGAATTTGACGGTGGAAATATAGTAGAAGTATTTTTTATTTTGTTCGCACCAATCTTTGTGAACAAAAGATATTTCTGGTTAGTTCCAGCGATACTTGTCGGGAAGTACGCTCTTACAGGAATCATTATTCAATCTTCTCTCGTTTTAATCCCAATGGCATTATATAGTGTATTTACTATTATATGTTGGATTATATTTTTGAGGGTTCAGTCTTACGTTCGTACGCTTGAGATGATGGACAAAGAAATAAAACAAACAGAAAAACTAGCAGCTGTTGGAAAAATGGCAACGGTTATTGGTTATAAGATTAGAAGACCTTTAGCAAACTTAAAAAAACTTGTGAATAAACAAGCCGACAAGCATCCAGAGGATAAAATTTATAGTGATATTATGAAACAAGAAGTAGATCGGATTCATATAATTGCTACAGAACTTAGTGGATTTGAGAAATCTAAATCACTAGAATCAGAAACTCATAACATACAAGAAATTATCTCTTATGTTATTCGAGTTATGGAAAAGCCTGCTTTAAAACAAGGAGTCCACATACAAGGTATTTACAGTAAAGACTTACCGTCCATTACATGTGATGAAAAACGATTAAAACAGGTCTTTTTTAATTTAATCAAAAATGCAATTGAAGCAATGTCAGTTGGGGGAACAATTACGATTAAAGTTACTGTAAAAGAT
Organism: Bacillus sp. EKM501B; assembly: GCF_011800505.1. Taxonomy (NCBI): domain Bacteria; kingdom Bacillati; phylum Bacillota; class Bacilli; order Caryophanales; family Bacillaceae; genus Bacillus; species Bacillus sp. EKM501B. The sequence continues at coordinate 73,101 of NZ_JAALFZ010000011.1, read as the reverse complement.
GGAATCATCGTTCAAGTGAAAGATGAGGGATGTGGTATTCCAAAAGATAAAATTCCAAAGTTAAATGAAGCCTTTTATACAACGAAAGAAACAGGAACTGGTCTAGGTTTAGTAGTTACAGAAAAAATTATTAAAGACCACAATGGTAAAATGAGTTTTGAAAGTGAAGTTGGGGTTGGAACAACGGTTGAGGTTATGTTACCACTGCATTAAATAGAAAAAACATCACTTATTTGGAAGTAATGCTTTTGTGTTCTTCTTAGGTAGACGTTCTAAAAAAGAGGACGATAACGAAAAATAATATATTGATAGTGTAAAAAGAAAATAATGGATGTTTTACTATGAAAAATATATAATGGCTTTGTCTGTTATTTGTTGTAGTTCATTTATATTTCTATTTGTTGACCCGAATCTCGGGTCTTTTTTTTATGAAATGAATTGCTATATGTCAGTGATTAGAAAAATAGAATATATATTCATGCTGTAATACTGGTAGCACCAGTAAACTCGGTGCTACCAGTAGGTTCGTTTTCCGGCACAACGAAAGCATTTACGTTGGTACAGGTGGTGCTTTCACATTTCTCTATTTTTCTGTGGTCGATTGTATTGTGTATATAAATTTAAAAAATGATAGCGTTAGAGCCACCATTTCTCCTGCGGAAGCAAAATAACATCCACATCAAAATTTTCTTTAAACCAATCATACATCAATGTCTCTTTCACTAAATATTCAGAGGCAGAGTGTGACACACCAATTAGAGACATATTCGTTTCTTTTACATAATCCATAATGAGCGAGTATTTATGTCGGCCGTAATCATTGTCGATATGGCAGTGGATTTCTCCTGTAATATATGCTTCAGCACCTTTTTCTTCTGCTTCCTTCATTAAAGATACAACATCGCCACACCCAGCGATAATTGCGATTTTTTTAATGGAATCATGTCGTTTACCTTCGAAGTCTGTGTAAGGAATCTGGAAGAGTTGTTTTAGATGTTTTTGGAGTGCTTCTGTTGATGTTTCATCTATTTCACAAATAAGGCCAATTGGTTCTTGTTCTGGACCTCCATATGCAAAGTCGTCCACTACAGTAGCGTTTAATGCTTTTGCAATTGAAATACTCGTTCCATGCGTTTGATGAAAATCCATTGGTACGTGACATGTATATATAGAAAGTTGTTTTTCTTTTATTCCTTGCAAATATTTTTCAGGAATTGGTATGAAACCGCGACCTGATCTTCCAAGCGGATCACCACACTCCATTACAAGGGGATGGTGCATAAAGAGTAAATCACCAGGTGTGGATTGTGAAATGAATGTTTCGAGAACGTCATCTGTAGGGAATACAGCTAAAAATACTTTGTTTACATTTTCAGATCCGTGCATCATAAGGCCGTTAAATAAATCTACAAAATTTGCTTCGAAAAATTGTTGCCAAGGAAATTTGATAGGATCATATACGGCTGGGATAAATCGACTAAAGGCACTATCTTTTCCGTATTTTTCAATTTGGAATAAGTGATTGAGTGATTGCTCTATTTTTTTTAAGGCTGGCATGTTTGATAATCCTCCTTAAGATGATTCTTGCTTTATGAGTTGTTTGTATTCTTCGTAGTAAAATAAGAAGTGGATAGGTAACAAATAAAACCTAGGATCCAGCTAATAGAAGGAGAATAGGGAAGTACATGCTGTAATAGCATTCCGCTAGAAATGAAGAAACTACTAAATAGACCTAATAACATAGGATATCGTTGTAGTTTGAACACGGATAGTAAACATCCTTTCTCCTGCATGAACTACTCATAAAAGCTCGATTGCTGAAACTTTATCACATACATTGTATATTAGTCTTAATTTTCTGTATATAACTTTTGAGAAAAATGGTGATACAATATATGAATGATAAGAGAAGAGAGGATGAAGATTAACGTATGTACGTTACTGTAACAGAAGCAGCATATAAAAAGATTATGGATACGATTCCAAGTGAAGCGAAATATATAAAGTTATTTTACGATAATGAAGGTTGCGGTTGTGTTATGAGCGGAATTATCGATTTAGTAGCTGTAGCAGAGAAAGATGAGCGCGATGTGGATATTGAATCAAGCACAATGAACTTTATCGCTGATCGTACAAAGCTTGTATTTATGGATGATAAGTTAACTGTTGATTGGCATGAAGGTGGAGGAACTTTTCAGTTAAAGAGCCCGAGCCAGTTTTATAATCCAAATATGAAGTTACACGTTCGAATATAGTAAAGGAAAGGTGATTCCAAAATGTATTTTGGAATCACCTTTTTTATTTTATAAGTCGCTATTATTGTCGATTTTTGTTGATAAGTCGATATATTGAAAAAATCGCTGATATAAATGGAGTTGCGCTGATATATTTGGGAAATCGCCGATATAAATGGAGTTGCGCCGATATATTCAGAAAATCGCCGATATAATTTCATTTACCAAAACGTTTCAATAGTAAAAAGATTTTTTCACATAATGAAATGTACATGTGATTGAATTTTCTGTATAATCTTCTTTGCGGAGGGGATACGCATGAGAAGATGGGGAATTGAGTTGTTAATTTTAAGTGTTGTTATTATTTGGGGGATTAACTATACAATTGCGAAGTATGGACTTTTAGAATTTACAGCAATTGAGTTTACTGCACTTCGCATGATGGCGGCGGCACCGCTTCTGTTACTCCTTACCTTTTTTATTGAAAAGTCGGTTTATATGGAGCGAAAGGATATACCTAGATTAATTATCGTTAGCATTGTAGGTATTGTACTGTATCAAACGTTATTTATGGAAACTGTCAAATATACATCTGCTACAAATGCCTCTTTACTCATTTCTATTTCACCTATTTTTACAACTGCATTTGCGATTTTCTTGAAACAAGAAAAGTTTTCTTCTCGAAAGTTAATCGGTTCTATGACTGCCTTTGTTGGTGCAGCATTAGTTTTAGTAGCAGGACATTCGCTTACTAGTTCTTTTTATGGCAATGGAATTGGACTTATTACATCAATATGCTGGGGGCTTTATCCTGTTTTAGCAGGACCATTAATTAAAAAATATTCAGCATTACGTGTTACAGCATGGTCTGCATTAGTGGGTGCGATTCCGCTATTAGTGTTAAGTGGTCCACATGTGTTTGTCATGCCATTTCACATTACTCACGGAATGACACTATTTGCTTTACTATATTCTATTTTCTTTGTAACAGTATTTGGTCTAGTAATGTGGTATGTTGGTGTTCAAAAAATTGGGGCGTCACATACGATGGTATATATGTATATAACGCCGCTTGTAGCTGTTTTATTTGCAGCTGTCTGGGCAAATGAATATGTATCGTTTCAACAAATCATCGGTGGAATTATCATTTTTGTCGGTCTATGGTTTGTGAAATCGGAGAAAGTAAAAGTTCATTCTATTGCAGGGGAACCTATATCAAAATAGGAAAACAGATCACCTATGATCTGCTTTCCTATTTTTTTATTTTTGGTAAGAAGATGAGAAATAAGATAGCAGTAATAAGTGGAATTAAGTTTAAAAATGGAATACGGAAGAGTGTAATAAGAATAATACCTGGAAGAAGAACACCGAGGACAGCGTAAAAAATGCTATGGTTTTTCGTGTACCAATACAATGAAAGTCCAATAAGTGCAGGGATAATGAGGTGAATGAGAGCCATTAAAAAATAAATCATTAGACGCCCCCTTTATTTGTGTGTTTATTACATCATATCCGTATGTTCATAGATTGATATCATTTTTTTCATAAATGGACGAAAAAAGTTTGAAAAACCGTCACAAAATATGAGAATATGATGTTTGAAATCTTGTATAATATTATTTCCTAAAAACATTTAAACAACATAAACATACTGTTTATGTTTTTTTTAATTTGAGTGAAATGGATGTAAGGAATATGAATTTGAAAGAAATTTTTTGTTGGATAGATAAGAACGAATGAAGAGAGGTACAGCATGATTAGTATGTCACTAAGATCATTTAAAATCCAATCGTATTATATACTAGGTATTTTGTTACTAGGTTGGATGTTAACACCTTTTTCGGCACATTTTTTAGGCGCTGGAATTGGGCTTATTGTAAGTATGTATTGCGTTTGGCTTTTAGGGAGAAGAATTGAGAAGCTTGGAGATAGTATTGTAAAGAAGACGAAAGCACCGACACTCGGTATGTTTAACCGTTTTGTAGCTGCCATTTTGGGTGCTATTATTATGTACGAAATTGAGCACCACATGGTTATGTGGGCATTTGCAGTAGGGATTATGGGTGGTTATTTCTTAATCGTTGTTAATTTAGGATACTATAGCATGAAAGATGAGAAAGAACTAACAAAGAGCTAAAAAAGATAAAAGACTTCTTTTTAGATGGAATAGATGATCCAGCCACGGATAGAAGCGGTCAGGGCCTTTTTTGCTCCCATGTGGTGTGAAACCAGAGAGATGTAGCGAGTAGGAATATAATGTATAAATTTGCAGCTGTAATTTTATAATCTAAGTCACAGATGAAGAGATTAGCGCTTCACTTTATATAAGATATAGAAAGAAGCTTACGTTTTCACGTAAGCTTCTTTTTTATGTAAGTGTGTGTAACCGTTAAGCCGCATTGGGTTTTGTCGGTGAGTACGCGAAACTTTACGGTTACACGACACTTATTCATATGAGTAAAGGGTTATTCCAACAGAAAGTTTTAATTTAAGCGATTGGACCGCCTAAGTTAATAATGTCTTCAGATACGCTGTCGAACTTTTTGAAGTTAGCTTTGAATTCATTTGCAAGTTCGATTGCTTTTGCTTTGTAAGCAGCTTTATCAGCCCAAGTTTGTTCAGGCATTAACACTTCGTCAGGTACACCTGGTACGTGAAGTGGAACTTCAAGACCGAAGATGTCATGTTTAGCTGTTTCAGTTTTCGCAAGTTCACCGTTTAATGCAGCTTGAATCATTGCACGAGTGTAACCTAAGTTCATACGTTTACCAACGCCGTATTCGCCACCAGTCCAGCCAGTGTTTACTAAGAATACTTTCGCATCGTGTTTCTCAATTTTTTCACCAAGCATTTCAGCATAGCGAGATGCATCAAGTGGTAAGAATGGTGAACCGAAGCAAGTTGAGAATGTTGCTTGCGGAGATGTAACACCGCGCTCTGTTCCTGCTAGTTTACTAGTGTAACCACTTAAGAAATGATACATAGCTTGTTCTTTTGATAACTTACTGATTGGAGGCAATACGCCAGATGCATCAGCAGTTAAGAAAATGATTGTATTTGGGTGTCCAGCAACACTTGGCAGTACGATATTGTCGATCGCATGCATAGGGTATGCAGCACGAGTATTTTCTGTTAAAGTAGTATCGTTATAGTCTGCGATACGCGTTTGGTCATTAATGATAACGTTTTCTAAAACAGATCCAAATGTGATTGCATCGAAAATTTGTGGTTCTTTCTCGTGAGAAAGGTTTACACATTTCGCGTAGCAACCGCCTTCAATATTGAATACACCGTTATCAGACCAACCGTGCTCATCATCACCAATTAATTTACGGTTTGGATCAGCAGATAATGTTGTTTTACCTGTTCCAGATAAACCGAAGAATAATGCTACATCGCCTTCTTCACCTACGTTTGCAGAACAGTGCATAGAAAGAATATCTTGTTCAGGTAATAAGAAGTTCATAATAGAGAAGATTGATTTTTTCATTTCTCCAGCGTATTCTGTACCACCAATTAATACGATGCGTTTTTCGAATGAAACCATAATGAATGCTTCAGAGTTTGTACCGTCAACAGCTGGATCAGCTTTGAAATTCGGTGCAGAAACAATTGTGAATTCTGATTCATGAGTCGTTAATTCTTCTTCAGTTGGACGAATGAATAATTGATGTACAAATAAATTGTGCCATGCATATTCGTTAATAACTTGAATTGGTAGGCGGTAATTGCGGTCAGCGCCTGCAAATCCTTTGAAGACGAATAACTCTTCTTTTTCTTTTAAGTATTCTAAAACTTTAGTATATAATTTATTAAAATGTTCTTCAGAAATCGGTTGGTTCACAGCTCCCCAAGCAATTTTGTCAGCAACCGATGCTTCTTTCACAATAAATTTATCTTTAGGAGAACGTCCTGTATATTTTCCTGTTGAAGCAGAAACGGCACCAGTAGAAGTTAATTTCCCTTCATTTCGCATTAATACTTTTTCCACTAATTGCGGAACACTTAGTTGAATCTGTGCATTGCTTCCGTTCAATAATTCGTGTAAACCAATTTGGACATTCACAGTACTCATATTTATATACCATCCTTTTCATTTAATGAAATATTTCTCGTAATCCCCAACAAGAGTATAACACAATTATATAAATAATGTATACTATTTATTTCTTTTTGTTTGTGTGAATGCATTATTTCCTTATTAATATTTCATTTCAGGCGTATTGAGAAAAACTTTCAGGAAAATGTGAATATTAATTGACAAATGAATATCATTTCTTTAGTATAGGTTGGGACGGATACTCTCTTATCCCGAGCTGGCGGAGGGACAGGCCCGATGAAGCCCAGCAACCTCACTTGTATTGATAAATGCAGGTGAATAGGTGCTAAAACCTGTGCGAGGCTACAGGTCTCGAACGATAAGAGCGAAGGGCAAAAAGCAGTATGCAAGTAGCAAATTAAACCTTTCCTCTATGTAAAGTAGGAAAGGTTTTTCTGTATGCTTGTGTGGGAGAATAAATGTATGTCGCAGTTTGTGGCAAATTAAGGATGAGTTCCGTACAATATATACAATTACTGTAGGGAGGTTTACCACATGACAAAAAAACGTCATCTGTTCACATCTGAGTCTGTAACTGAAGGACATCCAGATAAAATTTGTGACCAAATTTCTGATTCAATTTTAGATGCGATCTTATCAAAAGACGCAAATGCACGTGTAGCTTGTGAAACAACTGTAACAACTGGTTTAGTATTGGTAGCGGGGGAAATTACGACTTCTACTTACGTAGATATTCCGAAAATCGTTCGTGAAACAATTCAAGGCATTGGTTACACACGCGCAAAATACGGATTCGATGCAGAAACTTGTGCTGTTTTAACATCTATCGATGAGCAGTCTGCTGACATCGCTATGGGTGTTGACCAAGCGCTAGAAGCACGCGAAGGTCAAATGACTGACGCTGAGATTGAGGCAATTGGTGCAGGAGACCAAGGTTTAATGTTTGGTTTTGCATGTAATGAAACACAAGAATTAATGCCACTTCCAATCTCGCTTGCTCACAAATTAGCTCGCCGTTTAACTGAAGTACGTAAAGATGATACATTATCATACTTACGTCCAGATGGAAAAACGCAAGTTACAGTTGAGTATGATGAAAATGGTAAACCAGTACGTGTTGATACTATCGTAATTTCTACACAACATCACCCAGATGTTACATGGGAAGAAATCGATCGCGACTTAAAAGAGCACGTAATTAAAGCTGTAGTACCAGCAGAATTAATGGATGGAGAAACGAAATTCTTCATTAATCCAACTGGCCGCTTCGTAATTGGTGGACCACAAGGTGATGCTGGTTTAACAGGACGTAAAATCATCGTTGATACTTACGGTGGATACGCTCGCCACGGTGGCGGTGCATTCTCTGGTAAAGATGCAACAAAAGTTGACCGTTCTGCAGCATATGCAGCTCGTTATGTTGCGAAAAACATCGTAGCAGCTGGTCTTGCTGAAAAAGCAGAAGTACAACTTGCATACGCAATCGGTGTAGCACAACCAGTATCAATTTCAGTTGATACATTCGGCACTGGTAAAGTATCTGAAGACGTACTAGTAGAACTAGTTCGTAACAACTTCGATCTTCGCCCGGCTGGTATTATTAAAATGTTAGACTTACGTCGCCCAATTTACAAACAAACAGCAGCTTACGGCCACTTCGGACGTACTGATGTAGATCTATCATGGGAACGTACAGACAAAGCTGCAGCTTTAAAAGAGCAAGCTGGTCTATAATATATGAAAAAAAGCTTTGCGCGGTGAGCGCAAAGCTTTTTTTATTTATAATTACGTTGGAATAAAGCGAAGAGTTCAATGTCATGCCAAGTGCCGTTGCGGAATATAGCTTCTTTACAAGTTCCTTCATGTTGAAAACCAAGTGATTTATATAATTTAACTGCTCTATCGTTAAAAGAAAATACTCGTAAAGAAAGGCGATGTAAATTTAATTCTAAAAATGCATAATCCAATAATAGGGTTAAAGCTTCCTGCCCATAACCTTGCCCCCAGTAATCCTTTTTACCAATATCAATAATGCATTCAGCGTTTCGATTATACGAATCAATATGAATTAAAGAAGTAATACCAATTGGAAGATGCGTAGCTTTTTCTTCAATGATATAGCTCTTAGAGTTCGAAGAATGAATAAATTGCCGGCAAAGTTTTTCTGTGTCTTGAAAGGAATGTTTATCAAGAGTGAGTGTAGTTGAACTCATAACGTCTATATCATTATGCCATTTATAATATGTTAGAATATCATCTTCGGAAAACTTTCGTAACTGGATACGGTTGGATTCAAACAATGTAAACACCCCTTTTGTATTTACTGGTTTTTGTTCATTATCTCAACACACGAACTACAATAAATTTGTCCTTCTAATTCAATATACTTTTTCATATTCGTCATGCCATTCGCCGGAAAGGGCATATGAATCCACGCTTTTTCATACGTTTGTATTTCTGTTTTACATGATTTACAAAAGATTGATTTCTTTTTGAACATATGTAATCAACCTTTCATTTGACGTGCTTTACTTGCGCAAAAGGCACTACTTAGTAAAAATAGTGTCGCGAATATAATGCTTACTAATGTAGCGTATGGAATTGCGCCTTTTAAGGAAAAGCCGACAGTGATTGAAGCGATGAATAAGAGGATAAATGTTGTTGTTAATTTTTTATAAAGTTCCATACTATGTAGACCTCCAATTTATTTTTTAGTACAAGTTTTAAAATTGAATTCTATTATGTAGAAAATATAAAGAGTAGCTAAAGATGTGTAGTCTAGGAGTATAAGAAAGTACACTTTCCTTTTTGTGGGTTAGTATACTTATATTGTATCATGGCGCATGATTGGCTTCATACATAATTGTGTAAAGGTATGTATGATAAAATGAAGAAAAGTCTTTAAGAAAGGAAAGATAAAAAATGAGTGTAACTGAACATAAAAAACAAGCCCCCAAAGAAGTGCGTTGCAAGATTGTTACGATTTCCGATACACGTACGGAAGAAACAGATAAGAGCGGACAACTATTACATGAATTGTTAAAAGAAGCGGGACATAAAGTAACTTCTTATGAAATTGTAAAAGATGATAAAGAAAGTATTCAGCAAGCGGTGTTAGCTGGTTATCATAAGGAAGATGTAGATGTTGTATTAACAAATGGCGGTACTGGTATTACGAAACGTGATGTCACAATTGAAGCAGTATCAGCGTTATTAGATAAAGAAATTGTTGGATTTGGTGAGCTGTTCCGTATGATTAGTTATTTAGAAGATATCGGAAGCAGCGCAATGTTAAGTAGAGCGATTGGTGGTACAATTGGGCGCAAAGTAGTCTTCTCGATGCCAGGGTCTAGCGGAGCGGTTCGACTTGCGATGAATAAATTAATTTTACCGGAATTAGGCCATATTACATTTGAGCTGCATCGCCAATGAGTAAGTGTGCTGGAATTGTATTAGCGGGCGGTATGTCGAGTAGATTTGGTGAGCCGAAAGCGTTAGCAATTTGGAAGGGAACTACTTTTGTTGAGCATATTGTGAAAGTGATGGGAACTACTTTGCAAGACATTGTAGTAATTAGCCATACTGATATAAAAGAGCGAGTAGAGCAATTCGTACAAGTTCCTGTTATAGAAGATATCCCGCACTATAAAGGAAATGGACCGCTTGCGGGCATTGTATCAGGTATGGAATACATAGAAGCAGATTGGTACGCTATTATGCCTTGCGATGCACCAAACGTTTCGCATCAATGGTTTGCCATTTTACTAGAGCAAACGAGCAATGAATATGATGCGGTTGTACCTATTATTAATGGAAGAAAACAACCGCTACTTGCGGCGTATCATAACCGCGTGAAAGAAAAGATTTATGCTTTACTTCAGGAAGAAAAAAGAAGTATGGGCCAGCTTTTATCACTATGTAATGTGAAGTATGTTTCTGGAGAAGATGTACAAGCGAATGCGGATTGGTTTATAAATGTAAATACGAAAGAAGAATATGTGCAGGCTCAAAAAGACCTTTCAAATGAATGAAAGGTTTTTTGATATACAGAATTGGGGAACAATTGCTGTATAAAGGTATGTGAGTAAGTTGATTTTAAGGGGAATTCTTAAAATCATTATACAGTTTAAAATACTGTATAACCATATATTAATTTTTATGGGTTTTTATTACAAGTCTGTTTAGTTATGTTTATTTTTGATATAATTAATATAGAAATAAAACAATGTTTAACCTTATGTATCATTTATTAAACTAAAATTTATGACCATGTAATAAACTCCCTTCGTTTTTTTGAAGGGAGTTTTTCTATTTAAGCAAGCAACTCTGATGCGTTATGCTGCAGGACTTCTTCATATTGGTTAAGCAAACCGTGAAAGATCTCATCCCAGCTCTTTGATTTCGCAAAAGATGAAGCTGCTATTCCCATCTGCTCAAGTTTTTCTTCATTTTGTAATAAAAAATAAATGGATGATAGAAATGCATCTTCATTTTTAGGCGGACAAAGAACTCCCGTTTTTCCATCTGTAATAATATTTTTAACCCCGCCACTACTTGCACCAATGACAGGTGTACCGCATGCGAGTGATTCAAGTACGACATTTCCGAATGTTTCAGTAGCTGATGGAAACACCATTATGTTAGAACAAGCATATGCTTCAGCTAAATCTGCACTTTGTAAATAGCTAGTAAAAGTGATATTTGTTTTCGGAACAGCTTCACGTAAACTTGTTGCTAGAGGACCGTCTCCTGCAATGAGCCAATGAATATCGTTTCGAGTATGTGCTGTTTTAACGATAAGGTGTTGCAGCGTATCAATATCTTTTTCAGGAGCAATTCGTCCAACATAGGAAAGGACATACTTCGCTGTAATATTATATTTTTTTCGGAATAGGTCTGTATTGTAAGCAGGATGAAAGAGTGTGCAATCTACACCACGTCCCCATATAGAGAGGGTCTGAAAGCCTTTGTTTTTTAATTGATGTAATGTTTCAAAGGAAGGTACAAAATTTTTTTGCATATGACTATGAAACCATTTTAAATAGTTCCACAGCATATTGGAGAGGAATTCGATTTTGTAATAACGTAAATAGGCATCGAAATCAGTATGATAAGAACCGACAACTGGGATGTTTAACTTTTTTGCATAATACAATCCACAAAGTCCCATGTTGAAAGGTGTGGCAATGTGAATAATGTCAGGTTTAAAGGAAAGTAGTTCTCGTTTAATGCGCGGAGTAGGAAAAGAAAAACGACATTCTGGATATAATATTGTTAACGGGATACTTCTCATCTTATTCACATTCGCTACAAAATTATCTTTAGCTGTATGCTGAGGAGCGAAAACAGAATAGGAGATCTGTTCTTTCTGAAAATATTGTGTTAATCGCTCTAACGTTTTCGCAACCCCGTTAACTTGTGGCGTAAAAGTATCGGTAAAAATGGCGACTCTCATCATATCACTCCTTTATGTGAAAAGTGGGATGAATTGATAAAAAGAGATGATGCCAGAGCAAGTGCCAAGGCACATACCGACGAATACATCTGACGGATAGTGAAGTCCTAAATAAATACGTGAAATACCGACGCATAATGCTAACGGTAATAGGAAAGCAAGTAAGCTTGGATTATAGCAAATAAATGGAATGAAGACAGAGAAAACGGCTGTTGTATGACCAGACGGGAAAGAGTGGTCTTTTAATGGATGGACTGGATATTTTGCATCCTGAATTGTTAAATAAGGACGTTTTCGCGGATACCACCTTTTTAATATTTGCACAGGAATATGGCTAATTGCTAACGAAATAGCAGTTGCAATTGCAGCTTGATGCAAAGTTCCCTTTGCGAAAATTAAAAAGAAAAGTGTGAGTGCGATGGAGAAAGTCGCGCCACCGATATGAGTAATATTGCTGAAAAAGATATTTAATGTTTTTTGATCAAAGTAGCGGTTAATTCCTCTGAAAATGTAACATTCTATTTTATATAACCCACTGACCTTCATGAAAATTCTCCTCCCTCATCTACATATATATGGAGATATTAGCTTTTATTTTAATAAGATTTTGTTGAGGGAGTAATAATGTTTTGTAAAGAAAAAGTTAGATTTTATATAAAAAAAGCTGCCAATCTTATGGCAGCGGAAATTTACTTCTGTAATGATTTATAATATTGACCTTTTTCAACGTATTGCGTGCGAATACGCTCCATATCTTTACGGTCTTCTTCTGTTAATTCACGAATGACTTTCGCGGGACGACCGAAAGCTAACGTGTTCGGCGGAATTTTCTTTCCTTGTGAAACGAGGCTTCCAGCGCCGATAAAAGCTCCTTCGCCAATTTCAGCACCATCTAATATAATAGATCCCATTCCAATTAAAGCATCTTTCTTAATATGGCAACTATGTAAAATGACTTGATGCCCAATTGTTACGTCATCTTCTAAAATAAGAGGATGCTGCGGGCTTTGGTGAAGTGTACATTGGTCTTGTACATTTACTCGGTCTCCAATGATTGTCGGTGACACATCACCACGGATGACTGTATTAAACCAAATACTTGATTCCTCGCCAACGGAAACATCGCCTGTAATCGTAACATAGTCAGCGATAAAAGCACTACTCGCAATTTTCGGTTTTTTTTCTTTGTAAGGATATATCATGTAAAGTCTTCCTTTCCTAGAGACTAGTTTTAGTGTATCAAATTATGAGAAAGAGTGAAATGGAGGAGAGCCGTATGTGGAATTATGAAGCGGAGGAAGCAAAAGCGGTCATTGTTATTGTGCACGGCGCAATGGAATATCACGGACGTTACGAAGCCGTTGCGGAAATGTGGAATCATATCGGCTACCACGTCGTGATGGGGGATCTTCCGTCACATGGAACGACTTCAAGAAATAGAGGACATATTGATTCATTTGATGAATACATAGAGGAAGTTAAATTATGGGTGAAAGAAGCAAGAAAGTATAGGTTACCTATTTTTCTATTCGGTCATAGTATGGGTGGTCTTATTGTCATTCGTATGATGCAAGAAACGAAGAGAGAAGATGTAGAAGGTATTATTTTGAGTTCGCCTTGTTTAGGGGTAGTGACTGGACCCTCTGCTCCGCTTCAATTTGCTTCAAGAATATTAAATGTTGTGGCTCCAAAATTGCAATTTGCAACGAATCTTACGGTGGAAATGTCAACACGTAACCATGAAGTGAGAGATGCAATGGAGAATGATTCTTTGTTCTTGCGCAAAGTATCAGTACGTTGGTATAGTGAATTGATTAAGTCTATCGAAATTGCTCATAAAAAAATAGATGATTTTCCAGATGTTCCGCTCTTGCTAATGCAAGCTTGTGAGGATAAACTTGTAGATAAAACACGTGTCCGCACTTGGTTTGATAATGTTAAAATAAGTGATAAGGCTTTTAAAGAATGGCCGAATTGTTATCACGAGCTATTAAATGAGTATGAGCGTGATGAAATTTTGAGTTATATTCAGTCATTTACTGAAATGCATGTCAATAATATAGTAAAAACAAACAAATAAATCATTATTTGTACATTTAATAGAGGAGATGAAGGAAGAAGTGAACGTACCGAGTAATCCCATAACGCTCATGGCGAAAGTATACCGTGATGTGTTTCCGGTTGTACACCATGAGCTAGCGATGTGGAAAGAGCGTGCCTACCATATTCCGAATGATGAGCTTCATAGTCAGGCAATCGCAAGTATTGAGCATAAAACGTTTCATTGCGAGGGCGGTGGCATTTTAGCTCTGCTAGCAAATGAACACCGAGAAGAATGTATTCGTTTTATCGTAGCGTATCAAACGATCAGCGACTATTTAGATAATTTATGTGATCGCAGTACATCACTTGATCCAAATGATTTTGCCGCACTGCATGAATCGATGTTAATGGCATTATCACCTGAAGTAGAAGGCGGCGGTAATTATTATCGTTATCGTGATGATCAAGATGATGGTGGTTATTTAGATGAACTTGTTGAAACATGCCAAGATGTTTTAAAGAAAACGAAGCACTATGATAAAATTGCTCCTGTTCTTCATGAACTTGCTTGTTATTATTGTGATTTACAAATTCATAAACATGTAAAATTAGAAGAAAGAGAACCACGATTACAAAAGTGGTTTGAAGCGCATAAAGAAAACTTACCAGAGATGAGTTGGTTTGAATTTTCAGCATGTGCCGGTTCTACGCTTGGAATCTTCTGTCTTGTCGCATATGCCTTTCATGATGAATTACATGATGAAGATATTGCGAAAATTAGACAAGGATACTTCCCTTACGTACAAGGGCTTCATATCTTACTTGATTATTTCATTGATCAAGAAGAAGACCGTATAGGCGGAGATTTGAATTTCTGTAGTTATTACGAAAACGAGCAAGCGATATTAGATCGGATGAAACATTTTGTAGAAGAAGCGGAGAAGAGCATTGGTGATTTGCCTCATGCGAAGTTTCATCGCCTTATAAGCCGAGGGTTACTTGGTATTTATTTATCAGATCAAAAAGTATCAGCACAAAAGAATATGCACAAAATGGCACGGCGCATTGTAAAGTACGGAGGCCTCACTTCACGATTCTTCTATTGGAACGGGAAGATGTACCGAAAGAAAACAGCGCAGTGATGAAGAAAACCACTCATGTAGAGTGGTTTTCTTTTCATTATGATTGTATTTTTGAAAATACATATATAAGAAGTTCAATCGCAAAAATCACTAATACAGATAATCCAAATAAAGGCATGACAGCGCCCAGTATAACCATCATGATAAAGAAAACGAATATACTGTTCTTATCTCTTTGTTTTGGAGGTGCTGCTAATTTTCCTTTCGGCTTTCTTGCTAACCACATTTTTACTCCGTAATAAATAAGAAGTAGTAGAGATAATGTTGTTAGTAAGCATAATATTTTATTTGGCCATCCAAATAAATGTCCTTCATGAAGCGGGATGCCGTAAGTGAACCATTGTGCAAGTAATCCATAATCACGATAGTCCGTTTTGGAAATAAGCTTTCCGCTATATTGATCAAAGTAAGCTGTTATCTCTTCATTTGGTGCAACATGCATACCTGTAATACCAGAACCGCTCGATTTCGAAACAGTGAATACACCTTTCGGATCAGCTGGTAGTGAGATAACGTATGGCTTCTTTATTTCAATTCCTTTTTGTAATTCATCGACAGAAATAGCTTTCGGTTCATTTGAATCCGATTCAGGAGGAGCTTCTTTTCTTGTTGCCCATGGCAATTCTTTTACCTTTGATTCAGGCGGCGCCATATACAATTTCGGATATCCGAGAGATTCATTCGACGACGCAATTTTATAAATTTGGTTACCCATAAATCCTGACCATGGCAATCCAGATGCGACTAGCAGAACGAGTGGAATTGTAAATATAATACCGATAATAGAATGACGTCGTTTTGCTTTTTCTCGCTTATTGGATGCTGGTGTGTTTTTGAACTGTCGTATACTCATATACAAACCAGTTACAATTAAAAAGATTGTCCAGCACGCCGCAAGTTCTACAGTATAGTTGATGACAGTGCCACCAACTAAAAGAGAACTATGTAATTCCCGCATTATATTGGCAAACGTTTCACTTGCATTTTGATCCCCAACAATTTGATTATTACTGTCTAAATACACATACTTTTGTTGCCCTGTATATTCATTTGTAATCGTAAGTCTCGTATTATAATCCCCATTAAACTCACTAATTTTCGCCACACTATAATGTGGATATTTTTTCTCTGTTAAGGAAATAGAATCAGACATCGAAATAGACTCTGTTTGGGCGCTCTTCCCAAAATATAAATCTTTATAGATGAAATCTTCAACTTCCTCCCGAAATAAATACCCAATTCCGCTCAGTGACAAAGTAATAAGAAGCGGCGTAATAAAAAGCCCAGCATAAAAATGCCAACGCCAAAAAATGTAATGAAGCGAACGATTTACTTTCATACTCTTAGTTCCCCTAACCTTCCCTATATGAATAACTACTTATTTAATATAGCGAGATTAAGTGTGATTACTTTGAAAGAATTGTGAAGAAAGTTAAAAGTTTGTGGGATTTTTATTAAACATAAAACACATTTTAGAAGGAGTGTTTTCTATGTTTATGAAGATCTCTTTATATTTGATAAGTACATCCTAACAACCGCTTTCGCAAGACATTGAGAAGAATCAACAAAATCCTCACTAGCCACAACATTCAAATCAGTACATGCGATAATTGCGGTATCTACTTCATCCTTCAATTGCACAACGAGTGCGTTCCATAATTTGCGAGCTTCTTCAACTTCTCCGCTTTTAATATACGTAATAATTTGATTAATCATCGTTTGCCATTTTTCATAATGAATGTATTCTATATTCCGCTTTGCAATCCCGTCTTGATAAATACCAGCTTGAACTGTCGCTTCCGTTGCAAGAAGAGCGACTCTTTTTGTAGTTTCAGGAATTGCTTGTAACGTCTCATCGACTATATTTAAAATCGGAATGGACAGAGAATGCTGTAATTCCTCGAAATAAAGATGCGCCGTATTGCACGGCATAGCGATAAAGCTTGCGCCAGTACTTTCAAGTTTTTGTGCTCCTTCAATAATCGCTTTTTTCATCGCTTCGTGATCAATAGGGCGATCCATGTAAAACGGTGTTGGGCATGAATAAATCATCATATGAGGAAAGTCCATATCATGCTTTGCTCCGTATATTGTTTGACACCCTGCTACAACTGTATCGACGAATGGTCCAGTTGATTTTGGCCCCATTCCTGCTAGTATTCCGATCATTGTGTCGTCTCCTTTAAGAATGTTTATATCCATTATATAGGAGGATAACAAAAAGACGTGCAATGAGTGCACGTCTTTTTTTGTTATGTTTTGTCGAACAATCGATATATCCGAGAAATCGTTGATATATTGTAAGTTATGATAGATATATCGAAAAAATCGTTGATATATCCCGAGTTACGATAGATATAATTGAAAAATCGTTGATATATTACCCCGTATTAACGGGCAGTAAAACTCCCACCTTAAAATTCGGCTGGAGCAAAGAAGTTAGTTGGGAAATAAACTGCCCATAAATGCCCGATTGGTTCAACTAATAATCAGTGGGGATTCCCCCCACTGATTAAAGTTTCACTTTATCGTTTCTCAATCGCCACAATAAATGGCGGGTTGTTTTGTTGGTTAATGAAGCCATATCGCAGTACGTGAGCTTGTTTTTGGTCTAGCTCTTCTGCAAATTTGAGAACAGCGTCGCGTTCTACTTGTCCTTCTGGGTGTCCGTGGTAAATGACGAGGACGATGATACCTTCAGGTGCCATTACTTCTAGTAATTGTTCAATTGCCGAAATTGTTGAGTTCGGTTTTGTAACGATATGCTTGTCACCGCCAGGAAGGTAACCTAAGTTGAAGATAGCGCCTGTTACTTTTCCTTTTGCGTCTTCTGGTAGTACGGATAGAAGTGTATCGTGACTATCGTGAACTAAAACAGTACGTTCAAAAAGTTCTTTTTCTTTTAGACGAGTTGTTGAGCTTTCAATCGCTTCTTTTTGAATATCAAATCCAAATACTTTTCCGCTATCCCCAACGATTTCAGCTAGGAAGCAAGTGTCATGGCCGTTTCCTAAAGTTGCATCTACAGCGTAGTCGCCTTCTTTAACAGCCGTTTGCAGCAGTGTGCGAGCAAACGGTAATACACGTTCTAATTTCATTGTTGTTTCTCCTCATTTGCATATTTTCCTTGCCAGCTTCCGCGGCGTACAAATTCTGCATCGATGGAATTTAATACTTCCCATTTATTTAAGCTCCACATTGGACCAATCATTAAATCAGGTGGGCCGTCACCTGTGATACGGTGCACAATTACGTCTTCTGGAATAATTTCAAGTTGGTCAACAACAAGACTTACGTAATCCTCAAGAGAAAGGAATTCGAGTTGTCCTTTTTCATATTGCTTCACCATTGGCGTTCCTTTTAATAAGTGAAGTAAGTGGATTTTAATTCCTTGTACATCAAGTTTCGCTACTTCACGAGCTGTTTCCATCATCATGTCGTAATCTTCAAGTGGAAGACCGTTAATAATATGAGAGCAAACTCTAATGCCGTGCTTACGTAATTTATTTACGCCTTCCACGTAAGACGGATAATCGTGAGCGCGATTAATAAGGTTTGCGGTGCGTTCATGAACGGTTTGTAGTCCAAGTTCAACCCAAAGATACGTACGTTTATTTAAGTCCGCTAAATATTCAACGACATCGTCTGGTAAACAATCTGGACGAGTTGCGATAGAAAGACCGACAACATCTTTTTCTGCTAGAAGCGGTTCGAATTTTTCTTTTAACACTTCAAGTGGTGCGTGTGTATTTGTGTACGCTTGGAAATAAGCGATACATTTTCCATCTTTCCACTTTGAGCGCATTTTTTCTTTCATTTCATGATATTGTGTTATAACATCATCGCGGCGATCACCAGCGAAGTCGCCAGATCCGGCAGCGCTGCAAAATGTACAACCACCGTAAGCAACTGTACCATCACGGTTCGGACAATCGAAGCCAGCATCTAATGAAACTTTAAAGATTTTTTCACCAAATTCATTTCGTAAATGGTAATTCCATGTATGATAACGTTTATTGTCGTTTGTATATGGAAAAGGGTTTTGAACCTTCATTATTTTCCCTCCTAAGCCGAGTCAAAATGAAACAAAATCCATTATAACATACTCATAAGGTAGAGATGGAAGGGACACACTAAAGGGGAATTGAAGCAAGGAGGGACAATTATGGCAGAGCGTCAATCACTTGAATCGTATATTACACAAGCGGAACAAGCGGTGGAATATGCAAAAGAACAATTAGAACAAGGCATGAGACAAGAGCATTACAATACGATGGAGTATTCAGATGCACAGTTACAATTAGAACAAGCGTATAACGATTTACAAACGATGCAACAACATGCGAATGATGAGCAACGTGAGCAATTAAATAGAGCACGTATGGCAATTCGCCAATTGCAACATCAAATGATTATTACACCGCACTAATAAGGAGTGAATGTAATGGCGAAACGTTCAGATCAAAATAACCCAGAGCAAAAAACACAAAATGGACATAACGCTGAGTTTTCGAATGAACTTGATCCCATTGTTCAAGTAAAACAGCGTAATAGTAAAAAAGGACAACCTCAAAAATCAAAACAATCAGAGTAAACCAGGTCGAAATATGACCTGGTTTTATTTTGCTATATGACAATAGTGTAAGATTTCTGTAAGGTTTGCCGATAGTTGTAATTGTCCTTTTCCAGTAGAGTAAGGGAGGATTAAATTTTGGACAAGGAGCTGCTTTATGGGGAACAATATTACAAACAAACGAATTGATGAGTTAGATTACATTCGTGGCTTCGCATTACTGGGGATTATTTTAGTAAATATTTTAGCACTACTTAATATTAAAACTCCAGATCCTAATACAGTAGATGCTAGCTATCAAAGGTTTCTATACTTATTTGTAGAAGGTCGTTTCTTCTCGATTTTCTCATTCTTATTTGGAGTGGGATTCTATATCTTCATTACAAGAGCGATTGCGAAAGGGAAAAATGGATATGTTCTATTTTTCCGCCGCGTAGTTGCATTATTTATTTTTGGTTTGATTCATTACATGTTTCAGCCTGGAGAAGCGTTAACGTTATATGCAATTTGCGGATTAATCGTTTTACCGTTTTATAAAGCGAAAAAACAAGCGAACTTAGTAATTGGTCTTATTTTGACAATAGCCTTTAGTGTAATGGGTGTTAAAGAACTATTACCACTTGGTTTAATTTTATTAGGTCTTGCTGCAGGACAATATCGTGTATTTGAAAATCTTTCAAAAAGCATAAAGCAAGTCGCTATTTTTACAGGCATTATGTTTGTTTTAAGTGTGGCAGCTGTATGGTATCAATATGGACACGTGCCTGCTGGCCCATTTGTAAATATGATATTGATGAATGAAGATGGAACAATGGATGCTGCAAGCCAGTTTCTAAAAATTGGTATTACTGTTGGACCAATTATTTCAGCTTTCTATGTAGGAGCATTAATTTTATTACTTCAGTTAAAACCAGTTCAAACATTATTAGCACCATTGAAATACTACGGTCGTATGGCTTTAACAAATTATATCGGACAAACGGCAATGATTTTAATCGCTGGTAGTGTATTTAACTTTGCAGGTAACTTAACATACATGCAGACGCTATATGTATGTATCGCAATTTATGCAATTCAAATTGTGTTTAGTGTAATTTGGATGAAAATCTTTAAAATGGGTCCATTAGAATGGGTTTGGCGTGTTATTACGTACTGGACGGTAACACCTTTAAAGAAATAAAGTGAAACTTTAATCAGTGGGCTGTTCCTTTCGCGGAACAGCCTATTTTTATTGTCATCATTTGTCGATAAGTCGATATATTTTGGTAATCGCTGATAAAAGTGTAAGAATCGCCGATATATTTGAAAAATCGCTGATAAAAGTGTAAGAACCGCTGATATATTTTAACAATCGCCGATATAATTTCATTTACCGATTTACTATGTCGAAATGCGAACTAGTATGAAAAGCCAAACTTACACGCCCACCTTCTTTATATTACAAAAGTGTAAGGTAAATGTAATGTTAACAAATAGCAGTTCGCCTCTAAAAAGCGCAAAATAGGTAATGGAAAAACAAGCGTAGGAGGATATATATGACGAAACCAGTTGTAGACGTGAAAAACGTTCAAAAAGTGTACGGTAAAAAAGGTGAGAACCAATCACACGCGTTAAAGGGTGTTTCATTCTCAATTCAAGAGGGTGAGTTTGTTGGAATTATGGGACCATCTGGTTCTGGTAAAACGACATTATTAAATGTAATTTCAACGTTAGATAAGGCAACGGGCGGCGTTGTTGAAATTGCGGGAACGGATATTACAAAAATGAAGCAAGGTGAGCTTTCAGATTTCCGTTCGCAAAAATTAGGATTTATCTTCCAAGATTTTAATTTATTAGAGAACTTATCTATTTATGAAAACATTGCACTTCCACTTTCTCTTCAAGGTGTCGCATCACGTAATATTGGACCGAAAGTAGAAAAAGTAGCGGATATGTTAGGGATTACAGAAATACTTCAAAAGTATCCATCTGAAGTATCTGGTGGACAGAAACAACGTTCAGCAGCAGCGCGTGCACTTGTGCATGAGCCGGCAATTATTTTAGGGGACGAGCCAACAGGAGCGCTTGATTCTAAAAATGCAACGAGTTTACTTGATGCGATGACAAACTTAAATAAAGATCAAGGCGTATCGATTATGATGGTTACGCATGATCCATATAGTGCAAGTTACTGTCAGCGTATTTTATTCATTCAAGATGGTGAGCTATATAAAGAAATTCATCGCGGTGGTACGCGTGAAGAGTTCTACAAAGAAATTTTAGATGTACTTGCAGATTTAGGTACACAAAAGGCGTAAGAAAGGAGGTTCCAGTATGTTATTTAAACTTTCCATGTCGGGGCTGAAAAGTAAGCTGAAAGATTATATCGTCTTACTTGTCGGTCTTGTCATGTCGATTTCAATTTTTTACATGTTCCAAACGTTAGCACTGAATAAAGCATTTTTAGAATCTAATTCAGTGATTAAATCTATTGGATTCGTATTCCAAGCAGGATCATTTTTATTAGCAATTATAACGTTCTTCTACATTTTATATGCAAACTCTTTCTTATTATCTCTTCGTCAAAAAGAGTTCGGTATGTATATGATGTTAGGTGCGAAAAAACATAAAGTTACATTACTTATGTTTATTGAAACAATCGTATTAGGTGCTGCGTCTCTTGCAATCGGGATTGCAGTTGGAGTAGGACTTGCAGAAGGTATTGGACAGTTATTAATGAAACAGCTTGAATTTGCTGGTGAAGGGTATAAAGCATTTTATCTACCATCTATGACTGTTACTTGCATCTTCTTCTTTGCACTATTTGTATTATCAGCAATTATGAACAGTATTAAATTGTCACGTATTTCTGTATTGCAACTAGTACATGCAGATGCACAAACAGAGCGTGTTGCAGTAAAAGGTAAAAAGACAGTTGTAGTGGCATTCCTTGCTGTTATTTTATTAGGTATAGGTTATGCATCTATGATCTATATGGAAAAACTAAAAGAGATGGGAATCCTTATTGCATTAATTACAACGACAGCTGGTACTTACATGCTATTTGGCTCACTTCTTCCAGTCATTATTAAAAAGTTAAAAAGTAATAAAAAGCGTAGTGAAAAAGGACTTAATGCTTTTACATTTGCACAATTAAACTTCCGAATTAATAGTTTAACGAAAGTACTTGCAACAGTGGCAATGTTAGTTGCACTTGGAGCTGGTGCAATTTCAGGTGGTATGGCATTTAAAAATAACGTTATAAAAATGGTAGATGGTTTAGTAATATATGATTCAGTAGTTCATAATCCAACAGCTGAAGAAAAGAAAATTTTAGATGGTATTACATTTAAAGAGAAAAGCGAATATCGTTATAAAGTTGATGATAAATACGTTTACTATGTAAAAGAAGATTTAGAGAAAAATCGTCCTTTCGTAAAAGATATGGCAAAGATGAAGTCTATGAAGGATTTAGTAAATACGAAAAAAGTTTCAGAGGAACTACCGGTAGGTGCAGTTTCTAGAGAGATGAATCAAAAAGATGCGAATACTAAAGAACTTTCAGCGGAATGGACAGATGCTTTTAGTACAATCCATCCATATTATTTATACAATGATCATGCAATTAAAATTGTAGATCAAAAAATGTACGATGGGATAAATGGTAAAGAAGGTATAGCATTTATCGGAAAAACAGATGATTTTTTAACATATAAAAAAGAATGGAAAAAACTTGACGAGTTGCAGCTAGATAAATATAAAAATGTAAAAGTTGAACAAATGGATAGTAAATATCAAGCTTATAGTGGGTTCTATGGCATTGCGAGTGGAACAGTATTTATGGGATTCTTCCTTGGAATTGCGTTCTTAGCAATGATGGCAAGCTGCCTTATGTTTAAAATTCTTTCTGGTGCATCAAAAGATATTACGCGTTATCAAATGCTTCGTAAAATCGGTGTGCGCCGTGAGTTACTAACGAAATCGATTTATAAAGAGCTATTCTTAGTATTCTTATTCCCAGCAATTGTGGGTATCGCTCACGTATTAGTTGGTATGAATATTTTCGGATTTATTTTAATCGATCCGTACTTCCGTATTTGGGTACCAATTGTAATTTTCGTAGTTATTTATGCGATTTATTACTTCATTACAGTTCAATTGTATAAAGGAATTGTTCTTCCGAAAGAAGATTAATAATAAAAACCGAGCAAAAACGCTCGGTTTTTATTATTTTCAGAAAAAACACTTTAATGTTACTGAAATGTATAATATAATGTAAGTAAGTAACGTAATATAAAAGTAGAAGTAGCTGTATAAGGAAAGGAGGAATCCAATCTGTAGAAAGAAGCTGAACTTTTATCCCCACATTTTTTTACCGCAACGTATTTATACAATCGTAAGTTTCCACATTGAAAGTTTTCAGAACCACCTGAGTATATTGTGAAAATAATGGATAACACATGGAAATCTCATAGCATGATAAGGTAAAATGGACAACATAATGAGAAAATTACCGTTCATAAGATGAGGAGAATACATGTATGGAAGTTGTAGAGGCATTAAAAGATATAAGCCAAATTGAGGCTATGAAAAAATATTTAAAAGAGCACTCCCAGCGAGATTATCTTTTATTTGTTATTGGAATTAACACAGGATTAAAAATTACAGAACTACTTAGCATGAAATTTGAAGATGTATTAAATGAAGACGGGACTGTTAAAGAGTTTTATGCTCTTCCTGTGAAAGATGAAAAATTTAAACAAGATATTTATTTAAATACAAAAGTAAAAGAAGCGCTTTTAGATTACGTACAATCTATTGGCGTTAAAAGAGAAAATTACGTATTCCAATCTAATAAAACGCCAAATTCAATTACGCGCCAACAAGCGTATCGTGTAATTCATAATGCTGCAGAAGCAGTTGGAGTTGTTGGTAAAATCGGAACGAATTCAATGCGAAAAACGTTCGGATTTCATGCGTACAAAAGAGGGATAGCGATTGCACTATTGCAAAAACATTTTCATCACGCGACTCCATCAGAGACACTAAAGTATTTAGGTATCTCAAAGGATGAGAGCTTTAAAACGGAGATTGATGTCGATTTATAAAAGCCGTAACTAAAAAATTAGGAGGCGGAAAATATGAATATTAGAGAGAGTGAACTGCCGGGTATTGGATGTAAGTTTGAAGTGATTACAAAAGGTAATGAAAAGATGGTTATCGTTATTCATGATGATGGCCGAAGAGAAATGTACCATTTTGATGCTGATCATGAAGAGAGTATTTCAAGCGTCTCTCTTCGTGATTCTGAAGCGAGACAAATTGCAGCTATATTGGGCGGAATGGTATATAGGCCACAAGCTTTAGATACGATTGAAATGGCTTTTGAGGGATTATCAATTGAGTGGTTTAAGGTGGAAAATAATGCACCAGTTGTACAAAAAACAATTGGTAGTTTACATGTTCGAAACACATATAACGTAACGATTATTGCCATTTTGAAAAAGAATATGAAGAAGTTCTTTAATCCAGGCCCAGATTCTATCATTGAAGCTGGCGATATGCTCGTATTATCAGGTGAAAGACATGAAGTGAAAAGAATTATTAATGAGTTGCTTTCAGTAGGAGGGGATTCATAATCGATGGATACTTTAATCTTTGAAGTTGGAACTGCGTTAGTATTAGTCGCTTTTGCAGCTATTCTCGCTGCAAAGTTAAAGTTCTCGATTATTCCGTTTCTTATTATACTCGGTATGCTAGTGGGGCCTCATGCCCCAGATTTAGGGCTTATCGATTTAAGATTTATTGAAAGTGGAGAAGTTATTTCCTTCCTCGGCCGTGTTGGCGTCATATTCCTCCTATTTTACTTAGGTTTAGAATTCTCAATTAAAAAATTAATTAAATCAGGAAAATCAATTGCTTTTGGGGGAACTGTTCATATATCGCTTAATTTTATATTAGGTTTACTTTACGGATATATAATGGGTTTCCCCTTATTAGAAACATTAATTATTGCTGGGATCATAACAATTTCATCGAGTGCAATTGTTGCGAAAGTAATTGTTGATTTAAGAAGATCTGGTAATAAAGAGACGGAGCTAATTTTAGGAATCATTATGTTTGATGATATTTTTTTAGCGGTATATTTATCAGTCGTTTCAGGATTAGTACTTGGAGGGGCAACATCATTTGTAGGTGCTCTTACATCTATTTTAATCGCAGTAGGTTATATGCTACTATTCTTTGTAGTTGCTAGAAAAGCTACACGGTTTTTAAATAAAATGTTAGATATTTCGTCCAATGAAATTTTTATTATTGTAATATTCGCTATTTTGTTCTTTGTAGCAGGATTTTCAGAAACGATTCATGTTGCAGAGGCAATTGGAGCATTATTACTAGGACTCGTTTTTTCTGAAACAGAGCATAGTGATCGAATTGAACAGCTTGTCGTTCCGTTTCGTGATTTCTTTGGAGCTATATTCTTTTTCAGCTTCGGTTTAAGTATAGACCCATTTTCACTTGGCGGAGCAGTGTGGTTGGCATTAGGAGCAGTTTTCATTACTCTTATCGGTAATTTTACTGCTGGAATGGTTGCGGGGCGTAAAGCTGGGTTATCGCATAAGGCTTCTACGAATATCGGTTTAACACTTGTATCACGCGGAGAATTTTCTATTATCGTCGCGAATATTGGAATTGCGGGTGGCTTAATGGCAGCGATTAAACCGTTCTCAGCTTTGTATGTTTTAATATTAGCATCGTTAGGACCTTTGTTAACGAAAGAATCTGGGAGAATATACTCGCTACTAGATAAGGTGTTTAAATGGAGTGCTAAAGAACGTGTGAAGCGAGAAAAGGAAGTTGGATAGTACAAATAAGGGTAGACTGCATGAAAATTTCATGCAGTCTACCCTTTTATATATTGTTACTGTTGTCGTTTTTTGTCGGTAAGTCGATATATTTTAATAATCGCTGATATATTTGTAGTTGCGCCGATATATTCTGATAATCGCTGATATAATCCAAGAAGCAACCAATATAAATTCATTTACCGACGAACTATTATCTGAATTTCATCAACTATTAATCAGTTGCCTTCCTATTTAAAAACGACTACAATTTTACTGTTATATATATGAACGAAAAAAATAGAATAGGAGGGGAAGCTATGCCAAGGAAAGTATGGCTATTAGTAGCTGGGATGATTATTAATGTCACGGGTGCTTCTTTTTTATGGCCTTTTAATACAATTTATTTACATGATCACTTAGGAAAATCTTTATCTGTGGCCGGAATGGTATTAATGATCAACTCGCTTACTGGTGTAATCGGAAACTTGCTCGGCGGTGTTTTATTTGATAAATGGGGCGGTTATAAATCAACTTTAGTAGGGATAGTGATTACACTTGTATCAATTTTAGGTCTTGTGTTCTTCCACGGTTGGCCGTTATATGTTGTATGGCTAGCGTTAATCGGCTTCGGTTCTGGAATGGTCTTCCCATCGATGTATGCGATGGTTGGTACGGTTTGGCCAGAAGGCGGAAGACGGGCATTTAATGCGATGTACGTTGGACAAAATGTTGGTATTGCGATCGGAACAGCATGTGGTGGATTAGTTGCATCGTATCGTTTTGATTATATTTTCTTAGCGAACTTTATTTTATACTTTGTTTTCTTCTTAATTGCTTTTATTGGATTCCGTGGTATGGAAGACAAGAAGGAGCCAGGAGTACAAAAAGAAGTGGAAATGAAAAAAGGTTGGTCACTTACACCTGGATTTAAAGCACTTCTTATCGTGTGTGTAGCATATGCTTTATGCTGGGTTACATACGTACAGTGGCAAGGAGCGATTGCAACACATATGCAAGAATTGAATATTAGCCTTCGTCACTATAGTTTATTATGGACGATAAACGGAGCAATGATTGTTTGTGCACAGCCACTTGTTAGTATGCTAATTCGCTGGATGAAGCGTTCTTTAAAACAGCAAATTATGATTGGAATCTTCATTTTTGCAGCTTCATTCATTGTGTTAAGTCAAGCGCAACAATTTACGATGTTCCTCGTTGCGATGGTAACATTAACAATAGGTGAGTTATTTGTATGGCCTGCGGTTCCAACGATTGCAAATATACTTGCACCAAAAGATAAATTAGGGTTTTATCAAGGGGTTGTAAATAGTGCGGCGACTGTAGGGAAAATGTTCGGGCCGGTCGTTGGCGGAGCAATTGTGGATTTATACAATATGGAAGTATTGTTTATAGCAATCATGGTAATGCTTGTAGTAGCGCTTATAGCAACGAGCATTTATGATAAACGAGTAAAAGTAGAAGAAACAGTTGAAGAAAAAATTGCAGTTTAGTTTGACGGAACATGTAACATGTTTTAGAATATATTTAAATAAAACAACCTTTAGAACAAGGGAGATAGCTCGGCTGTCTTAAGATGAATTCGTTAGTTATTAAGAGTAACGATTAACCGAGAAGTCCTCGCTTTAAGTAAGCTCTTAAGAGATACTAGGTGAAGGATAGTTCACGTAACTTATATGTGTAATAACAGTGAGAAGGAGTAGTAGTAATAGAAGCTGGTTTAGAGAGTTGACGGTCGGTGCAAGTCAATCCACGTTTCGTTATGAACTCGCCTTTGAGTTGCAGTTGTGAAACTAATAGTAGCAATTGCCGTTAATCCACGTTACGGATCTAAGCGAATGTATATTTGTACATTAATTTAGGGTGGTACCGCGGGAATCTATAACCTCTCGTCCCTTTTTAGGGATGAGAGGTTTTTTGTATTTTGGGCGGTGAAAATAAATAGAATTTCAAGGAGGGTATCTCATGAGCTTTAATCATCAAGAAATTGAGAAGAAGTGGCAAGGGTACTGGGAAGAGAATAAAACATTCCGTACGCCAGATGAGACAGAAAAACCAAAATTTTATGCACTAGATATGTTCCCATATCCATCAGGTGCAGGCTTACACGTAGGACATCCAGAAGGTTATACAGCGACAGATATTTTATCTCGTATGAAGCGTATGCAAGGATATAACGTTCTTCATCCAATGGGATGGGATGCATTTGGTCTTCCAGCAGAGCAATATGCACTTGATACTGGAAACAGCCCAGCTGAATTTACAGAGCATAATATTAATACGTTCCGTAACCAAATTAAATCATTAGGTTTCTCTTACGATTGGGACCGTGAAGTAAATACAACAGATCCAAACTACTATAAGTGGACGCAATGGATCTTCCTAAAACTATTTGAAAAAGGCTTAGCTTACGTTGATGAAGTACCTGTAAACTGGTGCCCAGCACTTGGTACAGTACTTGCAAACGAAGAAATCATTGACGGTAAGAGTGAGCGTGGTGGACATCCAGTTGAGCGTCGTCCGATGAGACAGTGGATGTTAAAAATTACAGCTTACGGAGATCGTCTATTAGAAGATCTAGATGAGCTTGATTGGCCTGAAAGCTTAAAAGATATGCAACGTAACTGGATCGGTCGTTCTGAAGGTGCAGAAGTACACTTCAACATCGATGGTACAGACGAGAAATTCACAGTTTTCACAACGCGCCCTGATACATTATTTGGTGCAACATACTGTGTACTAGCTCCAGAACATGCACTTGTTGCAGAAATTACAACAGCAGAACAAAAAGAAGCGGTAGAAGCTTACATTAACGCTGTAAAAATGAAGAGTGATCTAGAGCGTACAGAACTTGCGAAAGAAAAAACTGGTGTATTCACTGGTGCTTACGCAGTTAACCCAGTAAACGGTGAGAAATTACCAATCTGGATTGCTGACTATGTTCTTGCAACTTACGGAACAGGTGCTGTAATGGCAGTTCCAGCTCACGATGAGCGTGACTATGAATTCGCATCAGTATTTAATCTTCCAATGAAGGAAGTTGTAAAAGGCGGAGATATTACGAAAGAAGTGTACACAGGTGATGGTGCACACGTAAACTCAGCATTCCTTGATGGTTTAAATAAAGAAGAAGCAATCGCAAAAATGATTGAATGGCTTGAAGTAACGAGCGCAGGAAATCAAAAAGTAACGTACCGTCTACGTGACTGGTTATTCAGCCGTCAACGTTACTGGGGTGAGCCAATTCCAGTAATTCACTGGGAAGATGGTACAATGACAGCTGTGAAAGAAGAGGAATTACCATTAGTTCTTCCGAAAACAGAAAACATCCGTCCTTCAGGTACAGGTGAATCACCACTTGCTAACATTGACGAGTGGGTAAATGTTGTTGATCCTGAGACTGGTAAAAAAGGTCGTCGTGAAACAAATACAATGCCGCAATGGGCTGGTAGCTGTTGGTATTACCTACGTTACATCGATCCAAACAATAGCGAAGCACTTGTAGATCCTGAAAAAGTAAAACAATGGCTTCCAGTTGATATTTATATCGGTGGTGCAGAGCACGCTGTACTTCACTTACTATATGCTCGTTTCTGGCATAAAGTATTATACGATATCGGTGTAGTTCCAACGAAAGAACCGTTCCAACAATTATTCAACCAAGGTATGATTCTAGGTGAAAACAACGAGAAAATGAGTAAATCAAAAGGTAACGTTGTAAACCCTGATGATATCGTAGCAAGCCACGGTGCAGATACACTTCGTCTATACGAAATGTTCATGGGACCATTAGATGCTTCAATCGCTTGGTCTGAAAATGGTCTTGACGGAGCTCGTCGTTTCCTAGACCGCGTATGGCGTCTATTCGTTCAAGATAACGGTGAATTAAGTGAGAAAATTACTGACGCACCAAATAAAGAGCTTGAAAAAGCTTACCATCAAACAGTGAAGAAAGTAACAGAAGACTATGCAGAGCTTCGCTTCAACACAGCGATTTCTCAAATGATGGTATTCATCAACGATGCATACAAAGCTGAAACACTTCCAAGAGAATATGTAGAAGGTTTCGTAAAAATGATTGCACCAGTTGCACCTCATATCGGGGAAGAGCTATGGAGCAAACTTGGATACAATGAAACAATCACATATGCAAGCTGGCCAACATTTGATGAGTCTAAACTTGTAGAAGATGAAGTTGAAATCGTTGTTCAAGTTATGGGTAAAGTTCGCGCAAAACTAACAATGAGTAAAGACGCATCAAAAGAAGAAATGGAACAACTTGCACTTGAAGCAATTCAAGACCAAATTGAAGGGAAAACAGTTCGTAAAGTAATTGTTGTTCCTGGAAAACTTGTTAACGTTGTTGCAAACTAAATCATTTGAAAAAGCTCAGAGCGTTTATGTTCTGAGCTTTTTTGTATAGAAAATAATCTCAGGGTCACCTTCATCTAAGTTTTCAACTATTCCGCTACGTATAAAACCATTCGAGTTAAATACTTTCTGCATACTTTCATTCGATTCGTTCGTTGAAGAAAATATTTTTTGAGTAGGAGAATGACTTAACATATATGAGATTAACGAGCTTGCATAGCCTTGCCTTCTTTTAGTTGGTGAAACAATGATTAATGAGAGGAAAGTACAACCAAAGAAATTTGTATCGTATGTTAGAAAGCCAGAGATAGAATTTTCTTCTGTTACAATGATGCATCTGCCTTCACGGATAGTGTGCTTAATATAATTTCGTCTACTATCGTTTCCAATTACGTCAATATCTATATGGACGATTGAATCTAAATCATTGATAGAAGCCTTTGTTACATTCTTCAATATAAATACCTCCTAGAAAAAATATTCAGTTAATTAATTTTATCATGAATGAAGAAAAAGAAGCGGAATTCTAGTGCAGACAAACACCTATTCTTCTATAGGAAATATGATAAAAAAGGTAGGCTAAATTGAGTAGAAGAGGTGAAAGGAATGAAAGGGATGGACAATAATGCACCACATGGTTTCTTCGGGAGTGGATCGGATAGTTATGAACAAATGATGTTAATGGGAGGAGGACAACAAGGATACGGTGGAATTCCGAGCTGGATGGGCGGAACACCTGGAGGGTTTTCTACATCAGTAGCGGGTGTACAAACTGGAATTCCAACATTAACAGGAGGATTTCCATCATCGGTAGCCGGAGTGCAAACTGGAATCCCAACATTTGTTGGCGGAGCAGCGGGAGGAGTACCAGTAGGCGTACCAACTGCATTTCCATCTTTCGTTGGAGGAGTACAGACAGGATTTCCTGTACCGGGAGTAGGTGTTGTAGCAGGAGGAGTAGGTGGATATCCGCAAGTAGTTCACGGCTACCATGGTCATCATCACCACCATCAAGGTCAACATGGCCATCATGGACATCACCACCATCAAGGTCAACACGGCCATCATGGACATCACCACCATCAAGGTCAACACGGCCATCATGGTCATCACCACCATCAAGGTCAACACGGCCATCATGGTCATCACCATCATCAAGGTCAACATGGTCATCAGGGGCAACAAGTACATCACCACGGTCACCACCACATTCATCCGCAAGCTGTTCTTTATCAAACTCACCAAGGCCAACATGGTCACCATGGACATCACCACCAAGGCCAACATCATGGACACCAAGGTCACCACCATCACCAAGGTCATCAAGGCCAACACGGTCATCATGGGCACCAAGGTCAACAGCACCAACAGCACCAACAGCACCAACAGCACCAACAGCACCAACAGCACCAACAATATCAGCAATATCAACAACAACAACAATCCTCTCCTTGGACAGGTGGAATTGGAGCAGGAGGAGCAGGGGCAGCAGCAGGAGCAGCTAGTATTAGTGGAGCAGCAGGACACGCAGGGCACGTGGGTCATTAATGATTGGCAGAAAAAAAGCCATAATAAAAAACTGCTAGGAAATCCTAGCAGTTTTTTTCAGCTTCTTGACGCTGACGTTCAATTTCAGCACGAAGTTGTGGTTCCGGTGCTTGCCAGCCTTCTGGCTTTAGAATCTTACCGTCGCCTTCACGGAATCGAGGCTTCCCATCAGGGAATAGTTTTGCCATGTTGGCGTTGTTTACAATTTCGAATCCTTTATCTGGACGTACGCCCATTTCTGCAAACGTTCCGAATGCAAAGTAAATAAGGTCAATCAGTGCATCGTATTGATCTTCAACAGTCGTTGCCTCTAGAAATTCTTCTAGTTCTTCCTGCATAAAACTTGCACGGATTTTTGCACGCTCTTCCGTTAATTTTGTTGGAGTATTTGTCACAGGATGTCCGAATACTTCATGCATTTTCGCAACAAGTTCGTATCCTTTATCTAAACCTTTTTCGTTTGTCATGTTGTTTCATCCTTTCTTACGTTATGCCGAAGTTTATTGTAACATAAGGTGATTATGAAATGAAAAGAACATCTTATCGAAATAAGATGTTCGCTCGTTATTCTTCTTTTTTTATTAAAAGCGATGAAATAAGATCGATGCCAAAAATACCGACGAGTAACATTGGTATAACGACAAGTAAGTAACGTGTGAAGGAAACATTTTTTAAGTATGTATGAGCAAATAAAAAGACGCCGAGAAATAAAATACCATTTAAAATAGGCTTTACTAATTTTTTAGACATAAGCTCCCCCATAAATATCTTCTCTCTCTATTTGATAATAAAAAACTCCTCTCTCCGTTGTATCATGCTGGAGAGAGGAGTTCAATCATTTCTCATTCAATAACACCAGAATTTGTAATATTTACGGTGTATTTTATATGAACCGGAACATCTTTATACATTTGTCTCCATTCTTCTAATTTGAATGGGCGATAATGTTGTTTATACTTTGCACCTAGCCCGAGAGGATCGACGCCTAAAGATTTAAATTGCTTAATTAACTTAGCAGCTTGTTTATCTAATTGTTTTTGTACATCTTTTTCAATGTTTTTTGTGTTCTTGTTATTTTCTAAGTTAATTTGTTTTGATAGTTCTTGAATACGTGCATCAAGACGAACGTGAATGAAAAAAGAAGGCTTTCCGTTTTTAATTTTTATATCGTAAGTTGGAACAGAACGAATATTATTAATCATTACGTACGCAGAATCTGTTTTAAATTCATGTGAATCTAATTTATGTTTCTCTAATAGTCCTTTAAATATGAACATATCTTTTTCCGCAATTTTACCGATATATTTATCCTTTTTAAAAAGGCCAATTCCGGTAATTTTTATTTTATCACCATGCTTCTTTAGAATGGGAATATAGTAGTCTTTTCCTTCTTGATAATAGCGAAATGCTCCTATATGTAGATTATCCGCTGGTAAAGGTCCGGTCTCCATGTTATGTTCTAGCAATTTTTTTATATAAATTGCAACGTTGTATGAAGTCGAATATTTGCCTTTTAAAAGTTCAGTACCATTCCCATCTAATAAAGCAGCATATAAAGCGTTCCCTATATTCACATCTCGGAGTAATGTATCGAATGAAGTAGACATTCCTGTTTTGGCAAGTCTTATCGTATATAGAGCGACACGCATTTGTCCACTAGCAAAAGGTTGAGAAGACTCTAAAGATGTGTCTGCTTTTACTTGTTTTACCGCATTTGCACTGCCTTCAAAAACTTGAACTTTATTTCCTTTTTTTTGAATGGGACAAACGAATGTCACTTTTACTTTATTATCTTTTGCAACGTCAAATACGGATCCTTGAATAAGTTGTACATCGTCGATAATATTTTTTTGTAAACATCCAATTAGACTGAAGAATGTTATACAAGAAATAAGTATTAATTTGCTTGTGCTTTTGATTTTTTCCATTTTCTTTTCACCCACACAATAATAAATAGGATTGGGATGTATACATAAATGAGCCAAAAACTAACCTTTGATACATTACTAATAAAGTTATTAATATCGTGTCTGTTTGTTAAAAGTTGCGAAACAATGAGAGTGATAAAGATAAAAGCAATTAAAACACCCCTTTGTTTTACACGGAATATTTCATGAGTTGCTCTCATTGACGCCCATAAAGGGAGGATAAAACTTGAAATAATAACGAGTGCATAGCCTGAAATTGCAATATATTCGAGTCTTTCTATAAATGGTAATTGAATAACTTGGGTCATAGAAAGTTGGGCCCATATCGTTTTTAACAATTGTTTTTCACTAAAAAATGCAAAGGCTAAAAGGGTGCTAAATAAATATAGAAGATTTGAAAATAGTGCTCCAAACTGAGCGTATTTATGAGATTGCATAGGCTTTTTCACAAATGGATACACCATGAGGTAAATCTCAAAACCGGTCATACTGTAGATTGACAGTTGAGCGGATTTTAAAATGTCTGAAAAAGAATGTGTGAATATAGGTAGTAAATTATCCCAATGTGAATATTTCAAAACGAATAAGCTTAGAAATAAATATCCTAATGTACCACCAACAGAGATGACGCAAATACCGGTAATTACACGAAATCCAGAAGAGATAATGTAATAGCTAACTAAGCATAAAAAGAGTGTTAACATAAAGGTAGAAGCGGTAGGAAACATCCATACTTGAATAATTTCAACATATGTTCGGATGACTGAAATACTAACGATTAAAAAATAAGCCATAAAGATGATGCTAATGCCATTTCCTAGCCATTTTCCAAATGTTTGCCGATGTAAATCAACTAAATTCCCATTTGTTTCTTTTAATAAGACATACATCATCCATATAAGAATGTGGATTAAAATTCCTGTGATTATAACTCCCATCCATCCGTCGTATCCAGCGGCCTTTGCGATGATTCGAGCGAAGCCGAGAACGCCAGCACCGAACTGTGCACCGTGAATTAAGAAGAAAACAAAGATAGGAGATATTTGATATTTTTCTTGAACTTTACTCATCGAATGCACCTCATTTCTTAATCATCAAAGTCTGATCTATGCTTTGTTGAAATTCCTTTCGCTGCTTTTTTTACATGTTGTGGCCTTGCTTGTACATCTCTTGTATCAATCATTGTTAAAGGAAAACGAATCCAAGAATCTTTAACAGATTGTTGTCTTGTTGGATAAAATAAAGCGTACGGCTTGCGTAAAGAAGTGAGTCTAAATAGATGGGTAAATAAAAAGATAAATCCAAGTGAAATCCCGAAAAGTCCTCCTATTTCTGCAAATATGAGAAACGGGA
Source organism: Bacillus sp. EKM501B (assembly GCF_011800505.1). Lineage (NCBI taxonomy): Bacteria > Bacillati > Bacillota > Bacilli > Caryophanales > Bacillaceae > Bacillus > Bacillus sp. EKM501B. The sequence continues at coordinate 37,549 of NZ_JAALFZ010000011.1, read as the reverse complement.
AACGTAGTAATCGAACCGCATTACCCATTTTATAAATAGGTGTAATAAAGGAAGCGAGTGCTGATAGTGCAACGATAATTAATAAAATGTTACTCGTTAAACCTGCTTGTACAGATGCTTGTCCGATTACGATACCCCCTACGATACCGAGCGTTTGACCAACTTTCATCGGTAACCTCGCGCCAGCTTCTCTCAGTAAGTCGATCGCAAGTTCTAAAAAGAGTGCTTCAATTAAAGGTGGGAATGGTACTTGTGCTCTTGATAAAATTAAGGTTTCAAGTAAATCACTTGGAATAAGTTCATAATGATAATTTAAAACTGCAACGTATAACGGTGTAGCGCAAATTGAAAATAGAACGGCAATTAATCTTAAAATCCTTGAAAATGTAGCGTACATCCAGGAGACGTTATAGTCTTCTGGTGAAATGAAAAAATCAAAATAGGATACGGGTGTTAGTAAAACACTTGGAGAACCATCAACAAAAATAGCGATTTTTCCATCAATTAGTGCTTTTGTAACTCTATCAGTACGTTCTGTATTGATATAGAGAGGGAAAATCGATTTTTCACCCATTAATTCTTGTAAATAAGCACTATCATTAATTTGATCATATTCAAGAGCGCGTAATGACTCTTCTAGAAAATCTACATTATCTTTTTCAGCAAGGTTGTCTAAATACATCATGACAACTTTTGTTTTGGAAAACTCGCCGATAATCATTTCTTTTGTTTGTAAATCTAAAACAGGAAGACGTTTTCGAACTAAATTAATGTTTGTATCAATATCCTCTACGAAACCTTCTTGCGGACCAATAACAGTTGATTCGTTTAAAGGAGGGGTTGGTGCACGATAATTATCAATTGCAATGTTTGCAAGCATACATTTTTGATCTTGCTGATTCAATTGAATAATCGCATGCCCCTTTAAAACCATATCCTCAATTTTTTGTAAGTCGTTCGTAATTGTAATGCCGCTCATCGGGATATGTTCCTTAAGCTCTTCTAGTGATGCGTTAGGTCGTTCTAAAAGAGTGGGCATTAAATACTTTTGTAATTTTTCTCCATCAAGTGAAGGGCGATAGTAAGAAATCCAATAAGGCATCGTTTCATCGTCGGATGTATGATAATTTACAAAATCACTAGACTTTTTCAGCTTCTCTATTAAATTTTGTAAAGAATGAATACGATCTTTTTCTGGTTTTGTAAAGTCATAAATACTATTACCTCCAGAGCTTTGTTGCTTACTTTGAGAAGGTTCATCTTGCTTAGCGTTTTGCTGTTTATCTTGAAACGAATCACCTTGTTTAGCACTTTGTTGTTTATCTTGAGACGAATCATCTTGTTTAGCACTTTGTTGCCTATCTTGAGAGGAATCATCCTGTTTAGCGCTTTGTTG